>JAOPTS010000014.1:0-56940 GCA_051531955.1 Reichenbachiella sp.
TAAGACACAATACCAACTGCCATAGGTTGAATATACCTTGCAAAGTCTAATGAGATATCATAGTTTTCTAAAGTAGACACCATCACGCCAGCTGTAGCCATCACTATAAAAGCTGGAATAATCCATACTAACAAAGTCAGAAAAGCCAGTTTGGCCCCTCCCACTTTGAACCCTATAGCTGTCAATGTTTGTGTTGAAGTAGGACCTGGAAGAAATTGACAAAGCGCATGTAGCTCAATAAAGTTCTTTTCATCAAGATAAGCTCTCTTTTTAACCATCATGTCCAACATCATACCAAAGTGCGCTTGTGGACCGCCAAAAGCTGTCAGGGCTAAGACAACCACATCCTTTAAAAAAATATAGTATCGTACCTTCTTGATTGTCATTTTTTCAACCCTATTTCTGCTAATCTTTGATGCAAAAATTCTCCTGCCGTGATATCTTCATATAGTTTAGGATTCTTCTCACCCATACAATTATCAAGACAAGACAAATCCATGTCTGCACGAGGGTGCATAAAAAATGGGATAGAATATCTTGACGACTTCATTTTTTCCTTAGTTGGATTAACCACTCTATGAATCGTCGATTTCAATTTGTTGTTAGTATGTCTAGACAGCATATCACCAACATTAACAACAATTTGATCGGGTAACACGGTAATAGGAATCCATTCCCCATCTCTTCGTTTAACCTGCAAGCCATCAGCACTTGCTCCCATCAGCAACGTAATCAAGTTGATATCACCATGCTCTGCAGCTCTTACAGCGTCTTCTGGCACATCATCCGCGTTATCTATTGGGAAATAATGTATCGGTCTTAAAATACTATTACCATTATGCACCTTCCGCTCAAAATAGTCTTCTTCCAATTCCAAGTGCAAGGCAATAGCTCGCAGCATTTGCTTACCGGTGGATTCTAAAGTTTTATAGGCTTCTATAGCTGTTTCAGCAAAATTTTTAATTTCATCAGGCCAAATATTATCTGGATATAACTCTTTAATCTTATCCCCATCGGTTACTTCCTGACCTACATGATAAAATTCTTTCAAATCACCAGTAGATCTTCCTTTAGCATGCTCCTTCCCTTTCCCGATATAGCCTCTTTGACCAAACAACTCAGCAAGTTCATACTTCGTTTTCACTTCTTCCGATAAAGAGAAAAAAGCTTGTATTTTTTCATAAAGCAAAGTCGTCAAGTCACCTGACAACCCATGACTTTTGATCGCAACAAAACCAATATTCTGATAGGCATGTCCCAAATCTCTTACAAACTTACTTTTTTGTTCAGATGTACCCTCTACAAAATCTGCTAGATCCAAAGAGGGTACTTCGTTGTACAAGAATTCACTCATAACTGAATGTTTATTATTCTACTGTCACTTTAATAGATGAAGCCATTTCAGAACCATATGATCCATGCACTCCATTTGCAAACTGCAAAGAAAGTGTGTACTCGCCAGCAGGTAATTCTAAACTTGTATCAGTCTGACCTTTTCCAAAATGTAAAGTAGAATCAGACATTGGAATAATTTGTCCTTCAGGCCAGCTTGTTTGATTGATCAAAATATGATGATGACCAAACCCAGCTTTAACTGCTCCAGCTGGTTCTACTTCCATTCCTGAAACACCCATCTCAATAAATAACGGACTACCTACAACAGCTCCGTCTTCAGGAAATTTAAAAAAGACATAAGCAGAATCTGCTATAGCAACTTCTGTCATAACTTCTTCAACAACCACAGTTTTCGTTTCTTTTTTTGGACCACAAGAGAACATTAATCCTATTACAGCTATTAGAGATAAGTATTTCATCATTGATTTTTTTGATTGAAGTTCAAATTAGCATATCTACTGCAAAGAGCGCAATGTCTACCGAAATATTTGATTGAGAATCTCCAATGATTTCATCTCCTTGAACCCAACCACATGCTGTGTATAAAAGCAAACCATGTAATTCAAACAATCACTTCGCAACCTAGAATCTGCAATCATCGAATGCTCTATTGAACACTGATACAGACCTACTAACAATAAATACAACTTTTTTAAGTCCGTATTAACGTGAGCGATTACTGTGTCATTCTCCAATTCTTCTAAAGAGTGGATTCCAAATCCAATATAATGTGTCAGGTGAACCATCAGATATATATGTAAACTCTCATATTCTGACTTTTGAGTATCGAGACATTGAATAACCTTAAATAAAAACTCAAACATCGATCCTTGTTGCTCTTCCTCTTTGGTTATTTTGGACAATAGCTCAGTTATAAATAATGCCATTGATGACTTCTTGATTTCAAATGGTATACTAGTGAATGTCAGTGTTGGTTTATACTCTGAAATCCGTTGCAAACCATCCCCCCTACCCTGCTTGTGATATACTACCATATCCAGAATGGTTAAAGGTTGTAACAGTGCTAAACCTTTCTTGGAACGTTGACTCCTTACGCCATTGATGATGTAGGATTGCATTCCAAATTGTTGCGTATAAATCTTAGCAATGATGGAAGTCTCTTTGTATTTAATATAATTAAGAACAATACCTCTAGTCTTGTGTAACATTGCATTAGTCTATCACAGCGATTTTTCCTACGTAAGTTTCACTACCATCCTCTGAAGCACTAAAGACTAAATACACTCCTGTCTCAACTCTTTGACCAGTATAATCAGTTACATCCCAAGCAGCGCTTCCACCAGATCCATTCAATGCCTTAACCAATCTTCCTGAAATGGTTGTGATTCTAAGTGTAGCGTTAAAAGCCAATCCATCTATACCTACCATTCCTCTGAAATTGTTCAATACCGGATTAGGAAATATAGCTACATTCGAAAATTTAGAGGTAGCTGTTGAAGATGCGCTTCGAAAAGATACCATACCCACATCCGTTGCAAAGAACACTTCTCCACTCTCAATATTGACTGCAATATCGAGAATATTATCTGAGGGTAACGGGCTATTATCAGTGTCAAAATGGTAGATCATCTCAGTAAGGTTCTCATCGAACAACCAGGCACCATCAGCAGTTGCCATCCATTTCCTGTTGCCGCCATCAATCTCGATAGCATTTACTCTTTCATTTAAGAATAAATAATTATTGTCCAAAATTGGAATCAGCACGTCTACATTAATATCAGTAATAACCCCATATGAATACGGGAAATATGCCACTCCCCTATCTGTTGCAAACCAAATACTACCATCCAAAGCGAAAGCCATGCCATTAACTTCATTAGAAGGCAGGCTAGAATTAGACTTATTTATTACTCGATATTCTTCAGTACCACCATCAAAAGCAAGTACTCCTTTACCATCCTCATAACCTATACTCATCCATATTTGATTCAATGAATTGATCTGAATTGATCTAGGATAATCAGTTTCGTTTAACAAAAAATTATAAGAAGAAAAATTCCCTAATTCATCCATTTTGATAAGAGGCAAACTGCTAAAATTACTAATCCAAAGATTACTTTCATCATCAGATGCCAAACCAGTCACCAAGACATTTCCATCAACCCTTGTTAATGGACTGTTGGTTTCGTCGATGATTACTTGATTGGTACTATCCAAAATACCATCTCCAAAACTGCTAATATACTTTTGAGGCCCCATTGTCAATACACCTGAGATATTATCGATTCCAAGAAGATCAGCTGGAGTACTTTCACCCCACCTTCCCTCGTCAAAAAAACCATATCCTTGACCATTATTTTCATCTAAAAAAGGAAACACTACTAATTGATCGCTATCAAACTTCAAATTATTACTGTTATCAGACAAAGGCCCTGGTAAAACATATCGTTGTGGTTCGTTATTGGTCCAAGTACTCATTCCATTCTCAATATCAGCATACCACAAATTACCATTCTCATCATAAATTGCGTCATTAGGAAATTGATCCTCTGACTCCATGATGTTAGTTAACTCCCCAATTCCATTCAATAAGTCTAAAGCATGATTACTCACTACTATCAATTCTTGCTCTGATGATCTCAACCTTATAAAATTTTCATCAGGGTTATATACGATTGAATCCCAAACATTCCCGTCCAACTTATAGATCAACCCTGACGATAGTGCATATATGCTTCCCCCTAATTTAGCAATAGAGCGTATGTTTTGATTATAAACCGGTGACCCAACAAATCGGATCCAATTATTAAAATCTTGTAAATTATCCCCAGAAGCCAAATCACCCATTAACACGCCGGTATTTGTAGCCAAGTAAATCTTATCATCAAGAATTACTGATTCATAGACTGGGGTAGTTTCTCCATTCTCCCCTAAATTTCGATAAGAGTCTCTAATCGAACCTGTTTCTGGTTCGAATACCAGCACACCAAAATCAGTCGACAAATTAAAATTCCCTGCGTAAAATGAAATATGACCAATAGCCTTGTTGTCCACTACATCACTATCTATCAAAACTCGATAATTACTAATACCCTCAGATGTGACTAAATCGATATTTCCAGATTCATACCCCAACAGCATTTGATTAGTCTCGCCGATATAAGTAAGAGCGCTGATTTTTGAATCACTCAATCCATCTACTTTGGAAAGGTTAGACAGGCTATTATCTTCGGTATCAAAAATGGTGAGACCATTAGACGATGTAGCAAACATCTTATCTCCAGAAGTCTCAATCAAAAATGCCTTCTCATAATTGAAATGCGTCCGCCAAGAGCCCATCGATATGAGCGCTTGAGAATTTGCCAAATAATTGGGCAAAACGAAAATTAATAAAATAAACAACCTAAGCATTGGAATCAAAATCTTGGTAAAAACAATTACGACATCTAGCTTCATAAGCATTTTGCTCTCCTAAAAGTACACGATCTTTTGTATCATTTAATCTAAATGAAAACGAAGCTACACCACCACATTTCATACAGATCGCCCTCACTTTGGTCACATACTCTGCAACTCCCATCAATGCAGGGATAGGACCAAACGGTGACCCTTTGAAATCCATGTCTAAACCTGCAATAATTACCCTCTTTCCATCATTGGCCAACGTCCTAGAAATATTAACCAACTCATCATCAAAAAACTGCGCCTCATCTATCCCTACAACATCACAGTCTCCAGCCAATAATAATATATCTCCAGCAAACTGTACAGGAGTTGAACGAATAGCATTTTCATTATGAGATACAACATCACGACTATGATATCGAGTATCTATAGCGGGTTTGAATATTTCAACTTTTTGATTAGCAATCACTGCCCTATTCAACCTTCTGATCAGCTCTTCAGTTTTCCCAGAAAACATAGACCCACAAATCACTTCGATCCAACCCAACGAGCCACCCGAATTCTTTTGATCTATACTAGGTTCTATAAACATATGTTTTAGTCAGAATAATCCATGTGCATGAATTTATTTTCGTCTGCCACTTTAATCATCACGTCACCTATGACCCTGCATTGACACATCAATCTTTCGTTATCCTTTAGTTTTCCTTGACTCCTAAACTTGATTTCTACTAGACTTAGCTCAGAAAAGTTCCCCTCATCTTGCAGAACAACCGCTTTACAAGTTGTACACCTTCCCTTTGCTCCACAGGCATGCATCCAATCAATACCAAACTGATGGATAGCTTCTAAAACATTTTTACCTTCATCTTCAATGAAAATTTCTTTGTTGAAGAGGTTTTGTACAACGATTTTCGGCATATTCTATAACTTAGCAAAAGTAAGTAAATATTATGCACGCAAGCAAATTAAATCAAGAAGCCACAGTCCAGTTTAGTCAGTCATATGCTAAGATTTTATTGGATGATTTTTTCAGTTCAAACGAAAAAATAACTGGTCACCAAATTATCTCATTATCACCTGTAAAACAGGTCAACTTCTTCGTGTTGAAGGTATTGTTTGACCAGTGGCAAGGAGAAATCAAAAGCTTAAAAAGCCCTTACTTCGATTATAAAAACGAAGAAGTAAATAGTTCGCTAAAAACATTGGCCAACACCTTATCCAAACATATCCAAATTGGTAAGGGAGATTTCGCTCCTCTATTGGAAAAGGCAATTGAATCATCTTTACAACTTCTGTATTCACCAGGAGAATTCTACCTAAAAGAATTAAAAAAATTGTCTCACAAAGACAACATCAAGGAATTCAAAGCTGCAGGGAAATACTTCAAAATTCACAAAGACCTGTTTGATGAGTTGAGTATCAATATGGACAAAAGCATTTCAGGTGAAATGCCAATATTAGAAAGCTTGATCAAAAACACGGTTGATAATTTCTTAACTGATGGTTCAGAACAAAAAGAAATTGAAGAACTTTTCAACAATGCTCTAGAACTCAAAGTGCTTGAATCAGATCTACCTAATACTACAGAATCAGAGGTAGAAACGCCCACCTTGGTTGAAGAAAAACTAAGTCCAGAGCCCGTTGCCGAAGACACTAGCTTCTTTGACAATTTGGAAGAAATGGTAGTTACAGAGCCTCGTAAAACAATAGAGCCGAAAATAGAAGAACCAATCATTGAAGAGCCTACTCCTGCACTAAAATTTGAACCAATAGTAAAAGTTGAGGATCCAAAAGAAGAATTTACATTAACGCCTCAGCCATCTAAAAAAGAAGTTGAAGTCCAAAGCTCTGAAATAAAGAGCCTCAATGAGCAGTTCTCAGAAGGGGACATTCAAACTTTGAATGACAAATACGAAGATGAAGACAAGCCTGAGACTATCGCTACAACTCATGAGCAAAAACCAACTTCAGAATTGGTAAGCTCTATCAATATCAATCAGCGATACATGTTCGTCAACGACCTCTTCGAAGGGAATGAATCAGATTTTGAACTTGCCCTTGAGAAAATAGAAGGTTCCGATTCCTTTGACAGTTCTGTTGAATTGCTCGTGCAAAACTATTCTCGAAAGTATACTTGGGACATGAACTCTGACGAAGTAAAGGAGCTTTTAAAATTAATTTTCAAACGTTTCAGATAACTACCTTGTCAATACCTGCATTCGATGTGAATCCAACTTTAGTAGAATAAATAATAGTACTGTAAAAGACCACAGTGATGAACCTCCGTAACTAAAAAATGGTAGAGGTATCCCTATCACAGGAAACAAGCCTATTGTCATAGCCAAGTTCACTGAAAAGTGAAAGAAGATGACTGCTAAGACACCATAACCATAGATACGGGAGAAACTGGTCTTTTGCCGTTCGGCAATGATCGAAATCCTAAAAAATAACGTCACAAATAAGCCAATCAGTACCAAGCTACCTAGCCATCCACGCTCTTCACCCAAAGTACAAAAAATAAAATCCGTGCTTTGCTCTGGCACAAAATCGAACTTAGTCTGAGTTCCTTCCAAAAAGCCCTTTCCAAAAAAACCGCCTGAGCCAATCGCAATTTTAGATTGAGTAACATTCCATCCAGCACCCAATGGATCAGCGTCTGGATTAATTAGAGAAATCATTCTATTTCGCTGATGCGGTCTCAAAACATCCTTCATGATAAAATCCACACTAATTACAGTCACTACTATTGTAAATATGACGACCAAAGTAACAATGATACGCTTAGGATATTTGATAGAAGTGCCTATCACTACCAGTCCTATAACTCCCGCTATAATAAAAATAACGGTCTTACTCACCAGTAGTGTTAACACAAAAAGAATGACAAATGATAAACCAATAATGAAATAAACAGAAGACATTCCCTCACGATACAACACTATAAAAAACGCTGCAAATACCATTGCAGACCCAGCATCCCCTTGCAATACAATGAGCAACATTGGCAAAACCATTATACCCACTGCAATGACTTGCGTTTTCAACTTTTCCATCTTGGTATGTACGTCTCCTAGGTACTTGGCTAATGCTAGCGCTGTGGCAAACTTGGTAAACTCAGAAGGTTGAAACCTAAAACTTCCTAGCTGAAACCATGAGGTAGACCCCGCGACTTCACGACCAAAAACCAAAACTGCGATCAACAAAAACATCATAACCCCATATATTATATAGGCAAAAGAGTCATAGAATTTGAAATCCAAACTCATCACTGCGATAATAATGAGGATAGAAGTACCTATCCAAACCAATTGTTTTCCAGAATTGGATGACAAAGAGAATATTTGATTATTGGTCTCCTCGTCATAGACCGCTGCAAAAATATTGGTCCACCCCAACATCACCATTGCGAAATACAACGCTACAGTTAGCCAATCAATTCGATCTAAAATGCTATTAGTTCTCAATCTCCGAAATCTCCTTTAAGTACATACTCTTCCAACCAAGGTCTCTTGATCTCTCCTCTAACATAAGATTCTATCAATAAACTGGATATTATCCCAGCAGCTCTACCACCCCAACCTGCATTTTCAACATAGACAGAAATCGCAATCGTTGGCTCATTTCTTGGTGCAAAAGCCATAAATGTTGAATGATCTTCTCCATGTGGATTTTCCACCGTACCAGTTTTTCCACAAATTTCAATATCATTAATAATCGCACGAGGTGCGGTACCATACAAGGCATCACGCATACCTTGAATCACCACTGGAAAATGCTCCGCACCTATTCCTGTTTCAATTTTTTCGGTATAATATGGGTCTATATAATTGGATGAGCCAGTTGATTTCACCACATGTGGACGGTAATAATGGCCTTTATTGGCCATGATAGCTGCAAGATTGGCCATTTGGATAGGAGTTAGTAACGTTTCTCCCTGTCCGATACTCAACGAGATCAAATTAGAAACTTTCCATCGTTCTGCTCCATATATACGATTGTAATAAGAAGGGCTCGGGACATTACCCGCTTTCTCATTTGGTAAATCCACCCCCAAGACATTACCTAGACCAAAATCATTCATTCTTTGTTCCCAATTGGCCAAGCCGATTGGCCCCTGTTTGAACTGTTCCTTTTGTGTCATTTGAACATTGCCATTGATCAATCGTCTAAATACTTTTACAAAATAATTATTAGAAGAATACATGATCCCTTTATGCATGTCATAGGAACCTGGAGGAGCATGATCTCCAATCAACCTTCCATCGCAATATATCTGCTCTTTAGCACCAACGACACCTTCTTCCAGAGCAATCAAAGCCTGGACAATCTTAAAAATAGATCCTGGAGGGTACATTGCCATTAATGGCCTATTGAAAAGTGGCTTCAAGCTATCTTTTGTCAACGTTCGATAATTATCACTAAACCCTCTACCAGATAACAAACCTGGATTATAAGTCGGTGCTGAAACGAAAGCCAAAATTTCTCCTGTAGAAGGTTCAATCGCCACTACACTACCGACCTTACCTTCCATAAGCTTTTCCGCATAGCGCTGCAATTTTAGATCTACTCCTAGACGTAAGTTTTCGCCTGGTACTGACAAAGTATCCATCTCACCATTTTTAAAAGAGCCTTTGTCTATTCCTCTAACATTTACTTTTTTATAATGAATCCCACGTTTCCCTCTTAATTGATTCTCATAGGAAGATTCCAACCCAGTGATTCCCATGTAATCTCCCGTTCTATAGGAATTAGAGGTATCCCGTTTCAAATTTCGTTGACTGATTTCACCAATATAACCCAAGACATTCCCCAAATTATTTTGATCATAACCGCGAATTGTTCTGGCTTTAGGATAAAAACCTCTGACATCTACTAGTTGATCCGCTACTTGTGCAAACCATTCACTTGATATCTGTTTTACGAATTGAGATTGTTGTAGATAAGAGTACCTTTTGGCTTTTTTAATCTTCTCATTGAATTCATCCACCGTAATATTCAACAACTTGCAAAAAGCCAAAGTATCAGGAACGCTGACTTCCTTTGGGACCACCATCAAGTCAAAGATGGGTTTGTTATGAACAATCAGTTCGTTGTGTCTATCAAAAATTAATCCTCGATAAGGGTACTCGATCACTTTTTGAATAATATTATTCTCAGCAGCTGCCTTATAATTATCATCCAAAATTTGAATAGAAAACAGCTTAACTAGGAAAACAAAAGCTATCCCTAGGACAAACAACCTAATTACATACTTTCTGTTCTCATTCATCCTAATTCATTTTTCTATAAAACAAATACTGAATGATCATCACCATCAACATGGTAAACAATGAACTATAAAATGCTTTTAACAAGGTAAAATAGAACATGTCAAAACCTCCAAATTCGATAAATAATAGTACTATACTATGAATCAAAATCAAAGGATAGCTCAGCGTCAAGAACCATTGCAATCCTTGGTTACGCAGATTAACCCGTGACCCAGCATCATAACCCCCACTGGGTGTCATAATGGGAATCCAATAAATTTTAATAAAAACAAATACCACACTGGCTGCAGCATGCATCCCCATTGTATTATAGAATGTATCGATGACTAACCCGACGACAAAGGCAATTAACAATTGTATCAAACTACCTGTATCAACAGGTATCAATAAGAATATCATGACATATGCGAAACAAAATGCCTCGTCAAACAGCACCATATTTTTGAACAAGGTAACCTGTGCCAGCACTAATAAGATGACACCCAATATGCTACTGATCAAACTACTCCCTCTCATGTTCAACCAGGTTATTTAATGAATCAATTTCTTCTTTACCTTGTAATGAAAGTAAATAGACGGTATTCAATTCGTAAAAATCAGTCGTCAGTTCAATTTTAGCATTATAAAAAGTAGCGGCATCAGTCAAACTCAATTCGGTCACTATTCCCACCATTTCATTGGCTGGAAAGATCGAATTATATCCTGAGGTTGAAATAGAATCTCCAATAGCCAAATTGATATGTCTTGGCAAATACTTGATACTAGCTAACATTGGATCTTCTCCATCCCAAATAATCGTACACAACGCGTTGGACTTGTTATGTTTAGATGAGACATAAGACTTACTATGAAGTATTGACACTACAGTTGCATAGTGACTTGAAACATCTTTTACCTGACCCACGATACCATTGGGGCCAATTACTCCCATTTTGGGTAAAACTCCATCAAGGCTACCTTTATTAATAGTAATAAAATTATTGTGGTAGAATATGGAGTTATCAATCACCTTGGCTGATAAGCCAAGGTCAATGGTATCTTTTTCTATTGACACTATTTTACTGGTATCACCTCCCACCAACAGCAATTGCTTGAGCATGGCATTTTCAGCTGCCAGCTCAACATTGTGCTGTTTTAACTCAAAATACTCTTCAATTGAATTGAAAGTGTTGTAAATGCTAGCCGCTAATCTATTTGATGAAGTGAAATATTCGGCACGATGGTAACTATTGTTGTTAACAATGATCCAAAAGCAGAATCCCTCCAAGACAACGAACAATAAAAATGTTCTATACTTGAATAGAAACTGAAAAAGAACACCCATTTATTAACTCATTAATACTGACTTGAAAGAATCAATTCTCTTCAGGGCAATTCCGGTTCCTCGAACTACTGCTTTCAATGGATCTTCTGCAATATGTATAGGCAACTTAGTCTTCATTCCTAATCTCTTGTCCAACCCTCTCAACAATGCTCCACCACCTGTCAAGTAGATACCGTTATCATAGATATCCGCTGACAATTCTGGAGGTGCAATCTCCAAGGCTTTTAATACTGCTTCTTCGATTTTAGACACAGACTTATCGATTGCAAAAGCAACTTCTGAATAAGACAGCTTGATTACTTTAGGAATACCTGTCATCAAATCACGTCCTCTGATATCATAGTCCTCTGGACCTTCATCCAATTCTGTCAATGCAGAACCGACTTCTATTTTTACTTTCTCAGCAGTTCGTTCACCAATGAGAAGGTTATGTTGACGTCTCATGTAATCCAAGATGTCCTTGTTGAAGGCATCTCCAGCTACACGGATAGATTGATCACAGACAATACCAGACAATGCAATCACTGCAATCTCTGTAGTACCACCTCCGATATCTACAATCATACTACCAATCGGTTGTTCGATATCAATGCCGATACCTATCGCTGCTGCAATAGGCTCATGAATCATATATACTTCTTTAGCTCCTGCGTGCTCCGCAGAATCACGTACAGCTCTTTTTTCTACTTCTGTAATTCCTGATGGAATACAAATAATCATTCTATGAGAAACAGGAATTAATCGTTTCTTACCTTTGTCGATCATCTTGATCATACCACGTATCATAGATTCTGCAGCTTGGAAATCAGCAATCACACCATCTTTTAAAGGACGAATCGTTTTGATACTCTCATGAGTTTTTTCATGCATCTGCATCGCTTCGCGTCCAATTGCAATCACCTTATTTTTAGATTTGTCGATAGCAATGATAGAGGGTTCATCCACTACCACTTCATCTTTACAAATAATAAGGGTGTTCGCAGTACCTAAATCGATAGCGATATCACTCGAAAAAAAATCAAATATTCCCATAACTCCGTTTACTCAAAAAATTATTGCTGATTGGAAGCACACAAATTACGAACAAATCCACTCGCAATCAAAAATATTTATACTCTCAACTAAAAAAATACTTCTTAGTGCTTAAAATGCCTTGTGCCTGTCATGACCATTGCCATTCCATGCTCGTCACAATAGTCAATCGACAATTGATCTTTGATCGAACCTCCTGGCTGAATAACTGCTACAATACCAGCGTTATCTGCTAACTCTACACAATCAGGGAATGGGAAGAATGCATCAGATGCCATCACTGACCCTTTTAATTCTATTCCGAAACTAGATGCCTTTTCTACCGCTTGTCTCAAAGCATCGACTCTACTTGTTTGACCCGTACCACTTGACAACATCATCTCTTTATTCGCAAATACTACTGTATTAGACTTGGTATGCTTACAAACTTTAGAAGCAAAGATCATTGCTTCTACATCATCAGTGGTTGGTTCCTTTTTAGTCACCGTCTTCAAGTCTTCTTTTTGATCCGTCTTGAAATCTCCATCTTGCATGATTACTCCGTTCAACAAAGTCTTGAATTGCTTTTGCTGAGGTGCAACTGGCTTTATTGTCAAGATTATTCTATTCTTCTTAGATTTCAATAGCGCTAATGCATCAGCATCATAACCTGGTGCTATCAATACTTCACAGAATAGTTTATTTATTTCTTCAGCTGCAGCTAAATCAATTCTCTCATTAGTAACCAAAACACCTCCAAATGCTGACATGTTATCAGCAGAAAGTGCTTTCAAATAAGCATCTTTAACAGTATTTCCTTTGGCCACCCCACAAGCATTGGTATGCTTGATAATAGCAAAAGCAGTCTCCCCTTCAAATTCTCTTATCAGGTTAACTGCTGCGTCAACATCAACAAGGTTGTTGTATGACAGCTCTTTGCCATTGTGCTTGTCAAACAGCTCGGTCAAATCACCGAAGAATGTTCCAGCTTGATGAGGATTCTCTCCATATCTCAATAGACTAGCATTTCTAACACTTTGTTTGAAAGAAGGCTCTTGCCCGTCTTTGCTAAAGTAATTGAAAATAGCACTGTCATAATGCGAAGAAATATCGAATGCCTTTCCTGCAAATGCTTTTCTTTGTTCTAAAGAAGTCTCACATTTTTGCTCTCCCAACATTTCAATTGTTTCACTGTATTGCTCCATTGAAGAAACAATCAAAACGTCATTGAAATTCTTGGCAGCTCCTCTTATTAAAGAAATTCCTCCAATATCGATTTTTTCAATAATATCAGCTTCAGCTGCTCCACTAGCTACTGTTGCTTCGAATGGATACAAATCCACAACCACCATATCAATATCAGGAATGTTGTGTTCTGCTTTTTCAGCTATATCACTTTCATTATCTCTTCTATTAAGAATCCCACCGAAAATAGCAGGGTGAAGCGTCTTAACTCTACCAGAAAAAATAGATGGATAACTAGTCAATTCTTCGACTGGAGTAACTGCTATACCCAAGTCCTCAATGAATTTTTGTGTACCGCCTGTAGAATACAATTGTACATCATTAGCTGCCAAAACTTTAACTAATTGATCAAGATTGTCTTTGTGAAAGACAGATATAAGTGCTGATTTAATTTTTTTCGACCCCATTTCTACTCATTAAAAATAAGCTGCAAAGCTACTTATTTAATTGACAGATAAATGAAATTTCAAAAAAGATTACACTCCAAAAATAGCTGTTCCTTCATGTTTAAACTAGCATAAAACCACTAGTCAATTACTTTATGTAGAAATCACAATTCCACTCTCCCTCTCTGATTTCAGCACCGATGCTTTTATAGAAACTTTGTGCTTTTTCGTTCCAATTAGACACTTGCCACCTCAGCTTTTTGCACTTTTTACTTTTCACCTTTTCAATTATAGTCGAAATGAGCCTAGTGCCTAATCCTTCACCTCGGTGAGCTTCCTTTACATATAGATCATCCATATAGGCACACTTGCCCACCCAGGTATGGTAAGACAAAAAATAGGTAGCATAACCAACCATCTTCCCTTGACCATCTATGGCCAAATAACAATTAAAAAAATCCTTTTCCTCAAGCATCTGCTCGACTGTATTGGTCATTTTTTCTGGTTCCTTTTCGAATAATGCAAATTCTTTGAACATCGCAATAATCTCCATAAAATCAGACTCTTCTGCCAACCTAATTGAATAACTCATCGCTCTATTAAATTAAGAATCCACTCCTCTATAGTTTTAGGAAAATACTCATACTCCTTTAGATGAATTTTTGCTGCTACGGCATCTGCGGTATCTTCTTCAGTAACCTCAATTTTCTCCTGACACAATACCTCCCCATTATCATAGATTTCATCTACTAAATGAATGGTGATCCCACTTTCTTTTTCCTGATTAGCAACTACTGCTTCATGAACTTTACTTCCGTACATACCTTTACCTCCATATTTCGGCAATAATGCAGGGTGTATGTTTATTATTTTCCCGCTATACCCTTTTATTAAATAAAGAGGGACAAGCCATAAGAAGCCGGCCAATACAATATACTCAATACCTAGTTTCTTTAAATCATCTAACACTTTTTCAGATTCATAAAACTGTGACCTATCAAAAACACCACTAGCTACCCCTAGATTTTTCGCCCGTTCTAATACAAACGCATTTTTCTTGTTTGATAAAATCAAAGAGACTTCCACCTCATCATGACCTGCAAAATGTTTTACTATTTGTTCTGCGTTTGTCCCACTCCCGGACGCCAAAATGGCTATCTTTTTCTTTCCCATTTAATAACTTATTAGTACCATACTGAAAATCCCTGCAACAATAAGCCATTTACAATACCGACTCAAGTTTGAGAATGCAGATTTTGTATCTGCTTTGATCAATAGTATTACAAAATACAACATTGGGATTGCCATTAATGCAAAATAATTGATCAGGATAATGTTATTAACCTTGATTAAAAATGCTGATATGGCAATCACAAATATTAGAATAAAGAAATAGAGTACCATTTTGGTGTTGCGTACACCTATTGCAATCGGCAATGTCTTCCCTCCAAAACTTTCATCTCCTTTACGGTCTTCTATATCCTTGATGATCTCTCTTATAATAGTAATACCAAAGGCAAATAGAGCATAAGTAAAAAGCAACAATTCATTAGACCTATAATAAAGGGCAATGATCAATAGTGCAGCACTAGTCATTAGTGCTACCAGCAAATTACCGATGAATGGCATTTTTTTTAATTGATTGGAGTAAAGCCAAAGTAAAAAAGCACAAACAAAATTTACCACCCCAACCCAAATAGACACCCAAGCTCCCATTAAAACTCCTATTCCATTTAAGACCAAATTCCCTAACAATACTGGACGCCTTTTAACACTCTTACCTACGATTACTTTATCCGGCTTATTGATTAGGTCAATTTTAACATCATAATAATCATTAATAAAATACCCGCTAGCAGCAATGATCACTGTACTCAATACCAATCCGAAGAATCTCACATCTAATAACACCACTTCAAATTGATGAATTCCGTGCACCAAAAAAATGGCAGCAAAGTATTGCGTAGCTGCAATTATTACTAGGTTTTGTATGCGGCTTAGCTTTAAAGCCTGTTTAAATAATTCTATAAAGTGGGGAATAGACATGAAACAAAGTTAGCGATCACCCCAATTATCAAGCAGATAGGACAAGGTTATTATTTCATTGTTTTGAACGGTCGTATCTGTCACCACTTCTATGGAGTTTGCTTTCCAATCATCATGAGCTTTGGCAGCAGCTATATGCCGTAACTCCACGCCATTTGTTAGCAGCACATAAGCCACCAACAAAACATCACTATCCTTAATAGAGTCTCCTAAATACAAAGCATTGGATGAATGTGTCGTTTTAAGGTTAGACGGGCGATCATGAATATAAAACCCATACTTCTGAAGACCTCTAACCTTCTTACCGTCTAAATTCTTGACATAATACCTAATGATTGACTTCTTTGAAGGGCGATCATAGATAGGTGAACTGGCTAACAACTCTTCCAAATACTCTTTGGCATCAATAGGATCAATTAATTTGGAATCAATCACAACATCGGTTGACACCAAAGGATCAATAAGCACTGTATCTATCAAAACATCAGCATTGACACTATCAATAATAACAGCTTCTATCTCGCTTAAGTCAATAAAATTAGTGTCAGGGTAGTCAATAATTACGATTTGCCTGGTCACCTTCTCCTCTTCAGGCGTATCTATATCAAAGATACTGAGCATCAAAATGCAAATTGCAATCGAGGCTATATATGATATAGGAGAATATACCCATTCATTATAAGACTTCATAGATTTAAGTTTGGATGGCTCTTTTATTAAAATAACAACTAAATTACGAGCTTAATGGTCCTTAATTTAGTTCAAATGTCAAGAATGTGCAAAATCAATAATGTTTGCAGTATTTTTTTATACTTTTGGACATAGCTACGAAATAGCATAAATTCAAATGATAACCTTAACAATCCCCGTAGTAACTAAACGAAATAATATGAAGACACTATTACTTGCAGTTGTACTTTTTTCTGCTTCATATATCTCTCAAGCGCAAGAAGTGACCTCTTTTACCGATGACAGAGATGGTAAATCTTATAAATCTGTAAAAGTTCAAATTGAACTTGAAGGAGGTATTTTTATCGAAAGAGAATGGATGGCAGAAAACATGAACTATGAAATGGAAGGTTCGGTCTGCTATAAAAATTACCCTGCTTACTGTGGAAAATTTGGAAGACTCTATAATTGGGTATCTGCAAAAACGGCATGTCCAAACGAATGGCATCTATCTACACAGTTAGAATGGCAAGAATTAATGATCGCTTTTGGTGGTTATAAATCTGCTGGGAAAGAATTAAAAGAAGGTGGGTCAAGCAATTTAAATATCATGATGGCTGGGTTTTCTAATGTTCAAGGAGCCTTTAGCGATATCAGTAAAACGGCTCACCTTTGGGATGCTGAATTAGGAGATAAAAGAACTGCTGGACTCATTTCTCTATACGCTGACTATAATGAGGTTTCTCATGATGTAATCAGCGCTAGAAATATGAATAGCTGTAGATGCGTTAGAGACTATTAATAATAGTCTGGCGCTAAATAATTAGGATATATTTGAAGGTGATGCTTTTTGACTTTCTCAAAAAGCATCCTTTTAAACTCTCCCACATTCTGCTTTTTCACTGCAGAAATAAAGATATTGCTTTTACTTTTTGACGTGGTATCGATTCCACTTGTAAAATCAAATTCCTCACCATCTTCAGGGCTTGACAACTGATCTATCTTGTTATAGACAACTACCATCTCTTTGTCACCAGCTCCCAATTCAACTAATGTATCATTGACCACCTGCATTTGCTCCTCAAAAGAAGGGTGAGATATATCTACAACGTGTAACAAAATATCTGCCTCACGTACCTCGTCTAAAGTTGACTTAAAAGATTCAATAAGACTATGTGGCAACTTTCTAATAAACCCAACTGTATCAGATAACAGAAATGGGATAGTATTAATTACTACCTTTCTAACAGTAGAATCAACAGTTGCAAAAAGTTCATCTTTCGCATAGACATCTTCTTTAGAAAGCAACTTCATAATTGTAGACTTTCCAACATTGGTATAACCTACTAAAGCTACTCGGACAACATTTGCTCTTGACTTACGTCGGGTTGTCCCTTGTAGGTCAATTTTATCTAATTGCTTCTTTAAATCTGTGATACGATCCCGTATCCTTCGTCTATCCGTCTCGATCTCTTTCTCTCCTGCTCCTCCACGCGTACCCGTACCACCACGCTGCCTTTCCAAGTGAGACCACATCCCTGTAAGTCTTGGCATCAAATATTGATTCCGAGCTAATTCAACTTGGGTCTTGGCTTGTGCAGTCTTCGCCCGTTTTAAGAAAATATCCAAAATCAATAAACTTCGATCATAGACTTTTACTTCGAACTCTTTTTCAATGTTTCTCATTTGAGAAGGAGATAAATCTTCATCAAAAATCACCACATCAATCTCTTGATCAACAACAAAAGTTTTGATTTCTTCAAGCTTACCTTTCCCAACAAAGGTTCGAATATCTGGCTTTTCCAGTTTTTGAACAAATGACTTTTTGGTATCAATACCAAGCGTACTTGCCAGGAATTCTAACTCTTCCAAATACTCCTCAGTCTTCTCGTTTGACTGCCCTTGTGGTGTCAACGCTATAAGCACTGCTGTCTCTACTTCCTTTGATGTTAAATAATAGTCTCCCATTCACTCAATATTTCTGCAAAAATCATCAATTATCTTGATTTAATATAGCTTTACAATAAATCCTTTTGTGCCATATGCGGGTAGCTATAACCATTAACACTTCTTGGAACATTTTTAATTTCAGGTCAGGCCTCATTCATTCTCTTTTGGCAGCTGGCCATGAAGTGTTTGCGATTGCTCCTTTGGACGATTACTCTGGACGTCTTCAACAAATGGGGTGTCAGTATATTGAGATACAAATGAATAATACTGGTTCAAACCCTATTCAAGATTTGATATTAGTCTTTCAACTCAAGAAAATTTACAAGGAAATATCCCCTGACATCATTTACCACTACACCATCAAACCTAACATCTATGGATCTATAGCAGCTAAACAATTAGGGATTCCAGTAATAAATAATGTTAGCGGACTCGGCACTGTGTTTTTAAATAAAGGGATTTCATCAACGATTGCCAAACAACTCTACAAATGGGCATTCAAAAACATCAATTTAGTATTCTTTCAAAATGAAGATGATCGAAGGGACTTTTTAAGTCAGGTTACACTTCCCAACTTGAATACGGATGTCTTACCTGGATCTGGCATCAATTTAGACAAATACAAAAGTTCTAGAGTAACACCAAAGAACAAGACCTTTCTAATGATTGCCCGTTTGATCATTGACAAAGGGGTTATTGAATATCTTGAAGCTGCTAAAAAAATAAAAGAAGATTATCCAGAAGTCAAATTTCAGCTTTTAGGTCAACTAGATGAACTTCATGCTCGTGGAATTAAATTGAACGAAATACAACAAAGTGTCGATCAGGGGACAATTGATTATTTAGGTGAAACAGAAAACGTCATCCCACATATCGATCATGCCACTTGTATTGTTCTCCCTTCATATAGAGAAGGTACACCAAAAACCTTACTAGAAGGTGCCGCCATGTCCAAACCCCTTATCACAACAAATGTACCTGGATGTAGAGAAGTAGTCCAACATCAACACAACGGACTACTTTGTAAAGTAAAAGACTCAGAAAGTCTTGTTAACGCTATGATTAAACTAATTGAATTGAAAGAATCACATTTGATTGAATGGGGGGAAAATAGTAGAGAATTAGTTGAGCAGAAATTCGATGAAACTATCATTATAAATCAATACATGACACATAGTCAAGATATTCTGTCAAAAACAAACAATGAATACTAATAACTAAATTATATTACGACTTCTTAGTAGCGCAAGAGGCGCTATAAAACATTTCCGTTATACAACTTCAGTGAATAAAAAATTTCCACAGCATCTATTTATCGCTTCGCTACTTCTGCTAGTGTCTTGCAAGGCTTACAAGCAAGACATCATGTTTAAGCTAGACAATGATTTTACAGAAGCAAATCTAAATGTGGCAGTAGAGTACGCAGAACGAAACTACATTATTCAAAAAGACGATCTGCTTATGTTAGAAGTCTATACGAATCGAGGAGAGAGAATCGTAGATCCAAATAATGAATTGCAACAAGGACAAGGGCTACAAAGTTCACGAGGAAAAGAAACTTCCTTCTCTTATCTAGTCAAGCAAGATGGCACGGTAAAACTCCCTATAATAAATGAAATCAAGTTAGACAGTTTAACGCTGAATGAAGCAGAAGCCATCCTAGAGGTTAAGTATGATGAATATTATAAAAATTCATTTGTAAAACTATCATACGCCAACAAAAGAGTAGTCGTTTTAGGAGGTGTAGGTGGTTTAATAATTCCATTACTAAATGAAAACACAAGCTTAATTGAGGTCATTGCTGAAGCCGGAGGGATAGAGTTCGGTAGTAAAGCTCAGAACATTAAGTTGATAAGAGGTAATTTAGCAAACCCTGAAATCTACCAAATAAACCTAAGTACCGTCAGTGGCATGAAAAAGTCTATGCTTGCCATGGAACCAGGAGACATCATATATATAGAACCATGGAGAAGACCTTGGTTTGAAGCTATGAAAGATATTACTCCAGTATTGAGTTTATTAAGTAGTACTTTAGCTCTAGTACTCGTATTACAAAATTTATAACAAGTATTGAACCCTAGAAATTTACATATTCTTAAGGAACAAGCTTCTAAATCAGAAATTGATGACAAAGACCCCTTTGACAATATTGATTTTGAAAAGCTTAAACAAGTTTTTATAAGTTCTATTATCTGGGTTGCACTAATATTAGTATTGTCCAACACGTTGGCATTTCTATATATTCGATATACTAAACCTGTATTTAGTTCTGAATCGATTCTCAAGTTAGACATCAAAAGTGAGGCGGGCTTATTGGGTATTAGTAACCCAATGGATCAAGACATCAAAGGTATATCCGGTGAAATTGAGATCTTAAAATCAAGGCTTTTTGCCAATAAAGTGGTTGATGCAATCGGCTTGAACGTCTCCTACTTTCACCCTGGTAGAAGTCACCTTTATGACGAACGATATGGCAACTCTCCTTTCAAAGTAGAATTCAAAACCCTAAACCCTATAATTTTAGATCGTCCTTTCGACCTACAAATCATCGATGACACTCATTATATACTTTCCTATGAAATCAATGGTGTTATGGAGCAATCTAACCATGAATTTGGAGAGCTAGTGATTAACGATTTTGTAGAACTTAAAATAACCCCGACCAATTATTTTGCAGGACAAAAATACTTAGTCGACTTTTATTTTATTCTAAATAGCAAAGCAGCTCTAACTAGATATTTCGAGCAAAACCTCAAAGTCGAGCCACTAAACTTCAATGCCAACACCATCAAGATCTCACTATCAGACTACAATAAGTACAAAGCTCAAAACCTATTAAAAGCTGTTGATACTATTTATTTAGCCTATACAAAACATGCCAAAAATCTTGCGGTAGAGCAAAAAATAAAATTTTTGACAGATCAAATGGAAAAGACCTCAAAAGAGTTAGAGGCATTTGAAGATTATTTTGAAGATTTCACAATTCAAAATAGAACCACCAACCTGTCCAATGATCTTAATAATACCATCATTCTACTCAATCAACTTGATTCACAAAGCTTCAATATTAGAAATCATATTTCTGCCATTGACTTAGCTATTAATCAACTTAATAACGACATACCCATAAGTGCACTCAAACTCCCAAAAGAGCCTTTAGCCCTTATCAAAGAATACAACGAACTAAAAGAAGAACGCGAATTAAAACTGGCCAATTACAACGAAAAAACTCAAGTCATTCAACTCATTGATCATAAAATTGAATTGACAAAAAACTCAGCATCTGAAAGACTAGCTGCATATAAAGAAAGCTTACTCGAAGCTCAAAACAGCGTAGCACGCAAGAAAAATCTTTTGGAAAACGAGTTTGTTAAACTTCCTTCAATGGGAACCTCTTACAATAAAAACAGACGACTCTATTCTCTTCAAGAAAACTTTTATTTCTCTCTGATTCAAACTAAAATTCAATTAGAAATAGCACGTGCTGGAACTGTCACCAATTTTGTTGTACTCTCACAACCAACCTTACCCAATGAACCTATTAAACCACAAAAGCTTTTAGTTTTAGGAGGTGGCTTTATAATCGGCTTAGTGATTAGTTTTCTTTTCATTGCTCTTAGGTATCTTTTGGATGACAAAATAAGCTCTATCAAAGAATTGGAAAGACTCATGTTCGCTCCACTCCTAGGGATGGTACCTAAATATAGAGCTGAGAAACTACCTGTCACGCGTCTGGTAGTCACCACTAACCCAAAATCTGCCATTAGTGAATCTTTACGATCTATTAGAACCAATATGGAGTTCTTAGCAAGTGGAGATAACAACAAAGTGCTTTCCATAACCTCTACAGTCAGTGGTGAAGGCAAAACATTCATTGCCGTGAACTTGGCAGCCATCTTTGCATTTTCGAATAAAAAAGTGGTCGTCGTAGATTTGGACATGAGGAAACCCAAGGTCCACCTCGCATTTAGCGATGAAAAGTCTGAAAAAGGAACAAGTACTATACTGATTGGCAAAAACACTATCGATGAATGTCTAAATGACACTGAAGTTGAAGGGTTGTATTATATTGGAGCTGGCACTGTGCCTCCAAATCCATCCGAGTTGATCCGTCATGAAAATTTTGACAAATTCATTGAGGACCTAAAATCAAAATTTGACATAGTCCTTTTAGATACTCCACCAGTTGGTTTAGTCACAGATGGAATTTTGGTTATGAAAAAAAGTGACTTACCTATGTATGTTGTGAGATCAGATTATTCCAGAAAGTCTTATTTAAAATCTGTACACCGTTTGATTTCAAATCAACGTTTCGAACATCTCTCGGTAATTTTTAATTCAGTAGGTAACCAAGGCGATTATGGCTATGGTTACGGAGACGGTGGTGGCTACTACCAAGAAGATGATCTACCCACTTCATCAAAATTGAAAAAATTCTTCTCTCGTAGGGACTGATTATGTTTGAATTCTTAAAAAAGTCAGCTAAGAATTTCGTCCATACAGATTTGCATTCGCATTTATTACCCAACATAGATGATGGCGTCAAGTCATGGGAAGAAGCAATATCTCTTGTCAGGCAATTTGAAGAGCTAGGTTATCAAAAGCTCATCGCTACTCCTCATGTCATCAATGATTACTACCCAAATAGCAAAAAGGACATTCTACTTTTAACCGAAACCCTTAATCAAAAGCTAAAAGAAAATAATATCAAAGTAAAAATTGAAGCGGGTGCAGAGTATTATCTAGATGAATGGTTTTATAACCAAGTGATCAATGATGCGGACCTATTAAGTTTTGGTGATGGCTACATATTGGTAGAAACTGCATTTATGAATATGCCCGCTCATATGAAAGAAGTTTTTTTTGAATTAAAGACCAAAGGTTACAAGCCTATTTTAGCTCACCCTGAACGTTATGACTTCTTTATTCAAGACTATGAAAAAATCATTCCAATAGTAGAGTCAGGTGTCTTACTACAAGTCAACGCATCCTCTCTCTTTGGCTATTACTCCAAAGAGTCACAAAAATTCGCCAATCATTTGATAGAGAATGATTGGGTCAGCTTTATCGGCTCGGATGTTCACAATCAAAAACACTTTGACAATTACAAAAAGGCACTTAAATCACCCCTATTTTCTAAACTAAGGGAAACTTCTATATTGAATAACTCATTATAAAATTAGAGTCATGGATTGATTCAATAAAAGGAAGGCAAAGATGAAAATTAATCTATCTTTGCCAGTCAAAAATTTGAACCGCTTATCAAAGCAAGAATATGAAAAAAGTATTAGCGTCAGCATTAATTATCCTCAGCTTAATCATTACATCTGAGCATGCCCAAGCACAATTATCAGAAGAAGTGGTTAAAAAGACTCCTGAACTCCCTTTTGACATAGCAATAGATTTGGGATTCAATTTGCTCTATGGCAAGCCTGGTCACTGGGATGATGTAAATTGGTTCAGGTCAAAATCTTATAACTTTTATATTATAAAGCCATTTGACGTATCTAATCATGTACAGTTTGTACCAGGCTTAGGGGTTAGTTTTGATCAAATCGGCTCAAAAAACGGAGATTTTTTAGATTCACAAGAGGATATTGAGAATGGTGAAGGGTTCTTCTCTGATCTACCTGCTAATATAGAAGCAAAATATGGACGTCTGGGTTTTGCAGCAATCAATCTACCTTTAGAATTAAAGTTTAATCTAAAAGAAAATGGAATAAAACTAAACCCTTTCATTGCCATTGGTGGGAACGTTAGTTTTGTTTTCAAGAATAAAGCACAACTCAAATACCAAAATACAATTTCAGGCGAAAAAGAGAAAATCAAACGTACAGGAGATGGCGATTTATTAGACTCATCTAAATTCAGGTTGGCAGCAACAGGCCGTATTGGTGTTGGAAGTGTTAGTATTTTCTACAAACACTATTTCACACCAGTTTTCAAAAGTGACAGCCAATACAGTAGTGATACTAACATGTCAACTGTAGGCCTAACAATTACTGGTTTCTAGACAAACCAATAGAGACTAAAAAAACTTATTATAAACCCTAGTAGGCCTCCTGCTAGGATTTCTTTTGTTGTATGGGCCTGTAACTGTAGCCTAGCACTCATCACAGCTCCAGTTAGGACCAATACAACCAGCATTGGGTAGAGCAGGGACAACTCCGGAACCTTGAGCATTACACTCAACACAAACCCGAACAACCCGCTCATTGCAGCTGCATGAATACTTATTTTGAAAATAATTGTTATCAAGGTCAACAACAATATCAATACTGTGGTAGAAACAAAAATGGTAGCCACCAGGCTATTAACTCCAATTTTGAAGATGAACATGTAACTCGTCATTACAAAGAATAAAGAGATGAACACAAATGGCGTCAACCTTTCTTCTCGGTTCATCATTTTCAAACTACTAATAGATCCAGAAGCTCTTAAAACCCCCAAACTAATAGAAGGAATGACAAAAGTAGAAATAAATAAGAATGGCAAAGACATCACCGAAAGTGGCATAATCAAGTGAGGCACCATATAATACAACAGCCCAAAAGTGTATGTCGAAATCAACAATGGATGAAAAACATATGATATTACCTGACTAACCTTATCTCCCACTACAGCTCTTTTCTTAGTCTTGCCACGGGCAAGTTTAGTTGCTCTCTATATTTCGCAACTGTACGACGAGCAATATTATACCCTTCTGCCTTCAATAATTTCTCTAGCTTATCATCAGACAGAGGTTTTGATTTATCCTCCTCATCAATGATTTTCCTCAATTTTTGCTTGACCTCACGACTACTCACATCCTCACCTGAATCGGTAGCAATACCTTCAGAGAAAAAATACTTTAATGGAAAAATCCCAAACTCTGTCTGAATAGACTTGCTATTGGCGACTCTTGAAACTGTAGAGATATCCATATTGATGATCTCAGCGATATCCTTGAGAATCATAGGTCTCAACCTGCCTTCATCTCCGTCAGCAAAGAAGTCATACTGATATTTGATAATGGCATTCATGGTATTGAGTAGGGTCTGCTGACGCTGACGCACTGCATCGATAAACCACTTTGCAGAATCTAGTTTTTGCTTGACAAACGAGACTGTTTCTTTAAGTTTTTTATCCTTTTTATCACTCTTATGATAAGACTGAAACATATCAGAATAAGATCTGCTTACTTTTAATTCTGGTGCATTCTTAGAATTCAATGTCAACTCCAGCTCACCTTCATTATTTGTCAAAATATAATCAGGCATCAAGTATTGCGTCTTCACCAAGCCATCAGATATCCCGCCTGGTTTTGGGTTCAACCTGGTGATGATCTGAATAGCTTCTTTCAACTCCAACTCATCAATACCCAATTTCTTTTCTATTTTTTCGTAATGCTTTTTGGTAAACTCATCAAAACAATTGTTCACAATCTTTTCAGCAAGGTCAACATCCAGACCATGCACTTCCTTCTTTTCCAATTGAATTAATAGACATTCTTTGAGGTTCCTTGCAGCAATCCCTGCAGGGTCAAACGTCTGGATTTTATATAAAACCTCCTCTAGTTCTTCTACACTAGTCTCTATATTTTGAGAGAATGCCAAATCATTAATAATCGCTTCCAAATCCCTCCGGATGTAACCATCAGACTCAATACTACCAATCAACTGCCTACCAATAGCCTCTTGATGTTCATCCAATTTCAAAAAGCCAAGTTGATCAATCAGCTGTTCATGGAGCGTCGTTCCAGAAGAGATTGGCATATCTCTTTCTTCCTCATTGTTATTCCCATCCCCTTGCATTTTGTAACCTGCATAGTCGTCTTCATTGAGATAATCATCCACATTCAGCTCTTCTTTGCTATTATCTTCTTCCGTCTCATCGGGTGTATTCTCTACATCAGCAGGCGCCTCATCCTTACCTTCTTCCAAAGCAGGGTTCACTTCCATTTCTTCTTTGATCCTTGCTTCCAACTCTGCTGTAGGCACTTGAAGTAGCTTGATAAACTGAATCTGCTGTGGAGACAGTTTTTGACCGAGTGATTGAATTAAACCTAGTTTCTGCATGGATGGAATTACTTTCTTGTTTTAATCAAATTTATCTCTTTTCACTAAATACGCCTAATTAATACTAACGATTCGAAACAGATTGACGTAAACATTTCAATCTAATTATAAAAGCTATCAATTAAAGTTCCTCTACCTGCTTACTTAGCAAAGCAATTCCTTCTTCAAATGAAACTGGATCATAGCCTAATACTGTTTTTGCTTTTGTGATATCAAACCCTGTTCTTGGTGGTCGTTTGGCTGTCTGAGTAAACGTTGTGCTATCAGCTTTTGTAATTAACGACTTGTCTAATTTGAAATAATCACAAGTCATCATCGCCATGTCATACGGACTCAAAAAATCTTTACCTGATATATTAAAGACTCCCTCCGCTTGTTGATCAGCAACTAGATAACATCCCATTGCTAAATCTTCTGCTAACGTGGGCGTTCGCCATTGATCATCTACAATCTTCAATTCCTTTCCTTGCTCGATGCTACTTTTCACCCAGAGGATAATGTTTGACCTACTCATACCAGGTGTAATGCCATATACCAATACTGTACGTAATATGCTCCATTTGCAAGTTGACTCCTTCACTAGTGTTTCGGCATCCAACTTACTCTGTCCATAATAACTAACTGGTTTTGCTTCATCCTCCTCGCTATAAGGACCTGCTTCACCATCGAAAATAAAATCGGTTGAGAGATGAATCAAATGAACATCGTTTTGCTCTGATGCCTGCACCAAATATCTAACAGATTCTACATTAAGTAATTGGCACTGCACTTGCTCCGTCTCGCATTGATCCACGTTGGTCATCGCAGCGGTATTAATAATAGCATCAGGCTTAGTTTGGCCCACTACATCCAGTACTTCTTGTTCATTGGTGATATCCATTTGGATATAAGAAAAATCAGCCCCTAAATAATCCAAACGACTTTCACTATGTGAAGTAGCTACAACTTCCACTTCTTTACTCAAAAGCAATTTGATGAGTTTTTGCCCCAACAATCCATTGGCACCTGTAACGAGAATTTTCATTATTTTATGATTCAAGAGTTTGAACAAAGTTAAAAAAAATAAACATGAGATCAATCACCAAAACCCGTAATGCGATATCAATCAATATCTGAGTATTTTTGCAACATATAAAAGTAGAAGAAATGGCAAGAAAAGGGAAAAACCAGACTATCGGAGAAGAAATATCTAACTCCATCTCTCATGGTGTCACGGCACTGACTGCAATAGCAGGCATGATCGTACTCGTTGTGATAGGTGCACAAAGCGATCAAGACTTGAGTTTATTCAGTGCCATATTCTATGGGTTAAGTTTGGTGTCACTTTATACTTTCTCTACACTTTACCACAGTCTGACTCATAAAACGGCTAAAAAAGTATTTAACATACTAGATCACTGTGGCATCTTCTTACTCATAGCAGGTACCTATACTCCTGTTGTCATATTATCCATTGGAGGTGTAGCGGGATGGACCTTTTTTGGAATCCAATGGGGGTTGGCTGTAGTTGGAATTATTCTAAAGGTATTTTTCACAGGAAAATACAACATGCTTTCTACTATTCTCTATGCGGTCATGGGCTGGAGTATCATGTTGAAACTAGACTTAGTTAAGGCTGCATTACCCGAAACTGCTTTTTGGTTATTAGCTGCTGGTGGAATTTGTTATACAGTAGGCATTGCCTTTTATATCGTTGACTATAGAATGAAATTTTCACATTTCATTTGGCATCTATTCGTGATGGCGGGTAGTATTTTACATTTCATTATGATGGTGATGTATATATTTGAATAAATCAAAGTTCTAGATTACTAGACATTAGATTTTAGACAAAATCCATTCATGCTCAATACTCAAAGCATACATTCCTATTTAGCCAGAATTAAGACTCCTTTTCAAAAGGAGCCCACTTTATCCTATCTAAATAAACTACATCGCAACCATTTACTCAACATCCCTTTTGAGAATTTGGATATTTGGATGAACAATCAGATTATTCTAGATGTCAACAAACTCTTTGACAAAGTGATCATCAGACGTCGGGGTGGCTTTTGTTATGAGTTGAATGGGCTTTTTTCTGAGTTATTACAATCATTAGGCTATGAAGTCAAACTTGTTTCAGGAAAAGTATACGACTCCAACCAAGTTTTAGGCCCTGAATTTGATCATGCTGCGATCATTGTGAAAATTGATGGAAAGGACATTCTAGTAGACGTGGGTTTTGGCGATTCTTTTTCGAGTCCCAAAATGATTCAACCCCAACTCTTACAAATGGATTACAATAGATATTTCAAAATCGAAAAAAACATCGATGGAGAATATCTGTTATTGAAATCCGATGATTCCTTTACATTCGAAAAGCAATACCTATTCACCAAAGAAGCACATCAGTTCATTGAATTCATAGATATGTGCCACTATCACCAAAGCAACCCTAAATCCCCATTCAAAAGGAAAAAGCTAATTACTCAGGCCAAACCTGATGGAAGAGTCACCTTAACTCAAAGCAAATTAATTAGGACAACGCTTGGTAAAAAAGAGGAAGAAGCCATAATCAACCATGATGACTTCTGCGTCAAATTACATCAACATTTCGGTATCCTATTTAGAATTACCCGATAAGAGCTTCATATAATACTTCTACAGGGTGTTGTGCTATTTTCCCTGTTCCATCTTTGATCTGATGACGGCAACTTGTTCCTGGCGCTGAAATAATCGTATCAGCACTTGCCTCTCGTACAGCTGGAAATAACACCAATTCTCCGATTTTCATAGAAGTCTCGTAGTGGTCTTTTTCATAACCAAACGAACCCGCCATACCACAACATCCAGACTGGATTACCTCTACTTCAAAGTTCTCAGGTATTGACAAAGTGTCTTTTAATGTGATCACAGATGACAATGCCTTTTGATGACAATGACCATGAACCTTGAGTTGCTTATTCTCGGTAGTGAATTGAGATGCTTTGATATTGCCACGTCTAAACTCACGACTCAAAAACTCTTCAGTTGTCAAACAACCATCTGCTACAGTATGTGCTTTTTCTTTCAACTCAATATCACACAAGTCCGGGTACTCATCTCTTAAAGTCAAAATAGTAGAAGGCTCAATACCAATCATAGGAGTGTCAGAAGATATTACCCCATGTAGCAATTCAATATTCTGATTCGCTATCTTCTTAGCCTTACGGACCATTCCCTTAGAGATGAAAGACCTTCCTGACTGCAAGTGCTCCGTTGACTTGACTTTATAGCCTAACTCATCCAATAACTTGATTGCTGTAATCCCAACTCCCGCATCCAAATAATTGGTAAACTCATCAAAGAAAACAAACACCTCTTTTTCAGAATTTTGACTTTTCAATTTAATCCTATTCTTGCGAAACCATGCCACCATTGTCGTACTAGGCATTGGAGGCATGGAACGATCCTTGTGGATACCCAACAATGACTTTCCAAAATTACCAATCAAACTAGTCTTGAATAACATATTGTATGCCCAAGGTACAATAGAAGCCAACTTCATATTCAGCTCATATTCTCCCATCAGACGTTTGGTCAAAGGCATACCGTTGGCATCATAATATTGCTGCTCAAACTCCGCTTTCATTCTTGCCATGTCTACGTTAGAAGGACATTCGGATTTACACCCTTTGCACGACAGGCACAGATCCAATACCTCTTTGATCTCTTCACTATCAAACTTGTTGATCTTGTCAGAATGAGTCAATATTTCTCTTAGAATATTTGCTCTTGCTCTAGTCGTATCTTTTTCGTTTCCGGAAGCCATATAGCTAGGACACATAGTACCACCACTACCCGCTGACTTACGACAATCTCCAGAACCATTACATAATTCTGCTGCCCGTAAAACACCTTGGCTTTTATCCCAATTGAAATAAGTTTTGATCTCTGGATCTGGATTATTCGGCTCGTATCTTAGACACTCATCCATTTTAGGCGCATCAGTAATCTTACCCGGGTTGAATATACCTTTTGGATCCCACGCTTGTTTGAGCTGCTTGAGCAACTCATAATTTTTTTCACCTATTTGTGCCGGGATAAACTCTCCTCTCAATCTACCATCACCATGCTCTCCACTTAGTGACCCTCTATATTTTTTAACCAAACGAGAGATTTCTTCCGCTGCAATTCTAAAGAGCTTGTGACCTTCCTCTGTTTTCATATTAAGTACAGGTCGCAAATGTAACTCTCCTGACCCAGCGTGTGCATAGTGCACACAGTTCATGTCATATTTTTTCAATGTCTCATTGAACTCTGCAATGTAAGCAGGCAAGTCTTGCACGTCAACCGCTGTATCTTCAATCACAGGTTGCGCTTTGGCATCTCCAGGTATGTTAGCCAATAGACCCAGCCCCGCTTTCCTCAGCGTCCATACTTTCCCTATATCTCCACCTTTCAAAATCGGGTAATGATAGCCTAGCTTTTCTTTTTTGAGTTCAGTAATCAATGCATCACATTTGATATTCAATTCCTCATCATTATTAGCCGCCAACTCCACAACCAAAATAGCACCGGGATCCCCTTCAACAAAGAACCTGTTCTTCTGTTGCTCTATGTTCTCTTTGGTACATTGTAAGATAATATCGTCCATCAGTTCACTTGCATGTGGGTCATATTTCAACCCTATCAAATTGGCATGAAGTGATTCATCTATCGTCTCACAGTGAATACATACTAAAGCCTTATTTTTAGGAGGGCTTGGAACAGTGTTGACTTTGATTTCCGTGATAAACATCAAAGTACCTTCAGAACCTGCGATCAACTTACAAAAGTTGAAATCATCTCCTGTTGAGACAAATGGCTGCTCTTGTGCCAATAGATCTATGGCATACCCCGTGTTTCTTCTAAGGATAGAAGGCTTAGGAAATTCTTTGACAATTTCATCACGAACTGATTGAGGTTCCAACATAGCATTGATTTGCTGATACACCTTTCCTTCTAATGAATCTTCGCCAAGCTTCACTTTAAACCCTGCACCATCAACTTTGGAAAATGTCACTTCACTACCGTCTGACAAAAAACCTTTGACTTCAAGTAAATGCTCTCTAGCACTACCATATACAATTGAATTGGAGCCGCATGAATTGTTACCCACCATGCCGCCGATCATGGCACGGTTAGCTGTCGACGTTTCAGGACCATAAAATAAATCGAATGGCTTCAAGTGTCGATTAAGATCATCACGGATTACACCTGGCTGTACTCTTACCCAGCTTCCCTCCTTATTAACTTCTAAAATCTGATTGAAGTGTTTAGAAACATCTACCACAATACCTTGCCCCACTACTTGGCCTGCTAATGAAGTCCCCGCTGTTCTTGGAATCAAGGAGGTGTTATTTTCATTCGCAAATTCAATCAACAACTTGATGTCGGCATCTGTTTCAGGTAAAGAAACCGCTAAAGGCATCTCTCGGTATGCCGAAGCATCAGTTGAGTAGAGTCGACGCAATGTCACATCCCAAATCAGTTCTCCTTGTAGTTTTCCTGCTAATTTCTTCAATGCATTCTCCATGTCGGCAAAATTATCATTTTACACTGAATTTGCTCGATTCATTACCCTCCTTATTAATTTTATTTTGAGATAAATAAATAGCATTGAAGACTCCTTGATTACAAATTATTAAGCAAAAACCATAAACAGACTATTCCAAGAACATATGACCCTACACTGCCAAACACGACAAAAAACAGAAGAGTCGAGTTCAAAATTGTTAAAATATAATTTTATAATCTACCTTAACATTATAATAGAAAAACCTAATTCATAAACTATGAAACATTTGAAATTGGTATTGTCAATCGCGCTCATCGCCGTTATGTCATTATCCGTTAATGCGCAGTCTACATTAAAGCAAATAATCAAAAAAGGAGAATTAAAAGTAGGGATTACTGGTAATCAGCCTCCTTTTTCAATGAAATCAAAAAGTGGTGAATACATCGGATACGAAATAGATTTGGCTACTATGCTAGCACAGTCTTTAGAAGTAGATTTGAAACTAGTACCTATGGCATTTAGTGATTTACTTCCTTCATTAGAAGACAGTGAAATTGACATGATCATGTCAGGGATGACCATCACACCAGAAAGAAATTTAAGAGCAGCTTTCGTCGGACCATATATGGTGTCTGGAAAATCAATCTTGACCAAATCAAGATTATTGTCATTATCTGAAAACACAGATGACGTCAATGCTAACCCAAAAATGAGGGTAGCAGTATTAAAAGGTTCTACTAGTGAAATCTTTGCTAAAGCCTATATGACTAATATTGACATCCAGTTGGTTAGTACTTATGACGAAGGATTAGAATTACTCCGTAACGATGTGGTCAAAGCATTGGTTGCAGATTACCCTTTCACAGTTGTTTCAGCTATGAGATATGCTCACGAAGGATTAATTTCATTGGATGAGCCATTGACAATCGAGCCAATTGGTGCTGCGCTACCTAGCAACGACCCTTTGTTCTTGAACTTGGTCCAAAACTATATGAACTCATTGCAATTAGCTGGTGTCTTAGATGAGCTCAACGCAAAATGGTTAGAAAATGGCCTTTGGCTATTAGAAATAGAATAATTCTTATTCTTAAAAGGTAACATGAAGCCCTCTTCTTAGGAAGTAGGGCTTTTTTTGGCAAAATGAATTAAGTTTATCTCATGCAAGAAGAAGAAAGCGTACAACATCTCAAAAAATGGCAGCAAAAAATACATGAGGTGATTTTTGGCTACACTACTACGGCTGGCAAGGTCTTCGATATTGTGTTATTGTTTGTCATATTGGCCAGCGTAATGGAGGTCATGCTGCAAAGTGTTCCTGAGATAGACTTACTATATGATGCCGAACTTAGAGTCATTGAATGGGTACTTACCGTATTGTTCTCAATCGAATATGCAGCTAGAATTCTTTCTTCGCCAAAACCTCTACGCTACATTTTTAGCTTTATGGGGGTTATAGATTTGCTTTCATTGATTCCTACTTATTTGGGAATATTCATTGATGGCACACATGCCTTATCTGTCATTAGATCTATTCGACTAATCAGAGTCTTCCGAATTCTAAAGTTGACTCATTTCATGGGGGGAGCACAGCAATTGGGAGATGCGCTATGGTCTAGTCGACATAAAATAACAGTATTTTTAGGAACAGTACTCTGTCTTGTTGTCATCATGGGCACGCTCATGTTCATGATCGAAGGTGGGCAAAACGGTTTTACTAGCATTCCTAAATCTATATACTGGGCAATTGTGACTATCACAACAGTTGGGTACGGAGATATTGCACCAGGCACTTTGGTAGGGCAAGCTTTGGCCTCTGTATTGATGATATTAGGCTATGCGATCATTGCTGTACCCACAGGGATAGTAACCAATGAAATGATCCAAAATGGTATTAAAAATGCGAATACTACTTGTTCTGATTGTGGAACTGGCAGTCTGCCCAATCATTCCAAGTATTGCTTGCAATGTGGAATCGAATTAACTAAAAATAATACCCAAAATTGATATTGAATCTAGCATGCCATTTTGCTTCTACATCACCTGCGGCAAACGCATCCGTCCATTCCGGCCCTAACCAAGCGTGGTTATAACCCCAGGCCCAGTCCACATAGGTATATAATTTACCCATATTCACGCCTGTTCCCGTCACATTCATCATGGAGTTAGTGTGCCCCGACACTTGTTTATCAATTAATCCAAAATCATTATAAAAATCTAAAGACTTCAGGGGCCCTCTATTGAGAGGCACACTGTACATCACTCCCAAAGTATAAACCAAAGCATGTGTACTGACCGAGTATTCAGCTCCATAGGCTGACATGCTTACAACATCTTTTTCCTCCCCTCGTGGACTGATGTTATAATATGAGGCTTGCAATTTCAAATTCAACTTACCCAACTTGCTATGTGCATGAATCGCATATGCCGAATGATGCCCAATATCCCCGGTTGCAACTTCTTCCAATTGCCCTAGTTGTGCAGATGCGCCCAACACTGCTTTTCCTATGTCATAGGATACTTTACCATTGAATTGGTTGATCTCGTTTTGAGTGCCTGTGATATCATACGAATACCTAGAAAAGTCTCCCGCAGGAAATTCACTATTCTTGTAGAAGGCAAGGTGAAGCTCTAGTTTATCCTTTTCATAGATATATTTCAAGCCCATATCATAATCGTCCTCTAGCCCAACATAGTAGTTGATATTAAAAAACCAATTGTTAGAAGCATAGGTCTGAATGCCAAATGGTACCTGATGAATACCAATCTGTATCTGAGCATTTTCACCGAACTTGTATCCCATATATGCATGGTGAATTAATACTCCACCAAAAGACTGTGAATAGAATCTAATCTGTCCAGACACGATCACATTATTATAATTTGCATCGACATCAAAACGCATCATGTCAAATGCCATCTCGCCTCCTTTTTTCTTTTGTTGTTCATCCCAAGACTTTACCAAATAATTGGCTCGTATCGCACCACCTATTTTCAGGTCATAGGATTCTTTAACTTCTTGGGCAAGAATAAAATTGAAAGCAGAAATAACTAAAAGAACAGTGGTTAAAAATGCCCTTCTCATTTTAAAAATAGAATACGATCAGCGTAATGATCATCCATGAGAATAACAAAAATGGCCAGTAAGAAACCTTGATAAGTAAGTTGTCTTTGTAGGACAATAATTTATACTTCTCCGACTTTGTAAAGATCACCACATTGATGGCGAGCAAAGCCATAATCACATACATCGTCAAATAGAATGTCTCGATGTAGGTCAGCTCTGGGGTGGTGAGTCTACGCCTCAACTCTATATGCGCAACAAGCAAAACAAAAAAGAACCCTGCACAACTCTGTACAACTCCCATCATACTAACCCCTGACTTGTCTTCTTGGTTTTTGGTAATACTATAGAAGATCAAAAATATCATGGATGCCACGACTAAAATCGGAATGATATTGGTCACCATCACATTGAGCAATCTACGCTTGAGATGGATCGTATATTTCATGATTGGGAAGCTGTTGATTCCGCTAAACTTCTTATGACCAAATCGCGAATGAAAATTCAAAATGTCAAATGAAAATCTGGAAGCCAACAATTTCGAATCTTTAAAATAAATATCCTGATTGATCCCCGGCATGCTATATGGTGTGAGGCCAGAGTAGCCATCTACGTCCGGCACCAACAACACTCCCGACTCCACATCTGGATACATAATTTCAATATTCAGATCTCTAACATCAAAAGGGTACTTGGAGTAGTCTAGAGGCATTTTCAAATTGAGTTTAAACGACCATGTATGAACCACATGTTTCCTCTCCACTTTCTCTGAGATCTTATTTATTCTAACTAATCCCGCTTCTGCTTCTTGCGGAAACCTAAAGCCTGGTTCATAAAATTTGGCTAAATGAGAAGGCCATTTTTGCCATAACTCACCCCTAATACTAATGGTGTAGCTATCTACAAATTGTAGGCTTTCAACAAATATCCCCGTTGGAACAGCGATAAACCTTTGCAAACCAAGTGTTGCTAACTTATGATTTTCTTTCTTCACGAAAGTCTGTAACTGCGCCCTACTCTCAATTCTTACTTCCTTTTTATTTTCAGTGGTATAATTGAAATTCAAATTGAGGTACCACATCAAAACAATATTGACAATGATGACCATTGAAAGTACAACAGACACTAACCAAAATTGTTTTTGCTTGCTGTTTTCAAAATTTTGAAAACCTAAGAATATCAGAAAAACCAATATTGATGAACTCAATGCTATTTTTATCAATTTCCTATGTAATAGATTGGCATTACCCAGTAAGTCTGATGCATTGAATGTGATGATAGTTTTCCAGTTAGTATGAGGGATTTTAGAAAAGAATGAAAATGCCTCTTGACCATTTAACTTCTTATAATTGATATGCCCATTATCCTGAGTTTGTATGGTTTTGACCTGCCTTTCCATGTCAAAATCTTTAGCAATTTTGTATAAATCATAATCTAATCTCACATCAGGGAAAGGGTGTGCTACAAATTTTCCTTTGGGAGAGGTAATCATTCCTGTCCCAGTTCTACCCACTACCAAAGAGTCAACTTTGGCTGATAACTTTTTCAGATCCAATGTGAAGGATATCACACCAGCAGGTTCTGATTCTCCCGCTTTGTAAAACGGAATACCATAATCCGCCACTACCAATTGTGCGACTTTGGCCAAATAAGGTTCGGTCCAATTCGCACCATTTTTTAATGGTTCCGTATACCATTGATTCTTTTCTTCTTCTCCTAATGTATAATCATAACTCAAGTCAATATTGGTTATTCTAGACCTTCTCTTATCATAAAAGGGGGCAAAGAGTTCCGTCTCTTTATCTAACCCATATTTACGGTAGGCTATGGTTACCCCATGTAGATGGTACATTCTATGGCTGTACTTTTTTACCAATACATTTATCTCCTCTTTAGACAGGTTACTGGTTAACAACTCACCCTTCAACCCTTCTCCTAATGCGATGACTTTATTCAATAAGGATTCGACTTCTATTTGAATATCGTTAATTGCACCTTGCCCTTCGTCAAGACTCGTTTGATAACGTTCATTATTGTAAGACACATAATCGTACAAAAAATAAACCGATAGCAAAAACGCCAAAAGGAGCGATATACTTAGACGTTTGGAAGCTCTAAATTTCATAAAGTATTAATTATAAAAATTGAGAAGAGTAATAACCATCCATGATCCTAACAATAATGGCCAATAGGCCAACTTGATGATCAGGTTATCTTCATATTGCAAAATTTTTGAATTCTCATTTTTGGTAAAAGCCACCACATTGATAGCCAGTAACCCAATGATGACATACATGGTGAAATAGAAAGTTTCCATATATGAAATCTCAGGAGTAGACAACTCTCTTCTGAGGTTGGTATGTGCCAATAGTAACACAAAGAAAAATCCTGCACAACTCTGTACCACATTCATCATACTCACCCCCGTGTTGCTATCTTTCCTTTTCGAATTGCTATAAAAAATCAAGAAAATCATTGAAGCAACCACAAAAATTGGAATGATGTTGATCACAAATGCATTCAAGAATCTTCTTTTGAGATTTACATTAAACTCCATGACCGGAAATTCATCATCCCCTTTATAGCCTGTATTACCAAACTGAGAATGATAATTATTTTTTTCAAAAGAAAAATAAGTCGACTCTAAATTAGATTTAGAGAAATATATATTCTTATTTATGCCTGGGAAAGCCGAAGGATTCAATACTTTATACGCTTCCAAGTCTGGCACCAATAATATATTGGATTGTAAATCTGGGTAAGCCAATTGTATGTTAACATCTCTTGAATCAAAAGGATATTTAGAATACTTGAGAGCCAGCTTTAGCGTGGTACTAAATTCCCATAGGTAATAATTTTCTCCCATCTCTTCATTTGAGGTCTTCTTAATTAATTCCTTTTTCGTTCCCCAAAACGGGGATTCCTGAACAAAATGAAAGTTAGGAGGAAATTCTTTGTCCAGTCCCATTGGCCATTTTTGCCAAATTTTCCCTCTTATACTGATACTATAAGAATCCTTCATGGCCATTTCTTCCACATATATCCCCGTATTGATTGTCATATAAGGATCATAACCCAATTGAATCAATCTTGAATTTTCAACTAGTACATAACTATACAACTCCGTTTGATTCATGATGCGAATGGAGTTATTTTCCTCCATGGCATACCCTTTTTTAATATTGAGCCACCATACCACAACAATAATCCCAACCATCAAAAATGATGCTACCGCAGACATAAACCACAATTTTTCAGTTGTCGAATTACTTATCCGAACCAATACAGCCATCCATATCAAAATCAAAAAGGCAATCGCTATTGAAATATTCACAACTTTATTCCCAAGTTCTTTATTATTCCCCATCAAGTCATTAGTAGCAAATACCACCATACATTTCCATTGGGTTACTTCTAATGTGTTGAAAAACATATAAGAGTCTGCATTGGTATAAACACTTTTGTACTCTAAAAAACCCTGCTTTTCTGTATGGACTCTTTTTATCTTTTCCTCTACCCCAAAGTATTCTCCCAAATCATCTAGGTTAACATTCAAAATGTATTTCGCAGTAGGATGTGATACAATCGTTCCTTTTGCAGATGCCAAAAATGCAAAACCTGTTGTCCCCATAGATATTGAATTTAGCGTCTGAGAAAGACTCTCCAATGCTATAGTCAAAGTAACGGTCCCTGCGACAACTCTTTTGCCATTGACTTCCTTGTAAAATGGCACTCCAAAATCTGATACAATTGCTTGCGCACCTTGCGCAAAGTAAGGTTCAGACCAAACAGATTCTTTTGTAGCTACCACATTGGTATACCACAACGCGGTATTGAGAGTTGAATCCGTATAGTCATAGACATTCGCTATATCCATCAATGAATTCATACTTTTGTCATAATATGGTGCAAACAGCGGTATTGAATCACTAAACATATAAGGCTCATAGGCTATGGTAATCCCTAATATCAAATCCAATGATCGACTTTCCATTTCGATATACTCGATCAGTTCCGTTTCCGTAAATGGATGTGCTTCTAATACTTGTGTGATATCATATGTCTTAACCACAACCTCTTGCAAAATTGAATCAAGGTTATTAGAAATAAGCTCATTGGATGCATAACCAATCTTTTCACTCTCTTCCTCCCGAGCGTTGTTAAAAACGATAAAATCATATAACAACCAAGAAGCAATGACCAAGGTCAATAGTGCTATTGCTAGATTTACTTTTCTACGAAGAAGAACATTAGATTGATTTTCAGATGCCATGGAGTGATTTTATTATAGTCTTAATGCGAATCAAAAAACACAACACTACAAACTCCCGTATCTAGTATTAATTACAATTTATTAGCGCATCAAATATATGGCGTTGAAGTTAAGATTTAATCCTGAAATCTTAATATTCAGACTAATATATTTAACTGTTTTACCGTTAGAAATGAAGTAGAATAAATAAAGTGATAGTTTTGGCTTTTAATTCTGCTTTCAACAGCACATTTGTATGAAAAAATCGAGGAAAATATTAATTGGTTTGCTCTCCTTAGGCTTGGTAACTGGACTATGGTCATTCTCCAATGATGACCGGTATTTCGAAATGGCCAAAAATCTCGACATTTTTTCAGCACTCTATACAGAGGTTAACACTTACTATGTAGATGAGATAAACCCAAATGATCTGATCGAGACAGGTATCAAATCAATGCTCAAAAAATTAGATCCATATACGGTCTATATTCCCGAAGATGATATAGAGGACTACCGGACCAATGCAACTGGCCAATATGGCGGGATTGGTATTCTGTCGAACAATATCAATGGAAAACATTTGGTACTAGATCTATATAAGGATAGCCCGGCATTTGAAGGAGGAGTGAAAATTGGTGACCAACTCATATCCATCAATGGTATCTCTATCATAGATATGAGAGATGATGAAATTGGAAAATTAATCAAAGGACAGTCAGGTTCTCAGGTAAATATTCAAATAAGGAGAAACGAAAAAGAATTAATAGACTTCAACCTTGATAGACAAAAAATCAGGATCCCTACTATCTCATATAGTACGGTGTTGTTTGATAGTATTGGGTATTTGAAATTAACAGAGTTTACTCGCAATGCAGGTCAAGACATGCAGAACACCATTATTGAATTAAAATCACTAGGTGCGCAATACCTAATCATAGATTTGCGAGGCAATCCCGGGGGTCTACTAAATGAGGCTGTGAACATATGTAATTTATTCATTCCCAAGGGGACGCTAGTCGTTGAGACCAAAGGAAAAACCAAGGCGCAAAGCTTTACTTATCCTACAAAGAATCCAGCTTACGATACAGAAATTCCTGTTGCCGTTTTGATCAATGAGAACAGTGCTTCGGCTTCCGAAATCGTAAGTGGAGTCCTACAGGATTATGACAGAGGTGTCATCATTGGTGCAAAGTCATATGGAAAGGGTCTAGTTCAAGCTACTCGTCCACTGTCATACAACTCTCAACTCAAAGTAACAACTGCCAAGTATTACATTCCAAGTGGGCGGTGTATACAAGCATTAGATTATCAACACAAAAATGCAGATGGCACGGCAACATTGATTCCCGACTCACTCAAAAAAGAATTCTATACTTCGAACGGTCGTATCGTATATGATGGAGGTGGAGTTGATCCAGATCTAAAAATTGATAAAGAAAAACATTCCACTTATTCTTCCAATTTGAGAAACAGCGGTCTGATTTTCGAATATGCTACTAAGTACTATTACGGTCATGAATCAGTTGCTGATGCTTCTTCCTTCACAATATCTGATACAGAATATAATCAGTTTTCAAAATGGGTCAGTGCCCAAAATTTTGAAAATACTTCTCAAATTGAAAAGGCCTTAGACTTCTTAAAAGATGCCGCCCAAGAAGACAAGACCTATCATACTGTCGTTAAAGAAATAAGCCTAGTCAGTCAAGCTGTTGACGATGCTAAATCCAACGGAATCAACAACTTTAAGAGTGAAATCAAAAAGTTGTTAGAGCAAGAAATAATCAAAAGGTACTACGGCAATGAAGGGTTGTTATCCTCCACCTTATCAAAAGACTCAAGCGTTTTAGTCGCTAAAACGCAGTTATTTGACCAATCAAAATACCAGCAAACCCTGAGCAAATAACGGTTTTCGTCTATCTTACAACCTTATAATGTTGTGATAGATGAACGAATCTTTAGACCATGTACTGCTAAATTTTAGCAAGGAATCATTGCTGTTTTTGAATATTAGTTTGGCTATTATCATGTTTGGAGTAGCCTTAGAACTCAAGTCTGAAAACTTCAAGTTACTATTCAAAACACCTAAGCCAATATTGGTGGGTTTGTTGTCTCAGTTGATACTACTCCCAGCATTGACTTACCTCATCATTGTTGTATTCAAACCCAATACGAGCATGGCACTAGGTATGATGCTAGTAGCTGCATGTCCAGGAGGAAATGTCTCCAATTTTTACAGCTCATTATCCAATGGCAATATTGCATTATCTGTTAGCCTTACCGCTATCACTTCTGCATTATCATTCATTTTGACGCCCTTTAACTTTACCTTTTGGGCGAGTCTCTACCCACCTACTTCCGAAATATTAGAACGCGTCAGATTAGACGTATCGGATGTAATTGTCACCGTTATAATTATCTTGATCATTCCGCTGATAGCAGGTATGTCATTTAGAAAAAAATATCCTCTTACTACACTAAAGATTAAAGAACCTATCAAAAAACTTTCGATTCTTATCTTTGCTGGATTCGTAGTAGCAGCTTTATATTCTAACTGGGACTTTTTCAAAGAGTACATCATCCATATCTTATTCATCGTATTCTTTCATAATATGATTGCACTTGCAACGGGGTTCTTGTCAGCCACCACATTTGGACTGAGTGATGCATGTCGCCGAACATTGACAATCGAAACAGGTATTCAAAACTCTGGTTTAGCACTTGTCATTATTTTCGAATACTTCAATGGACTAGGCGGCATGGCATTGATCGCAGCTTGGTGGGGTGTTTGGCATTTGTTTTCTGGAGGTATCATTTCTTGGTTTTGGGCTAGGAAACTCATTCCTGAATAATTATTATCTCCCTTTACGAAATAAGCCGTTCATTTTCCTTTTAAAATCCCTATTATTGTACAGTATCCACCCTTTACATATAATGTCAACAGATTTTATTTGGTATAACCCTGCAGAAAAAGAATACCAGTTTGGCAACAAACAGGAATATCTAGATATTATCAAAAATAGTAACCAGTCTGAAAATTTTGTCATTCTGGATAGTTTCGCTGATATCAACGCTACTTTTAGGGACAAATTAATTTCTAGATTGAGGTTCCTCAATTCGCTCAGAAAAACCAACATCCTAGAGTATATTTCATAACTTCTAGACCATCGTCTTACACAACGTCTTATTTACCCCTTGGATTCAACCCATTGATCGACATTTAATGTCCATTCGTGGAATGACCTAAAAATTCCCGTCAGTGGTCGAATCATTTTACCCGTCAATCGAATTTAAAATTCTCGATGAGAAATTCAAGCTAACCTTGTCCTATCAGCAATAATTAAAGTTGTCGATCACCTAAAGGATTCGAGTGTTTCGTATCCTTCACAAGGTCCCAACAATCGTTATGGAAAAATCAGGTTTGTATGAATCTAATTTGAGCACTTCCCATCCACCAATGGGGAGTGTTTTCTTATTTCAAAACTTTAGCTGCCTCTTTGGCAAAATAAGTAAGGATTATTTTGGCTCCTGCACGCTTGATGCTGAGCAGAGATTCCATCATCGCTCGTTCACCGTCAATCCACCCGTTTTTAGCAGCAGCTTTAATCATCGAATATTCTCCGGATACGTTATAAGCGGCAATCGGTAGATCAAAATTATCCCTCAGCAACTTGATCACATCCAAGTAAGCCAAAGCAGGCTTAACCATCAAAAAATCTGCTCCTTCTTCTTCGTCCAATTCAGCTTCAATCAATGCTTCACGAAGATTGGCAGGGTCCATCTGATACGTCTTCTTATCACCAGACTTAGGTGCTGAATCCAAGGCATCTCTAAATGGACCATAAAATGCACTTGCATATTTGGCAGAATAAGACATGATCGAAGTATTCTCAAAACCATTGTCATCCAAAACCTCACGAATATATTCTACACGACCATCCATCATATCAGAGGGTCCGATAATGTCAATACCTGTCTCTGCTTGAGCCAGCGCCATTGATCCCAAAATCTCTAGAGACTCATCATTGAGAATATTACCATGCTCATCTACTATCCCATCATGACCATCTGTACTATAAGGGTCCATCGCCACATCGGTCATGATACATGCCTCAGGATATTGCCTTTTGATTTCTTCTAATGCCGTCATGTAGAAAAAGTCAGACTCATAACTCATAGTCGCCATTTTATCCTTATGCTTCTCTTCCACTACAGGGAAAATATCAAAAGAACGAATCCCTAATTCAAGACACTCTTCCACTTCCTTTTTCATGTTATCCAAAGTCAATCGATAGATGCCCGGCATGGATGCTACTTCCACTTTTTTATTCTTTCCTTCTAATAAGAACAGTGGTAGCATAAAGTCTTTCACTGATAGCCTAGTTTCCTCCACCATGTTTCTAATGGCCTCTGATTTTCTATTTCTTCTTGGTCTTCTAAGCATAATGATTTTATTAGATCGCAAAAATAACCATATATCCCATTTAAACATATAGTCAACATTTCTCGTATCAAATATTATAATCAAGAATGGCGTAATAGGTTAATAACCTTTACCTTAAGGAGACTGATGAAACAATTAAAAACCATATTGTTGACCTGCGCGCTAGTGATGTACCTAGCAGACCATTGCAGTGCGCAGCATATGGGGTTTCAATTTCCAGAAGGAATGAAAAAGGTTCGAATGGATTTCGAATTACACAACAACTTGATCGTCATCCCTGTTGTCATCAATGAAAGCATCAAATTAAAGTTCATCCTAGATACAGGTGTACAATACCCCATTCTTACGGAACGCTTCTTTGCTGACGTCTTGGGTCTGGAATACACTAGACGAATTCTGGTACAAAGTCCTGGGACTATGGATTCCCTAACAGCACTTGTCTGTACAGACGTGAAAATTGCCTTACCCGGGGGAATTACATCTGGATTTAATCAAGCCCTTTTGGTATTGGAAAAAGACTACCTCAGACTAAGAGAGAATATGGGAGAGGAAATTTATGGCATCATAGGCTATGATATTTTTAGTCGGTTCGTTGTAGAGATAGATTATCAAGACAAACACCTCACGTTATACGAACCAAGTGCTTTCAGTCCTAAGAAGCAATACACAAAAATTGAGATGAAGACATACAACACCAAACCCTATGTTAAACTCAACTTAACCAATCAAAATCATGAAAATTTAGACTTACTATTTATGATTGATACAGGTGCAAGTCACACATTGCTGCTTAATAATTATGAAGGAAAGAACATCCTGCCTGCCACAACCATTTCCTCAGTGATAGGTAGAGGATTAGGAGGACAGATACATGGTAATTTGGGCCGTGTCGATATAGTCAGTATTGGAGATTTTGAGTTCGAACAACCCATCCTTACTTTCCCTTTAGAAGGACATTATGGCTCGCCCATATCTAGAGGCAGCCGAAACGGTACCATCGGCAGTGGCTTTTTGTCACGCTTTGATGTCGTGATAGATTACTTTTCAGAAAGCCTATACATTCGAAAAAACAGTAACTTCAACCGGCCTTTTGAATATGACATGAGTGGCATAACGTTGATGCTAGACGATCAAAACTACGAACAGTTCATTGTCAACTATGTTCGAGTTGACTCTCCTGCAGACCTTGCCGGAGTACAACAAGGTGACATTATCTCGACTATCAATGGGTACAGTTATAAAGATCTCAAATTAGGAGATGCCAATAGTATTCTCCGTCACCGAGATGGTAAAAAAATTGTTGTTAAAATAATTCGTGGCGAACTAGAATTCAAAACAACCTTTCGCCTACAGCGTTACATCTAAATTTTGCCCTGCATTTGATTCAATTAGGAAGGTCTTTTTTCGTAGATTTGGGCAATTAACAACATCCCAAAATGCCCAAAACAAACGTTTACAAACCGAATCATTCTATTCGAATAGTCACTGCTGCCTCTTTGTTTGACGGTCATGATGCCGCTATCAACATCATGCGTCGAATTATTCAATCTACCGGTGTAGAGGTGATCCATTTGGGACACAACCGATCGGTAGATGAAATCGTCAATTGTGCCATCCAAGAAGACGTACAGGCCATTGCCATTACCTCCTATCAAGGAGGACATGTGGAATTTTTCAAATACATGTATGACTTACTCCAAGAAAAAGGTCGGTCAAATATCAAAATTTTCGGCGGAGGTGGAGGAACTATTTTACCCTCTGAAATAAAAGAGTTGCTACAGTACGGTATCGATAGAATCTATAGTCCCGATAACGGACGTGAGATGGGATTACAAGGCATGATCAATGACTTGGTTAGTAAATGTGACTTTCCCGTTGGAGATAAGAGTGAACAACTTGATCACTCATTCAAATCAATCGCACGCAATATTTCCTCTATAGAATCTTTCCCTGAAACCTTCACGGATCTAAGCCAGAGAATCAGTCAACAAGCCAAAGGCTCTACCACTCCTGTACTTGGTATCACAGGGACTGGCGGAGCAGGGAAATCCTCTTTGGTAGATGAATTAGTGAGAAGGTTCTTAATGGATAATGAGGACCAAAAAATTGCCATAGTGTCCGTCGACCCATCTAAGCGTAAGACTGGAGGAGCACTACTTGGGGATCGCATACGGATGAATGCTATTAACCACTCCAACATCTACATGCGTTCTCTTGCGACAAGACAGTCCAATTTGGCCTTGTCTCGTCATGTTCATGGCGCTTTAGATATTTTGAAAATTTCTAATTTCGACCTCATCATTTTAGAAACTAGCGGCATTGGTCAATCCGATACAGAAATCACGGATCACTCAGATCTATCCCTATATGTCATGACTCCAGAATATGGAGCTGCTACTCAGTTAGAAAAAATCGACATGTTGGACTTTGCAGACATCATTGCGATCAACAAGTTTGACAAGCGAGGTGCATTGGACGCTATCAGAGATGTCCGAAAACAATACCAGCGGAATCATCAGCTTTGGGAAGACCAAGAGGAAGCATTACCTGTCTTTGGTACCATAGCCGCCCAATTTAGTGACCCTGGGATGAACAAATTGTACTTGGCAATATTGACCCAATTGCAAGAAAAAACAGGACTTAGCTGGAACTCAAGTCTTGACCAGTCAAATGACATAACAAATACGGAAATCATCCCGCCGAGACGTGTTCGGTATCTCTCAGAAATAGCTGACCAAATCAGGAATTACGACCAATGGGTAGAACAACAAAAAGAAATTGCCCAAGATCTCTACAGTGTTAAAAGAGTCAAAGCACTATCCCAAGATCATGCTTCATTAATTGAAATCGAGGATAAACTAAATCTGGAATTAGACCCGAAAAACAAACTAATTCTAGAAGAATGGAAGAACAAAAAAGCCAATTATGAGTCTGACGAGTTCACCTACCATGTCAGAGGTAAGGCGATAACTGTCCCGACTAAATCTATTTCACTTTCAAAATTAAAAATACCCAAAATTAGTCTTCCAAAATACGAAGCTTGGGGAGATATCCTGAAGTGGTCCTTACAGGAAAATGTCCCTGGTGAATTCCCATATACGTCCGGCGTTTTCCCATTCAAAAGACAAGGTGAAGACCCCACTAGAATGTTTGCTGGAGAGGGTGGACCAGAACGAACAAATAGACGGTTTCATTATGTCAGTAAAGGGTTGCCTGCAGCAAGATTATCTACTGCCTTTGATTCGGTAACTCTCTATGGTGAAGACCCTGATCATCGACCTGACATCTATGGGAAAATTGGTAATTCAGGAGTGAGTATTTGCTGTTTGGATGACGCCAAAAAATTATACTCTGGATTCAATTTAATTGATCCGACAACATCTGTCTCGATGACCATCAACGGCCCTGCGGCTACTATCTGTGCATTTTTTATGAATGCCGCCATCGATCAACAATGTGAGCTTCACATCAAAAAAAATGGGCTTGAGTCAGATACCTTCAAAAAAATAGACACCCTTTTCCAAGATAAAAATAGACCAAAATATCAGGGTGAATTACCAGACGGGAATGACGGACTAGGATTAATGTTGTTAGGAGTCACAGGAGACCAGATTTTACCTCAAGAGATTTATCAACACATCAAAAACGACACCTTATCGAAAGTAAGAGGTACGGTGCAAGCTGATATTCTAAAAGAAGACCAAGCACAAAACACCTGCATCTTTTCCACTGAATTTTCACTCAAGGTAATGGGGGATGTACAACAATACTTTATTGATCAAAATGTACGGAATTTCTATTCTGTATCGATATCAGGATATCACATTGCAGAGGCAGGTGCAAATCCTATCACGCAATTGGCATTGACTCTGAGCAATGGATTCACCTTCGTGGAATATTACGTATCACGAGGTATGGACATCAATTCATTTGCTCCTAACCTGTCGTTCTTTTTCTCCAACGGAGTAGATCCTGAATATGCAGTAATCGGACGAGTCGCACGCAGGATTTGGTCCAAGGCAATGAAGTTACAATACAACGGAGACGAACGGTCACAGAAATTAAAATACCATATTCAGACCAGTGGCCGCTCCTTGCATGCTCAGGAAATAGATTTCAACGATATCCGCACCACATTACAAGCGCTATACGCGATCTATGACAACTGTAATTCTTTACATACCAATGCCTATGATGAAGCGATCACAACACCTACAGAGAACTCTGTAAGGCGTGCTATGGCGATACAACTCATCATCAACAAGGAATTAGGGCTTACAAAGAATGAAAACCCGTTACAGGGCGCTTTTATCATTGAAGAACTCACTGATTTGGTAGAAGAGGCCGTCTTGGCAGAGTTTGATCGAATCACAGATCGTGGTGGTGTCTTAGGTGCTATGGAAAGCATGTACCAGCGCAGCAAAGTTCAAGAAGAAAGTCTCTACTACGAACACCTCAAACATTCGGGTGAATTTCCAATTGTTGGAGTCAACACCTTTTTGTCATCAAACGGCTCGATGACCATCATACCTGACGAGGTTATTAGATCTGAAAAGACCGAAAAAGATTATCAAATCGATATGCTCAACCAACTGCATGAGCGAAACAAAACTCAAGCAAGTCAACACTTGACGAAACTCCAACAGATTGTTCGTGAAAACGGTAATGTATTTGAGGAATTGATGGAAGCATCTAAAGTCTGCTCACTTGGACAAATCACCCATAGTATGTTCGATGTTGGGGGACAATATCGACGCAATATGTAGAATCAAAACGAGCTATTAAACAATAGCTCGTTTTGATAATTTTAGAAACTTATAGTCGCTTCTATCACAATACCATTAAACTCACCTCCTTCAAACTGTCTACTCCCGGCATAACCTTCCCCACCGTATGTTTGATTCACATACTCCAGTTTGGTCAATATATTTTTAGTCAAGAACCAACCACCACCAATATTAAATCTCTGAATTTCTATATCTTCCGCTGCTTCAGCAGTATTTCCTTTTACTGAATTATATCTACCTCCAACATAAAAATTCTCTTTTGCACCGAATCTGTATAATGCCTCAGCAGCCAATTGAGTGACTGACCCTTCTCCGTCTGCACTACCACTGGCCAATTCATAAATTCCAAAAAACTCTAACCCTTTGAATTTCACAAAAGGATTGATTTGAATCGCTGTTATCTCTGTAAATCTAGCATTGTACCTACCTGAAAAATCATTAGAGCTTTCACCCAACTCATCCATCACGTGATAATATTTGGATCCAGCACGATCACCACCATACAACCATGTACCAGTGGTTGTTCCTTTATTGATATACCAAGATCCTGTCAGTCTTACCCTCAAATCATCTGATATTTGACTATCATACCCCAGCTTCCCAAAAAATGAGACCTTATTATCCGTCTTGTCATTTACAACTACGTTTTGATTTAATTTACCATTCGTCAGTCCAAGTACGCCAATAAATCCACTTTTCTGAATAGTGACTTCTCCAAAAGCTTCCGTTGAAAAAGCATCCATGATATAGTTTCCTACAAATGGATTGTAAATAGTCCGCGCATTATCACTTCTTCTAAAATGTGCATCTCCATAATTGAACTCATCCATCCCTACTCTTATAGTTGTCATGCTCATCAGCCCTTCTAAAAAGCCTTCTTTGATAAAGTCCAATTTGTCTATCTGTATGTAGCCTCCTTTAACATAAGATTCCGTATGATGTCTTGATGAAAGGTAAGTCCGTAGGTGCATTCTCAACCCGTCTTCTAACTGCACATCGATGTTTAAATTGGCTGTCGGTAAATTCATATTTGACCCCAATTCAACCAAAGTATCTGCATCATGAGAATGATCAATACTTTGAAATTGCATGTCAAAGTCGCCCCCCACTTTGACTTTCAACCCGTTGAATGTGGTAGTATCTTCTTTTGAAGTCTCAAAAACATTAATTCCTTGCTGATTATCTTGTCGATAATATTGCATTGATTTTTGTCCAAATGCTGATACCGAGGTAAGTATCAATAGCAAAACGGTTATTTTAATTGGATTGTTCATGATATTATTTTGATATGGTTAATACTACTTCTAAACTTATTTGATCTCCTGTTTTAATTGTTCCAAAAACAGCTGTAGGAGGAGTAACATTATAGTCTGTCATTAATATTACAACCGCCCCCGAAATAACATAATTATTCGTACTTGTCTGCTCTAAACCTAACTCTATATCAATTTGTCGTGTTTCACCAGCAATAGTTAGCGCTCCTTTTCCCTTTATTTTACTCGCTTGAATTTCAATTTTTTCACTCTTAAAGTAAATCTTAGGGTTTTGTTTTTCTTTCAATGCTGCATAGACATTATTATCCATGCCAGACTTACCACTTTTAATTGATTTGACCTTAGCCTCAAAAGCAATACTACTAATGGTAGTTCCCTCAATACTTGCTGTGATATCAAAATTTTCGACGACACAAGCCCAATCATGGATATTGGAAGTACCTATAATACTGATCTGACTATTCTCTTTGTTCAGTTTATATTCTTGACTGAAGCCAAAGTGGCTTATCAAAAACAATAAAGCTATTGTTGATAATTGTTTCATAAGCAATACTAAATTAAAATAATCTACATTAAAAAATAACCCTGCCACACTATCATCCTTTAGGACAAATTAGAATATCTAATGAATTTTAAAAATGACTTCTATCATCTATACAATTGATCTATAACTTTCAGATCCACTGTTAAAAATGCTAAATTCCTTTAATACATAAATGAAAAATTATGTCACTTAGAAAATTTAGAAATTCGACCTTCAAAATGATCAAAGATGGCTCAGGGCACTATATAGACCCAAATCATTTCATGGGACATAGTTCTTTGGATGGTGAGCCACAGGAAATAAGCAATGGTGTTTTAAAGCACAAAAAGAAGCCTTTCAAAAAAGGCACAACCAATTCAACAAATGATTAATTTAACAAGGAGGCTATTCGCCTCCTTTCTAATATCAATTAACCCAAAGATTCTAAAGACAATTATACCAATACACTTTTGCATTTCTGAAAGACAGAATCTTTCATTGTATCCCATAATTATAAAAATAAAAGATACTAAAGACAAAAAAGATCGCAGACTTGATCCCATACCTCCATTTTTTTTATCAAATTAGCGACAATTAATCTTGCAGTATAATTATGAGCGAATCGATATTGACCGATAAAGAATTAAAAGATCTAGACTTCACCATTGGGGCATTTGATTTTCAAGAATTCGAGAACTGTCAATTTCTCAATTGCAATTTCAATAAAGTGTATTTGAAAAATGTAAAATTCATTGATTGCTCATTCGAATTATGTGACCTCTCCATGACAAACCTGATGGGGACGTCATTTCAAAACGCAGAGTTCAATAACTGCAAACTACTAGGCATGCCTTTTGATCAATGTAGTGATTTCTTACTCTCCTTCACATTCAATCAGTGCATCCTCAACTTTTCGTCTTTTGCGAACAAAAAAATTCCACGTACCAAATTCATTGAATGCAAACTGGAAGAAATTGATTTTATTGAAACAGATTTAAGTAACTCTGGCTTCACACACTCGACCTTATCTCGGTCAGTATTTCAAAATTCTAACCTGAAAGAAGCCGATTTTAGTGAAGCGTTCAATTTTATGATCGATCCTGAAATCAACCAAATGGAAGGCGCAAAATTCAGTAGAGCAAATATCGACGGGCTATTAGCCAAGTACAACATTGAGATAGAATAGAAGATACAAGAGATTCACACTGCTTTAATTAAAAAAAATCACCCAAATTCAATCTAAATAGGCAATCAACTTTTAGCCGAATTATTTTTTAAGCATCTTTGCAGACTTATTTAATATACCGTGACTAAAATATCTTTTGAACTTTGGGGGTTATCTCTGCTTGAGCCAATGGCATTGGTCTTTAATTGGATGATGACATTACAAGCCATCTATCATTATCTAAAACTCAAAGATGATTTTGATCTTGAGTTTCTGAAATACTGGAAAGGCTTCTTTTTATTTTTTGCCATCTCTACTTTTTTCGGTGGACTATCACACGTATTTTTCGGCTATTTTGGAATGATGGGGAAAATCCCAGGCTGGATTAGTGGACTAGTAGCGATATCTTATATAGAGATGTCTGTTACTTGCTGGTTTGATGATCAGAAAAAATCCAATTGGCAATATTTTATTTTTGGCAGGTTTATCTTAACCTGCGTATTATTGAGCGTCAATTTCCAATTTACATGGGTCATGATTCATACCGCGATTGGCGTGTTAGGCGTACTGGGCTTTCACTCCGTACAAGGTTATCTTCAAGGCAAACCATACTTGAGGTATTATATGGTAGGTATACTGGCGATGATATTCACCGTTCCTATTAAATTGATGGGGATTGACCTACATCTCTGGTTTAACCGTGACGATATCAGTCATGTTTTCATGATTATTGCCAATATCAGCTTCTTTGCAGGTATCAAAGAAACCATGGCACACTCGCTTGCCACATATAGAAAGTAAAAGCCCCTTGACTCATCGAATCAAAGGGCTCCTCATTTAACTTCTTTTTAAGCTTATTTATACGCTTGCTTTGCCAATGTCTTTCCTAACGTTTTTGCTGATTTAGCAAAACTCTCACCAATTCGACTCTTAGCATCAAAATCATATCCCATTGCATCTGCTCCTGGTGCCTTAGACATATCTACTATAGCAACCTCCTTACCATCTGCAGCAAATGTAACAGTCATACTTGTAAAAGCCGGACGTCTTGTTATGCCAATGTTAAAACCTGGATCTAGGTAATAAACATTAACAGTAGCAGTACAATCAGCACTTGCATTGTCTCTAGATCCATTTACACCACTCTCTTCTAATGTTTCATTCAGTAATTTTTCAAATTTTTCGAAAAATATCCCTCCTTCTTTACCCTCCTGCCATTTTGCTACCCAAGCATCTCCAGTACCAGCTTCTTTTTCATTCTTTGCTGTTCTTTTTTCTTCCAAATAATCTGTCTCAGTTTTTTTACCTATCATCAAACCATCCGAATAAGTATACACCAAGTCATAAGACTTGTATGCAGACATGTCTTTTAAGCTTCCAGAAGTTACTTTTAGCTTTTGTGCATCCACATTCATCGACATCATACATGCCAATGCAATTAAGTAAGTTAATTTAAGTTTCATTTGATATTTCATTTAGTTAAGTAAATCAAATTACTCATGAATATTGAACAAACCAAATAGTCAACTGCTAAATCCATAGTGTACAAAACACGTTGTAATCACACGAATTAATTTTCTACGTGTAACTATAATCACCTCATTGAATAAATTGATTGATAAGAATAAAGCAATGTCAATCCTGTGAAAAAAACAACTCAAAACGAAACTTCTATATTTATATTTCGTTAATTGCTCCATACAAGTTATTCTAAATATTAATTATATATAGTATGAGTTATTCATTATCATTCTCAAAAGCCATCATGGTAGTTGTTTTTATCTCGGATAAAATCCGACAAGGGATGTTTGAATTTTTATCAACTCGAACTATTTCTCAATCTTTAGACATTCCTAAACCAACGCTTGTCAAAATTCTAGGTTCACTAACTAGAGTAGGAATTATTGAAACCAAAGAGGGGAAAAATGGTGGAATAAGACTCTCCAAACAACCTAAAAATATAAGTATCCTAGAAATATTTGAGGCCATTGAAGAAGGCAAACCTATGTTTCATACTAACATCAATATTGTCGCAAAAGGAAAAAGACCAGACAACGCAAAAAAAAGTGTTGCTACAATCCTCAACCAAGCGGAACAACAAATGAAAAACACACTATCAACCCAATCAGTTCAAGATATACTTAATACCATGTCGTAAAAAAATTTATTCTTAACTAAACATTCTTAATATAACGTATACATTATGAAAGTAAAATTAATCGCCATCATCATGATAACAACAATCATCACGGCACAAGCACAAACAGACAACACTAAAACCAAATGGTCTGTTGAAATAGATCCAAGTACATTCATGTTCAAAGGATATAGCGCACATTTAAGATACAGTTTAACTGAACATATTCTTCTAGGAGCAGGGGCATACGCAATGGATTTTCCCGATGTCTTTGTCAATATGAATGCACAAAATAAAAATGAAGGGTGGAAAGTAAGACTCAGCCAAGGTTATGGATTGTTCAGTGAATACTATTTTCAAGAAGTAAATCAAAAATGGTTTTTAGGAGCACAAGTTGCCTATCAAGAATATCAAATATCTAAGGAAACAAACTCTACGAAATCTACGTATGAGACTATACTAACAATGGGATACTTTGGCTACTCTTGGCAACCTTTCGACTTCAACATGTATGTCAAACCATGGGCTGGCATTGGGTACTCAAATCAAGTCAATGCCAACACCACTCTCGGAGATGACACATATGATGTGTCTCCCATAACAATGTTTGCTACATTGCATATAGGGTATACATTCTAAGCAGACGGGATAACCTCATTACTTTGACCTAATGTGCTTCGATAATTATAAATAGCCTCATTTATCTTTTTGATTCTATATCATCCAAAATATATAAGATACGTATGTGTCACTTATATTTGCACAAATTAGAATTAACAAGAGATGGCTATCATATCAAGCACATTAGTATACAAAGGAGATAAAGAATACGAAGCAACCAACCAAGCAGGGAATACGACCTCTATTGACATGCTGCCTCAAGAAGAGAAAAAAAACCAATCTCCAATGGATTTAGTCCTTTCTGCTGTAGCAGCCTGCGCTTCAGTTGATATAGTATCAATGATCAAAAAGAGAAGAAAGACTTTTGTAGATCTAAAAGCAGAATCTACTGCTGAGCGTGCAGAAGGCCATCCTGCCAAATTCACCAAAATTCATACGAAGTATATTATCACATCGCCAGACTTGACAGAAAAAGAAGCGGAACGTATTATTGACCTTGCTGTAAATAGCTATTGCAGTGTTGCCTCCTCATTGAATCCTGATATTGAATTGGCGCATAGCTTTGAAATAGTGAAATAGATATTAGACTCTAGAACCAAGATTTTAAACCTATTGTAACCGTGTTTAAAATCTTGGTTGAATTAATTGATTCGACAATTAAGGCACTTTATTTTAACCTCAATCACTCCTATTCTATTCAAACGAATTACTAATCAGTTCTAAGTCTTTGGTCACCATATAATGCACCATATCACCTTCTTTGATTTCCAAACCTGATATCGGCGGATCATCTCCACTGGAGCCAAACACGTTGATACTATTATCCCCTACTTTGAAAATGGTATTGGTGATATAATTTTTATCTTCATCAAATAGCAAATCTTTTTTCCACATACCTTCATTGTTGATCTTCAAAATATAAGTCGCTATTTGGCCTTTTTTGAGAGCTATAATTTCTCCATTTTTTTTCTTGATACGATTATAATTTCCACTAACGACAAATCCATCTTCAGTAATTATCAACCCAAACATGTTTCCTGACAACATTCGTTTGGCCTCCCAAGCTTTATTCCCATAAGCATCTATCTCTTCTATAATTAACTCTTGATCTTTTAATGAAGCTATTTTACGATCATGTCCATAGAATGACATGACATAGGCATTCAGCTTTTCAACAAAATTCAAGGTACGAGGATATTCTGTCCTATCAATTTTCTTCCCAAACACTTGCTTACCTTTATCATCATAAGTTAAAATGGTATTCATCTCTTCTTTGGTCTCGGGGTGTGTACTACGTAAAATGAATGTGCATCCACTCTGCTCATCATTCATCACCGTCATTTCCGTATCTGTTGGTGTATCATCGCCCTCAAAAGTTAAATTGAGCTCTTTGAACCAAGATATCTTACCACTAGACTCTCTCCTGCAGACAAATGCCGAAACACGACCGTTGTTTTTATGCAGCTTCTCACCTCCCAAATATTCACTACCATCCAAATTCTTAACAATTTGGGTAGTAATGGCTTTTCCAGATTGTAGCAATTCAAAACTCACTTCATCGATATAATCATGTATTACCTCTCTACCGTATTTCAATTCGATCTGATTAGAATCTCGTTGATGTTTTGTTATCGCAGCTAATCTGAAGTCACTTTCAAATCGATCAAAAATATTTTCGTTCGTTTTTCTATTGACCCCAACATATTTGGTCACACCAAAGACTCCAGAATAATACTCATCCAAAAAGCTGCTATACTTTTGATATGAGAGCTCAGTATTTTGTTTTTCGATCTTACCCAAGATCAATTCCCCCTTGTTGATGACATGCAAAGCCTCACTATAATGACCCATCTTTCGATCCAATGTCATTTTCTCGTCTTTTTGAAAGTCCTTTTCTAACAAATCATAGTATTGAATACTATGCTCGTACTCCTTGTATTTGAACAATGGCTCCACCACTGAATTTAAGTCATACTTCCTAATCGTAAATAGGAGTTCCTTACTGACTATGAGAGGTTCAAAATCATGACTTGAATAATCTTGATTAACAAGTTTTAGCTTGTTAGCGATTAGTTTTTCATTTTGAATCATCAACACCCTCAATGCCGCAATCTCAGAATTGATAAATACCTCTACTTCATCAACCCATTTGGTATAATTCCAAATCTCTATTTCCTCCTCTAGAAAATTGATCTCAACAGCCAAACCATCCAGACGGTACAGATCAATATCATGCACCACCATCGCTTGTCGATACCCCACTTCAAATGTATCAGACCTGGATACATAATTAGAAAAAAAATCCATGGACTGATTGTAGTTCTCTTTGATTTTCACAAATTTTCGGGCCATCTCCTCATCGTACAATAAGTAGAGTTGTTTAATCGTTCGATGTTCACCTATCAGCTCTGTAAAAACCTGATTGGCCATAGAGTAGTG
>JAOPTS010000015.1:0-16667 GCA_051531955.1 Reichenbachiella sp.
AAAGTTTGAAAATGGTGCGTTTGGTCATTCCAACATCATATCGCTGTTAAATCCACAAGGAGAAATTGTTTTTCAATTGGAAGGAATACATGCTAATACAGAAGCGCTGATAGCGTTAATAAATGACTTAAATTGATTTTGTAAATGTTATTTATATCTAATCTAGNNCTAGATTAGATATAAATAACATGTTTTATTGGGTTTGTGACCCCTTCATGATTTTCGTCATATTTTAATATGTCAACTGTACCTAAAATAGCAAAGTATTCTGAGAAAGTCCGAATACACTTAGTTTTAGGATGAAGGATGTCGTGTTATTTAATTGATAATTTGGCATTGACACTCCGTTACACCAAATTCAATAAGCATGAAAAATAAAGACCAAAGAGTAGAGGATATCTACGATGACTCCAAAGATCCTGGCCGTAGGGACTTTCTTAAGGTTTCAGCAGCAGTAGTTGGAACAGCCGCAGCAACAAGTTTGATATCTTCAAAACTAAAAGCGCAGCAACCCACGACACAAGAGGATTATGAATTGACTTATAATTCTAATCAAATCAAAGGAGATATTTTGGCACAGTGTCCTTATTGTGGTGTAGGGTGTGGTTGTATTATCAAAACAGATCAAAAAGGAAAAATAGTAGGGGTAGTTCCTGATAAGGACCACCCAACTAATAAAGGTCTCCAATGTATCAAAGGTTTGGCATCTGCTGAGGCTATTTATGTCGACAGATTGACTAAGCCTTTAATTCGTAAGGATATGTCAGATCCGATCAATGGATATATATCTAAAACGAAAGGAAGTTTTGACCCCTCATTGTTTAGAGAAGCGAGTTGGGAAGAAGCGGAGGAATTGATCGTAGACAAAGTAGTTGAGATTATTGAAAAGAAAGGTGGTAACGCTATTGGTTTATATGGTTCTGGTCAACTGTCTGTAGAAGGGCAGTACTTAGAGAATCTTTTCATGAAGGGTATCATTGGTTCTAACACGATTGAGGCAAATGCACGTATGTGTATGACTTCTTCGGTAACAGGGTATTTCAAAACATTTGGTTCGGATACACCACCAACATGTTACGATGATATAGAAATGTGTGATATGGTGACATTCTGGGGGCACAACTCTAGAGGATCTCACCCTATTCTATATTGGAGAGTAGCTGATCATAAAAAGAATGCTAATATTCCTTCACTTGTCGTAGATCCTAGAAGAACGGGTACGGTACAAGGGTTAGAAGATATCAACCCTAACAACTCTTATCACTTTTCAACGATAAACGGTGATATTTCAATTCACAATGCACTTGCATATGCAATCTTAGAGAAGCATGAAGAGGCAGTTGATTATGATTTGTTGAAAAAGCACGTTTCGGGCTGGGAAGACTATATCAAGAAAGTAAAAGCAAAGTTCAATCCTAAGGATGTGGAAGATATGACCATGATCCCAGCTGAGAGGATTTATGAATTAGCCGAACAATGGGCAAAAGCATCTATCAAAGGTAAAAAAGCAGGTAAAGGTGGTGTCCTTACTTACTGGGGTATTGGTTATAACCAGCATCTCCATGGTCAAAACAACACAGTGAGTTTAGTCAACTTGATGGTACTGACTGGTAATATTGGTCGCCCAGGTTGCGGACCACATTCACAGACAGGTCAGCCTAATGCAATGGGTGAAAGACTAACTGGTGGATTGACTGGTAGACTTCCATTCAATATTAGTATTAAAGACGAAAAACATAGAGCCAACATGGCTAAGTTTTGGGGAGTGCCAAAGGAAAGATTAGATAAGGTAGCAACTCTTCAAAATAGAGGAATGGCTATTGGAATGATGGAGCGTGCCCTCAAAGGTGAGGTGGATGCCATGTTCTTGATATATGCGACTCACATTGATTTGCCAGATAGTCATAATTTGGTACGTCCTGCATTGACTAAAATGTTCACTGTCGTTCAAGAGATATATACACAAGCACCAAACAACCTTTACGCGGATGTGATTTTACCGGCGGCTACATGGGGTGAATGGGTTGGAGGGACTTACATCCAATCTGAAAGAAGATTCTATGTTGTAGATGGTACGGCTAATCCTATAAAAGGGACACGTCCAGATATGGATATGGTTATCGACAAAATGAAGATGATAGGTAAGAGATTAGGTCTTGATGTTGATAAGATTGTTCCTTACGAAAGAAAAGAAAATGGATTTTACGATCCAGAAGAAGTGTTTAGAGACTTGTGTAAGGCATCTAAGGGTACAGATGCAGATATGACAGGTGTCTTGGAAGTAGAAAAAGAAACGGGTAAATCACCATATCAACAAATTCGTGACTTGAGAGGTATTCAATGGCCTGCTCCTACAGCTGAGATTGCTAAGAAAGGTGGAGTTGCTAGAAGGTATCTTGATCAGGAAGAAGGTTGGGAGGATAAGCCATATGGCGCATTTCGTCACAAAGATGGTAAAATGCACATGCACTTCTGTGATCAGGATTATAGTCAGAGAAAAGAAATTACGGATCAGCTGATGAGGTTTGGTGCGGAGGGAGAAGAAGATTTCTACGCTATTGACAATGTTGAGCTTTTAGAAAAAGCAAGAGATATGGCATTGACACCAGATCTACCAAACGAGGAGTATCCAATGTGGTTAGGATTGGGTGTTGTATATGAGCATTTTCATACTGCTAAAACGATCAGAAGTGGTACAACTAGAAAATTAGTACCAGAAATGTATGTAGAGCTGCATGAGGAGGATGCTAAGATATATGGATTGGCTGATGGTGATTGGGCAAAAATCACGACGCGTAGAGGTAATTACCAAGCGCGAGTATCTATTGGTCTTGATTCAACAGTGAAACCTGCTAGAAACACTGTTCCAAAAGGCTATATGTTTAGTCCATGGAACTTGTCAGTTGCAGACTCAGCGGATCCTAAGAAAAATAAATGGTTAGTAAATGGAGTGTCAAATAGAGCGTATGATCCCGTATCTGGTCAAGTCGACTTCAAGAAACTTGCTGCAAAAATTGAAAAAGTATAATTATGAATTTTAAATCAATTTTAGGAATAATCGGAGTAGCAACTTGGTTAATGAGTTGCTCTGATTCTCAGCCGCAAGGACCAATCCTTGGTGATGTGAGTAAGGGTAAAGAAATTTTTGAAACAAACTGTGCTGTTTGTCATCAACAAGATGGTAAAGGGAAGACAGGGTTTGCACCAAGTATCAATAATATAGATTTCTTAGGGGTGGCAAATGATCACCTTATAAAGCGATTTATATTAGAAGGAAGATCAGGCACATCTATGTTCCCTTTTAAGAATAATCCTAATGTCGCAGATAACATTGATGATGTAGTAGCATTTATGAGATCATGGTCTGAAGATTATTCGCTATATAAAGATATACCTGTGAATCATGATTGGGAAAGCTCAGGAGATGCAACTAATGGTGAAGCATTATTTGCAAACTATTGTGCTGCTTGTCATGGTGCGGAAGGTCAAGGGTATTCTGCTGGAGGATCAGGTACTGGTATAGCCAATGCATCATTTGTGTCATTGGTGCCAGATGATTATATCAAGCAGACGTTATTATTAGGAAGAGCAGGGACAGCTATGAAACCATTTGATGGTTCTAAAGGTGTTGCTAGTTTGTCTAATAGTGAAATGGATGATATTGTTTCATTCATCAGAACCAAAGCAGAATTTGTGCAGTTGGCTTCTGTAGATGGAGGCTCTACTGGAGCATCTAGTGAAACTGTATCGGCAGCTGATAGTAGTTTATTTTATAGTCCTTTATTCATTACATTTGCTGCTATCATGGTGGTATGTATCATGATATTGGTCTACTTATTGACAATATTGATCAGACTTAAAAAGATTTTGGTTGCTAGTAAGAAATAGAATTATTAAGTAATTAAAAAGAGAGTTGTAGATTTCAGCTCTCTTTTTTTATGTACTCATGAATAGAAGAAAATTTATAGAAGGGTTGTTATCTGCGGGTTTGTTTCTGACCCCTGTGGCTTTTATTGGACTGAGGCGTAAAATTTATAAGAAGAGATATTTCCTGAGACCACCAGGCGCTTTGCCTGAAAAAGAATTTAAAGAACAATGCATTGGATGTTATAAGTGTGCTACTGCCTGTCCAAATGACTGTATTGAAATGGCAGGATTCGAACATGGAACTGAAAATGTACACACACCTGTAATTAATGCTAGGAATAGAGGTTGCATTTTATGCATGAGATGTAATCAAGTTTGCCCTACAGGTGCATTGCAAGAAATTATTCCTACTGAGAAAGAAATCATCAAGAATGTCAATATGGGTGTTGCTGTTGTTGACGAAAATTTATGCTTTTCTTTTTTTGGAAGAACTTGTGGTGTTTGCTACCGTGCCTGCCCGTATCCTGGCAAAGCGCTTACCGTAGGACTTTTTGAACAACCAACAGTACATGCCGACTTTTGTACTGGATGTGGATTATGTGAACAATCCTGTATTCACATGCCACAAGCCATTCGAATTAAACCAGCACATCAAGCATGATTCGAATGAATAAGAAGACAAATAAGTCAAGAATACAATTACTCAGATTTGTTTCTGTATTGATGGTGATCTTGTTTTTCGTGTTTATCCCGATAAGTAATAAGTACGCCAATTTTAAAATAGCCTATAATCAAGGACGTTTGGTAGAGTTGTCTGATGGCAAAGTGTATGCTACGTTTTATAATGCCTTGGATTGGTTTTATTCATTGTTTCCAGACCCTGTTATAGCTGCAACTTCTAATAATGGTTCCTTATGGGCATATACAATATTTGGAGTGCCGATTTCAGACCCTTTGGGATTATTAAGTGAGCTGATCTCCTCGGTTCATTTCCCTATGAAGTATTTGATAGGAGGGTTGATTCCTTATTTGCTTGCACTGCTATTGGGAAGGTTTTTTTGTGGTTGGCTTTGTCCTATGATCGCTATCAATAAAATTGCTGCATGGGTAAGGAAGGGGCTATTGTTTTTTAAAGTTCCTTTATTAGAATTTAAAATATCAGTGTATACTAGAGTATTTGTCTTTTGGGGTGGATTAGTTCTTAGTTACCTTTTTGGGATGTGGACTTGGCATTTTATTTTGCCTTATATCTCTTTTACACATGAGATATTCTCACTCGTTATTTTTCAATCTTTTACAGTGGGTATATACTTTTTGTTATCTGTATTTCTATTAGAAGTAGCAGTCATTCCAGGGCAATATTGTAAGTCGATTTGTCCTACAGGGTTGTTATTGTCTTGGTTTGGACGTGTTCAATTGTTTAGACTTAAAACGGATTCCAGTAATTGTCCAAAAGGATGTCATGTTTGTTTTGATGTATGTCCTGTAGATTTATATCCCAAAAACAACGAGTTGCATTCATGTCACCTATGCTCGGTATGTGTAACTGCATGTCCTGAAAGCAACATAGAATTTGGGGTTACAGATTATTTAAATTCGTCAAAGAAGAAAGAGAGTTATGATGAGTAGCATATTGGACAGAAAAATCGTGGGTAGAAGTAGATCGGGATCAGGGGGCTTATTCATTTTTTTCTTGATCAGCACACTGTTTTTTACTAAAGATGCAATGGCACACCACTATAAAGGGTTGCCTCATTATAACTATTTTGATAATTACCCTCAAGTGCCAATTTTGGAATACATCGAAGAAACGCCAGAGTATGAGGTTTTTATTACAATATATAATTTTCAAGGCTTAGATCTGGATATGGTCGAAGCACCGAATGATGTTCGGTTTTACATTTACTTATACAATATTGAGAAGGCTAACTCTTATTTGGGACCAGCCAATTTTGATGTATACTCCCATGGCAAGCTTATTCATAAGTTTATTGGGATTGAGCAGGAGGAAGAGAGTATTTATAACCTGAGATCGAATATCAAAGAACAGGATGATTTGATACTTAAAATTACTTTTATGGACGAAGATGGTAAGGAAGTGATTATAGATGTACCCATTGAAATCACTGAATCCTTTTGGGATAAATATTGGTTGTATTTAGCCATTGCGAGTTTTTTCGCAGTGGTGGCTATTATTAAAAAGTCATCTGGTAATATAGAAAATAATGAAAGTGATTTTAGCTCAGGTGTATGACAATTGGTGCTTGCCTTCTTCATCTGGTGTCATAGAGAATGCTGGGTTAGAACAAAGTCTCTTGGCCATTCTTTTTCTATTGATAGGGGTTGGCTTTTCTTTAAAATTGGATAATGTCAACCCGTTTAGTCAAGTCTCTTCAAAAAGGAGAAACCTACTAAGTAATAAGTATCTATACGGGTTGGTTAATTCCAATTATTTTTCGTTTTCCATACGTCTATTATCAGGGTTGATATTTGTCTTTGTTTTGATTACAGGCTTTTATGGAAGAAAATATACAAGTTTAGCTGCTGGTTTTACGTGGTTGTTTTGGTGGACATTGCTGATCTATTTTGTAGCTTTTGCAGGCAAAGTATTTTGCGCTGTATGTCCATGGGACTTTTTTGCTAACCTTATTCAGTTTGGTTGGTTTCACAAATTGAAAAACAAGACTTCTGGACTCAATTTAAAGTGGCCTAAGGCACTGAAAAATGTATACCCGGCTATCATATTCTTTATTTTGCTAACCTGGTTGGAGTTAGGTTTTGATATCACTCGTAACTCTTATTTTACAGCGGTGATGGGTTTAATGATGGTATTGATGGCAGTTTTGACTGCTCTGATATTTGAGAGACGCTCTTTCTGTCGGTACGCTTGTTTGGTAGGGAGAGTTAGCGGCCTATACGCACAAGTATCACCAGTAGAGCTGCGTAAAGTTGATGATGATGTGTGTAAGTCCTGTAAGACCAAAGAGTGTGTGACGGGCACTGATACAACAACAGCATGTCCTACATTTGAAAAACCATTTCTTCTTAAACAAAACACGTATTGCACCTTATGTACAGAGTGTATTCGGTCATGTGAAAAGGATAATTTAAGCCTGTTTACAAGGCCCATAGGAGTCGATTTAGAAAGTGTAAAAACTAGTCGGAAAGATGAATCTGTATTGGCTTATGTGATGTTGATATTGACTTTCTTTCATGGTATTTCTATGACTAAATACTGGTTTGATTGGACCGCTGGTATTAGTGTTAATCTGGGTGTCAATTATCAGTTTTCATTTACAATATTGATGTTAGTCATGATGATTGGCTGCTATTTGGTTTTTCGAGGGTTTGAGCTGTTCATTGGCCGTTTTGTTTCAGGGGGTAATTTAGGGGTGAACTTGGCCTATGCATTCATTCCTATTACTTTAGGGTATCATTTAGGGCATAATTCTATGCATTTATTCATAGAACTGTCATATATGGTTCCTATTTTGAATGACCCTTTTGGTTTTGGATGGGACCTGTTTGGGTTAGCGGCTTATCAACCACAGCCATTTATTAGCCCTGATATTTTGCGATACATTCAGCTATCAGTGGTGTTGGTTGGTTTTTTCTATTCTGTCAAAACCTTGCGTCAGAGAGTGGATCAAATATCTAAACTTAGAAATGACCGAAGGCTGATGTTTATTGGATATTATATAATGATTCTAGTATTGGCCGTACTGGCTATTTGGTTTGTATATCAACCCATGGTAATGAAAAGTGTAGGAGTGTAATGGGAGATAGTAAAAAAATGAATCGGGCTGACTTTTTCAAATTTGGATTGAAAAAAGGAAAAGAAAAGGCAGTGAATCACCTCCAAAAGAAAGTTGAGAAGATAGGTGTTCGTCCACCTGGAGCTATCGATGAGGAAGAGTTTTTGATTGCATGTACGCGTTGTAATGATTGTGCTATAGCATGCCCACATGATTCGATATTCAAACCTACTTACGGAGCAGTTGGAGCCTATGGTGATACTCCTTTTCTGGATTTAAACGATAAGGCATGTGAGTACTGTGAAGATTTACCCTGTATAACGGCATGCAAAACAGGTGCTTTGGTCAAAGAAGAGCCTTATATGAAATTAGGGATTGCTAAATTTGTTGAAGAACACTGTTTGGTCAATCAAGGACAATATTGCGATTATTGTGCAAAATCTTGCCCTAAGGAATTCAATGCTTTGAAGTTAGGAGATAATAAAATGCCTATTATTGATGAAGATGCTTGCGTGGGGTGCGGAAAATGTCAATACATTTGTGTGTCTCAAAGTGGAAAAGCCATCGTTGTGATACCTAGTTGATTTGAAAAAATGAATGATTTAACTGAGGTACCAGATAACATGAATATATTTACTTAACAGTGTTTTAGATAAAGAATATGAAAGTAAGGATTCAGGAAAACTATATTCGCTTAAGGTTAAGTCAATCAGAAGTTGAAGTTTTTGGCAAGACAGGAGAAGTTAAAAGTGAGATAGCAATAGGGGCTAATTCTTTGGTTTACCAACTGATCGCTTTCAATAATGTGAAAGAACTCGAAGGAGATTATTCTCAAGATCGTATCACTATAAAGATGCCAGCTGACCATCAAAAAGTATGGACTGAAACGGATAAAGTGGGCTATGAAACTATTGCTGGTGATTTGAAAATTGTTGTTGAAAAGGATTTTAAATGTATACATCGCCGTTCGGCAATAGATGATGAAGATAGTTTTCCAAATCCGAGTGCCAATAATAATTTCAAAACGGGCTAAATTTATTATAGTATGATGAAAGTCATTTCTATGACTACTTCAAGATTTTGATTTCGTGATAATTAACACATACCTTGTTTGATAAGGACAAGGATATTGTAACGGTTCTGGTTTTTTGAGTATGGGAGCTTACTAGTTTTAAGTGAATAGAAACAAAAAAAGCCATCCGTTTCCGAATGGCTTTCAATATTGCATATGTTTTTATTAAACGTTATCCGAAGACATTTTCGCGCCTAAATATTCTCTGTTTAATCTAGCAATGTGCTCTTGACCAATTTCTTTTGGACAAACAGCAGAACAAGCGCCAGTGTTGGTGCAATTACCAAAACCTTCTTCTTCCATTTGAGCAACCATTTTTTCCACACGAGATTGTTTCTCAACTTGACCTTGTGGTAACAATGCCAATTGGGATACCTTAGCGGCAGTAAATAACATTGCAGAAGCATTTTTACATGCTGCAACACAAGCACCACATCCAATACATTGCGCAGCATCCATTGCTTGCTCAGCGATTGTTTTACCAATCAAAATTGCATTAGCATCAGGAACTCCACCAGTACTTATATTAGTATATCCACCAGCTTGGATGATTCTGTCAAAAGAGTCTCTGTTGACAATCAAATCTTTCAATACTGGAAAAGCTGCTGATCTCCATGGTTCTACGACGATTACATCACCATCGCTGAAACTTCTCATGTGAAGCTGACAAGTAGTAACTGCATCTTTAGGGCCGTGAGGCTTACCATTGATGTACATGCTACATGCGCCACAGATACCTTCTCTACAGTCATGATCAAAGTGAATTGGATCTTTATCTTCTCTAGATAGATCTTCATTCAAAACGTCAAACATTTCAAGAAATGACATGTCTGGCGAAACATCAGCAACTTGGTAAGTTTCAAAACTACCCTTGTCAGAAGCGTTCTTTTGTCTCCATACTTTAAGTGTAATATTCATATCAATTCTTATTTATAACTTCTTTGAGTCAATTTAACATTTTCAAATTTCAATTCTTCTTTGTGAAGCTTAGCATCGATTTCTTCGCCTAAGTGTTCCCATGCGGCAACATACCCGTACTCATCATCGATTCTTAATGCTTCTCCTTCAGGTGTTTGAGATTCCTCTCTGAAGTGACCACCACAAGACTCTTTTCTGTTTTGTGCATCGTCAACCATTAACTCACCTAATTCTAAGAAGTCAGCTACTCTATTTGCTTTTTCTAGAGACATGTTTAGTTCTTCGTTATCACCGATCACTTTTACGTCTTTCCAGAATTCTGCTCTAAGCTCTTTTATTTTTTGCTTCGCAATTATAAGACCTTCTTCGTTTCTTGCCATTCCACAGTATTCCCACATGATGTGGCCTAATTCTTTGTGGAAATCATCTACAGTTTTGTTACCGTTGATGTTGAGCAATTTGTCGATTCTTTCTTTTACTGCTTTTTCAGCTTTTTGGAACTCTTCATGATCAGTAGGAACTTTGTCATAAGGAAGGTCTGCTAAGTATGCACCAATTGTATATGGTAATACGAAGTAACCATCAGCCAATCCTTGCATCAATGCACTTGCACCTAATCTGTTGGCACCATGATCTGAGAAATTAGCTTCACCAGCTGCATATAGACCTGGAACTGTAGTCATCAAGTTGTAATCAACCCAAAGTCCACCCATTGTATAGTGTACTGCAGGATAGATCATCATTGGCATTTCGTATGGATTGTCACCAGTAATCTGCTGGTACATATCAAATAAGTTACCATACTTGCCTTTGATTGTTTCTAGACCATCTCTCTTGATTGCATCCGCAAAATCAAGGAATACAGCTAGACCAGAACCACCTACACCTTTACCAGCATCACACATTTGCTTAGCATTTCTAGATGCTACATCACGTGGGACTAGGTTACCAAACGCAGGGTATTTTCTTTCCAAATAATAATCTCTATCTCCTTCAGAGACCTTAGTAGCATCAGAAGCTTTCAATCCTTTGATAGCATCTTTAGGAACCCAAATTCTTCCATCATTTCTCAATGACTCAGACATCAAAGTCAACTTAGACTGGTGATCTCCAGATACAGGGATACAAGTAGGGTGAATTTGTGTGTAACATGGGTTGCCAAAGAATGCACCTTTTTTGTGCGCTCTCCAAGCAGCTGTTACATTAGACCCCATTGCGTTAGTTGACAAGAAGAATACGTTACCGTATCCGCCAGTTGCTATTACTACTGCATGTGCGCTGTGAGATTCAACCTCTCCAGTGATCAAGTTTCTTGTAACAATACCTCTTGCTTTTCCTTCTACAGTTACTACATCTAACATTTCAGATCTAGAGAAGAGCTCTACTTTACCAGAAGCAACTTGTCTACTCAATGCACTGTATGCACCTAAAAGTAATTGTTGTCCTGTTTGACCTCTTGCATAGAAAGTACGAGATACTTGTGCACCACCGAATGATCTGTTGTCCAACATGCCACCATACTCACGAGCGAAAGGAACACCTTGCGCTACACATTGATCGATGATGTCAGTTGACACTTCTGCCAATCTATGAATGTTAGCTTCTCTACCTCTGTAATCACCACCTTTGATAGTGTCATAAAACAGACGGTATACTGAGTCGCCATCATTTTGATAATTTTTTGCTGCATTGATACCCCCTTGAGCAGCGATACTATGCGCTCTACGTGGACTGTCTTGGAAGCAAAATGCTTTTACGTTATATCCTAATTCGCCTAATGAGGCTGCTGCCGAAGCTCCTGCAAGACCAGTACCTACGATGATTACGTCGTACTTTCTTTTGTTGGCAGGGTTGACCAGTTTGCTTTTGAATTTGTGGTCTGTCCACTTACTCGCTAACGGTCCTTCAGGTATTTTTGAATCTAAAGCCATTTTTTTATGGTTTGAATTTTGTCAATTAAAAAATAGAGATGTTGAAGAACATCAAAATAGGTATGATAGCAAAGCCGCCACAAACTAAGATGGAATATGCAACTCCTAATTTTGTGATGAATGGAGTGTATTTCTTATGATTCAATCCTAATGATTGAAAAGCACTTGAAAACCCATGTGATAAATGAAATCCTAAAGCAATCATTGCAATTACATAGAAAATACTCATTAGAACGTTGCTATATGCAGTCTTAACTAACAAGTACATGTCATGGTACTCAACACCTTCATAAGAAACAGAAGGGATCACATCAAGGCCTAATTTAGCTTTAGCCCAAAAACCCATCAAATGAACGATTAGGAAAACTAAAGTAATCACGCCCAATAGCGGCATGTTTTTAGATGCCCAACTACTACCTGAATCTTTAGTGCTTACAGCATAGCCGATTTTTCTAGCAGCTTTGTTTTTGATGGTTAGCGTAATGCCAACTACAATATGAAGTAGAATAAAGAAAAAGTTACCAATTGATACTGCTTGGATCAAAGGGTTGTTAGCCATAGTTTTGGCATAAATGTTAAATGATCTCCCTTCGTCACCTGCAAGTAACTGTAAGTTGCCCGCCAGATGTATTACTAGGAATAGAATAAGGAATAACCCGGTCAGTGACATCAGTACCTTTTTGCCAACTGAGCTCGAAATTGTTTTTGTAAACCAACTCATGATTTAATTTTTGAATAAGTAGAAAAATTTGTTCCGTAAAGATATGTTTGGATGACCAATCTGACAATTTGCAAGAGTATTTATATGCAGTATAAATTGAATTACAAACTTAAAATCATGTCCGCAAATTTCATTTTTACATTTTTTCCGTTTCTACGTATAATTATGATGTTCTAAATATATATATCTGTTAATTTTAAGCTGTATTATTAGTAGTTATCAAATTAATAGGATCGAGAACCATCGAAATGTTATCTGATGTTGAGTTAGTTTTGGGTTATAAATAATCGTTGATGCAATTAAACTTTCATTCAATAAGAATTTTAAGCCTTCTACTGGTTTTCAGTACGTTGGTAACAGTACATGGTCATGCTACTCATATCAGGGCAGGAGAGATCATTGCGGAGAGAATTTCTACGTCTTCATTGACCTATCGATTTAGAGTGATTGGCTATACTGATACGGGTTCGACGGTTCCATTTGGAGGGGGCGTTTTGAGTTTCGGAGATGGTACTTCGATAGTCTTAAGTGAGGTGATTGGAGATGACGGTTTTGAATATACCGTTTTAGAAGATGAGATCGCTAAGAACGTTTATACTGTTGAACATACTTTTCAGACACCAGGTAGATGGCTAGTAAGTTACAATGAGTTAAATCGTAATGCAGGCGTAGTAAACATGTCTAATTCTGTTGACACTCCTTTTTATATAGAAACGGTCATCATTATTGATCCAATATTGGGTGTCAATAATACCGTTCAGTTTCTGATTCCTCCAATAGATAAAGGTGCTGAAGGAGCTATCTTTTTGCACAACCCAGGTGCATTTGACCCTGATGGTGATAGTCTTTCTTATCGTCTGACAATTCCAAAACAGTTTTTGGAAAGAGAAGTGAACGATTATAGATTCCCTAATGATGCTGAGTTTTATTCGTCTTTCCTAGAAGGAAATCAAGAAGGTGATGGTCCTCCAACATTTAGGATTGATTCTGTATCCGGGACTTTGGAGTGGAATGCTCCTGGTCTGAAGGGTGAGTACAACTTGGCCTTTGTTGTGGATGAATGGAGGTTGTTTGAAGGGAGTTGGGAGTTAATAGGTTCTGTGACACGAGATATGCAAGTGATTATCGAAGAGACGGATAATAAGCCTCCTGAAATTGTGCAGCCAGAAGATTTATGTGTCGAGGCAGGAACATCATTTAGTGAGATTATAGTAGCTACTGATCCTGATTTGGATGATGTGAAATTAGAAGCTTTTGGAGGGCCATTCCAGTCCACTACCCCTGCGACTTATTCGCCAAATCCAGCTACATTTCAGACTTCCCCAGCACAGATGGTGGTTGCATGGGATACAGATTGTTTCAATGTAAGAGAGCGTCCATATGAGATTCAATTGAAAGCGACCGACAAACCAAACTTTGGTCCTAAGTTGGTGGATTTCAAAACTTGGTTTGTGACAGTAGTTGCACCTGCTCCAACAGGCTTGTCTACTGTGAAATTAGCCAGTCGACAAGTTCAATTAAATTGGGACGCCTATACCTGTGGTAATGCTGATTCTATTCAGGTATGGCGCAGAGTAGATACTTATGAGGAAGTTCCTGAGGAATGCGTCGTAGGTATGCCTGTCAATGCTGGTTATGAAAAAGTAGCGGTTATTGCAAATAAAACCATAAAAGGACAATCTATAATTACTTATATAGATGATAATGGAGGGATTGGACTAGCACCTGGAGCAAACTATTGTTATAGATTGGTGGCGCAATTCCCTAAACCTCAAGGAGGGGAGAGTTATATTTCCAATGAGTCTTGTCAGCAGATAGGAGTAGAGGCTCCTGTTATTCTCAATGTGGATGTTAGAAAAACTGAGGAAGTGGGTGGCGAAATATGGATTAGATGGGAAGAGCCATTTGATCTAGATGTGACATTATTCCCACGACCATTCTCGTACGAAGTAGTAAGACACCAAGGCTTGAGTGGTTTCGTTAATTCTGATACATTGATAGCGGGGCTGGCGGCAAAAGAATATTTGGATACAGGTTTGAACACAGATGACGAAAGATATAATTATACAATCAATGCTTATGATGCGAATGGAGCATTTGTTGATGTGTCTTTTCCAGGTTCTCAAGTTTCATTGACTGCAACTTCATCGGTTACGTCTATAACTTTAGGATGGGAAGCAATTGTTCCTTGGTCCAATAGAGTGGCAGATGACCCATGGCATGATGTGTACCGTGCGGTAGGGATGGATGATGGGTTTGATGATGCGTTGGATTTTATTTTGATTGATTCTGTCAACGTATTGGAAGCTGGGTTTACTTATGTGGACGATGGTTCATTTAATGATGAGGCATTAAATGAAGAAAATATTTATTCGTATTTTGTTGAGACTGTGGGTAGTTATGGTAGTGATGCTTTGTCTAGTTATTCTCCTCTGTTGAATACCTCTCAAATAGTATCAGCTCAACCAAATGATACTATACCGCCTTGCGCACCTGTAGCATTTGAATTCGATCCTGCTTTTGATTGTGAGACTTTTCTTGCAGATAAAGAGTGTGGTTATGATGTGTACACTACTTTGTTTAGCTGGGAGGAGAACAGCGATTCATCATGTGATAATGATATCATGAGTTATAATATTTACTTTTCGGAAGAATCTGGTGAAAATATTCCTTTGGAAGATAATGTAGTGGGTACTTCCTATTTACATGAAGGGAAGGAATCTTTCAAGGGGTTTTATCAAATAGCAGCAGTAGATCGATCAGGGAATATAAGCGAACGCACTGAGGTGTTTATGATTGATAATTGCCCCAATATTCGCATGCCTAATTTTTTCACGCCAAATGGAGATAATATCAATGATTATTTCACTCCATTTTATAGTGATATAGTATTGGAAAACCCTGAGGACGGAGGTATTCCAATCTTTGTGCCGGTGATACCTGGGTTTAATACTGCAGACTGTCCTCGTTTTGTGATTGGGATAGATTTTATTGTGTTTGATAGAACTGGTGGCGAGCTATATACGTACCAATGGAAAAAGCCAAGAGAAGAAGAGGAGAGTGATCAATTTATTCTTTGGGATGGGACTACTGATAATGGTACAGAATTGCCTTCTGGTGTTTATTATTATGGAATTAAAGTTGATTTTGATGTCTTGCCTGGCGGTGAGACTACTAAGAATTATAAAGGGTGGGTAACATTAGAGAGATAGAGGAGTTGGATAACTTGGTCCTTTACGACGGGGTATGTAAGTTTTGTAATGGCTCAGTGAATTTTGTATTGGATCACGAAAAGAATGAAGAGCTGAAGTTTACACCCTTGCAGTCAGAAATAGGGATCAGCGTATTGGAGCAATATGGATTCCCTGTTGATTATACAGATAGTATTTTGTTTCTTTCTGGTGGGGAACTACTGGCTAAATCTAAAGCAGCATTCCATATATCGAAGTACATGAAGATGCCTTACGGATCAATGCAGGTGTTGAATGTTTTTCCTGCTATTCTTACCGACTTTTTTTACGATATTATCGCTAAGAATAGGTATAAGTGGTTTGGCAAAACAGATGTATGTATGCTTCCTCCCAGGAACCACAAAGTTCGGTTTTTAGAATCATTGTAATTAGGTAGCTTTGCGCTCAAATTTTAATTGAAGGAAATGAAAGCATATGTATTTCCAGGACAGGGAGCGCAATTCTCTGGAATGGGTAAAGATTTATACGACAATTCAGATCAGGCAAAGTCTTATTTTGATTCAGCAAACGAAATTTTAGGATTTGATATCACTAAGATCATGTTCGAAGGAACAGCTGAAGAACTGAAGGAAACTAAAGTGACACAGCCTGCAGTATTTATTCATTCTGCTGTTGCAGCCTTGATTAGTGATGATTTTAACCCCGACATGGTAGCGGGTCATTCTCTAGGTGAGTTTTCTGCATTGGTAGCGAACAAAACATTGGCTTTTGAGGATGCTTTGAAATTGGTGTCTCAACGAGCAATTGCTATGCAAAAAGCATGTGACCTAAGTGCTGGAGGTATGGCTGCTATTTTGGGATTGGAAGATGCTAAAGTAGAAGAGATTTGTGAAGGTATCGAAGGAGTGATACCTGCTAACTATAACTGCCCAGGTCAGTTGGTGATTTCTGGTTCTAAAGAAGGAATTGAAAAAGCTTGTGAAAGCTTCAAAGAAGCAGGAGCTAAAAGAGCATTACTACTTCCTGTGGGCGGAGCTTTTCATTCATATTTGATGGAGCCAGCTAGAGAAGAATTAGCAGCAGCTATTGAGTCGACGAACTTCTCTACTCCAGTATGTCCAGTGTATCAAAATTTTGATGCTAAGCCATACACTGACGTGGCAGAGATCAAAGCGAATTTGATCTCTCAATTGACAGCACCTGTTAGATGGA
>JAOPTS010000016.1:0-9843 GCA_051531955.1 Reichenbachiella sp.
ACCCATCAGCAGCGTTGATTCTGAGGAGCATATCAAAATCAGATTTAATATCAAAGCGCAAAAAACCGTTTTTATAGTAGGTCATATTATATTGATACCCGGTGTAGGTCGCAAATTTAAAAGACATACCTTCATTTCCCAACAGAAGCTCTTTAGGGTTTGTTTTTTCCCAACTTAAGTCATCTTCGCCACACGTAGAGTCACTTGCATTAAATAAATCAGGCGGACAATATGAAACTACTTTCTTGGGGTTAATACCATAATTAAATCGAGAGAGAGACATCTCTACTTTATAGCCTTCTCCTGGATCAAAATCACTTGCATAATCATCACCTAACAGAGCAGTATCATTTTTAAACCATCCTGGCGTTGCTTGTACTAGCCCCATCCATTTGTCCTCAGGGATTTGATTATCATCAGGGTTAAGATTAAACCGGATATTATTGTTATACCACTCGGTTAGAGAAGGATCGGTATCATCCTTGAAAAGTGCAAAGATACTGTCGATTGTCATGTCTACAATTTTTCCACAACTAAAATTACTATTTGGGTCCTTTACCTCTGAACACCCAATATCTGCGCAATCTATCTTACCATCACCATCATTATCAAAACCATCGTGACAGTTATGCGGACTCACATGGGATTCATAATTAATACAGTGCTCAACACCAGCCTCTAGACAATCTTCATCTGCGCAGTCAACCATTCCATCACCATCATTGTCAAGAGTATCTTGACAAAGAGCTGTTGTATTTTCCATATCCTCTTGGCAAATCGAAAATGCAAGACACTCCATGTCATCACAATCTTTTTTCCCATTGCGATCGTTATCGATTCCATCTTGACATTTAAGGGGAGAGTTTTCAAATGTATCACATACACTGAGTGATGTACAATCAATATCCCAACAATCCTTATAGCCATCGACATCATTATCTGCTCCATCGGTACAATCTTCAGGAGTATACTCATGTTTAAAACATGCCATGGTACTTTTACAGTCCATATCTGCACAGTCGACTTCACCATCGAGGTCATTATCTTTTTTATCAGAACAGAGGTGATCTAGGTTTTCTAACTTCGTACAAGATGGAAGTTCTTTACAGCCTTCATCATCACAATCTATCTGCCCATTATCATCATCATCTATCCCGTTAGAGCATAAATTCAAGTCATTTTCTTTTGGGGTACAATGGAAGAACTTTTTGCAATTTTGGTCATCACAATCTAGCTTTTTATCATTATCATTATCAATATTGTCACTACACTTGATTGTTGTGTTTTCTTTAAAGGGATCTTCACAAACTCTAAAAATGGCTACACATGTCGAGTCGTCACAATCGATAAGAGAGTTCAAATCATTATCTTCTCCATCATCACAGGTAAGTGCACTATTTTCTAAATCACAAAGAAGCACATCATCATCATCTGTCACTAATGCGCACCCTGCGTCCATACAATCGATAGCTCCATCTTCATCGTTGTCTAATCCATCCTTACATTTTTGAAAACTATTTTCAAAAGTTGAGTCACACGCAAAAAAGTCACTACAATCTGAGTCAAGGCAATCAATAATACCATCTTCATCATTATCTTCGCCGTCCTGACAAAGATAAGGAGAATCCTCTTTCTTTCGACATACCTCTTCTTGATCCTCTATACAGTCTGGGTCAGCGCAATCTATGAGCCCATCTTCATCATTATCTATGCCATCGAGACACTTAGCTAGAGTCGTTTCACCTTTAACTCTGCAAATATCAGTAGTTTCACACTGCACATCATCGCAATCTATTTTCCCATCTTCATCATTATCAATACCATCCTTACAAAAGCCCTCCGTAGCCTCACCACAAATTTTAGGAAAGTTGTTGAAACAGTCAGAATCAAAACAATCTACGTAGTTATCACCATCATTATCAATACCATCTAAACAGAGTGCAAAATATTTCTCACCACAAATATCAGGAAAACTAGTGTTACAATCTTTATCAGTACAATCAAGATTCATGGTAATTGGGTTTGACACATCAAAATCATCGGGCAGCTCTTCTGAATCAATGCTATACAGTGAATCACTATAGTATACCACTTCGTAACTATCACCATCATTATCAAGACTATCGGTACATTTTTTTTGAGTAAACTCACCACAGACATCAAAATTTAATTTGCAATCGGTATCACTACAATCAATGCCTGTATGAATAGTATCAAGATACACTTTTTCTCGAACCTTCAATAATTCCCATAATGTTTCGTGTGGGTCCATTGTTGATATACTTGCAAATTCTCCAGAAATTTCAATGAGTGTATCAAAGTGGGCACCATCTGGTTTAACCGTACTATTGTAATAGTTTACGAGGTTCCCCATCTGAAGCATTTCCAACCGGACAGTATCTGAATAAATGATAACCATGGTATCAAGGTCATCATCATTATCCAAACCATCTTGGCAGAGCTCTAAGGTGTTTTCACCACAAAGTGAGGGGAATCGGGAATAACAATCTTCATCGACACAATCAGTTTTATCATCTTCATCATTATCGATGCCATCAGTACAGTTTTGCTGAGTATTTTCGAGTTTAGACTGGGCATCATTTAAAATATTTCGGTCTTCTTCTTTTTCTAGGTAACTTTTCCCAAAGAAGTCGGAACATCCGAAAAGTGCACTCGTAATGAATAACAAAATAAATACTTGCGTTACTATTTTAATAGGTGTCATTATTCAATCCTTATATTATCAATGAGAATAGAGCCCTGAATATTGCCGGTCCACAAGCCAAATAGAACTGCAATTTCAGATAAAAAAGCTTCTGAAAAACCTTCACTCACGGTAAGTGGTATTGCAACACTCTGCCACGTACCATCAAATACAACCCCTTGCTTGAGCAGTATTTTTTCAATATCAACTTTATATGAAACTGATACTCGATTTAATCCACGCTCTATTTTTAGCGTTAAATCCTGTTTACTCGCAATTTCAAATTTGAGTGTTTTGCCAAAGTAATCTGAAAAATCTTTAAGATGCTCAGGTTCTCTATTCTCAAGTTCTCCACCAAGAGGGTTTGGCGCCGCATCCCATTCTAGAGGTACCATCACATAATCACCAAATTGCAAAAAGAAACCTCCCCAGGATTCATACACTGCAAAATCGATTTTCATACAATTTCCACCATCTGTAGACTTATTCCCCTCAGTATCAGAACATTTAGTCTCTGCAGAATCAAGAAGCCCAAGGGAGTTTTCATAACTTACATCTCGATTATTAATATTTCGAGCGCCTTCATGGTTATACCGCCAACTCGCTCCATCGAAAGAACTGTTTCCAAAAAGTCTTGGAATAGAGGCATCATAGCTATCCGCAAATATCACTAAATCAACAACACCATCACTGGTGTCTTTTATTTTTGATGCACTACTGAGCTCGCTTTGTGATGAATTCCCACTACCAGTGCCTTTCACTTTGGTTGAACTACTGAGCTCGCTTTGCGATGAATTTTCATTACCTAGATCAGACCCGGTATCTGACACCCCAGAACCAACAGTGCTGGAAGAGCTCATTTCAGCGGAACTATTATCTGATGCCTCAAAAAGTTCAGCGGACAGAGTGTCACTACACTGTATTATTCCCAGTGCTGTTGAAGTAATTAATATGTATTTAATAAACTGTATCATTATGTTACTCAATTTTAATATTATCGATATACACAGGCCCCTGCATATCCGTTACCCAAAAAGACATTAATACCGCGGTCTGTTTTAAAAAAGCCTCGTTAACCACATCGTTAATTAAAAACAGTTTTATTTCTTGCCATGTTCCGTCACTTTTAAATTTCCAATCTTTTTCTAAGTCAAACTCCAATTTACTCGCACCAAGTTTATCCGCCTTAAACACTCCACTTTCCATATATACGTTTAGTTTACTGGTTGTTTTAATCTCAAAGCTCAAGACTTTGGTGTGCCAATCACTTAAATCTGCTAAATGAAGATCAGGATCTCTTGTAATTATTTCATCGGGGAAACCTTGTGCATTTTGCTCAATTGGCTTTACAATGTAGTCTCCAAATTGAAGGAAAAAGCCACCATACCGCCACCCATCAACATCAGCAGAGTCTTTATCAGGAAAGTCAGCTCGAAGGCAATATCCACCATCTTTACTGGTCAAGCTATCCGAACCCATACAGTCAACATGAGCAGTATCGAGAAAGCCATACGAGTGTGCTACATCAATATCTCTACTTGCCTTTTGATACGGTCCTTTATAACTATAGCGCCACTGAACCTCTGGGAAAGCATCACGGATGTACACCGTATTTTCGCCTCGTTTATCGTCGGCAAAAATTACCAACTTATCAGAACCGGCCCATGTTACAGATAGAAAGGTTACGAGCAGTATTACATATTTCATAGGGCCTCTATTGGTACCTGATATTATCTAAATAAATAATATCGGTTAAATTCCATGTTACAATGCTAAAAGGGTATCGCATAGATTTAAAAGCAAGTGGGTGAATGTCAGTATAATATTCAATAGTAATGCTTTGCCATGTTCCATCTGGAATAAAACCAAACGCTTCTAAGTCATATTTTACATATGATATTCCTTCTGTTTCGTGACTATTATGGTATTTGATACCTGCATGCATTCCTTCCCAGTAATTCCACTTCATTTCTATAAAAACATTATCTGTTGCTCTAATATCAAATAAAAGTCGTTTGCCATGAAGGTCACTAACATTTTCCAATTGAGGAACTCGTGACTCAGTCTCCCCTTCACTCTCTCCAAAACTATAGTAGAGATGCGCAGGGAAAGCACCTTCAGGAATGCCACCATTACGCTCTATGTTTAAATCCATTTTTAAACAGCTTCCACCATCTGTTGAGGTACCACCATCTTCATCGGTACAGTCAGTTTCATCAACAACAAGGTTTGCACTATAGTCACCAATATATTGATCTATATTGCCATACCGTAAATTCCAAAGGCCCTTGTCATGCTCATTTGAGATATCTTTACTTACCTCTTCGTTCCCATCTTTGAGTAGAGCAATAATTGGGTCAGTATCAGAATAGTCTGGATCTGTAGACTCTTCGCTACTCAATAAAACCGGGACCCATTTATCCAAGGAACTTTCCGACTCTTTAGAGTTGCTTGATTCATTGTCACTGCTAACCGAACCATTGCCGTTACTACTCAAATCAGAATCGCTACTGTTAGTGGAAAGGCCCTCCGTGGCTGAGCTACTTGTACTCAAATTTGCTTCTGATGAATCATCATTAGAAACGTCCGTAGCTTGGCTACATGCGCTTATACCAATAGTTATTCCATATATTACTGCCAAGTATATTGTTTTTTTCATAGTATTACTTCTTCTGGTAAACTCTCACATAATCAACAAGAAAATTTAAATCTCTAAACTGCTCTGGATCAAAATCTGCATCTGCTTTATCAGACATTGGAGTTTGATTGTTTGTAAATAGACCACCTATTGCCATATTAATCAAAATGTGATAATGGTTATCCCATGGCCAAGTAATCTCTTTATCCTCTTTTGGAATATACGTTGTTGGGTAAGTACTTTCAGAAAAAATGAGTGAATCATTAAGCCATAACCTCATATCATATTGATCCCATTCATACACAACATTGTGGTACTCATTGTTAATATGCTCTTCCCAGATTGGATATGCTCCATCGGTTGGTTTATTATACTGATCATATCCATAGTGAACAGTAGTATGCCATTTTCTCGGGTCACCACCATTGTACTCCATTATGTCGACTTCACCAGTTCTCGGCCAATCATTATTTTCCGAAAGTAACCAAAACGCAGGCCACGTACCACGCCCTTTAGGGAGTTTCATTCGAGTAGCAACACGTGCATATTTCCAATATGCTTTTTGGGTTGATATAATCCGTGCAGAGGTATAATAGCACCCAGTACAATCTGGAACCATATAGTGCATTGGAGTAGCATTTTCACTAAAATAAGCTTCACTACCAATAAATGGATGAAATGGATTATAATGCGCTTCAATCACAAGATTTCCATCTTCAACTCTCAGGTTTTCTGGTTCATCAGTGTACACTTGATGTTCTCCATTTCCCCAACGACCAGAACCATACCCTGGTGGAAAAACACCATCAACGGTTAAAGAACCCTCACCCAACATTGCGGTCCATTTAGTTGTATCGAGTTCAGTCCCATTAAACTCGTCATTCCAAACCAGCCTGTAATTATCTTCACACGCATCTTCTTTTGATAAATACCGTAGAATTGGATTAGCAAAACTGAGGAACCCTGATTCTGTTGAAAATGTTAAAGTATGACTACCTTTTTCTACATAAGATTGCCCCCATTGCAGGCCCCATACGTAACAGCTATCACAAATATTAATTGTCCCATCCATCTCACCTGCCATCAAATTTTCTTGCGATGATGCTCCAATAATATTATCAAAACGTTTTTGAGGAACCCCATCGATACTATACGTAAAATCAAGCAGTGCATTCCAATTACCCCGAACCGAAATATACGGCATTTTGAATTGATACAGCCCGTCTTCAGGAACGTCGAATGTCATAGTCACACTCTCATTTTGCAAAAGAGAATCAACAAAAGTGACATAATTCCAATTAAAATCTTCGTAGCTTTTCCACTCCTTAATATCTGATTCGTCAGGAAGTAAGTTTTTCCAGTTAAGTATCATGGTATCATTTGGTAATGGTGATTTTTTAGAAACATCACACCACGGTTTATCATCGGTATATTTAAATGTTGGTTCATTATCTATCTCATCATTTCCCGTTTTTCTTGCTGTTGAAACATATCCTGCGTGAGGGTACCAAGGCTCATCAAGGCCTGATGTCGTTTCATAGCTGTTTTCATCGGGAAACTCAGTAAATGATTCTAAGTCCCCGCCTGTCCCACCTTGGGAATCTGATGACGTCTCATTATCCCCCTGAGAACTATTGCCACTCGTAGTGCTACTCTTATCACTACTCATACTGGTACCATTCGAACTTAGGTTACTTTGAACGCTACTACCAGTGCTGCTTTCATTTGAACTTTCAGGTGCAACCACCGGTTGTTCACAAGAGATCATTAAAAAAGTTAAAATAGGAATTAAAAATTTAATCATAGGTGCCCCTTATTTATCACAAAAATATTTACCGTCAATATCGAGACAAGTACTTGTCATTTTATCACCATAATAGATATTATCTACGGTAAAACTAAATGATCGCTCTACCGTATTTATCTCTGTTTGGTCTCTATTTGAATTGTTTTTTAAAACCCAATAACTGTAGGCTCTTATTGAATCGGTTTCATGGGCTTTTGTTTTTTTATAGTCTTCAACTTTATCCCACTCTTTATAATCAAATTCCTCTTTTGCACTAAAACAAGGTGGGTAAACTTTATCATCATCTAAATATTGGTGAACTGCTGGTATTCCAATACTAAACACCGTTCTCATCTGACTCAATGCCGCCGCTCCAAGATCTTGTAACCTGAATCGCATATAAGACCAGCCGTCTGGGCTTCTTCTGTCATCTCCTGGAGGGTACCACCCAAATTTCACAGTATCACCTTCAGGGTACTTAACGGTCGCCCTATCCATTTCCGAAAGCCAAGTACTCATTCCCCCATCATTAGAATTAAGGGTCAGAACCATATCAAAATCTGTTTTAATATCAAATCGAATATAGCCATCTGCCCAATAACTAATATCAAATGGATCAAACATCCCTACATCTGCTAAGTAGTGGTATGCTGCACCAGTCTCTTCTAATTTCACTTGATACGTAGTATCGAGAATTTGGATAAGATTATTATTAGGTCCACATAAACTATCCCCTGCAACAACATGCCAATCATCAGGCTCACAATGAGTAACCTCTTTCATTATTGAGTCAAATCGTAATAACGTTATATCAACTTTTGTTGCACCAGGGCCATCAAGGGGGCTTACAGCTCCATTACCATCATGTTCAATTGTCACTCCAGAATGTTTTGAAATCACCCCCATCTGCTTCACTCTTTCTAATGCACCAATCACACCTTGTTGAATATATTGCACTTTTAATTCAGGGTTAGAGGTAATAAACCAAAAAGTGCTTTCAGGAACATCATCTTTAGAAATTGCCATTATAGAATCACTACTGAGCGTTATTAGTTCAGGGCACGATATATTTGGGTCTTCGGGATAGACTACCCCTTCACACTCAGGATCAAGACAATCAAACACCCCATCGCCATCGTTATCTTTTGTATCAAAACACCCATACATCGTTTTAATGTTTGCAGAGCTTTCATCATCAATACACTCCTCAACTCCAGCGATTAAGCAATCAGTATCGTCACAATCTACAGCCCCATCACCATCATTATCTTCATTGTCTGTGCAATAGAATGAAGTGTTCTCTTCTTCCTGACAATGTAAAAATGTCAGACAATCTGTATCATCACAGTCCACTTGACCATCACCATCATTATCTTTCTCATCTTTACAGCGAGTAAGCGATGTCTCAAGGCCTTCACATATATCAAAATCTAAACACTCTTCATCTTCACAATCAGTTAACCCATCAACATCATTATCAATGTTGTCACTACAATACGCTTGAGTATTTTCTGGGAAGGTACAGGGAACGGTGCCAGCACAATCAGGGTCCTTACAATCAATCAATTCATCCAAATCATTGTCTGTTTTATCAGAACAGAAAAAATCACTATTTTCAACTTTCACACAATAGGCTAGCTCTTTACACTCTTCATCTTCACAGTCAACATTGCCATCTGCATCATCATCTAATTCATTACTACATAAGCGCAAGTTATCTTCTTTGGGATTACAAGCGGGGTAATCAAAACAGTCACTATCTTTACAATCACTCACCCCATCAGCATCATTATCGGCACCATCGGTACATCTACTGACACTATTTTCAAACAAGTCCTCTTTACAGACTTTAAAAGCAAAGCACTCATCATCATCGCAATCATAGAGGCCGTCTAAATCATTATCCAATTTGTCAGTACACGTACCAGGTGAATTCTCTTTTTCACAGGCATATTCACCTTTTTCAGAGATCGCATCAAAACATTGAAAGTCTAAACAGTCAATTTCGTCATCACCATCGTTATCAACACCATCTGTACATAATTCATAGGTAATTTCAGCACTATCACATGCTGCTAAATTTAAAATTTTGCAATCATCATCATTGCAATCAATTTTGCCATCATCATCATTATCGAGACTATCGGTACAGTTAACAATATTATCTTCAAACTGTTTGCAATAAAATTCCGATACACAATCATCATCATCACAATCAACCATTCCATCGTAATCATTATCTAATTTATCGGTACATTTTTTAAAGGAGTCTTCAAATCCATACAGACATGGTTTTGTATCAATACAGTTAGGGTCTTCACAATCGACATACCCATTTCCATCATTATCAATATGGTCTCCACAAAGGTCATTTGATTTTTCCCCACAAAGCGTTGGGTAGCCATAGCACTCTTCATCCTCACAGTCGGTATAGCCATCCCCGTCATTATCAATTTCATCTTTACACAACACAAACTGCCCTTCTCCACACATGTCTGGATATGTTGTATAACAATCTTCATCAAGGCAATCGGTTCCATTGTATATAATATCATGGTCATCAATATCAATATTCATATCTTTAGCCTCATCGAGGGTAATTGTAGTGGGGCCTACTTGAATTTCTGCAACGCCATCTGTATCGTTATCGATGCCATCAAGGCAAAATGCTTTTTTAAATTCACCACAAAAGGCAAAATTAAATTTACAGTCTGG
>JAOPTS010000017.1:0-24747 GCA_051531955.1 Reichenbachiella sp.
TGGCAGTTGGTATTGTGTCTTACTCAGCTTTTATCATTATTCAGAAAGTCGTGACAACTAAATTGGCTATTGTGTTAATGATTTGCTCAGCGGTATTAAGTTTCTTTTTTAAAACACCCTACGTATTTCCAATATTGATATTGATTGGTGGTTCAGTTACAGCATTTAACTATAAGCGTTTCAACAAGGAAGAAAAAAACAAAGTCACTATTCAGTGGGCCAATTTTTTTCTTTGGGTAGGCGTGTGGCTGGTCGCAGTATCAATAGGCGCGGTTACTGAGTGGAGAGGTATCGATTTATTCGCAAAATTTTATCGTATAGGTAGTTTGATATTTGGAGGTGGTCAAGTATTAGTGCCATTCTTAAATGCTGAATTTGTTGAGTTTAAAGGGTATTTGACAACTGATGAGTTTTTATCTGGTTTTGGATTAGTTCAAGCAGTTCCTGGCCCTGTTTTTTCATTTGCTGGATTTGTAGGCGCTGTATCAATGCGGGAATATGGAATTTTGGGTCAGTATTTAGGAGCATTTCTGTCTTCGGTCGGTGTTTTTCTGCCCGGTGCTTTTTTGATATTCTTTGTAATTCGTTTTTGGGATGAATTGAAGAAGTTTAGGATAGTCAAGGCTTCTCTAGATGGAGTCAATGCGGTAAGTTCGGGTATGGTCTTGGCCGCAGCATTTTTGTTGGCTATCCCTCAAGTACTGGGTAGTCCAGATAGTTATATTAATCTTGGGATAATGATTTCAACTTTTCTAATTATGAAGTTTACTAAGGTGCCAACCCCCTTTCTGATCATTGCAGGCCTGCTGTTAGGTATTGTTCTTTAGTGAAGTATGTTGCAAAGTCCTATCACATGCATTTATAAGGTAGCCTATTTGGTTGTTGAGAATAGACTGTATGATTGACAGATCACAGTAATTAAGACATAAAAAAGCCTTACGAATCAATTCGTAAGGCTTTTGTTTTTTATAAGATAAATTCTTACTCTCCAGCTGGAGGTGTGATTCCTAATTTCTTGAAGATTAGGTTAGAAATATCGTATTTGTCGTCAGCGTCCAAAAGGATGTCTACGCCTGGTACACCTGTACTGAAAACTGCATCATACCCGTTTTCAGCTCTAACTGCTTTAATAGCGACTCCTATTTTTTCGAATAATGGAGCGTAAAGTTCAGTTTGTTTTTGTTGAAGAGATGTTTGTGCATCTTTCTGAAAACTTTCCAATCTAGCTTGAAGACTTTGTAATTCTTGCTCTTTGTCAGCTCTCATGAGGTCTGTCATAGTAGCTGCGCCTTGTTGATACTCTTGAAGTTTTGATTGAAACTCCTGACCTTTAGCCTGCAATTGATTTTGTAATTGCGCTTCATACGCTTTGTATTCAGAATCAACTTGTTTTGCTTCTGGCATTTGGCTCAATATATATTCAACATTGGTATATCCAAATTTGAATGTCTGAGCATTTACGCTTATTGTTGTGAAAGCCAATACAAATACAACAATTAAAGATTTGATTTTCATAATTCTGTTCTAATTAGTTATTACTTATTACATCATTTTTATCGCCCAATCCTAACTCTTCCAAAACATAGTCAGTGTAGTCATGGACGGGATCTGTATATATCATTACCAAGTCACCAGATTTGTCAAATATAATTTGCAACCTGTGTTTTTTAGCAACGGTTTCTACTGCTTCGAACACTTGATCTTGAACGGGTTTTATAAGTTCCTTTTTCTTTAAAAAGAACAACCCTTCGAAACCAAATATTTTCTTTTGATACTCTTTTACTTCGTTCCATTGACGATCGATTTCTTTGTATCGATCATCTTTCATTTCCTTTGTGAGCAAGACTTCTTCTGCTCTCAAGGAAGCTTCTTTTGCCTGGATGTCCTTATACATTTCCTGTATTTCGGCTTCCCAAGACTGTGAGATTTTATCAATCTCTGTTTTAGCCTCTCCGTAGGCTGGCATTTGACTCAAAACATAGTCGGTATCTACATACCCGAATTTTTGAGCCCAACTATCTATACTGCTTAGTAGCAATATAGATGCCACAATTATCGCAAAGAATTTCTTTTGATTCCTCATAATTCGCAAGCTATGTCAAAATTGTCTGAATGCATATCAAATTAACGCTTCAATGATGGCTTATCTCAAGGTTTGGCCTATAGAGAAATGAATTTGACCTCCACTAGGGCCTTGTAATGGTGCTTTTGGATCTGGGTCAAAACCATAGCCCCAATCAATACCTAACAATCCAAAGGCTGGCATGAATATTCTTACTCCAACACCTGCCGACTTATACAAGTCATTCGGGTTGTAATCACCGAAGTTCAACCAGTTATTACCAGCTTCTGTAAACCCAAGAACATAAATGGTTGCTGATGGGTTTAGAGATACAGGGTATCTTAATTCGAATACAAATTTGTTGTATATCGTACCTCCTTGCACGGTACTACCGTCTACAATCTCAGTAGGTGTGATAGAGTTATTGTCATATCCTCTAAGTCCAATTACGTCGTTACCTAATAAGAAGTTGGTTCCCGTTAAACCATCACCTCCTAATTGAAATCTTTCAAACGGACCAACTCCTACTTCCGTATTATAAGATCCAAGATATCCCATGTGAGCTCTTGCTTCCAAGACTAGGTCACCTGCTATTTGCAAGTAATATTTTGCATCAAACATCCATTTGTGATATTCAATCCATTCAAATTTCTCGTTATATGAAGCCTCATTATAGTCTAGACTATTAAAGAGCGAATATGGAGGAGTTAAAGAAACTGTTAATGTTACTGATGACCCATTTCGAGGGTACATAGGGTTATCAACACTGTTTCTTGATATAGTGGTGTTCAACGCTATGTTATTTGCAATTCCCGTACCGTCTTCAAATCCTAGGCCATAGTACTGACTGTATTGGAACAATCTATAGTTGACATATGAAATTGAATTACTCAACGTAAAATAATCATCAGGCCATTTTAGTCTTCTACCTAAACTGACAGTTACACCCATCATTTGCATTGAACCAAATATTTCATTGGTAAATTGATTCACACTTCTCTGTACAGAGTAGTTGTAACTCACTCCAAATGATTGAGGTTTCTTACCACCTAACCAAGGCTCAGAGAAGCTTATAGAGTAACTCTGATAGCGTCTGCCATTTGCTTGTAATCTTAGCGAAAGTTTTTGTCCATCTCCAACTGGTAGTGGTCTCCATTTGTCGAAGTGTGTTAGATTTCTCAATGAGAAATTATTGAATGTCAGTCCTAGTGTCCCTACGAAACCAAAGGATCCACCCCATCCGCCGGATAGCTCGATTTGATCACTAGGTCTTTCCTCTAGACTCCATTCAATATCTACTGTTTCGTCCACAGGGTTTGGTATTGGGTTTGGAGTTACGGTTTCAGGATTGAAATAACCTAACTGAGATAATTCTCTTTGCGTTCTAATCAATTCTGCTCTACTAAATTTTTGTCCTGGTAGGGTTCTTAATTCCCTCATAATGACATGATCACTAGTTCGATCATTACCGGTGACATATACTTTTCGGATGGTAGCTTGAGCACCTTCATAGATTCGCATTTCTACATCGATTGAATCTCCTTCAATTTTAATTTCGACAGGATTGATGTTGAAAAATAAGTAACCATTGTCCATGTACAAAGAACTAATGTCTGTTCCTGTAGGGTTGTAATTAAGTTTTTGGTCAATTAGTTCGGTATTGTATACGTCTCCTTTTTCAAGTGCTAATACTTGATCTAGTGTTCTGTCATCGTGAATAAAGTTACCAGTCCATGTGATTTGTCTGAAATAGTATCTTCTACCTGGATTGATTCGAATATCAATATCGACAGAGTTTTCATCTATATGTACGATGGTGTCCTCTTCTACATATGCATCTCTGTAACCTTTAGAATTATAAAAAGCGATAAGAGCTTTTTTATCATCTTCATATTTTTCAAGAACATATTTAGCAGACTTAAAGACGTTTAGTTTTACGTTTTCAGTAACTAACGTCGTGATTGGGTTGGATATATTGTGAAAGGAAATACTATCATCCTTGATCTGAATTCGTTTATCTTTTGATTTAAGTCTATTCAGTCCTGCACCTAGTAGTGCGCTCGCAATCGTGAACCTTGGTCGCTCTCCTGTTTCTTTCATTTTGCTTTTCAGCTTTATGTCAGAGAAGTGCTCATTACCTACAAAGTTCACATTTCTAATTTTAACCTTTCTGTTCTTCTCAATATGAAATTCAAGCATCACACTGTTGTTGATGATACTGTCCTTTTTATATTTCACATCTACTGCAGCATTTAAATAACCTTTTTCATAAAAGTACTTTTTGATAGTTAGTTCACTGTTCTTTACGATAGCGTCTGTCATGACACGTCCTCTTATAAGACTTACTTTTTCTTTTAAGTCTGACTCTTGACTTTTAGTGACCCCTTTGAATTCAAAACGACTCAGCCTTGGTCTTTCTTTTAACTCTATTGCTAAGTATATGTTGGTTCCTTCAATTTTTGTAGCATAGATTTCGACATTGCCTATCAGCCCTTGTTTCCAAAGCTTTTTGATCGCCATTGTAATGTCATCACCAGGAACTTTAATCTTATCACCAACTTTTAAACCAGATATAGATACGAGTGCGATTTTGTCTAGGTACTCAGCACCTTTTACCTCAATTTCAGCGATAGTATACTCCTGTGGAGACGAATAATTGATGTTTGTAGAATTGCTGTTGACTCTACCAGAGGTTCCATATCTTATCTGTCCAAATGAAACAGATGATAATAGTAGAAAAAATATGAGTATTTTGAATTTCATGTTGTTATAACTGGCCTTTCGTTCTCCCTCAATCATCGAGCTACTTGCTCACTGGTTTTGCCGTATCGTCTTTCTCTATTTTGGAAATCAATTACTGCAGTGAATATATCTTCTTTTCTATAGTCAGGCCAAAGTGTTTCTGTAAAATACAGTTCAGCATAGGCAAGTTGCCATAATAAAAAATTGCTAATTCTATATTCTCCACTTGTTCTAATCATTAACTCTACTTCTGGACTGGCGTTATCAGTGATATAATCTCCGATGCTTTTGTTATCCAGACTGTCAATTTCAATTTCGCCTGATTTAATTTCCTTAATCATCGAATTGACTGTTTCACTGATTTCCCATCTACCGCCATAATTGAGGGCAAGTGAAAGAGTCATTCCTGTATTGTCTTTAGTTTGCTCTACCCCTTGGCTTAAATTTTTCTGAGCCTCTTTAGGTAAATGCGCAATATTGCCAATTGGTTGCAACTTGATGTTGTTTTTCATCAAAGTTGGTATTTCTTTTTTGATAGTGGCAACCAATAAGTTCATTAAACCATCAACCTCTAATTTTGGTCTGTTCCAATTTTCTGTCGAAAAGGTATATAAGGTTAATCTTTCGACCCCAATCTCTGCACAACCTTCGGTAACATCTCTGACCGCCTTGACGGCATTTTTATGTCCGAATAGGCGTGCTGCGCCACGTTGTTTGGCCCAGCGTCCATTTCCGTCCATAATTACCGCGATGTGTTTTGGAACTTTATTAAGATCAATCTTCTCTTTCATGCCTAATTTTGAGACTATTAGCCCAAATTGAACCGCAAATTTGTATTATTTTTCAATGAAAAAGAACTTTAAAATTGATTTTCATTAGCGACGCATGGATTTATTTGGTTCGTACTTGTAAGTACATGGGATTTTATAGATGATATAGGAGATAGATAGGCCTACGTGATAGTACCAATCCTTATCTTCAGGGTTGCCAAATTGGAAATCGGTTTTTTCAAATACATCTCCATCAGACACTCCATCTAATTGGTCAAAAAATGTTTTGCGGGCACCAAATTCTAATCCTACGCTTAATTGTTTACCAACTAAGTGTTTGAATCCAACTCCAAATGGAATGACAGGTTGAAAACTATTGAAATCGTCGACAACTGGATCCAGGTTGAAAAATCTGACTACTCCTACTCCACCAAAAACGTAAGGTGACCATCTAATTGTAGTACGATTATGCTTGTAGTCTAGAAAATGAAATTCTACAATGGCGCTTCCTTCTAAGAAAGTTCTCTTGAAAGATTGGTTGCGTGCGCTCCCTAATGCATCAAATGGTTTTTGATCATTTCCTTTCAATCCGCCATATAAGAGGGAAAGCTTAAAGCTAACATCTTTATCGTAATTGCTTCTGTAAAAGGCTTGTATTGCTGGTCGTTGATTGAGGAAATTATATCCCCTATACATGTCTCCAGAGTAACTGTTACTTCCAATACCAAACCCTATTTCAGTTTTTTGGCAATGTCCGTCAAACGAATATAGGAATAGAAGCAATAATAGTGGGAAACTGGATATTCGGATCATGTAGGTCTAACGAGAGTAAGTTGAGATTTATTATCTGAATTTTCCTCTCGATGCACCTCTCTTGTCTAGGATGTAGACCAATCTAATTTGTGTAACTACATAAAAGTCATTGACACCTTCACTACCTGCTTTTGGTTGACCTGGTATGTATTCTAGCCCATGTGTATACGGTCCTGTCACTGGTAAAGAACCATTGGCAGGTACGTAGATGTTAGTATCTCTTAATTTTTCTTCCCCACTGAGATATCCATATTGTTCTCCTCCTCGTTCTGACATGGCTCTTGCTAATGCGTTGTCTCCGAATTCATCAAAATCTCTGTAATTACCTCCTACATCATCTAGAAAGTCTGTAAAAGTATAACGCAAGCCGAATTCAATATTGACATCTAAGCTTTTTGTAACTTTTAGCTTAACTCCTAAACCCACAGGTAAAGACAACTGTATCTTGCTATAATCTTTGTCAGAAGTTTGTAATGGTTGTAGGGCAACCCATTCACCGGCTTGTCCAGTTTCATTTCCTGCTTGATCAAATTCAGGAGCAATTGCTTTAGGGTTATTGTAAAACCCAGCTATTCCTAAATAAAGGTATGGATTAACCGGGAATCTTCTTCTTGCTCCTCCATTACTTGGAATCATGTCAATCTCTAGTCCTGCTGAAAGTTCTAGGATGTCATTTCTAAAATGAAAATTTCTGATATATCGACCTGCTTCACTTGGATCAGTCTCGTTGATATTTCCTGAATCTTGATAATCACTTCCTTCTAGTCTAACCCAATTGAAACCACCTCTCATGAAAATGCCCGGATAGATTACTTTTGAAGCAGTTATACCTACTCCCTTTGGAACAAATGATCCAGCATAGTCAGTACTGAATTTCCCATTCCCAGGAGTTAGATCTCCCATGTAAGAGCCAAAATTCGCACTTATACCAATAGTAGCGTACTTTGGATTGCCTACTCCTGAATAGCCTACTTTACCCCCTTTGTATTTGGAGTACTTTTTGCTACTCTTTGATTTCTTATGTCCGTATTGGTTTTTTCGCTGTGCTGTTACGTCAGATGCGCACAATACAACAAAGGCCAGTACAAGAGATATGATTATGTTTTTCCTCATTACTATTTATTCAAACGACCTGTTTTTACAAATCAATATAACTGCAAGTTAATTTAATTATGAAAATATTTCATAATAAATCTAATTCCTAATATCTAAACCCCAATTTAATTTGTTTCTGAGGGTATCGAAAAAATTATAGCCGTTGATTTTTACCATTTTGGCGCAAAACACTTCTTTTCTTACAGAAAGTTTAACAGAATTATCAACCGTGTAAGATCTAGAATCTAGCGAAGTTAAGAAAGTTCTACCTTTTCCTTCTATTTCAAATGAAATTATACTTGATCCAGAGACTATTAATGGTCTCACATTTAGATTATGTGGGCTAATAGGTGTGATAATGAAGCTGTCAGATTCTGGCAGAACTAGTGGTCCTCCAGCGCTAAGAGAATAACCAGTTGAACCGGTCGGGGTGGAGACCATGAGGCCATCTGCCCAATAGGTGTTGACAAATACCCCGTCTATATAACAGTGAACAACAATCATGGATGAAGTATCTCTTTTGAGAATGGCCACTTCGTTCAATGCAAAATTTTGATTTTTGAAAATATCCGTATTACTGTCCAAGTGAATGAGCATTCTTTCATCAAAAGAAAATTCTTTTGAGAAGAATTTGGTTAGAGCGTCTTTGATATCAAGCTTATTGATATTTGCGAGGAAGCCTAAGGTTCCTAGATTAATTCCTAATACTGGAATCTCCAGTCTACCAATTTTGGAAACTGTTTCTAGAAAAGTCCCGTCTCCACCTAGGCTGAAAAAGTAGTCAATTGTCGTTAGGTCAAAATCTTGCTGAATTATTTGATATTCTCTAGTGTCCTTGATTTTATCTACTATCGAGAGATGTAACTCTGCTGTTATATAGAAAATGGAACCATTATTCTTTATTTGCTCGATGACTTCTAATAGAAAGCCTAAAGCTTCGCCATTGGAAATTCGACCATGTAAGGCTATTTGCATGAAGGGTAATTAGACTTTAAGGTAATGCATAAGAGTATCGAGTCTTTCTTTGTCAAAGTTCTCTTCTTCTCCTTTGCCAAATATCGATGTTATATTATAACCAAACCTCTGTAATGTGTAGACAATGACAGAGCTGTTTTCAATATTGAGTTTGATCGTTAACTTTATTTTTTCAGTATTATGATCATCAGATTCGATAAATGAGCTTAGGATTTTTGCTCCTTCAGACTCGACTATGCGGCTGATCTCGGCCATAGAGTAATCCGTAATAGTCATTTGAAGTTCTATTATTGATCCTGGGCTGTTAATAGAAGTCATTTGAGAAAATGCTTCAATTAAATCTTGCAGGGCAATTACCCCTATGTATTTGCCGTCCTCATTAAGGACTGCTACTATATTAGATTTTGACTCAAAAGCAACCTTCAGAATGTCAAAGTAATGATCATTTTGATCTACTGAATGATGTGAGTTAACTAGATGAAAGTCTTCTATTTTATCAGCTTTTCCAAATTGATCAAACAGGAAATTTTCATTGAAGATCCCAATAAATTCACCATTCTCTACTACTGGCAATTCATAAGTATGGAACTCATTCATCCAGTCTTGCGCTTTTTCTACTTTATCAGAAGGTTTTAACGGTGGTATGGTGTAATTAATAAGATCTAATGCTATCATACTGTAACTCTTTCGTTTAAAAATTCGGCCATTATATCATTATATTGATGGGGCTGTTCCATCATTGGAGCGTGGCAACATTTGTCAATAAACTTCAATTTTGAATTTTTCAACAATCTATTAAACTCATGTCCAACACGTGGAGGAGTTATAGTGTCATTCAATCCCCAGATTAACAACGTTTCATTTTCAATTTTATGTAAATCTTCTGCTAAATTATTTCTTTGGGCAGATTTTGCTATGCCAATAATCCTTAAACTATTGGTTCTGCTTTTCAATGTATTAAGTATTTCATCTATATATTCTTTGGTCGCTGTCTTTGGGTCGTAAAAAGTATATTCAACTTTTTCTTTTATGTAATCATGGTCCCCTCTTTTTGGAAATGAGCCGCCCATGGCATTTTCAAAAAGTCCAGAACTCCCAGTTAAGATCATTCTGTCCACTTTTTCGGGATGAGCCAATGTGTACATCAAGGCAATATGTCCTCCAAGTGAATTTCCCATGACGTCAAAATTATCCAGCTCCTTGAAAGCGATGAACTCTTCTACAAACTCAACTAATTTAGGAAGGCCGGCTTCTCTGACCGGCAACTCATAGATGGGCAACATTGGGATGATGATTTTGTATTCAGGTGAAAACCTTTTTACTACTGTCTCCCAATTACTCAATGCGCCAAAAAGGCCATGCAACAATAACATGATTTTCCCTTCGCCTTCTTCTATAAATTGAAAACCGCCTTCTTCTTTAAGATTTGCTACTTCAAGCATTGCTAGATTAATTTTTTCGTAAGTATATCTTTAATATATTAATTTCTTGTCACTCAAGCGCTAACTTCTTGTTGATTTATCAATTCTTGTGATTGGTCAAAGAATTCTATGAAGTATGGGTAAAGCCCAGAAAACGCATTAAATAGACCTGGCGCAAATGAAGACACAGGTCCATACAAAAAGCTAGTCTTGGTCATTTCTTCATCTATATGGCCCCCAAACGAGTCAAAAATCCATATAAATATGCTAATGAACAAAGCCCATTTTACTATTCCTAATAGGCTTCCTGCTATATCATCCAAGCTACCAAACAAGGTTAAGTCTAATACTCTTTTAACGACTTTTCCTAAAAAGTATAGTGAGATAATGATGGCTAAAAAGATGATAGTAAATGAGAATATGGGCAACATACCATCATATCCTTCGATGTAATCCGAAAGCACCATTATCCCCCAATCTAAAAGTTTGATTCCCAAAATGATGGCAATAAAAAATGCACCAATGGAAATCAACTCCATTAATAGCCCTTTGCGAAAGCCTGTGAAGGCGCCAATCAAAAGGAATACTAAAATGACTAAATCAATTACGTTCAATTTTTTAACTTAAAAGTGACTTAACTACAGTTGAAATAGTTTTTCCATCTGCTTTACCGCCAAATGCTTTGCTTGCTGCACCCATAACCTTCCCCATGTCTTGAGGACCAGCAGCACCGACTTGTACAATTATTTTTTTTAACTCCACCTTCAATTCATCTTCAGAAAGTTGTTGTGGTAGATATTCATTAATTACCTCAAGCTCGCCTTGTTCTTGGTCTGCCAAATCAGCTCTGCCTTGCTCTCTAAATAGGTCGGCAGAATCTTTTCTTTGTTTGGCCGCTTTCATGAGTAATTTCAATTCAACGTCTTCTGAGATTTCTTCAACAGCGCCTTTTTCAGTCTCTGCTAGGAGTATCATTGATTTGATTCCTCTTAGTGCAGTTAATCGGTCTTTTTGCTTGGCAAGCATTGCTGCTTTGATGTCTGCGTTGATTTGTTCTTTTAAGCTCATGATTTAATGATTTTAAATCTACTAAAATGATTAATTTTGGCGCAAATTAGGTTAGAATTTGATCATAGACAATTCACAGCTTAATTACTATCAGTATAGAAAATCGCATGACAAAGCTTAGTGTTAACGTAAATAAAATTGCTACCATTCGAAATGCAAGGGGAGGGAACAACCCAAACCTTGTGCAAGTCGTCAAAGACTGTGAGAAATTTGGAGCTCAAGGAATAACTATTCATCCTCGCCCTGATGAGCGTCACATTACTACAAAGGACGTTTTTGATATTCAGCAAGTATGTACAACAGAGTTTAATATTGAAGGGTATCCGGACGAGCGCTTTCTGAAAATGATTGAGCAGGTCAAGCCAGCACAGGCGACTTTAGTGCCTGACCCCCCAGAGGCAATCACTTCTAATGCTGGATGGGATACAGTGCGCAACGAAAATCTTTTAGTTGATGTCGTTAAAAGAATAAAGGCAACAGGTGTTAGGGTTTCGATATTTACCGGAACAAATCGTGATATAATTGAAGGAGCTAAAAAGGTTGGTGCAGATAGAATAGAGTTATATACTGAGCCATATGCAGAGAATTATCATGTCAATAGAGATTTAGCAGTGGAAAGATTTGCTGACGCTAGCCAACTGGCTTATGATCTTGGGTTGGGAGTGAATGCCGGTCATGACCTGGATTTGGATAACCTGAAGTTTTTGAAAGAAAGCCTGCCGTATTTGGATGAAGTGTCTATTGGTCACGCTTTGGTTTGTGATAGCCTATACTTGGGATTAGAAAATACTATTCAACAATATTTGAGACAATTGAGATAATGCCGTTATTAAATTATAAAAGATTTGGGGAAGGACAGCCTTTGATAATTATTCATGGGTTTATGGGCTCGTTGGACAACTGGATGACCTTAGGTAAAAAGTTTGCAGAGGATTTTGATGTAATCTTAGTAGATCAAAGGAATCATGGTAAGTCATTTCATTCAGATGAATGGGGGTATTCCTATATGGTTGATGATTTGGAAAAGTTAATTGATGAATTGGAATTGGTGAACCCAATATTGTTAGGGCACAGTATGGGAGGTAAAACTGTGATGCAATATGCTGCATTTCATGATGCGAAAATTGATAGACTTATAGTTGCTGATATAGGTCCAAAATTCTATCCGCCACACCACAAGACTATTCTAGATGGCTTGAGTGCTGTTAATATTGACGCATTGCAATCTCGACAAGAAGCAGATGAGTTTTTGTCAAGTTATGTGTCGGATATTGGGATTAGAACATTTCTTTTGAAAAACCTCAATAGAAGCTCAGAAGGGTTTTCTTGGAAAATGAATCTACCTGTCTTGGCTGATAATATTGAGAAGATAGGAGAAGAACTAAGTCGTCATTTACCAATTGAAACGGGGTCTCTTTTTATTAGGGGAGGGAATTCGGACTACATCTTGGATGAAGATTGGAGTTCAATTGAAGAAATATTTGAGAATTCTGAATTGGCTACTATAGAAGGGGTAGGTCATTGGTTACACGCAGAGAGACCTTCTGAATTTTATGATTTAATAATGAAATTTTTAAAACCATGAAAGGGAAGCTTTTTTTAATTCCTACAATTATAGCAGACGATACGGAGCAAAGTGTAGTCGCTCCTCAAATCAAAGAGGTTATAAGCAACCTCGATTATTTTTTGGTTGAGAATGTTAGAACAGCCAGAAGATATATTAGTAAACTCAAATTGGGGTTGACAATAGAGGAACTTCAATTTGAGATTTTGGATAAAAATTCAAAGTCTACGGAGGTTAATTCAATGCTGCAACCAGCCTTGCAAGGGAAAGATATTGGTGTGATTTCCGAATCTGGCTGTCCTGGTGTGGCTGACCCTGGTGCTGCAGCTGTGGCTTTGGCTCATGTGTTGGGGATTCAAGTAATACCATTGGTTGGGCCATCGTCTATCTTGATGGCTTTGATGGGGTCAGGATTCAACGGACAATCATTTACTTTTCATGGTTATCTACCTATCGATAAAAAAGATCGTGATCAAAAGATAAAAGAGTTGGATAGAAGCGCTCAAAGTGGGCAGACACAATTGTTTATGGATACACCTTATAGAAATCAAAAGTTGTTTGAGGATTTAATCCGTGTCTGTAATGCTGATACGCTGTTATCAGTTGCTAAAGGGATTACTGGAAAAGAGGAATTCATTTTAACAAAAAGGATTCGAGATTGGAAGGGAGAAAAGATAGATATACACAAAGTCCCGACAATTTTTTCTATTTGTACCTGATCTTACTGGTAATGTGAGCAATTCGCATAAATTTGCCAACTATTTTAAAATTGAAAGAAACATATATATATGTCATATTTATTCACCTCAGAGTCCGTTTCAGAAGGACACCCAGATAAAGTAGCGGATCAAATATCAGATGCTTTATTAGATAATTTTTTAGCTTTTGATAACAAATCAAAGGTCGCTTGTGAAACTTTGGTTACTACTGGACTTACTGTATTGAGTGGTGAAGTAAAGACTAAATCTTACGTAGATGTTCAATCTGTCGCTAGAGACGTGATCAATAGAATTGGTTATACAAAAGGTGAGTATCAGTTTGATGGAAATAGCTGTGGAGTAATTTCGGCAATTCATGAGCAATCTCCAGATATCAACCAAGGTGTAGATAGAGCAACTGAAGAAGAGCAAGGTGCAGGTGATCAAGGGATGATGTTTGGTTACGCAACTAACGAGACTGAAAACTATATGCCGTTGGCATTAGATCTTTCTCACATGTTGTTGATCGAATTAGCTAAACTTAGAAGAGAAGAAAAAGACATTCCTTACTTGAGACCCGATGCAAAATCTCAGGTAACTATCGAATATAATGATGACAATACGCCTGTCAGAATTGACGCCATCGTAATTTCTACTCAACACGATGATTTTGAGGAAGAAACAAAGATGCTTGCTAAGATCAAAGAAGACATCGTAAAGATCTTGATCCCAAGAGTTGTTGCTCAGCTGAAGCCTGAAATTGCGGCATTATTCAACGATGATATCAAATACCACATCAATCCAACAGGTAAATTTGTAATCGGTGGACCTCATGGTGACACTGGATTGACAGGAAGAAAAATTATTGTGGATACTTACGGTGGAAAAGGAGCGCACGGTGGTGGAGCATTTTCTGGTAAAGATCCTTCGAAAGTAGATAGATCGGCTGCTTATGCAACTCGTCACATTGCTAAAAATTTGGTTGCTGCTGGTGTAGCGGACGAATTATTAGTTCAAGTTTCTTATGCAATAGGCGTAGTGGAGCCAATGGGTATTTTTGTGAATACTTATGGAACTTCCAAAGTTGATTTGACTGATGGTCAGATTGCTGAGAAAGTAACCGCGTTGTTCGATATGAGACCGGCTTCATTGATCAAGAGATTGAAATTGATGAACCCTATCTATTCTGAGACTGCTGCATACGGGCACATGGGAAGAACACCAGAAGTAAAAACTGTAACTTTCACCGGACCTACAGGATCTACCTCTCATGAAGTAGAGACTTTTACTTGGGAAAAGTTAGATTACGTAGATCAAGTAAAAACAGCTTTTGCACTTTAATTGGTGATCGGGAAACTTTTTTAGAAGATTTGCGATTAAAGGCTTAGTCAATCATATTGCTATGAAGAAATTAATCGCATTACTTATAATATTTACAAATGTCCAAGGATTTGCTCAGGTGTTAAAACCTGCCAGCTGGTCTTTGGACATTTCTGTTTCAAGTCCAAAAGAAGGAGAGATTGTAGATCTCATCTTTAATGTTAAAATTGATGAGGACTGGTATCTCTACTCCACGGATTTTGACCCGGACTTGGGACCAATGATTACTGAGTTCGAATTTGAGCCCCATGCTAGTTATGAGCTAATCGATAGTATTAAGCCAATCGGTTCAAAAAGAAAATATGATTCCCTGTGGGAAGGTGAGTACACTTATTTCAAAAAGACAGCACAGTTTACTCAGTCTATCAAATTACTATCTGATGCTCCTACTATAAAAGGAGTGTATGCCTATCAGGTGTGTACGGATGTAGATGGTAAGTGCATTCCGTTTGATGATGAGTTTGACTTTGGGCAGTTCTTTGGAGCTAAGAAAGCGCAAGCTTTAGCAACTACTGAAAGTAGTATAGCTAAAAAGAAAGGGGTATTAACAACTAAAGGGAATAATGACCCTTACACGTTACTCACCTTTATGATTGCAGCTTTTTTAGCTGGATTGGCAGCAATATTTACACCATGTGTCTTCCCGATGATTCCAATGACGGTTTCATTCTTTACCAACAATGGTGGTAAGTGGAAAGGGGTGTTTTACGGTTTTTCTATCATAGTTATCTACACGGTCATTGGTTCGGTGGTAGCACCTTTTATGGGCGCTGAGACTGCCAATGAATTGGCGACCAATTGGATTCCTAATGTTATATTCTTTATTGTCTTTTTTGTTTTTGCCTTATCCTTTTTAGGGTTGTTTGAAATTACATTGCCCAACAAATTTGTAAACAACATTGATAAGCAATCTGACAAAGGTGGATTGATAGGTATTTTCTTTATGGCCTTTACTCTTGTAGTTGTGTCGTTCTCCTGTACAGGGCCTTTGGTAGGTACAATATTGGTAGAGTCGGCTGGGGGCCAAATTTTGAAGCCAATATTGGGAATGTTTGCGTTCTCATTAGCCTTTGCTTTGCCGTTTACGGTTTTTGCTTTGTTCCCAAGTCTGATGAACAAGATGCCTAAATCAGGTGGATGGTTAAATAGCGTCAAAGTGACGTTAGGTTTGTTGGAATTAGCTTTTGCATTCAAATTTTTGAGTATTGCCGATCAGGCGTACCATTGGCATATTTTGGATAGAGAAATTTATCTGGCTATTTGGATAGTGATATTCTCCATACTAGGATTGTATATGTTGGGCAAGATCAGGTTGCCACATGATTCTCCATCTGATCACACCTCTGTTGGAGGGTTGGTTATGGCGATCATTACGTTCTCGTTTGTAGTCTATTTGATCCCAGGTATGTTTGGTGCTCCTTTGAAAGGGATTGCAGGTTACCTCCCTCCATTGACGTCTCAGGATTTCAACCTCTCGTTAGGAACAGAGAATACTGCCGAAGAGAACTCAATTTGTGAAGTGCCTAAATATGCGAACGAATTACATTTCCCGCATGGGATACAAGGTTACTTTGATTATGATCAGGCCTTGGCGTGTGCCAAGCAACAGAATAAACCAATATTTATTGACTTCACGGGACATGGATGTGTCAACTGTCGTGAGATGGAAGCACGTGTATGGTCGGATCAGCAGGTACTGAGTAGATTGAAAAGTGATTTTGTGATGTTGGCTTTGTATGTCGATGATAAGACAGATTTGCCAGAGTCAGAGTGGATCAAATCTAGCTATGACGGCAAAATGAAAAAGTCAATCGGAAAGAAAAACGCTGATTTTCAAATTTCAAGGTTTGATAACAATGCCCAGCCCTATTATGTTATTTTGAATACCAAGGGAGAGCTTATCCTACCACCTAAGGCATATGACCTAAATATTGCTAATTTTGTGACTTATTTGGAAGACGCTAAAAAGTTGTTCGCGTCTTCGGGTCAGTAGCATGAATTAGGAGATGGCGAAAAAGAAGGGAAAAAAGAGACTCATATCAGTAGGAGTCTTGGCAGCAGTATTTATTGGGATTAATTTCTTTGTCTTAGAGCAAGATGAATACCACGAAGAAGTTGTCATTGTAGAAGATACAATTCCGGTGTATGTACCGAATTATTATTATGGGATAGTAGTTGATTCTTTGCAAATAGAAGAAGGAACTATTCAACGTAATCAAAATTTAGCTGATATTTTGAAGCCCTTCAATGTGCCGTATGAAAAGGTACACCAAGCTGCTAAAAACTCCAAGGAAGTATTTGACGTCCGAAAATTTGTAGCGAGAAAGCCATATACCATTTTATACAAAGGAGATAGTATCAAAGAGGTTACTCACTTTATCTATCGGCCCAATGCGATAGAGTATGTAGTATTTGACTTTAAAGATTCGGTTGAGGTGTATAAAGATAAAAGACAAACTACGCTGGTAGAGCGAGAGTTGTCAGGGTTTATTGAGACCTCTCTATATGTTGATATGCTCAATCAAGGAGGAGATGTTGATTTGGTCAATAAATTGGTTGATGTCTTTGGTTGGCAAGTAGATTTTTTCGGGATTCAAAAAGGAGATCATTACAAAATCGTATTCGATGAGAAATTTGTTGGGGAGGAATACATTGGATCAGGTGTAATCAAGGGAGCATTTTTCAATCACATTGGAGAGGAGTTTTATGGAATCTATTATGATCAAGGTACTGGCATTGATTATTTTGGACTTGATGGAGAAAGCTTGAGAAAGGAGTTTTTGAAAGCACCGCTTACCTTTACTCGTATTAGTTCTCGTTACTCAGGAAGACGATATCACCCAGTTCAGAAAAGATTCAAGGCCCACTTGGGGACTGACTATGCAGCTCCTAGAGGAACGCCAATTTTTGCAGCAGCTGATGGTAGTGTCACCCAAGCGAGGTACAAATCCAACAATGGCAACTATGTAAAGATTAAGCACAATGGCAATATCTCTACACAGTATCTGCATATGTCCAAAATTGCAAACGGAATCAGAACTGGGAAGAAAGTTAAAAGAGGGCAAACCATCGGGTATGTAGGCTCAACAGGTTTGGCAACAGGCCCACATTTGTGTTATAGGTTTTGGAAGAATGGGGTGCAAGTGGATGCTTTGAAAGTAGACCTGCCACCATCCGAACCAATATTAGAAGAGCACAAAATAGTCTTCGATTCTATTAGTTTGGCGATGGTTAATCGATTGGATCAAATCCAAATGACCCAAGATTCCGTTATTCATATGACAGCTCAGGTTCAATAGTAAACATTAGCATCATGACTTTTGATTCAAACGAAGTGACTCGATTACTTCAAAACCGTCGTTCGATTTTCACTAAGCAGTTTTCTGGAGAGCGAGTGTTGGATGAAATCATCGAAGAAATGCTCGAAAATGCCAATTGGGCACCTACCTATAAAAGGACGGAGCCTTGGAGATTTCAGGTCTTTTGTGATGAGGGATTGAAGACGCTTGGCAAGATGCAAGTGGAGATTTATGAAAAGTCACAAGGGAAGAAAGTGGATAAAGACAAGCTCAAGAAACTAAAAAAGAAGCCATTGGAATGCTCTCATGTCATCGCCATTGGAATGAAGAGACACAAGTCTATCAAGGAAGTAGAAGAGGTCTGTGCTGTGGCTGCTGCTGTACAAAACATGCACTTGACCGCTACCGCTCATGGTGTCGGCTGCTATTGGTCCACTGGTGGTGTGACTTGGTTGGACGAGGCAAAACCGTATTTTGGTTTGGGAGAGAAAGATCTTCTACTTGGATTCTTATTTGTCGGAATGCCCAAAAAGGATAAAATCCCTGAAGGCAAAAGGAAGTCGATCGACAAGAAAGTGACTTGGGTGAAAAGTTAGACTAAGAGTATGGGTGAGGTGTTCGTCATGCTGAAAGTCTAAATCAGCATTAGCTGAGTTTGACTTTCAGAATCTACTGTCTAATAGCAGACTATCAACCCGCAGCATTGAGATTCTGAATAATCCTTATGCGCTGACATGAAATTGTTCAGAACAACGGAGTAAATGTGATCGAACGAGAAATTGTTGCTTATCCTTGAATCAATTTTTCAACTTCTTCTTTTAATAGAGGTAATTTTTTAGATACGATTGTCTAAATTATTGTATTGTCAACACTGTCATACGCGTGAATAACCCAGTTTCTTGTATCAACAATTCTTCTTGCATTTGTTATTTTGTAAGCTGAATTTATTTTCAAAATCCCGTTTACAGCTTCTCCAATTATTTCAATTTCTCGTTCTATTGCTCTTCGTAAAAGCTTAGTTTCTTGATATGCAGTAAATGAAGGAGATTCACCTAAATAATCATTGATCGAGTTGATTGACGTAAGAATGTCGAAGAGGAATTTATTAATCTTAAGCTGCATGGTAGATCAATTCCTTATTCTCGTTAATGCTTTGTATTAAATATGGGTTGTGGAGACTTTTTTCAGTAATAAGGTCAATTCTTTTGTTGAATAACTTTTCCAAATCAATATGGAAGTTGAAATAGTTATCGGTGTACTCTTCGGGTGATAAGTCATCTGAAAAATTAATTAAAAAATCAAGATCAGACTTTTCGTTAATCCTATCAGTTAATACAGACCCGAATACGTATAGGTTTCTTACCCCGTACTTTTTGCAAAGTATTTTTGTTCGATCCAGATTCCGAACCCCTCCAAAATCTCCACGGAACAGCAATCCAGATTCCGAACCCCTCCAAAATCTCCACGGAACAGCAATCCAGATTCCGAACCGCTCCAAAAACTCCACAGAGTAGCGGTCTAGATTCCGAACCCCTCCAAAATCTCCACGGAACAGCGATCCAGATTTCGAATACCTCCAAAAATCCTACAGGACATCACACTTCATCTTGTACCTAATATCTGGTTGCTAACATCATGACTCTGACACCCGATCTGCTTCCAAAACAAATTTTTGAACAGGGAATAATGCATCATCCTGCCAAATGTCTGTAGTATCCTGCCATAACGTGATTTCACGCTATCCAAAAGGTGTATTTGCAGAAATGCTGCATTAATTTCATGATCATTAATTTTTTTATAACCTATTAACTAAGAAAATAATGCCAATCAGAGAAATTGTAAAATCCCTGTTCACCTCCAGCGAAGTAGATAGTCTAGGTAGCCGTATAACTGCCATAATCGATGCTTTCAAATCCGAGAATGCCGCGATCACAGCACTTAACAACTTGGTCAAAGCTGCGTTGGAGGAACTAAAAAAGTCCCGTCTCAACAGCAGTCACAACACGCAAACTGATGAGGTAGCGGCAGGCGATCAGATACGCGATCTGGCCTTTCGTGCTTTTTATCAACTGATAGCCGCCTGTGCTATCCGTCAAAATGAACCGATACAGTTGGCCGCCAAAGTGATACTTACCCACCTCGAACGGATAGACCGTGCACTGCCTTATCTGGGCTATGAGGAGGAGACAAGAGAACTAGAAGTCTTCTTTGGAGAAATGGACAAGGTCACTGCCCACTTGGAGACCATCTCTGCCACTGCATGGCTGGAGGAGGTTCGCAGTGCCGAATTGCTCTTCCAAGAAAAACGTAAGGGGAAAAGTAATGAGGATATCGAAAAGAAAGTCCTCATCCCTACCAAGCAGACACGAGATGCTACAGTGGCCCAGCTCATCACACTTTGTCACTTGCTCAATGGATTGGAGATGGCCAACATAGCCAATATCGCGGAGCTCAATACCGAGATAGACCAAATCATCATGGAGGTAGAAATCCCCGCTCGATCTAGAGCCACCAAAAAAGGTAATAAGGGAGATAAGGATGATTGATACTTGACCTGCAGGTGATCTTGCGAAGGGAAGCAGTTTCCTTAATTAGTTGAGCTTGTTATCAAGGCATTCCATTGGCCCGTGTTTCTGTTGAAATGCGGGCCAATGGTTTATAGTGTTTTCTTTCCATCATCAGCGACTAATATTTTCCAATGAGGTGGAGCGCAGAATCTGCGGGGCTTGCAAAACCTCAAGCACTTCTTTTTCCGCCAAACCGCCATGCATCTCATATCAATTGTTGGCTTTCTTTCTCTCACTATACCATACTTTGGATGGTTTTTTGAATAACAGAATCACTACGTATAAACTTATTCCATTGATAAGGGTCGCTAAAAGACCTGCTAGAATACTGAATTGAACCAATTCAACAACCACAGGAATGAATACTAGTAATCCAATAACAGTGAAAATTGTCATTACAGTTCGACTAATAGCGCTCCCAGTTCTGATCCAATATGCAACGCCTGCTGTCAATAGCCAAGTGATAATTCCAGTTCCTAATTGCTTCGTATCAATCACCAAAACCCCAAGTCGTTCAAATACAATAAGGTTTATGAATCCTAATGGAATGGTGGAGTAAAATAAATCAGAGGCTAGCCTGATGGTGGATGGAAGGTTTTTGGGAATTCGAGATGATTCTTGTTCCTTAAAAATTTCTGATTCGGTTGTTGTCAATTTGGCCTGTATGCTTGAAGCTTCAGGTAAAACAATATTTCGATTTTCTGATTCGGTGATAAGAGCTTTTAAAGCGTCTAAACTGTATTTTTCATAAGACGATGCAATTGAATATAGTTCTGCATCAGACTTTGTTGACATTTTTTTGTAAAAGTGTTCGCTCATTGAATTTGTGAAAGATAACGCCTATACATCATTCGTACTGATTGTTTCGGATGCAATATAACTGAATCTGTGATTCGGTCGGTCGACGTTCTATCATACATTTTTAATTTCTCATGAGTCGCAGCGCAGAATCGGCGGGGCTTGCAAAACCTCAAGCGCCTCCGTTTCCTCTAAACCGCCACGCATTTCATATCAATTGTTAGATTCTGTTGTTTTCTATTTCAAGCGGTGAGTTATACCTTAAAGGGTATAATACAGTGAATTTTAGATGATTATACCCTTGAAGGTATAGATGTTTAGATGTCTAAATTATTATACCCTATATGGTATAATAATAGAATATTGTTATATTTACACCCGAAAGGGTATAGGTATGGAGAAAACACAGTTAGCTAAGTTCATAAAAGAGAAACGAAAGCAAGTAGGAATGAATCAAGCAGACCTCTCCTTCGCAGCAGGTGTGGGTTTAAGGTTCGTAAGAGAGCTCGAACAAGGGAAGTCAACATTGAGAATGGACAAGGTTAATCAAGTATTAAGCTTATTCGGTCATGAATTAGGGCCAATAGAAGTTAACAGAGATGAGAAAAGCTAAAGTACTTTATCAGGATAAATGGGCTGGGACATTAACCGAAGATGAGGAAGGATACCATTTTCAATATGAATATGAATACTTCGCAAAAAAAGGTGGTTTTGTTAGTTTGACACTGCCTTTGCAGCAAGAAGCGTATCATTCAAATATTTTATTTCCATTTTTTGATGGTCTTATTCCTGAAGGTTGGATACTTGATCTTGTTGAGAAAAACTGGAAGGTCAATGAAAAAGATAGAATGGGAATTCTTTTGGTCGCATGTAAAGATTGTATTGGCGCTGTTTCAATTGAATCATTAAAATGAATTGTTTATACTGTTATAAAGACTCAGAGAAAGATTTTCATGCTTCTTGTAGCAAGAAAATATTTGATATCCCTAAACCTCCGATTGTACCCTACACAGCCGAAGACCTTCTGAAACTTGCTGAACAAATGATTAAAGGGAAATCCACTATAACAGGTGTTCAGCCAAAGCTCTCATTACATATAGAGAAAGCAGAAAATGAACCTGAAAAATTGACTATTATCGGGTTGTGGGGGGAATTTATCTTAAAGCCTCAATCTCCCATGTGGGATGAATTGCCACAAATAGAAGATTTGACAATGCACCTTGCAGGTTTATCAAATATTCGAACCGCAGATCATAGTTTGGTACGGTTGGGCTCAGGAGAGCTTGCTTATATAACTAAGAGAATGGATAGAAAAGAAGGGGTAAAGCTTCATATGGAAGATATGTGTCAGTTGTTAGGAAGGCTTACTGAAGATAAATATAAGTCGTCACATGAGCAGATAGCCAAGGAGATAAAACGTAGTAGCGTTAACCCAGGACTTGATATTGTAAGGTTTTACGAGTTGACATTATTCAGTTTTCTGACTGGAAATGCAGATATGCATTTGAAAAATTTTTCATTGATAAAAAATGATTTCGATCAATATGAGTTAGCTCCTGCTTATGACTTGGTATCATCGGCATTAGTTGTTGAGGGTGACGAGGAAGAACTAGCATTAACTCTTTGTGGAAAGAAAAAGAGATTGCGAAAACCCGATTTTTTTAAAGCAATGATTACTTCAGGGATATCAAGAAAGGCAGCTGAAAATATTCTAAATAAATATGACGGTCTTCAAAATGATTGGTCAAAATTTATCAGCCAGTCTTTTTTATCCAAAGAAATGAAACAAGAATACAAGGAATTGATCACGGTTAAACATAATCAGCTTTACGCTTAGTCAAAATATAATCTAATGCCCAGCTCGTCCGTGGTGCTTGATGTATATTTTGTTTCGGGTACAAATTAGGAAAGCCTTCGATTTTCATCACTACCTTTTTTCAACCATGTGACTGGGCGTCCCCGAGGCAAAGTGAAGATTTTTCGGTGCTGCTAGAAACCACCGCACTCAACTCTAGCAGTAATCACCATGGAGAGATTAGGTAATGTTGTAAGCTGTCTTTTCGGTTTGCATCTATAAGTCTTCTTCAGCAATCCAGTTCAAAAATGATACGTCTGCCTCACCAGTTTCAATAATTCGATCCTTTAGTGTCATAATTCCAATGCCATGTTTGGAGTTCCATGAACAACTAAATTCAAATCTCTGATTTGCGCTATCCCTTTTTGATTCCATAGTAGCAAATCAGAGATGAGGCTTCTTGAAAGCAGAGAACTTTCATTTACAGCTGAACCGCCATGATTTGATCACAGCATGTTGTAGTAGGCAGTGTTTTATTATTCTAATTCGATTTTTTTATCTTACTACTTTCAATATTCAAAGACTTTTCTTTTATCCAATTAATCGAAATGTCTATTGGTTCTGTTTTATTAGTATTGTGTCCTAATGATGGGAATAACACATATTCGAAAGGTTTGTTTTTTAATTTTAGAGTATTAAGATGTTCAATACACATTTTTACAGGAATTTGAATGTCTTTTTCGCCGAAAAGCCAAAGACCAGGAATTGAAAGAGTATTCAGAGCGTCTTTGGGGTCAGTAGGTTTAAATTGATATTTGTCAGGGTCATTCTTGATATGTTCACGTACATCTTCTTCTGTTTGATTTGTCCAAAAATCTGTTCTCCCATTTGTGTAAAACTGAAATCTTAATTGTTCAAGAGTAGTTATCGTAGGGCAACTGAATAAAACCATAAATTCTACTAATGGGTTTTTATTTGCAACAATTGGAATTATCCATCCCGCTTGACTTGCACCTACAAGACCAATAGGTAAATTTCTCCCTTTTTTATGGATTAAATTAACAGCAGAACTTGCATCTTTTGCTAATAAATTTAGATTGTCAATACTGATGTTATTTGTACCTACTTCAGGTCCAGCATAAACTCCACCAGACTCTCCAACTCCGCGTTTATCATAAGTTAATACCAAAATGTCATTTTGGGCTAACAGTTCAGCAAATTTTGTCATTCGTGGTACTCGGTCTGAGCCGTGAACAATGACAACTACTGAAAGCGGATGTTTAGGACTATAAATTGTTCCTGCTAATTTAATTCCTTCACTCTCGAAAGTTACATTTTCTGTTTTTATAGAATCTATTGATGGGCTATTTTCTTGAGTAGATTTAAGATTTTTTTGTTCAACTGATTTATTACAACCAATCACAGTTATAAATAGGGGTAGTAATAAAAATTGATTTATTAAATTCATAGGTTAATTTTTTATCGAATTATTCTTTTACGGAATTTTGGTTGCATTGCCTACAACGCCACTGTATGAATTGGGCGTTTTTGGTGAAGGTAATGCTTTCGTATGAAAATAGCCAAATCTCAAATTTGGTCTATATCTTTTCTTTTAAGTATAGATCAAATTAGAGATATGGTGGGTCTTGAATAAAATGGAAAGACATCTTTACCGCTGCTCACGCCTGATTTCATTACAG
>JAOPTS010000018.1:0-33523 GCA_051531955.1 Reichenbachiella sp.
TGAAAGAGGGAATTGCTGCGTTACCCCATCTAGGCGTAGAATAAAAATCAATCACTAGGTGTAGTTTTAACTACACCTTTATATTTTTCAAGCAGCGTAAAGCAGCATTTTGTAAATGCGGTTTTTTACGAAAGGAGTTAACTTGTATAGTAGTGTTCAAATCGTAGATACATGGGGTCCGCTTATCAAATTAGAGATCAAGAAGCAGCTTATTATTTAACATTTCAAGTGATTGGCTGGGGAAGGCATGCAGTTTTGGACACATGAAAATCATGCTGTCGAAATGAATAGCAATGATCTTTGGAACAGTCGTGTGAATTATATCCATCAAAATCCAGTAAGGGAAGGTTGGGTTGCGCAAGCTAAAGATTATCTGTATAGTAGTGCTAGTAGTTACGCTGTACTGCAAGGCCTAGTTGCAGTAGAAATGATATGAAGGTGTAGTTACAAACTACACCTAGAGGAGGTTGCGCAAGCTGAAGATTATCTGTACAGTAGTGCTAGTAGTTACAAACTACACCTAGAGGAGTATTAGTTCAGTACTCACTATGTCATTCTACTGCCCGTTGGAGATTGCCACGTTGCTCCTGCGTCACGCCTCGCAATGACGAGGGTTTTGATACTGCTTTTCTTTTTTCTAATGATGGTAGTACTATCTTCTCCAAAGTAGAGGGGCGATTAATTTGAATTCGATTATTAAACACACTTGAAAATGATGGGAAGCAATTTTTGTCATTCCGACAAAAGAGGAATCTATATGGTAATGCTTTAGATTTTCGCCTGACAGGTCTCCTGTCGTCAAAATGAGAGTCTTGCGTCTAGTGTCTTGAATCTAGCATCTAGCATCTAGCATCTAACATCTAATGTCTAACATCTAGCATCTAGCATCTAGCATCTAATGTCTAACATCTAACCTCTAAAATCTAATGTCTAAAGTCTAACCTCTTGATCAGAGTTCCTTCAACCGTTTATTGGCTTTCTTATAGGAAGAGTCGCCCCTACTAGCTAATTTTTTCACGCGTTTGTAATATTCTTTCGCTTCTTTTTTGTTGCCTTTGTCCTGTGCTATTTCTCCGAGGCTAAGGAGAGAGTAGATGTAATAGCCCATTTCTTGCATGCCGATTTTGTCTCCAAACTCGATGCTTCGGAGGTAGTAGACTGCTGCTGTTTCATCATCTCCTTTTCTGGAATAAATCTCACCTAGGAAGTAAGCGGCATATCGGCCACTGTTCTCTTCATACCCTGCAAAGGCACTGTCTATTTTATTAATGATGCTCAAACAGACCTCTTCGGATTTTTTAAACTTTGCATTGGTGTATAGAATACGGGCGTAGTAGCGTTCGAAATAAGCATTGTTGGGGTAGGTGTCGTGTAGATAGCCAGCGGTGAACATGGCGCCTTTTCGGTCCTTGAGTTCATTGGCTTGTAGGCGCATCAGGAAGTACTGCGCTTCTGTTCGGGTATAAAATGCGTTGTTTGAAGCTTCCTTTAATTGTTGTAACCCTTTTTCTTGGTCGCCATCTTCAAAGAATACAAGCATCGGTCTGAGTAAGGGGTAATTTTCTCTGATCCATTCGATGTAATAATTATATAGTCCATCTCCGAATAATATCTCGGGACTAAAATCTTCATGCCCACGGCATATGTCTAAATAATCAACTGCATCATTCCCCGTACTGGCAGCTTTTCGCCATTCTCTTCTTTCTGCATAATAGCGCCCCTTGAAGGCATAGGCGGAGGCTAAGAAGAAGGCACCTTCTATTTTACTGCCGTTTTCATAGATGTTTTCTGCTAGTATGATCGAGCGATTAATGTGATAGAGGAAGGCACTGTCGTATTGTTCGTTTTTGAGATTGGGCATGATCCGCCACCATTGACTGAGGGCCATCAAAAAGTCTGGGATAGGATGCCAAGGGTAGTTTTTTTGCATCCATCTAAATTGAGAATCTGCCTTCTTAAATTCAAAGTTGTACATGGCATTGATCCCCTCAGTGGATTCAATCTGTACATTGAGATCTGTCAGTAATACCGGGATGCTATCTTGTTCTTGTGCCCATATGAGAGTAGGGCAACTAAGCATCAAAATTAATAGGAGATTCTTCATGTTCATCAGCGACGCTAAAATAGTGCCTAAGATGTGGAATGTGGAATGAAGAATGGAAAAGTTTGGATGGTACTCATTATAAGCGATCTGAGGTATATTTTGGATACCCTTGATGTTAGTTTGTTTTACTACTCATAGTTAACCAGCAAATTGGTCAACTATGAGTGGCAAAAAAACTTTGTTAATCCCAATGAGGAGAGATGAATTTTCAGTCATAATAAATGAGGGGGGTTGTGCGTTTATATGTTTGAAAATCAAGGAGTGCTGTGTTCCAGTCTACCACCAATAAGTGTTCGAAAAATGCAAGGGGTCGTGTATAACGGTCTAATTAAGCAGGTATTTTATCTAGGTAAATACTTTTAACTAATGTTAATGTTTAGAACATTAGTACGTAACATTGCCTGCAAATAATGTTATTTAACTATTATTTAATTGTACTTAAACCGAAACGAATAATGAAGAAACTATTACTACCATTATTTCTCAGTTTAGCCTTTATTGGGTGTGATTCAGCACTTGATTTAAGTGGGGCTAAAGTTGGAGATGAAGAGAAAACAGTAACCGTAACAGTCAGCAATGTGCCTGATGATGTTATAGGTGAAGAGTTGTATCTATTTACAAGAGTTGACGAAGAGCTTTATGCGGGTTTTCAAACAACTGCTGTAGAAGGTGATACTATAATTATGATTGCCCCACCAAAGGGTACTAAACCGTACGAAGTGATCGCTTATATACCAACAGATAATGATTGGTTGCCAGGTCATGGACTCGTAGTTGGATGGTATAGTGCGATTGGCGATGTAAAAGATAGAGAGGCTAATGTGCTGATTTCTACTTGGAATGAATTGGACGAACATGATATTGACCAAGGTGGAGGAGAACATCCTATTGAAGTAGAATTGACTGTTCCTGACGGTAGTCATGATGGTGATTATAAGGCAGGTGATATTGTGAACATTAGTGCCGTTGTGACAAACAATCAGGCTGTTGATGTAACCATTGCTACTGTTGAATTTTTCATTAACGGTACACTAACAGAAACATTGGATGTTGCGCCATATGAGTTTCAGTATAATACTGTAGGGCTAGTTGCTGGTATTTATGAAGTTGAAGTAGTTGCAACAAATTCATTAGAACAAACTGAGAGTGAAGATGAACAGTTTACCATTATTCTTGAAGAAAATGAAGCACCGTGTGTAGAGATTACTTCTCCAAGTAATAATGCAAAGATAGTGCATGGAACAACTAGTTATACGATCAGTGCTAAAGCTGGTGATGATGATGAAGTGATTAAAGTTGAATTTATATTCGATGGACAAGTAGTTGAAACATTAGAAGGGGATGATCTTACAACAACATCTTCTGAAGAAGCAGCAGGATGTTCTGGCACAACTTATTCTTATACTTGGAATACTTTCGAAAGTAGTGTAGGCGCATCAGTGGTTGAAGTAAGAGCTACTGATAGTGACAATGTGGTAAGAACTGATGTCATTAATATTGAGTTCACACAACCGGATAATTACACGCCTTATATAGAGGTTACTAGTCCAGTAGAAGATGCTGAATTTAATGTCGGTCAGACATTGAACATCAGTACATTGAATTATGACTTGGACAGTGAGATTGATTCTGTAGAATTTTATGTAGGTGGTGTTTATGCTGGTGTAGATAAGGCTTCAGGATACTCAGGTTCTCATATTTTAGGATTTGCAGGGAATCAAAATGTTCAAGCAAGAGCATACTATGCAGATGAAAATGATAATGCTATCTCAGTGACTGATAATGTGAGCATTGTTGTTAACGCAGTTGCACCTTAATCAATTGATCAACCTTATATTTTATTAAAATGAAAACAAGAATATTTATAATAGGTCTGATTTTATCGACTATAAGTTCAATGGCTGTTGGTCAGCTAATTGAACGTGAAAATGTGAATGCAAATGTTGCTTCAGGTACAAGACCTGAGCAAGGTAATTTTGGTTTCACGTTAGCAGCAGGATATGCTGAAATCAAAGAGATGGTAGACGAAGATGTAGACTTTAGAGGTCTTCCTTTGATGAACTTCAACTACTATTTGATGGATAACATTGAGATTGTATTGGGTACTTCTATCTATTCTCTTACAGAGACGTTTGAAGGTAGTTTGACTGAAACAACTGCAACGGGTATTGAGAACAATAATACCAAGACTAGTTTTATGAGGTTTATGCCAGGTGTTAATTATCACTTTGCACAAAACAACATTTTGGACACTTATATTGGACTAGGAGGTATTATTGGTACTGAAAAGGATCTTGTGCAGACAAGTGAAAAGATCACTTCAACAGGTGATTTTGCCAGTTCTAGTTATACTAAAAGTACGTTTGTATCAGGTTTTAATTTCAACTTTGGAGTTAGATCTTTTGTAGCAGACTTACCTTTTGCTATTGGTTTAGAATTCGGTATCAATGGTGTTAACCACTCGAATTTGCAATACGAAGTGGAGGACCAGGGATCAGTTGGAGGTGTAGTCACTAAGCAATCTTATTTTACTGAAGAAGTAGATTCAGAATTACAGTATGAGTCTTTAGAGTATAAGAAGTTTGAAGTTGGTGCTAACGCAAGGTTTGTATTGACATATTATTTCAGGAATTAATTGAATGATTATGAAAAAACTATTGTACCCGGCCATCATCGTTCTGGTTGTATTGGTGTCATCATGTAGCCAATACAGAATATTGACAGAAAGACAAACTACGTCTCTTCGCCCTAATCTAGTTCAATTACATATTGACCTAGAGGACTTTGAGTATTTAGGTAAGTCTGAAATCTCTGTTGTATCTAGAAAGTATGTAGGGCTATTTTCAAGAATAGATACGGTAAATAATGAGCGATATAATTATCGTGACATTAAGGTGGTTACACTGACAGGATTTACGGATATCAAATTGAAAGCTGAAATGAGAAAAGCGGCTTACAAAGTGATTGATGACTATCCAGAAGCTAATTATTATATTATCGGTCAGGATTATAAAAAAGTGCATAGGATGTTCTTAGGCTCCAAAACTTGGCGTTCTATGGATATTCATGCTTATAAGTTTAAAAAGTAATATTTGATTATGCGTACTAGAATTTGTCTTTACATTTCTTTATTTGTCTCAATGGTGTTCTCTTCTTGTCAAGAAGATGTAGCGCCAAGTGAGCTTTTGGTTTTTTTATCACCTGAAGATATTGTTATAGAGGGGAATTCTGGAGAGCATGTGTTGATACAGTTCGATGCAATTTCAAATAATTCATTATTGTCCAAAATGGTCATCCAACAATCGGATGATTATTTTGGACTTTCTACTTTATTAGATTCGAGTTTAGAAACTTCAAGCATTCGATATATACTGGATTATGTGATTCCAGATTATCCAGATTCTACCGTTGCGCTATTAACGTTTGGTGTGTTGAATCAAAACAATACTGAATCAAGGATTGCTAAAAAGGTATTGGTAAACAAAGGAGCTAGTTCATTGACTGAGACTTCTGGACATGTTGTGTTTTCACAACAATCCAAATCTCCAAGTGCGTTTGAATTGTCAACAGTAACGCCTGTGTATTTAGCAGATACGCTGACAAGACAGCTTGATTTTATGGACCTTACCACTGAAGAGCAAGGGGATGTTTTGTCGAGGGAATGGGGAAGTAAAACCGAATTATCTTTTGTTCAATTCAATAGTTTTAATTACGCAAGTGCGAGTGCTGTTAGCATCAAAAGCGCCTATGATACAGGTTCTAAATCCTCCAAAGTGACTAATGTAGTCGATGGAGATATCTATTTAATTGGTCGAGGTGATCAACCATTTGGTGCCATTCAAATTATAGTGGTTTCGGATGTCGAAGGTGCGGATAATGACAAATACGTGTTTAGCATCAAGTTAATAGATAACACAGATTTTGAGTATTTGGATCCAAATGCTCCTATCGAAGAAGTAGTGGAGTAATTTTATTCGACGATTTTCACGAGTCTCATTATCTTTTCACTATGCTTATTAAAGTCGTATTTACTACCACTTGAAAAGCTAATGCCCCAGGCATTGCTATAACTGCTTTCTGATGCACTCCAATAGCTGGTGTCTTTGAACCCTCCAATATTCTTCTTTTTCAATCCCGTATATATTAGAAAGAGTTGGTTCTTGTTTGGTAATTTCCAGTTGAGTTCACCATTTAGAGGTCTCTTAGCCATGGCTTTGGCGTCACTCCAATTGAATTTTGTTCCATTATTGAAGTCTTCATCGTCTACTATCCAGACATGTCCATCATCGTCTATATCGAAGATGTATCCACCTGAGTAAAATGCACCTATAATTTCTGACTCCAGATATCCTCCTATCATCAATTCATGTACATGATAGCCATTTTTTAGTAGGTCAGATGTTTTTGTACCATTCGTCATGTGTTCTACTAACGTCAGGTTACTGTTGAATCCTGTGTTAGAGAGGTTTCGTTGAGTTTGCATATTAGTAGCAACAGGTTGGTATTTTGAATTAAAGTAAAATTTACCAGTCAATTGAGACCATTCTTGCGGGCTTTGAGCATTATCGCTTAGTTGTCGTACTTTATTTCGTGTTTGGATAAAGACATCTTCAATACGTTGATTGATGTACATTTCTTCTACTAGGACTTTGGTGTAAAGTCCGTTTTGACCATCTCCATCTGCCGCTGTAGATCCTGCTCCTGTAGCATAGGCAATGATGGTTCCACTTGGTGCTGTTACTGCCTTAAATCCTCTGCTGCCACCTCTTGACCAAGTCTTAAAGGGGTCGTTTCTACAGGCGTCAAGTATGACGATATTGGTATTGTTTTGGTACTGTTCGAATTGTGATACCACTCTACTAAGATCAATTGCCTCAAATTGAGTCGCCAGAGGATCGTCTATTTGTGCATCTACTGGGATGAGATAATTCGCGCCATCGACCTGGACCCCGTGACCGGCGTAATAGAATAAGGCAACATCATGCTCATCAAGAGAGCTGCTAAACTCATATATGGAACGTTCCATTTTCGATTTTGTGGCATCTGTATATTTAATAACAGTAAAGCCTAATGTTTCAAGTGTTTCAGCCATTAGATTTGCATCGTTGACAGGGTTTTTCAGTCTGCCACTATGCTCATAGGCTGCATTGCCAATAATCAAAGCCACTCGTTTTTCTTGGGAAAACAAAGAAGTTGTTAGAAATAGAAAGATGAGTAGGATGTGAATAAACTTCATTTTATTTTTTGTTACTGATTAAACCAGATCAAAAATAACTAAAATGAGTCGCAATATAGAGCGCGATGAGAATTGGCTCAAAACTTTGATGAAACTAAAGTATTTAGAGCCGCTGAGCTTTATCAGGAGATGAATGAATGACGAAGAATATTGTTGATTTATTATTGTGTTAAGATTGGATAACTATCGAGAAGAAAAAGAAAATACTGACCAAGAGTGAGGCTAAGCTAAAAGCAGCAAGTTATTGTGCTTATCAAGAGCGATCACAAAAAGAAGTGAGGAATAAACTCTATGAGTACGGTCTATATCGTGATGAAGTAGAGGATGTTTTGACAGATTTGATCATGGATAATTTTATCAATGAAGAACGGTTTGCTAAAGCTTTTGTTGGGGGGAAATTCAGGATGAAAAAATGGGGTGTCAATAAGATTAAAAATGCAATTCAACAACATAACATCTCTGCTTATTGTTTGAAACAAGGTTTGTTGGAAATAGATGAGGGTGATTATTGGTCTACGATGGAAGGTCTAATTCTAAAAAAAGCTGAAACTATTGATGAGTCCAACTTGTTTACCAAACGCGATAAGGTTTCGAGGTATTTGATCTACAAAGGGTTTGAATCAGAGAAAGTGTGGGACTTGGTTAAGGATTTGGTTAAATAATAATTGTTGGCTCATCCATTTCCGAGAAATGGGGTATTAAAATTAATGCCTATTTTCGCGCAAGTTATTATTGAAAAGAGAAGAGTATTACCAAAACAGAATAAATGGATTTTAAGCCAGTAATTCATGAGATTTTTGATCAGTTGACGGCACTCGCGTCTAGTATGCCCAACCAAGATTATAGTCAACAACTCAAAGTATTGAATGGAGCGTCAATTGGACAGCATGTTAGACATACTTTAGAGTTTTTCAAATGTCTGTTGGCCGGTCGTGAGGACGGAGTTGTCAATTATGATGATAGACGTAGAGATTTGTTTTTGGAGAGTAATACTTTGGAGGCGCTGACTTGTATCAAGGTTCTCAAGAGTCAGGTGGAAGAGTTGCATGACAACTGTCCCATGACTTTGATGCAGTGCTATGGAGTTGGCGGAGAACCCTTCGAATTAGAAACTAATTTATATCGTGAATTGATATATAATATTGAGCATGCTGTACATCATATGGCGTTGATAAGAATAGGGGTTCAACACCTGAAATCAAAACTGAAACTACCTGCAAATTTTGGGATAGCTAGTTCTACAATGAAATACAGAGATTCTCAATTGCGACGCAATTGAAATGGATACGGCAATAGATAATAAGACTTTTCACAAAGAAAAATCGCCACGAAAATCGCTGTATGCTCGGTTACATACCAGTGTGATTTGGGCGAAAATATTTCGGTGGGAGTTTTGGCCGTTTTCAGTATTCTATTTTCCGGTTCTGTTTTATTGGGTTTGGATTTCATGGAGAGCCAGGTCACTTTTTTTCTTTACAGCCTCCAACCCTGGAATCGAATTCGGAGGGATGTTGGGGGAGTCAAAAGACAAGATTTTTAAATTAATCCCTGATCAATATATCCCCAAGACTGTCAAGTTATCTGCTGATATTACCCAACAGCAGTTGACGCAATTGCTCAATGAAAATAACCTGTCGTACCCGTTGATTTTTAAACCTGATATTGGTGAGAGAGGATGGAGGGTGACGTTGGTGAATAGTGATGAACAGCTGGTGCAATATCTGGAAGAAATTAAAGTTGATTTTTTGGTGCAAGAGTACATTCCTTATGAGATAGAGCTGGGTGTTTTTTACTATCGCTATCCTGATCAAAAACGAGGGACTGTAAGTTCTGTTGTGATCAAAGATATGATGAAGGTGACGGGAGATGGAATAAGTTCTGTTGGTGAATTGATGCAAGGTAATGCGCGTGTCAAAATGCATATTGAAAGACTGACGGAAAAGGAGCCGGATGTTTTGAAACAAGTGCCAATGGCTGGTGAGCAGATAGCGTTAGGTGCTATTGGGAATCATTGCTTAGGTACGACCTTTTTGAATGGTAATCATTTGATCAACAAGGAGCTGATAGATGTATTTGATCATGTCAGCCAGCAGATTGACGGCTTCTATTTTGGGAGATATGATGTGCGCTGTAGAAGTGTAGAGGAGCTATACAAAGGTCAATATTTCAAAATATTGGAATTGAATGGTGCAGGTTCAGAACCAGCTCACATCTACCACCCAGGCTTCTCTCTGATTCAAGCCTACAAAGATGTGGTGCATCACCTTCATGTATTGGCGGATATCAGTATCCTCAATCAAAAGAGAGGAGTGAGATTTGCCACCTTGAAAGAAGGTTTCAAAGAAGTGATGAAAATCAGAAAGTACAACAAGCAAAAGGGGATATGATATTGTTGAGCATCTTTATGATTGCTTTTGCTGTCAGTTTTGTCGGGTCAATTCCGCCTGGCACCATCAATTTGACTGTCCTACAATTGGCCATGCAAGGCCGCAAATCTGCAGCACTATCTTTTGGCTTGGCAGCTGCCATTGTGGAATATGGATATGCGGCGATTGCGATTCGTTTTCAAATCTACCTCATGCAAAGTGCAGATATTAATTTTTGGTTTAAGCTGGTTTCGGGTAGCGTACTGTTGCTTTTGGGGATTTATAATTTGCTCAAAACACCAAAAGAGGGTCAGAGAAATGAGCTCAAGGGTGAGAAAAGAAATGCTTTTGTCAAAGGGGCAATGGTGGGATTAACGAATCCACTGTCTATACCATTTTGGTTAGCTGTTACAGCTTATTTAGATACAATGGGTTGGATTGCACTTGATCACAATAATTTTTGGCTCTTTGTTACAGGGATTAGCGCAGGTACATTTTCCCTTTTATTTGTGGTGACGTATTTTGGGGCGAAAATTCAATCTCTTCAAAAAAATCCTTTTATACTATATAAACTCCCTGGCATACTTTTTATCGCGATGGGTATTTGGACTTTTTTAAATTAAGAGCTTGTAGTTGTTGAGATCAACTTAGATAACCAAGCGCCTGCCAATAAGAAAATCCACGGTAAGACAGGAAGTAAGAATCTACCATCCCAATTTTCACTTGTTAATCCAACTATCATCGTTTGAATCAAAATGAAGACTATGGAGAATGTTTTAATTGGTGATTTAGGTAGTCTTACTACAGATAGAATAGCGAAAAAATAAGAGGGGCATAGGATTATGCAAATGAAAGCATTGTGCGGAAATGAATAATAGCTTTTGACATGGATTAAATAAATCCCTGCTTTTATCATAAATGTCTCAATTAGATAGATAGGGTTGTAAAGTGTAAATTCAATTAGCTGAATTAAGGCCCAGCTGGAATTCTCAGGTATATGCAATTGGTCTTGACCAAGTTCAAATGTTATGTTTGGATAAATAATAAGTCCTTTGGAATAACTTTCTAGGAATGAAGGTATAAAATCAATTAGTGTGAAATTGATAAACAGGGCGCCAATCAAAATGACGGGTAGAATTAAGTGTCGTTTGTTTCGATCAGGATAGAGTCGTATGTAATACCATGTTAGTAATAAGGCTAATAAGAACCCTACCCCTGTAGGGCGGAGTAGTGCAGTTATTAAAATTAGAAATACCGAAAAGATACGTATTGATTTTTTGGAAGAAGTTTGTGTGTAAACACTGAGGATGACAAAACTTGTAAAAAGGCTATCAGTATATAAAATGTAGTCCCATTGAGAAAATTTGAACCATATGATCATTAACATTCCGCTGATTAGTCCAGAGATTTTGTTTCCTGTTAGTTTGATGGTCAATTGATGAATTGCCAGAACGCTAAGCAAGGAAGCCATCAATTGAGTTAGTACTATAAGGAAAGGGAATATCTCAAGTTTGATGCTCAAGGCAAGAAGACTGACATAGCTGATGTACCACCACGCTCTATTGTCAATGGTAGATCCTGAAAGGATAGAATTAGCATTTTCGAGATAGTAGCTAGTATCGATTGGACTCAGGATACCAAAATGATAGTAGCAAAAAAGATGCATGAGCATCCAGCAAAAGCATAATGCCGTAAGGCTATATTTCTTGGATTCTAGGACGCGGATAAAGGTTATGGACAACTTTGTCAAGCTTTAAGCCTCATCATGAGGTAAATGGACCGGACGATCAATGAAAGTACAATGGGAATAAATGCAGGGTGTAACTGCTGTGGCATTAAACCATTGAAAACAATCAATAGTCCCAAGATTATGCTGTTGGCGATGAAGTAATAGCGGACCCAAACGCTATTTTTCTTATTGAATAAGAAGAACAGGATGATGACGTTCAATGGGTTAGCCCAGATAATGTTGAAATTGCCTTGGGACAAGTGATCGGTCCCTAACCATAGAAATAATAAGCCAATCCCGAAGAACCCTGTGATGCCAAAAAGCAGGATGTCAATGAATTTGTAGTCGACTTGGAATTTGAAGCTTCGGCTGGTCAATATGCCTATGATGAAAAAGAGCGCAACGAAAACATGAACAGGCTTAATGGCGCTGGCCATGCTTGGTTTGTCAACAGCAGTATTTACTATTTGTTTCTTTTTGACCAATGGTTGATCCGTGCTGTCGGTCTTAATAGTGGCTTTGTCAATTGCCAATTCTAAATACTCTGGCATATACATATAGGCTGGAGCATCGGCTACTCTGTCAATTTCCATTCCGAGACAAAAGTCAATACCAAAATCTCCCCAAGGTTGCTGGTCCATGTACTTGTCCATCAACCCTCGATAACTCAAGGAGTCATCCGCATACTGATAGTCGAATGTGACTTGGCCCTGCAAAGCAATGTTGATGACATCACGGATTTTGGTGGCGCAATTGTCATAGCAGTAGTTGTAATAGTAGTCCGCATTTTCTGGTTTGGCATTGTTGATCATATAGTCATAGACATTTTGTTTGGCTAATGAGTCAATATTGAGTGTTTGCTCAGTAATCGTGCGGTTAATGCGTGAGTAGTAGGCTTTGTAGCGATCGTATGGTCCAGTCCCGAGTTTGTAGAGTAGTTTGCCTTTGGCGAAGTTTAAATAGAAATTGGGCTGGTCAAAATCGAAAATCCCATAATTAAATACAATGTCAATTTTTTGGCTAGGGTCGCTTACTCTAATCGCACTATGACCAAATGCCGAATACAATTCCTCCTGCCCTGGGCTAAACGACATGATGATCACTTCCGCTTCGTCTGATAGAACGGCGGGAGATTGACTGAAAACAGGACTGTTAACAGCAATCAATACTAAGGTCAAGTAAGCGACTTTGAATGAATTCATCGTGTACATAGGTCAATTATCTTTAAAGAGGTAGTGCTATGGTTTGATCGTAGCATTGTTTAACGGTCAAAAATAATCTTTTGCATTGATCTCAAAGCATGTAAGAGAATATCTATTCACAAATAATTATAAACTGAGAACACTATCTATCTTTGATTATTCTAATTCGAGAAAATAAAGAAACAGGTAAAGTATCAAATGAGTATAAGCGATCAAATCAATATGTTGTCCAAGTTGAATGGCTCTCGACTCGCTAATGCTACCAAGACATTGTCTTCTTATTACATCAACAAGCGGTCTGACAAAAGCTATTTGCCTGGGTTACCGGTGAGTATTGCTTTTGAACCAACGACTTCTTGTAACCTAAGGTGTCCAGAATGTCCAAGTGGGTTGCGGTCATTTACCCGTCCTACCGGAATGTTGGATAAGCATTTTTTCATTGAGACAATAGAACAGATGAAGTCCCATTTGGTCTATCTGACTTTTTATTTCCAAGGGGAGCCTTATCTGCATCCTGACTTTTTGGAGATGGTTGCTCAGGCAAACAAGCACAAGATATATACCGCAACCAGTACCAATGCGCATTATCTAGATGATGAGAAGGCAGAAGCAACTGTCAAGTCTGGGCTGGATCGATTGATTATTTCCATTGACGGGACCAGTCAAGAAACTTACAAGCAATATCGTGTAGGGGGGCAGTTGGAAAAAGTGCTGGAGGGGACACGGAATATGGTCAAATGGAAAAAGAAGCTGAAGGCGAAATCCCCGTATTTGATTTTCCAATTTTTGGTGGTATCTCCTAATGAACATCAAATCGAGGAGGCCAGGCAGTTGGCCAAAGAAGTGGGAGTTGACGAGATTCAATTCAAAACGGCACAGATCTATGACTATGCCAATGGCTCAGATTTGATTCCTGAAAACGAACAATACTCTCGATATAGAAAAAATGAGAAAGGACTGTTTGAGTTAAAGAATCCATTAAAGGACGAATGCTTCAAAATGTGGCATAGTTGTGTCGTGACATGGGATGGGAAAGTAGTGCCATGCTGTTTTGATAAGGATGCCCAACATGCAATGGGGGATTTGAAGTCTCAAAGCATGAAAGAGATTTGGTACGGAGCGAAGTACGAAGCTTTTAGAAAACAACTATTCCAATCCAGGAGTAGTATTGATATATGCCAAAATTGTAGTGAAGGACTTAATGTTTCATGGACAGATGCCTAAGAAGAATTTATATTTTATTTCGATAGTTCCAGAAGGAGAACTGTTGTCAACAGTTCAGCAGTTGAAAGAAGACGCTGCAGCGCGATGGGGGTCAAAGGCTGCCTTGAAATCTCCGCCTCATATCACCTTGCATATGCCGTTTCAGTGGAGAGACGATAGAGAGGAAGGACTGGTGGAAACTTTGTCTCAGTTCAAATATGATGGAGAACCATTCGTTATTGAGCTAGATGGGTTTGGTTGTTTTGAGCCTAGGGTGATCTATGTCAATGCGCTAGCGTCTGATGCTTTGAGATCCTTGCAAAAACAATTGGTGACCTACGTACGGGCACAGTTCAAGATCCTCAATGCTGATTATAAAGACCGAGGTTTTCATCCTCATATGACTATCGCTTTTCGTGATTTGAAGAAAAGCATTTTTCCAGAAGCCAAAGCTTATTATGAAACTCAGGAGTTAAAAACTGCTTTTAGCTGTGGGTCATTCGTGCTACTCAAGCATGACGGGAAAAGATGGGATGTATTTAAAACGTTCAGTTTAAAAACCTAATTGTTGATTAATGTGATGTTGATCTTAGTTAAGAAGAGAGTCAATTTCTTTTTTAAGTTTTGGAAGTTCTCGAATTACTATTGCCCAAATAACGCTTTACCAAACTGAATCAGATTCATGGATTAAACGATTTTATTCAATTGCTCTTGATTTTAAAATCTTTCAGAACCTCAACATAGTTGTTTTCTTCAGGAAGAAGTTCCATTATTTTTTCAATGGATTTTACATGACAATCAACCATGATTTTACCCTTCTATCGATAAATGAAAACTTTGGTGCTTTCAATTGCTCATTTTAAATCGAGATTTTAGAGCTCTTTCTTAAAGTAAGTTTATCACTCTGCTAGGTGATTTTCAAGTGAAAATTTTAAATAAGATACTTGTCAGAGTAGGATAGTGAATCTTTATCATCTAATAACCCATCTACATAATCATACTTACCATTGTATGCGCCATATGAGCCAACCCCGGTTGTCTTATACTCTTATTAACCATTCGATTATTTGTATGGAGGCTTTTCAAACTGCAATATAGCAGTGCATTATTTTTTTATTTAAACATTAGTTCTTAAATTGGTCAACCAAATGTTGGATTTCCAATATTTGATAAAGACTTGTTAAGAATTTGATAATAAAAAAAGGCTAAAAGCATTTTGTTATGATACTGCTACATTTTGCATGTAAAACGATCATGACCCATATGTCAAAAGCCTTTATGAAATTAAATTCCATATAGATATAGCAGTTTCTGTTATTGGTCTTAGAATGTTTAAAGAAAAAATTCAAAGTAAATAATAGCAAGATGTTGAGAGGATTAGTTTGGTTGGGAATCGTGATGAGTCTATTTGCTTGTCAAAATAAAGCAGTAGAAGAATCTCTGTTAGTCAATAACAATAAGGAGCTAGTGGCAGCCGTCAAGGAAGCCAAAGCTGGAGATATCATCACTTTGGCCAATGGCGTATGGGAAGATGTTCAATTGAAATTAAGAGCAAATGGGACGAAAAGCCAGCCGATTACCTTGCAAGCGGAAGAAGCAGGTAAAGTAATCATCCAAGGAGAATCTTATATCAAATTAGGAAGTGACTATTGGGTAGTGGAAGGCTTACATTTCAAAAATGGATTCTCTCCATCAAGTGCTATCATTGAATTTAAAATTGATGATCAGGTGGCTAATAATTGTAGAGTGACTAACTGTGTGATTACAGACTTTAATAAAATGCAGAGAGATAAGTCTGATCGTTGGGTTCAATTTTGGGGTAGATACAACCAATTGGATCATTGCTATATAGCGGGTAAAACCAACCGTGGGCCAACAGTTAGAGTGGATCTAAGAGGTAATGAAAATATCAAAAACTATCACCAGATAGTAAACAATCACTTTGGTCCAAGAGAAGCCAAAGGAGGTCCAAGTGGAGAGACAATTCAGATTGGAAATAGCTTTACCTCTATGTCACCAAGCAACACGATGGTGGCCAATAATCTATTTGAAAAATGTAATGGTGAAGTAGAGGTTATCTCTAGTAAAACGAACTTCAACGAATTTAGGAATAACGTCTTTTATAAATGTGAGGGTTCGTTGGTAACACGTCATGGGAATTACTGTATCATAGATGGAAACTATTTTATCGGGGATGAGAATAATACGAATATAGGTGGAATCAGAATTATCAATACAGGTCATTGGGTCACAAACAATTATTTCTACAACCTCAAAGGTTCTAGTTTTAGAAGCCCATTGGCAGTGATGAATGGTATTCCGAAATCACCACTGAATAGGTATAATCAAGTAACAGACGTAGTGGTAGCTTATAATACTTGGGTCAATTGCCCATCTCCATGGCAATTTGGTGTGGGTACCAATATTAGTCAAAAAGATGTATTGCCATTGTCAGAAATCAGATCTGCTAGACCTGAAAGAATGTTAGTAGCTAATAATATCTTATATAACGAGACAGGAGATGCTGCACCAATTGTAGAACATGACAAAGCGGACGGAGTGACTTTTAAAAATAACGTCATTAATAATGAAGGAGTAGATTTTGGAAATCGAGAAGGGCTTGTTGCTGAAAAAATAAAGATGAATAAATTGAGTGATCAGATATTGGTACCAGCTCAGTCTAGTAGTATTATGCCATTTGATGGTTTTGAATTTGAATCTATCACCAATGATCTATTTGGTAATCCTAGGTCTACTAATAATGCTATTGGTGCTGTTGGTGGTGGGCTAATTGCTGATCCTAAATTGATGGACAAGTCGAAATATGGTGCGTCTTGGTATTCGAATGAGGAGGGAAATTCAAAAGGTAATACGATAGAGGCAAGTGCTGAAGCAGGAGATTTGGTTGCCAAGGTGGCATTAGCGAATAATGGTGATGTCATTGTTTTGACCGAAGGCGTTCATGTATTGAAAGAACAGTTGGCCATTATTAAAAATATTACGATCCGATCTAAAGGAGAAACCAAAGCTGAGATAGTTTATAACGGAACGGCTGGTACGCCAGCTTTCTTGTTGAGTCCTAAGGGGAATTTGACTATTAGTAACTTGGTCTTGAAAGGTAATGGCGCAAACTATGCTTTCGCAACGTTGCAAAAAGGGATGTTTGATCACTATAGGTTGACAGTCGATGGTCTTGATATTAGTGGATTTGCATATGTGTTGAAAGCATACAAAGAGTCGTTTGCAGAGGAGATTAGTTTTACGAATACCAAACTGTCGAATTGTGCAAATGGTATAGAACTATCTGGAGAGATAAAAGATAAAGGAGATTACAATGTTGAGTTTTTGACGATTGATAATTGTCAATTTGATCAAGTAGTGAGCAATGTGATTGACTACTATCGTGGAGGGTATGACGAGTCAACGATAGGAGGTAACCTGGTTGTGACTAATTGCACTTTTACTAACTCAGGTGCAGGAGAAGAATCTAAAATATTGATCAAGAGCACGGGGATTGTGAACGTGAATATTGAGAATAATAATTTTACCAACAACTCAGTTAAGTTGGTGGCATTGTTGTGGGGAGCGAAGAATAACGTAGAGACTAATAACAAAATTAAGAATTCAGGAAAAATACTCACGCAAGAAAATATCGAGTTGAAGTTGATGTACTAATAATAAATAATTTAATTTTATATGGTCTCATGAGCTCAGCTTGTGAGACTTTTTTGTTTTACAGCCTTACATAAATAACTGCTCTAAGAAAGGGGGAGTTATAAGTCTGTTTTTTAATTGTCTATTAACTTTTCCCAAGTCTTATTGATTCTATTGATTGCGAAATTCGAATTGCAAAATAGATTGGCAACTCCTTATTTATCAAAGATGTGTTTGGAGGCCTAGGTTTCTTCTGTTAGTTTTAAGACAGGGCATCAATCGGTAGTTGTGGATTTTCATTTCTGATTACTAGGACCTAGTCACGAGTAGCTATTTGAGGTTAGTTGCTGAGAATGTAAATGAATGAAAACCAGTATTTTGTATTTTTTCTTATGGATAATAAGTACCTGTGCTTGGGCTGATGGAAAGAGCGATCCTGGGGAGGTGTCTCTGATTGATGACTTTTATTATTTCGTAGATTCGACTAAAGAATTAGGAATCACGGAGGTTGAGAACATTTTGTCCAGTGATGATTTCGAACATGTAGAGAGCAAAGTGGCTCATTTTTCAATAGAGCAATCTGTTGTCTGGTTGGCATTCAATCATCAATCAAGCTTTGAAGATGATCATTACTTGAGTCCCGGTAATGAATCCAATGTTTGGAATGCAAGCTTATATGTCAAGGATTCTTTGGGACATTATTCTAAAATATTTGAGTACGATCATTTGAAAAAAGATCAAGATGTTCGGAGTTTATATTTCAGTACGTTGGCCATCAATTTACCTCCTGATGGGGAAGACTTTTTATTAAGATTATACGGGCAACAAAACAGGAATTATAGTTTGGTCTTAGGGAGTCGCTATGCCATTTCCAAGTATTTGATTTTGAGGGAACGAGTGCCTGTGGTGTTTATCGGGTTTATGCTCTGTATTTTTCTATACAATGCATTTTTGTACCTGTCAACCAGGTTGGTGGTACTGATACCTTACTTAATTTATTTGCTGATGGTGACCTACACGGTCCCTTTTCATAATGGTTTTATTCTGTTTAGCACAGCAGGCATGTGGCCAGGTGAGATTTGGTATACGGCCTGGTTGATTCCTTTTTATGTATCGAGTGGTGTCTTTGCTATTTTGTATCTCAATCTCAAGGAGACAGCACCTTATCTGAGAAAGATAATATTGATTTTGATGTTGGTATTGGCCGTCGTGATACCAGTGATTGACATCAGTCAGTGGGTGAGTTTGAATTGGATGGCGGTCATGGTACCAGCAGTTGGGTTGTTGTACAATGTGAGTCTTTGGGTGTCAGGTCTCTATGTTTGGACGAATGGGGTTAAGCATGCACGTTTTTATGTCATCGGGTGGATATTTGTCATCGCTAGCTTGCTGATTTATTATTTATCAACACTTGATATAATTCCTTACAGTCATAATATTGATTTTGCGATTTACTTTGGTTTTGCCGCTGAGTCCGTCCTGTTTGCTTTTGCTCTTGGAGATCAAATGAATATTTTGAGAATAGAAAAGCAATCGATGGAGAGCAGACATTTGGAAGTGACAACAGAGAAAAATCGGCTTTTGACCCAACAGCTGTTTATGAATTCACATTTGCTACGTGCTCCATTATCACGGGTTTTGGGATTATTAGGTTTGTTGAAAAGTATAGGATCTAAACCTGAAAATCAAGAATTATTAGGCCATGTAGAAGATGCTACATTGGAGATGGATGTGATGACTCGCAAGATGTCTGCAATATTAGAAAACGAGGGCTATCTAGATCAATTTCAAGATGATCTTGAAGAAGTGAAACAAAGTATCTACAAGGAGGTGGGGAATGTTGATAAAGTGGATAATTAGAAATATCTTAATCTTGAATGGATGTTAGTTCAAGATTAAGATATCATCTAAAATCACTCCCTATTCCAATCTATTAAAGGAGAAGGGAAATAGTTGACGTTCATACGATCCAAATATGGTTTCTGATTAGCCAAGCGTATTTTGTAATTTCCCCAGTCGCGGTTTTCTTGCGTAGACCAACCGAGTTCTGCATAGCCAATTGCTCTTGGGAAGGCCAAGTATTCCAATTCCATACTGTTACTAATAGTTTCTGACCAAAGTGGGGCTTCTATACCTAAGATGTTTTCAAAGGGTACGCCTGCATGTGACTCTGGATTCCATATGTAGGCCGTGTCAGTAGGAATTAGTCCTGCCCAGTCCAATCCATATTCTGATAGTGAGTCGTACTTCATGTCGAGGTAAGCTTTAGGAGCTGGCGACATGATGATTTTCATACCTTTATCTACTGCGGCTTGCACATTTTTTTCGCTGTTCCATAATTGTGATATGGCATTGGAGTCCAAATCAGCGGTTGCAACCTCATCCCAACCAATCATGGTTTTGTTATGTTTTTGCACAATCTTGGATACTCTGTTGACGAAATAAATATAATCATCCTTTTCTGTGACATGGCTTTCGTCTCCTCCGATATGAAAATATGGACCAGGAGTGATGGCGGCTATTTCACGTACGACATCATCGATGAAAGCATAGACGGTGTCCTTACGGGTGTCAAAAGTACTGAACCCTACTCTAGTGCCATGGTACAGTTTGGGAGTTTTACCATTGCCGTTGAGAAATGGGTACGCAACCGAAGCTGAGTTGGTGTGGCCTGGCATGTCAATCTCTGGAACTATCATCATGTGATGTGCCGCTGCATAGTCAACGATTTCGGTATACTGCTCTTGGGTATAGAAACCGCCAGGTTCTTTACCTACTTCCGTGCGGCCTCCAATTTCTGTTAGCTTAGGCCAAGATTTGATCTCAATACGCCATCCTTGATCATCCGTTAGGTGTAAGTGCAATACATTGTATTTGTAATAGGCCAGTAGATCAATAAATTTTTTCACTTCCGATACTTCGAAGAAATGTCTAGCCACATCTAGCATAGCTCCCCTGTACTCAAATTGTGGAGCGTCGTTAATATTGCCCGTAGGAATGACCCATATTGGGTTGCTAGCTAATGTGTCATTGCTAGTCTCAGGGATTATCTGACGCAAGGTTTGAAGACCTCTGAAAATACCTGCTGAGGTATTGGCGTTCAAGAGGATAGAATCTTGGGTGATGTTGAGTTGATAAGCTTCTGCTCCATTGAGGTCTGGATTGGGTGATTGATTGAGGTAGATAATAGTTTCGACATTTGTTACCGTATCAATATTCACCGGCATAACTAAGCCCGTTTTTGATTCGATCCTTGCCGCAAGGAAGTTTCCAGCTTCTTTCATCTCATCTGTTTCAGTAGAGGTGTAGATGACGGTATATTGGTCTAGTGCAAAACCGCTATTTGAGGATATGGTAATCAACGGTTTTGGAATGATGTTTTCTGATGTCAATTCCGTTTTTGGGAAATTAATGACTCGTTTCTCCTTTTGTTCTACACAGGCGCCCAAGGTGATAAGTGCCACGAGCAGGGTTAGTAGCTTCATCATCTCATGTTTTTTGATTAGTTGGGTATGAATGCTCTTTGAATATTGAATAATCATGTCTTGCTAATTTATAATTAATGGATCGCATGCAGGGCTTGTGTCTACATGCCCAGTTTTTATATTCGTACAAATTAAGAAATATTTTCATGTTGCGCACTTTTATTAGCTAGTCAACATCAATTGTGAGCTTAGAGGTGTTGTGGATTTGAGTTTGATTCAATCATTGATCTTATAGTAGAACGGTTTAGATGTCTATTAATAAAAATAAAAAGCCTTGTTGTGATTAGGTGAACGCTTTTGAGTGTCATGCTCAATTGTAATTATTTCCAAGCCAGAATGCCAATCTGCTAAATGGAAGTTCTAAATTCGCGTTTAAAATAAGCAAAGGTATGATTTCTGTAGACGGTGTTGGAGTAGAATTTAGTGGTAGTACGTTATTCAGTGGTATTAATTTTAATATCAATAATGAGGATCGAATTGCCTTGATGGGGAAGAATGGTGCAGGGAAATCTACACTATTGAAAATCATTGCAGGTCAAGACAAACCTACTCAAGGTAAGATCTCAGCTCCTAAAGAAGCGGTGATAGCTTATTTGCCACAGCACTTATTGGTAAAGGATGATTGTTCGGTTTTTGAAGAGGCAAGTAAGGCGTTCTCTGAAATGATGGAGATGAAGGCACAACTAGATGACTATACCAAACAGTTGGAGACCCGTACAGATTATGAGTCGGATGCATACAGTAAGATTATAGAACAAGTATCTGACCTAAGTGAAAAATACTACAGTAACGAAGAGGTTAATGTTGACGCAGAAGTAGAGTTGACTTTGCTAGGACTTGGGTTTGTTAGAAAAGATTTTCAAAGACCAGCCAGTGAGTTTAGTGGAGGTTGGAGAATGCGTATTGAATTAGCCAAGATCTTATTGAAAAAGCCAGACCTAATTCTACTTGATGAGCCAACCAATCACCTAGATATTGAGTCGGTGCAGTGGTTGGAAGACTTCTTGAAGAATAGTGCTAAGGCGGTCATCGTCATTAGTCATGATAAGACTTTTGTAGACAACTTGACCAATAGGACCATCGAGTTGATAGGTGGTATGATGTACGATTATAAGACCAACTATTCTCATTATCTAGAGTTGAGGAAAGAACGACGAGAGCAACAGCAAAAACAATTTGCTGATCAGGTAAAAGAGATTGCAAGTGTGCAACAGTTTATTGATCGTTTTAAAGGGACTTACTCTAAGACGCTGCAGGTGCAGTCCCGTGTCAAGATGTTGGAAAAAATGAAGATTGTGGAAGTTGATGAAGTGGATACTTCAGCTCTAAATTTGAAATTCCCGCCAGCACCACGTTCTGGGAATTACCCTGTGATTGTCAAAGAATTGACGAAGACTTATGGAGATCATACGGTGTTCAAAGATGCTTCGTTGACCATTGCTAGAGGAGAAATCGTGGCATTTGTTGGAAAGAATGGTGAGGGTAAGTCTACTTTGGTCAAAGCAATCATGGGAGAGATCGATCATGAGGGTGAGATGGTCTTGGGTCACAATAGTATGATTGGTTATTTTGCTCAGAACCAAGCGGCACTTTTGGATGAAAAGATGTCGATTTTCGAAACAATAGATGAGATTGCCAAAGGAGATGTCCGAACGAAGGTTAAGGATCTTTTGGGTGCATTTATGTTCAGTGGTGATACGATTGATAAAAAGGTGAAGGTCTTGTCAGGAGGGGAAAGAACCCGCTTAGCGATGATCAAATTGCTCCTGCAACCAGTCAACTTACTGATCCTTGATGAACCTACCAATCACCTGGATATCAAAACAAAGGACATCCTTAAGAATGCTTTAATAGCATTCGAAGGTACAATTATCTTGGTGTCACATGACAGGGATTTCTTAGATGGGTTGGCAACCAAGGTTTTTGAATTTGGTAATCAACGCGTCAAAGAACACTTCGAGGGTATCAATGGCTTCTTGCGAAATAAGAAAATGGAGAATCTAAAAGAGATCGAGCGAACAGCTAAATAGCAGTCAGATATTAGACTCAAATAACCTAGCGTCTAATATCTAACATCTAATATCTTGATTTGGGCAATTGGGAAGTTCTATTCGCTAATCTTTTTCAAATTCTTGGGTATCAATAAATGCTTGTAGATCGGCGAAAAGAGTATCTACTTCCATCTTTTTTAGGTCGTAGAGTTCATCCTGTTTGACGTTGTTGGCATAATGTTTCCAATGCTTGGTTGCTTTTTTGAGTACCCGAGGGGTAATGTCAAAACTTTGGTGATTGATCAGGTCTTGTGCGAGTGATGACACTTTGAAATTACCAAATAGGTATTGTTTGAATATATCGACGTAGATGCCACTGATGTCAAAGCCCTCCAATGTAGAAAACAACTCGCCAATGATACTTTCGTTTTCAGGCGCTTTGATAGCCTCTAATAATGGCGCTAGTCCTGGCTCATTCTTATCATACTTACTGAGTGTTCTTGCAGCGATGAAACGAGTCTCTAAATTCTCATGCGTTAACAATTTGATGAGCGATTGCATGACCTCTTCATCTCCAGATCTTGCCAGTAGATCAGAGGACTCATAGCTGTAGTCATCCAATTCTAGGGTCAATTTTTCAAGGGCACTAATTAATTCTGTATTCATAGCCATATTAATATTCAAACAATTGGGAAGGTTGTCTCAGATCCAGTTTCATGCTTTTGTTCTTGCCATTTACTTTGACATGGACGAGATTGACTTGGTCGGCAAACATCGCGGTTAAAATCGTGCTTTCCACCATGATAGATTTTAACTTTTTAATTTTAGAGATTTCAATGAAACAGACCACTGCATCACCTTCTAGTTTGGCACCTAAATAATTCAATTCAGTACGTTTGCCATTTATCGATACTTTAAAGTTCTCCAGCACATAGGCCTTTATTTTAGCTAGAACATCTTTGTTATTGAACTCTATTAGGATGTCGATGGTAGCGTCATCTTCTTCTAGGTTCAATATTTTTTCAAAATCATCAGCGAAGATTCGTTGGCTGATTTCGATCGCTTGATTTTTTTGATCGAACTCAATCTGGGAGACCGAGACATGGAAATCATGCATGAAAATACCGCTCATATAATTTATAAGCAACACAAAGGAATATAGGGTCATAAAAAATGATTTAACCGTATGTTTACAATGCAGCAAATGTAATTAATCTTTTAGCAGTGCTTAAAATATTTACATAAATGGCTAGTTTAGATTTATGACAGATTTCGAGTTGTATTTTACGTTGGGGAGAGAGCATATCATGGACATCATGGGGATGGATCATATATTGTTCGTGATTGCATTGTGTGCGATCTATCAACCTACTCAATGGAAGAAAGTATTGGTGTTGGTGACGGCTTTTACCATTGGGCATTCGCTGACCTTAGCCTTGGTGGTTTTGGGATGGGTTTCGGTTAGCCCGTCATTGATAGAGATGTTGATACCGGTGACGATATTGATTACCGCTGTAACCAATATCTGGACTAGATCCAAAGATCAATCTGCTCAGAAAGTACCATTGAATTACTTCTTTGCTATATTCTTTGGGTTGATTCATGGGATGGGTTTTTCCAACTATCTGCAAGCGTTGTTGGGTTCTGATTCTGAGATCGTGATGCAATTATTTGCATTCAACTTAGGTTTGGAAGTTGGACAGATTGTGATAGTATTGGCATTTATGTTATTGGCATTTGTAGTGCAAGGGATACTTGGAGTATCTCGAAAAGATTGGATTTTGGCTGTTTCTTCTGCAATAGGAGGTATTGCCATTACGTTGATGATAAATTGAATAAATATTGAAGTGGATATCGAGTGATTGATGTCTACTAGGATTCTACTTAATATAATTATATGAAAAGAGTATTATTGATTGCATGGCTGATTACGCCGCTGTTGTCTATGGCACAGGGCGAATGGGATCGAAAATTTGAACAATTAGGGACTACACTCCCAACGCCCAACCAATATAGAACAGGTTCGGGTGCTCCAGGGAATGAATACTGGCAGCAGAAAGTCGATTATACCATCGATGTGGAGTTGAATGATGAACTACACTTAATCACAGGTAAAGAGACTATTACATATACCAATAATTCACCTGACCAGTTAGGTTATCTATGGGTGCAGTTGGATCAAAATATGAGAGCCAAGGATTCTGATACACCATTGGTGAAGTCAGGAGCGATGAAAACAGAAATCAATGGTAAGAGTCTTCAAACAATGACCAATGATTTTGACTATGATGGAGGCTTCAAGATTGTATCTGTTGCAGATGCGCAAAGTCAACCTTTGAAATACTTCATCAACAAAACGATGATGCGTGTTGATTTGCCTGAGGTGTTAAAGACTGGTGAGAGCGTATCGATCAATATCGCTTGGTCATATACGGCTCAAGATAGAATGAAAATGGGAGGTAGATCAGGGTATGAATATTTCCCAAAGGATGATAATAATTTATATACGATCGCACAGTGGTTCCCAAGATTGGCAGTGTATGATGATGTTGAAGGATGGCAAAACAAGCAATTCTTAGGCAATGGTGAGTTTGCATTAGAGTTTGGCGATTATAAAGTCAACTTGACTGTACCTGCAGATTTTGTGGTAGCATCAACTGGTACTTTGATGAATCCAAACGATGTGTTGACGACTACACAGCAAGAAAGATTTGCTGCAGCTAAAAAGTCATTTGACAAACCAGTTATTATAATTACGCAAGAGGAAGCAACGACAAACGAAAGCTCTAGATCAACTGATAAGAAAACATGGGTCTACCATGCAGATAATGTAAGAGATTTTGCTTTTGCTACTTCTAGGAAATTCATCTGGGATGCCCAAGCGGTCCAGTTAGGAGATAAGACGCCTTTAGGAATGTCTTATTATCCTAAAGAAGGAAACCCATTATGGGAGTTAGAGTCTACAAAGGCTGTCGTTAATACCTTGAAAACCTATTCAAAGCACACGATAGATTACCCATATCCAGTAGCGATATCGGTTCATTCAGCTTCGATTGGAATGGAGTACCCGATGATATGTTTCAACTGGGGACGACCAAACGAACAAGGAGAGTATTCTGATGCTGTGAAGAATAGAACCATCATGGTGATCATTCACGAAGTGGGGCATAACTTCTTCCCAATGATCATCAACTCTGATGAAAGACAATGGACTTGGATGGATGAGGGATTGAACTCATTTGTGGAGTCATTAACAGAAGCAGAACATTATCCTGACATGCCAAGGCGTAGAGGGTCAGCTAAAAGTATTGTCAACTATATGAAGGGGGATAAAATGTATATCCGTCCAATCATGACAAATTCAGAGCAAATCATTCAATTCGGAAACAATGCGTACGGGAAGCCAGCAGCAGCCTTAAGTATTTTGAGAGAAACCATTATGGGTCCTGAATTGTTTGATTATGCTTTTAAAACTTACTCTGAAAGATGGGCGTTTAAGCATCCATCGCCAGCTGATTTTTTTAGGTCAATGGAAGATGCTTCTGCGGTTGATTTGGATTGGTTTTGGAACGGTTGGTTTTATACGACCGATCATGTTGACGTGTCATTGGACAAAGTGAAATGGTACAAAATGGGTGTGCCTGAAATAACTATCGAAAACGAACCGAAGAAAGGTAAGAAGGGAAAGAAAGTTTCTGGAGAAACTTTTAATGATGGCACAATGAAATTTGCTGATGAAGCGGAAGTCTTTGAATTCAAAAGTACTGAAGATAAGTTCTATCGTGAATTTAAGAACTCTGTGGATGATGCAGCGATCAAATTAGCTCATGAAAACAAAAACTTCTATGAGTTGACTTTGTCAAATAAAGGAGGTTTGGTGACGCCATTGATCGTAGAGTGGACATATGAGGATGGTAGCAAAGAGACAGAGTATATACCTGCTGAGATTTGGAGAATGAACGAAAACCAAGTGGTGAAAGTATTCGCAAAGGATAAAGTGGTGACGAATATCGTGATAGATCCTAACGAAGAGACAGCTGATACCAATGTCTACGACAATGTCTTCCCAAAAGAAGATTTAGATTCTGAGTTTGATGACTTCAAAGACAAGAAGTAAGAAGAAAAATTTTTAGAATTAAAGAGCCTCTTGGAATTTTTCAAGAGGCTTTTTTGTTGCTATATTCTGATTGGAAAAGTAATTGCTTAAATCTTAATTGTAACAATATGGAACCATACGAATACATTGTAGTATTGACATCTATCATCCTTAGTTTAGGGATTGCTCAAATTCTAAATGGGACGGCAGACATGGTAGCAAACTTTAAAAAAATAAAATTTAGCTATACTCATACAGTATTGATCGCGGTGGTGTTTCTAGTGTATATTCAAGATTGGTTTTATAGCTACAACTACTCTAAACTAGTAGAGGTTTGGGATCTTCCAAATGTATTGTTTTTGTTTAGCTTTCCAATCGTTCTTTTCTTAGAGTCACGTTTTTTGTTTCCGACGGGGACAAGAAGTATGGAGACTGATATGGATAAGTATTTCTATGAAAACTGGAGAGTGATTTATTCATTGTTTGCTATTACGATTGCGATAAGTATCGTGCAAAATTATTCGTTTTCAGGATTGGAGTTTATCGAACAAATTCCTTTGTTTATTTACCTGGCTGTATATCTAATGTTTATTATTGGTCGATTCAAAGATCGAATGCTGCATAAAGTTTTTGTGACATTGCAGCTTGTAGCTTGGATCTTTTTTGTATTCTTCGATGAAACCATCCTCACACTATAAAGCGTTTTATATTTGTGATCTTTTTGTGAACTTTTTCGTCTTTTTTTGTGTCGGTCACTTGGATGGGCATTATGGATAAAAAAGTACTGATTATAGAAGATGACGAAAGCATAGTAGAGCTTTTGACTATTCATCTCAAAGATTTGAATAGTCAAGTCGAATATTCTCACAATGGAAGAATAGGATTAGAAAAAGCATTGACAGATGATTATGATTTGATCGTCTTAGATATCAATCTGCCAGAGAAGGATGGGCTGGATATTTGCCGTGAGTTAAGAGCGGCCAAGGTCAATACACCGATCTTGATGTTGACTGCTCGTTCTGAGGAAATTGATAAAATATTAGGGTTAGAGACGGGGGCGGATGATTATCTAACCAAACCTTTTAGTATTCGTGAGTTTACGGCTCGAGTCAAAGCGATCTTTCGTCGCGTAGAGATGATGAATCCTCAAAAGCAAGATCTTGATTTTGAGCAGATAGAATTAGGCTCACTCATTATCGATCAGGAAAAACACAAAGTGACCAAATCTGGCGATCGACTAGAATTAACTCCCAAGGAATTCGAATTACTCTTTTTACTGGCCAAACATCCTGGTCGTAGTTATAGCAGGGAACGATTACTCTCCCTGATATGGGGTTATGAATTTAATGGCTATGAACATACGGTCAATTCTCATATCAACCGATTAAGAGCCAAAATAGAAGACGATATGAATGACCCTATTTATATTCTTACCACATGGGGGGTAGGATATAGATTCAACGACGAACTCAAATAATTATGAAACAAAGCAATACCTTTTCGGCAAGTCTATTTATCAAGTTGTCGGCCATATTTTTTATCCTCTTGGTCTCGGTATCAGGGCTTTATTTTTACTTTTCATTATCGGTTGCAGACAAGCATTTTCAGGAGAAGAATCAAAAATTGAATGCAGATATAGCTAAACATATTGGCACAGAACTTAAGCCGTTTTTGGATGGCAAGTTGAATGAATCTGCTACAGATGATATCATGCATCATATGATGGCGATCAATCCATCTATTGAGGTGTACTTATTGGATTCCAATGGACATATATTGAACTATGTAGCACCTTATAAAAAGGTGGTGCTAGAAGATGTCAGCTTAGTACCCATCGAGAATTTTTTGACCTCCTATCAGGATGAAACTATTTTGGGAGATGATCCTCGAAAAGAAGGGCGTCAAAAAGTATTCTCTGCAGCCAAGATTGAAGCCCAAGGACAGACCTTGGGGTATGTGTATGTGATATTGGCGAGTGAAGTACATGACAGTATTGGGGATCAATTGTTCAGTAGTTACATCTTGAAACTGGGAAGTGTCTACGGTTTGATTACCATTGGTGCGGCTTTGTTTATTGGGATACTGGCTATTTACTTGATCACGAATAAACTGCAATCGATCATCGATACAGTCAAGCGTTTTCAAAATGGTGAAATGAGTGCGAGAATCAAAGTGACGAGAGGAGGGGAGATTAACTCCCTAGCAGAGTCGTTTAACGAGATGGCAGATACGATAGTAGGCAATATCGAAAACCTCAAGTCGATGGAGAATTTACGACGAGAATTGGTCGGTAATGTGTCTCACGATCTACGGACGCCATTGGCAGTTATTCAAGGTTTTATCGAGACCTTGATCATCAAAGATGAGCAGTTACAAGAAGAGGATAAGAAAAAATACTTAGCGCGTGCCTTAGATGGTACACAGCGATTGAAGAAGTTGGTGGAGGAATTGTTCGAGCTGTCTAAACTAGAAGCCAAGCAAATTAAACCAAGTAAAGAAGCTTTTTTCATCAATGAATTGGTTGATGATATTGCGCAAAAATATGCCGTCTTATTAGAAGAGAGACACTTGAAAATAATGGCAATTCATAGTGAAAGGCCATTTATGGTGTATGCTGATATTGGTTTGATAGAGCGTGTACTACAGAACCTAATTGACAATGCGATCAAATTCACTCCTGAAAATGGACAAATAAGTTTGGAGCTAAATGCCAGAGAAGAGCAAATAGAAATCAAAGTGGTCGATACAGGTAAAGGCATTCCAGAAGACGAAATACCATTTGTTTTTGATCGCTATCATATCGGTGACAAACGTGTGTCATTGGACAACAATAGTACAGGGCTTGGTTTGGCGATTGTCAAAAGGATTTTAGAAATACACGATGCGAAAATTCAGCTCTCTAGTGAGATGGGACAGGGCACAACATTCTCATTTGAGCTGCCACAGTATACGGCTTGATTGTCTTAATCACGACACGTTTTTTGATAAGAAAGTCAATCTTGATAGTAAGATGACATGGGTGTGATACTTTCGTGATAGACTGAATTCATCTTTGGTTAAGAATTTAAAACCAATAAAAAGATGAAGAGAATATTATTATCCCTAATGGCTTTAAGCCTTGTGTTTGTTTCTTGTGATGACGAAGATGATACTTCGTTTGGTACTTTGTCCCTCAGTATTTCAGGTTTAGGAAATTTGGGAGATGACTATGTATATGAAGGTTGGGTAGTGGTTGATGGCAGCCCTGTAACGACTGGAGTATTTACAGTTGATGCAGATGGCGTGATGTCACAGACAAGTTTTGAAATGGACGAAGAGATGCTTGATGCAGCAACTACTTTTGTCTTGTCTATCGAACCTGCTATTGATTCAGATCCTAGCCCAAGTGCAACGAAGATTTTAGGTGGAGATTTCAGTGGCAGTTCTGCTAGTGTTTCTATCATGCATGGTGCTGCCTTTGGTACTGGTTTTGGTGGTGTGTCTGGTAGTTATATTTTAAAGACACCAACTACTGATACAGACGAAGATGATCTAAGTGGTGTGTGGTTTTTGGATCCAGCTGATGGGTCTGCGGCTTTGGTTGATCTTCCAGACTTGACAGATCAAGCAGGGTGGGTTTATGAAGGCTGGGCTGTGATCGGCGGAGTGCCAGTATCTACAGGTAGATTCAATATGGCTAAAGGAGCGGATCAAAGTGCTGCTTTTAGCGGTCCTAATGCTGGTCCAGAATTTCCCGGTGAAGATTTCATTACAAATGCACCTGGTGCTTTAACATTCCCTACAGATTTAACGGATGGTGGTGTAATTGTAATTAGCATCGAACCTGAGCCGGACAACAGTGCAAATCCATTCGAATTGAAGCCGTTGAAAAGCGAAGTACCTTCTGATTTGGCTGCTGGTACTTTACAGTCTATGGAGAATATTGCAGCGAGTACTTATCCTTCTGGATCAGTATCTAGATAATTAGCTGATATCAAAAAAAAACTAATCCAGTCCCCTTCATTATGAGAAGAGTGACTGGATTAGTTTTTTAGTAAGAGTAAAACCGTCTATTTACAATGCAATGATGTTGATGCTGTCTTCTTTGATCCAAGAGGACTGTTGTAGCTTTTTCAATGTGATTTTGCCCTTCCAATAACTCCCGTCTAATCCCTGATATTTTTCAGTGATCTCTGTAAAATCATTTTCATAAGGTGCTTTACCATTGAACCTCACGTAGATCTCAACCTCGTGATCTTGACTCAAAGTAAACTTGTCAGCGTTGCGTTCCTTCTTTTTGTTCTCATAGCGATAGCCATAGCTCAATGCACTAATGTCTGATAGCACGGCAGAACCAGTTGGTTTGTCACCAGCACCTTTCCCATACAATAATTGACTTTCGGAAAATGCACTTTCTAAATTGACAGCATTGTACTCGTTGACTGTGTTGGCCAACATAGATGTTTGGTCTACGAAGGTTGGCATTACAGACGCCTCAATCTTGTTATCAGACTTTTTGCACTTCGCAATGAGTTTAATCGTCAAGTCATGTTTTTTCGCATAGGCGATATCAAACTCATTGACCTTCGTAATACCAAATGTGAAGATATCTTCCGGTTTAGTGATATACCCAAAGGCGTGAAACAATAAGATGCAAAGCTTGAACTTGGCATCTATACCTTCCACATCTAGACTAGGATCGGTCTCCGCAAAACCTAAATCTTGTGCTTCTTTCAATACCTCGTCATAGCTGCCACTGCCTGCCATCAGCTTGGTCAATATGAAGTTTGTCGAGCCATTGAAAATTCCTTCTAATTTTGTTAAAAGATCATTGTCGTAATACTCTTCCAAGTTTCTGATGATTGGAATACTGGCACAACATGACCCCTCGTATAAAAAGGATACTTTGTTTTGATTGGCAAGATCCAAAAGGAACTCTAGATTTTCGGCAATCATCTTCTTATTGGCAGATACTACGTGCTTGCCATTCTTCATGGCAGTAGTGACAATCTGGAGTGCAGCATCGGCATCATCAATCAGTTCTACGATCACTTCGATCTCCTTATTATCTAAGAGCTCTTCCTTCTTATTGGTGAAGTAAGAAGCATCTAGGCTTCTTTTTTTGTCAATGTTTTTGATGCAAAATTTAACGACCTCTGCATGAATCGAATTAGACTGCTGTAGCACATGGTACAAGCCCTGCCCTACTACCCCAAAACCAAATATTCCTAATTTCATATCTTATATAGTTACAAGGTGACTTTTCAAGTATGTGTCTGAACGGGGATAAAAAAATCCCTTCCAGACAAGCTAGAAGGGATGATATATTTTTGATATTGTATGTCATTCCTCTTGCTTATCTATTCCGACTTCTTCGGAATTGGAATTAGCACCTTCCTCTTCGGGGGTTGCTAAGGTTTCGCAGGGCCAAATCCCTCCACCTTTCTTGATAAGTCATCCAATTATTAATTTGAATGTGGGACAAAGGTAGGTTTGAAATGTTGTACGATGCAAGGGAATGGTTGTTTTTCTCCAAAGAGCTACAATACTTATGTTTAATAAGTATTGTAGTAGTTATCCAAGAATAAAAACTTTATAATTTGGAGCCTCGAATGACAATCTTGAATTATGTGTATGAAAAGAAGCCTATTAATATTTGCCATTTCTTTGTTTTTTTTCTCTTCTTATGCCCAAAATGGACAAGTGATATATAAAGATGGAATCTATTTATCAAATAATCAGTTGGTGACAAATGTTCCTATGCTGGCATTAGATTTATCTATTATGAAATATATTCAGGGGACATACATGGATGTAGGCATTGTGAAACAACTAAATACGTATGGTTTTAGAACAAAAATATCTTTTCAAGACATATGGGCTATTGTAATAGAGGGAGTTCCTTATAAAACAATATACCAGTATAAGAGACCTCAACCATATGGGATATATCCTCTTGTCATAGGAAAGTCTCAATATTTACTTCTAAAATTTACCTCAATAGGAAGCATTACTTGTTATTCTGATTTAAATAAAAGCTTTATAGTGAAAGCTTTTGATACTAGGAAGCATAAAAAGGCAAAGCCTAAGAATTTAGGAATGATGATCAAAGATGACGAGGAGTTATATCATGAGTTTGTATCAAGGAAGAATAAGAAAAGTGTCCTAATTTTTTATGTCAATAAATATAATGAGAGGAACCCCATGATATTGAGTTCACCCTAGTGTAGGGTGAGTTTATGCCATTTCTAAGACCTATGATATAGTGATCATTACTTGATCAATATAATCTTGTTACCATTGTTGTCCATTTCAAAGGCTTCTTTTTGGGCGGCTCCTGTTTTGAATATCAACTGGTCAATTTGCGCCAAGTCCCGTTCGATAGGCATGAACTCTGTGGTCTCCAAAGACTCATAAGGCAAGTGTAGTAGTTCTAAAGTGATGTTGTCTTTGATCAATAAATTTTGATAGTGTAGAT
>JAOPTS010000019.1:0-11716 GCA_051531955.1 Reichenbachiella sp.
TGAAAATCTAAATTATCCAGAAACACTTTTTGGCGACAATTGACTGGCAACACATCAAAGGGCTATTCTTTCCTAGATGATGACTTCTATACTAAAGATTATGCTTACACGCATGTCTACTATGATGATTATTACGGGAATAATTATTACTTTCTTCCTAAATCATTTGACAAACTAGAGGCATATGTTGAGAACATAAATGAGGGTTATTATGTTTCCAATACTTTCTTCTTTGACACAACTATTGAGATGAATGCGGGAGATGCCTTGACCGTGACCATTGATGCGAATGAGATAATCAATAATGCAGGGAATGGCACATTAAATTGGGAAGCTGTTCAATGGAATAACATAGGTGAATTGATATTCCCATAATATCAAAAAAACATATTAGTAGGAAGGCTCATCATTTGGTGGGCCTTTTTTATTTGAAGTTCACCTTATCGGGGTTTGGATAGTTCACCAACGGAGAAAAATTTGACTTCCAAAGATCAAGGAGCTTGGCATCTTTATTATAAAAATATTGTTTCAATGTGTAAGGCGGAGTAACTAATAGTTTTTAATTTTAGAAGTCTACTAATTTCCCACCTTGAACTTATAAAACCAACCAACCATGAAAAAGTCAATATTAACCTTAGTTATTTACCTGATTACATTTCATCTAGTTACTGCTCAATGTGATTTTTGCGATCATATTTTAGAACCTTTTGAAGATACTGGCCATGCAACAGGCATTAGGTTTAATGCCTTAGAGGAAAATGTGCGGCCTGGTGATACTATTTGTATGAAAGCAGGTACTTATTACAATTGGCATACTTTCAATGATTTGGCAGGTGAAAAGGATAATCCAATAGTCATTATTAATTGTGGGGGATTGGTAACAATTGAGGCATCAACGAATGGGCTGCAGACTAGAAACTCACATGATTTTGTGATTTCAGGAGCAGGAGACCCAGACACTGAATACGGAATATTAGTGAAAGGGGGAGAAAATGGTATCATCCTGAATACATTTTCTATCAATTATCAGGTAGATCATGTCATAGTTGATGGTGCAAAATTCCATGGTTTAGATTTAAAAAATGATCCTTATTGTGATGATCCTAGGGTATGGAGATACAGCGACACTGCACAACCCAATGAATCTATAAAAGTGTTCCATACTAAGATCATAAATACTGGACTTGAAGGAATGTACTTAGGTGGATCTCATTATCAAAAGGCCGTTAATTGTTTATGGGCTGGTGCTGATTATGAAACTGTGGAGATATGGGAGTCTTCGATTATTGATGTGGATATACATGACAATATCGTAGATTGGACGGGTAATGATGGTATCCAAATAGGTAGTGCAATTGGTGAAGTTAGAATCTATGACAATAAACTATATCGTTTTGGCCAAACGGATCAAACCGGACAACACAGATCTGGTTTTCAGATCAACCCAGGAACAAAAGCAATATTGTATAACAATACTATCATCCAAGGAGAAGGAAGTGCATTTTTCATTTCAGGCGATGGGGTTGAGATATATAACAATATCGTAGATAGTGTCAAAACGGCGGTGGAGTCTTATAATAATCTCACAAGTCCAGAATCCAAATATTTAATTTATAATAATACGTTTCTAAACCTACGTGAAAGTGGATATGCCATCATAACAGCTGATCACTGTCTACCAAATAACTATTCTAAAAACAATATATTTCATTCTTGGGTGTTAGATGATTTTTGGAGATATCAGCAAGGCGAATTTTTAACAGTTGAGAACATGCCTTCCGACAATAATATTATCACAGATGACTTAACTGAACTTGGGTTAGACGATCAGTATAGACCTATTGAAAACTCAATATTGGTAGGTAAAGGAGAGTGTGAAGTAGCTGAATCTGTTAATTCAGATGAAATTGTGGAAACAGATCATAGTGGTCTAGCGCTAAGTTTGGAAGGAAAGTGTGATATAGGTGCTCTGAAGTACCATGAAAATCTTACTCTGGAATCAAAAGAAGTACTCATTTCTAATATTGCCTTATATCCCAACCCAATAGAGGCAGGAAAATTTTTAAATATCGAATTAGATGCGCTAACACTTTCGTCAACCATAATTAGCATTTTTGATTTAGGCGGGAACGAAATTTTTAAAACCTCTAAGAATAGAGGTGAAGTACTAAGAGTTCAAATTCCTACAAATGTCAAATCTGGAGTTTACTTAGTGCAAACCATTTCACCTGAGAGTTCAGTAAAAATGAAAAGGTTATTCATTAGAAATTAATAGACTTATTATTCTTTTTAATGGATTCTTTTATAAGAGTAGTCTCTCAACTAAAGACCACTGTTTCTGGATTAGGGTAGTTCACCAACGGAGAAAAATTTGACTTCCAAAAATCAAGGTCGAGGAGTTTGGCATCTTTATCAAATGTCAGAATCAATACAACTTTTTCTCCATCTTCGTCTACATATTCACATTTAGCCAAGTCACCAGCATATTCATCAGGCCTGTCATTGTTGAGGTTGATGCTGCCCATAAATGGATCGCCGTATTCGCTAACTAACTCAGAGATCGGTGCTTGCCTTTCGTCCAAACCAGCATGCTGGATCATCGCGTTGATGATGGCTTTCTCTTCTGGTTTGATGGCGCGTAAATTACTCATGCCACAAAACTAGTGATTTGCCCTAGAATCCAAAAGACTTATTTGTGCCGCATCATACGGTCAGCCATTTTTGGAAATAAGCGATGTAGTAATCGCAATATTTTGACTTTCCCAATGTTGATTTCAAATTGATCCTTTTCAAAGGCGTAGAGAAATTCATCCACAAACTGCTTTGGAGAGATTTTATTTGCTCCTCGACCAGTAGTCATATCTGTATCCACTAGTGTGGGTATCACTTCAAAGACTTTAATCTTCTCTTCTAGCTGATAGCGCAGCACTTTTGTGAACATATGCATGGCGGATTTGCTCGTGCAATAAATCGGTGCAGATTGCTTAGGCACGAAACCCAAAGCTGAGGAAATATTGACCACAGCGCAGTTTGGATTATCGATTAGTACAGGCAATAAACCAGTCGTCAAGCCTATGGGAGCTATCAAATTAGTTGATAGCTCCTCATTAACTTTATACATGATATTTTCTTCCGCATACAATTCGTAACTGTATTGCACGCCCGCATTGTTGATTAATATACTTAGGTCTGGATGCTCCTCGCCTATTATCTTAACCAGTTGGTGGACTTCCGAATCAACTGACAAATCACATTGATAAGTGATCAAGTCTGGATATAGCTCTTTGAGTTGGTTTAGGGCATACTTGTTCTTACCACTTACAATGACCTTATTACCGAGGGCCAAAAACTGCAGTGCCATGGCCAAACCAATACCACGAGTACCTCCTGTGATTAGTATTTTATTATGAGTCAATTTCATTAGAATGTGATTCTGTACATGATATCAGTAAAAAACCCGATTTGAGAGACCACATCGATTTGATCTGACACCTCATTGTATCGGCTCACAAAATCATTTTCGCGATTGGTTACGTTTTGAAAATCAATGTAGAATTGATGAGACATCCTTCTTTTAGCACTGTTCATTCTGACACCAAATTTGACATCCCATCTCATGTAGTTGGCCAATTGCTGTTCGAATGCTTCATCTTCAAAATATTGAACATCGCCATCGTTTTCTTGGGTACCTTCTAGGTCTATTTCGGTATAGCGCTGTCCACCAGATGTCGTGAATTTCGTGTCGAAGGTAAAAGCATGGCGTTGATCACGACCGAACTTCCATTCCTTGCCAAATAGCGTGTTGAAAACATAGTTGCTGTTGAAAGCAGTGTTCCTCAACACATCATCACTTCCCTTGTATTTGGAATCAAACAATGAGGTTGTCACGAGTACATAGTAACCTTTACTGAAGAATTTCTCTAAAGTCAGTTCAAGACCAAAGTTGCGACCAGACCCTTCATTTACCAAGGAGCCTCTTTGATCAAACACAAAGCCTGACCCTTCATTGAGAACCGAATAACTAGAAGAGATAGACTCGACAGGTATGTCATATTGATATTGGAAATATGCCTCTGCCTTTAGTCTCCAATCTTGACCCAATTGCTTGTCGTAGGCCAACACAAAATGATTGCTTTTCATAAAGCCTAACCCGGTATTCGTTTTTTCATAAACACCAGGAGCAACTTCTTCTTCAAAGAACAAGATCGGACTTGGTGTGGATTGAGCATGAAGCCCATAGGCAAAACTGATCCTTTGGTTTCTATTCATATCCAATGAAATCGCCGCTCGAGGCTCTAACGCAAACGCTCCCGTATATCCGTGATACTGACTATGTAGACCAAAAGTGAAATTCAATTTGTCAGTCACATTGTGTGCCGCTTGTGCATAGATTTGTGACAAAGTGTATTGTTCTTGAAAGTCCGTAATTGGGATAAAGTAATCAGGTATTCCATCTCCATTGTCGTCAGGGATATTGGCATTGTTATCCCTACTCTCGCTAAAGAAATCTGGCAGGTACGTTTCTATTAGGAAGCCTGTTCTGAGTAACCATTTAGCGTTAAATTTCTTATTCAATGTTGAAGTAAGGGCCACTCTCGTTTCTCTGTTTTCTACATTATAAGATCGGTATATATCAGTCACGTCCTCATTGGCATTGCGGACAAAATTGTCTTCCAAATACTGGTTGGAATTCGTGGAGACACTGATTCCTGTTTTCAAATTGGCAGTTTTACCAATACGCAAGATGTGATTGAGGCCTGCTATTCCTAAATCATTGCTGACGTAAGAGTCTTGGTTGGGGTTGGCGAATAAATCATCTTCATCTATATCAGCTCCTAGAAAATCAATACTGCTTAACCCACCCATTCCGAAGAGTTCAAATCGACCAACTTTGCTTTCGCCAAAGTTAAGCTTGAATGATAAATCTTGATAATATGGTATCGCTGAGGTACCTGTAGCAGCAACGGCTGCTATTCCATAGCGATATGAAACCAGGAATGACGATTGCTTTTTCTTGCTCAGTGGTCCTTCAATCATCGCTTCTGCACCAGTAAAGGCTACTTGGCCTGTGAATTCGAACTTGTCAGCGTTTCCATTTCTAAAGTTGACATCAAAAACCGCAGCGTTGGCATTGCCATATTCGGCAGGAAAAGCACCCGTTAGGAAGTCAGATGTTCTCAGCATATTGGTATTAAGTGCATTGACTGGGCCTCCAGTTGTTCCTAGTGTCGCAAAATGATTAGTGGTGGCCATAGGCATACCATTGACTCTCCATAATAGTCCGGTTGGAGAATTTCCCCTTACCACAATATCATTTCTAGAGTCATTGGGTGCGCTGACTCCTGCAAAAGTAACGGCTAATCTTGCCACGTCATTTCGACCCCCGGAGAAGCGGGTGACTTCTTCCATACTAAATGTCCGAGCACTTACTTTTGCCAATTCGTTGATCGGCATGGCTTTATTGCCATTAGCAGAAACAACTATTTCGTCTAGTTTTTCTACAGACTCTTCCAACTTAATATGAACTTCGACCTCTTTACCTATTGTCACGAGGACATTGGGAAGGGTACTACTTTTATACCCCAGATATTGTACAGCTAAAGATTGTCTGCCAACAGGTACATTCTCTAGCCTGAACTGGCCATTGATGTCGGTTACCGCACCGATGGTTTCGGTGGTATTGAGCAACCTGACTGTTGCCCCAATGAGTGGGTAGTCAGCCTGAGCATCTACAACAGTCCCTTTTACAATTTGAGTCTGTGCTGATGCATGATAGCCGATTAATAAGGCAAAGATGATTCCGGTTAAGATGATGAGTTTATTTTTCATGGGTTGTTAAGTTTTTGGCTAATGTATCAGTGACGCAACAACTTCGAAAAAGGTGCTGGTCGAACCATCAAAATATCTAGTTGAACCATGCACTTTTAACGTTGAACCGATTTTGGGTTTTGATCTAATAGAAAATGCTATTCATTCACAACTATTCCCGATTCACCTGTTCATTTTCCTAGTTCATCAGGATATGGTTAGTTTTAGGTTTCAAAAACCATACTCTTGCTTTGATGAAAAATTTGAAAGAAATACATGTAAGGTGGATAGGGATTCCATTGGTGAGTGTGATCATGACATTTTTGATTAAAGATCCTAGTCATGATCACATGACATGGTTAACCGAATATTTCATCTCAATCATTTTTACGGGGATATTGTGGTCTGGAATTGTGATGATTATCAAGGCCTATAGAAGAAAATACCCCGATGTAAATGATACAATTAAAAGACTCATTTATACCTCATTTTTCTCATCAGTATTTTTGATCATAGGGTCAAACATAATTGGCCTCTCTTTAGGATTATGTTCGGTAGTGACGCTCTCAGATTGGGCATTCTTTTTTAGACATGCACATATCAATTTGATCACCTCGTTTATGGTCGCGTCCATTTATGAGATCGTTTATTTCTTTACGAAATGGAAAGATTCTGAGATCCAAAATGAGAAATTAAAGGTGCAACAGATGAAGACACAATATGGTGTGTTACAAAATCAGGTGAGTCCTCACTTTTTATTTAATAGCCTCAACACGCTAACTACCCTTATATCCGAAAACCAGAATACAGCGATTGATTTCACACAGATGCTTTCGGAAGTTTACCGTTACATTCTGCAAAACAAGGAAAAGGAAATAGTCACGGTGAAGGATGAATTAGCATTTTCAGAGTCATACGTCTTTTTAATGAAGAAGAGGTATCCAGAAAATCTACACATCAATTTCAATATCACCAATGAACAGAAACGTCTTTATATAGCACCTTTTACCATCCAAATACTGATTGAGAATGCGGTCAAACATAATATCGTTTCTAAATCTGTTCCGCTTAAGATTGATGTCAATGTGGATAAACAAAACCGAATAGTGGTCAGTAATCTGTTGAATGTCAAAAAGACTTTGGAGGTATCCACAAAAACGGGATTGAATAATTTGATCAAACGATATGAATTGTTGGGAGGTAGAATGGTAAACGTATTAGATGATCAAGGCAAATTCGAAGTGAGTATTCCGCTAATTGAATTACTTTCGGAAGTAGAATATCTAAAAACCACTGACGAATGAAAGTCCTGATTATAGAAGATGAGGCGCCAGCGTTTAGAAGACTTCAAAAGTTACTAGATGAATTGGACCCAAACATAGAAATAGTAGAAGTCCTAGATGGTGTGGAGGATACAATTGATTGGTTGTCAAATCATGAAGCCCCAGATTTGATATTTATGGATATTCAGCTGAGTGATGGTATTAGCTTCGACATATTTGATCGAGTAGATATTAGAAAACCTGTCATCTTTACTACCGCTTTTGATGAGTACATGCTCAAAGCATTTAAAGTGAATAGTATCGATTATTTATTGAAACCGATTAACAGTCAGGAGTTGCAACGTAGTATTAACAAGTACAATCAACTGAAAAACGAGTTTTCGGATCATGGCAATGTCAGTATTGGAGAGGTTGTCAAGCAACTCCAAATTGGAACGAAAGATTACAAAAGTAGGTTTTTGGTGAAAATGGGAGAAAAGATGTTGTCAATCGAGACAGACAACATTGCTTGTTTTCAGGCCAATGACGGCTTGGTGCATTTGGTGACCCAGCAAGGAAAAAAATACGTGATGGACCTGACTTTGGATGAAATATCTAAACAGATCGATCCACATAAATATTATCGGGTCAACAGACAATTCATTCTATGCTATCACTGCATAGAGGCAGTGCACAAATATGGCAAGAGCAAATTGTTGATTGAAACAACCTTGAGTTTGGAGGAGCAGATATTAGTAAGTGATAATAAAGCAAGCGCTTTTAAGGAGTGGTTTGGTCAGTAGCATTGTCAAATTCTTAATGTTTTAATAAAAATATTGTGAACTTGACAAAAAATCGAAGAATCGTTTGGATTTCAGTCAAATAACGACGTTAATATACAAAAAGCCATATATCTTTGAACCCCGAATAAAGTAATTGCGTTTAGCAAGTACGATATATAAGGAAAATGATAAAGAACACATTCAATATCTCAAAAATGTCAGGTTGTTGCCAACCTTGTTGTTGCTTCGCGTGTTGCGCGAAGTGAGGTAATTTTGATGTGCTTAATTAGCTAATAACCAATTAACAATAAAAACATTGAAAAGCCTCTTCCAATTAATTTGGAGAGGCTTTTTTCTTCTAATCACAAAAGAATAGCAGACTATGCAAAGTTTCAGATCAGAGCTAGAGAACATTGAAAACCCTGTCGTAGAGCAGGACATCATTGACTTGGCCAACCGAATCGAAAAGTTCAATAATGGAGAGGTTGATCCTGACAAATTCAGAAGCCTTAGACTAGCAAGAGGTGTATACGGCCAGCGTCAGCCAGGTAATCAAATGATTCGAATCAAGATTCCATTTGGTAAAATGACAGTGAAGCAATTGAGAAAAATTGCTGATATCTCAACAGAATATGGTGGAGGCAACCTTCACGCAACAACTAGACAGGATATTCAAGTGCATTATGTGAGCTTGGACAGAACGCCAGAGTTGTGGGCCAAATTGGAGCAAGATGATATCACTTTGAGAGAAGCATGTGGTAACACTGTGAGAAATGTAACTGGTTCTCCTATTGCTGGTGTTGACCCTGCTGAGCCATTTGATGTTTCTCCTTACGCTCAGGAAGTATTCAAATACTTCTTAAGAAATCCTGTTTGTCAGGAAATGGGTAGAAAATTCAAAATTTCTTTTTCATCAAGTGATCAAGATTCAGGGATTTCATTTATCCATGATATCGGATTCATCGCTAAGGTGAAAGAAGTAGATGGTAAAGAAGTAAGAGGTTTTAAAGTAATGATCGGTGGAGGATTGGGTGCACAACCTTCTCCTGCTGTCAAGGCTTATGATTTCTTAGAAGAAGATCAAGTTATACCTTTTGCTGAAGCATTGTTGAGAGTATTCGACAGATACGGCGAGAGAAAAAGTAGAGTAAAAGCAAGGTTGAAATTCTTGGTGGCAGCTATTGGTTTAGACGAGCTGATGAGGTTGATCAAAGAAGAAACGAAATCTTTGAGCACACAGAGCTACAAGATTGATACAAATCTAATTCCTAAGCCAGCTTTACCAGCTTCGATTGGTATCTCGGACAAATCGTTGACTAATCCAGAAAAATTCGAATTGTGGAAAGAGACTAATGTTCACACTCAGAAACAAGACGGATATTACTACGTGGAAGTCAAAGTGCCTAACGGTGATATGAGTTCAGAGAAAGCACATTCATTTGGTGACATTGTGATCAAATATGCTGCAGACGATATTAGAGTGTCAGTCAACCAAGGTTATGTATTGAGGTTTGTCAAAGAAGATAGCTTGAAGTCATTGTTTACTGAGTTAGAGGAATTGAACTTAGCTAATCCTGGTTTTGATAGTACAGCAGATATCATCGCATGTGCGGGTACTGATACTTGTAACTTGGGGATTTCAAACAGTACGAGAGTAGCGTTGGAATTGGAGCACATGATTGAGAAGGAATATCCTGAATTGTTGAAAAACAGTGATATCAAAATCAAAATCAGTGGATGTCCTAACTCATGTGGACATCATGGAATTGCTTCTATTGGATTTCATGGTTCTTCGTTGAGAAATAAGGTAAACAAAAAGATATTACCAGCTGTACAAGTATTGTTAGGCGGTGGAATTGGTATCAATGGTGAAGGGTCGATTGCTGAAAAAGTAATTAAAGTTCCTTCTAAACGAGCTCCAGATGTATTGCGTGTATTGTTCAATGATTATGATGAGAACGCACAAGACGATGAAGTATATGTAAACTATTTCAAGAGACAAGGGAAAGATTATTTCTACCAGTTGTTGAAATTCTTGGCGGATACAGATACCGTTGTAGATACTGACTATGTGGATTGGGGTAAAGAAGAGCAATTCAAAGTAGAGACTGAAGTTGGAGAATGTGCGGGTGTGATCATTGATTTGTTCTCAACGTTGATGTTCGAAGCGCAAGAAAAAGCTGATTGGGCAACTCAAGCTTACGAGGTTCAAAGCTATGCGGATTCTATCTACCATGCTTACAATGTATTCATCAACGGTGCTAAAGCCTTGTTAGTAGATAAAGGTATAGTTGTAAATACTAAAGCAAGCATCTTGACAAGCTTTGAAGAGGCGTTTGGTAATGAGTTTGAAAGTGTTGTAGGTACCTCTTTCTCTGAGTTCGTAATGAGAATGAAAGAAAACGAACCAACTGCAGCTTGGGCTGAAAAATTCATCGGTGATGCGCATGCTTTCCTTGCTAAAGTAAAAGAAGTGCAAGCGAGCCAAGAATTAGAAACGGCAGAAGCTTAATAAAATAAATTTTACTGAGAACCGTCATTGTGAGTGTCATTATAGCACTTGTAATGACGGTTTTCTTTTTTACAAGTTACAAGAAAACTTACCTTTGTCCTATGTCAGATAAGAAAGCAAAGCTTACCCTCGTTGGTGCAGGTCCAGGTGACCCAGAATTGATTACGCTCAAGGCAATCAAAGCATTAGAAAGTGCGGATGTAGTTTTATATGATGCTTTAGCTAATGAGGAGTTGCTTTCCTATTGTAAAGAGTCCGCAATCAAGACCTTCGTAGGAAAAAGAGCTGGATTTCATGTTTATCAACAAGACAAAATCAATGAGACGATCGTCTCTGAAGCCAAAGCCCACGGTCATGTGGTTAGGTTAAAGGGGGGAGATTCTTACGTGTTTGGTAGAGGACATGAGGAATTGGAGTATGCGGTAGAACATGGACTGGAAGTTGAAGTAGTACCGGGAATTACTAGTGCTATCTCTGTTCCTGCTTTGAATCAGATTCCATTGACACGTAGAGGATACAACGAGAGCTTTTGGGTGATGACAGCTGTCAAGAGTGATGGTAGCTTGGCTGGAGATTTAGAACTGGCTTGTCAATCCACTGCAACTGTTGTGATCTTGATGGGCATGAAAAGATTACCTTCGATTATGGAGGTCTTCATGAAAAGTGGAAAAGGGGATACGCCTGCTGCAGTGATCCAGAATGGCTCTAAACCCAACAAGAAAATTGTAATTGGCAAAGTGTCTACACTCGTACAATTGGTATTGGAAGAGGATTTAAAATCCCCAGCGATAATAGTTGTGGGTGAAACAGTGAAACTTGGAGAAGCTACTTTGAGTAAAAATGTTGGAGACTTAGGGTTAACAAATTGATATGAGCCAAGTAGAAGACAGAGGTAACACACTATTCCCAGTATTTTTCAAATTGGAAGAAATGCAACTACTCGTTGTAGGTGGTGGTTATGTCGGTTGGGAAAAACTCAATGCTGTTCTAAAAAGTAGCCCTTTGACGAGTGTCAAATTGATTGCTAAAGATATCGGACCTGAAGTACGTGAGTTGGTCAAAGGTTTTACCAATGTCACCCTTTTTGAAAAAGCATTTGAACCAAGTGATTTAAAAGGCATGAACTTGGTGATAGTGGGTGTCGATGACCCAGAAGCCAGTACTGCCATCCAAGGTGAATGCCGAAAACAGAATGTACTAGTAAATGTGGCGGACAAACCAGCGTTATGTGATTTCTATCTTGGATCTATCGTCAAGAAAGGAGATTTAAAAATAGCGATATCCACCAACGGAAAGTCACCTACAGTAGCCAAACGTATGCGTGAATTGCTGACAGACGTCATTCCAGAGAC
>JAOPTS010000020.1:0-60295 GCA_051531955.1 Reichenbachiella sp.
TCTGCCTGTGTGAACGACTCAAACAGACTTGAAATTTTATCTTGCTTGATTCCTATACCTGAGTCTTTGACACTGAATTGAACGACTACTGATCCTTCATCTTCAGAGACTAAATCAGCACAAATTATTATCTCACCATCTGCAGTGAACTTAATCGCGTTGTTGGATAGGTTAGTTAGTATCTGTCCTAGACGAAGTGGGTCACCATTGAGATAAGTGGGTACTTTGCTGTCAATGCCAAAGACAATTTCTAATTTTTTTTCATGCGCCTTATAGGTGATGATATTGGCCAAGTCTTGGAATACATTTTCTAAATCAAAATCAGCGCTTTCAATTGTCAGTTTTCCTGCTTCAATTTTAGAGAAGTCTAGAATATCATTGATGATCCCTAATAGAGATTGACTTGAAGATTCAATTTTGCGAACATAATCTTCCTGTTTTTCATTGAGTTCCGTCTTTTGTATAAGATGGCTAAACCCAATAACGGCATTCATTGGCGTACGAATTTCATGACTCATATTGGCCAAAAACGAACTTTTAGCTTCTGTGGCAGCCTCCGCAGCTGTTTTGGCCTCTGCTAGTTCCTCAGCACGAACACTTACTTCACGCTTGTACTGGTTGAGTTCCTGTTCTCTTTGCTGCAAGGCGTCCCTCATATTTACCATAGACTTTCCTAATAGGTCTTCTTCTGAAGAAATGGGGACGTCTACTAAATAATCCCCGTCAGCTATCTTTTTGGCAACTTCTGTTTTTTGTTTTTGTGACTGAATTATTTTTTTAAATGAGTTGGCTAATACACCTATCTCATCTTTAGTATCAATTTGGATTTCCAAATTCACATTTCCTTTTGATAGTGACAGCGCTGATTGGGTAATAATACCCAATGGCTTGGTCAAAGATTTAACAATGATATAGGAGAAAAACAGACTTATAAATAGAGAAATTATGCCGACCAAAATAATAAAGGTCTCAGCAACTTGATTTGACTCTTGCAATCGAGGGCCCAAAGAATCTTGGTTGTTTTTGACTGAGAGCTTCATCCGTTCAATACTTGACGCCACCTCAGGTCCTATTTTATCCAAGATGTTTTTTTGAATATCATTCCGATTTTTAATCACGGATACTAATTCAGCAAACGTCTGAGTATATTTTACCATGGATGTTTGTACTTGAGTCCTCAGCTTTTTTCTTTTTGGATTTTGTAAATCCTTCTTAAGAATGCTCAATTGACGCTCCATGTTAGAAAATTCCATTTTCACACGTTCAATGGCATTGTCATCATTGGTGTCAAGAAATTTAGAGACATAAAGGCGAGCAAGTAGCAGCCTTTTCAAAACATATGCCGTGTGAAAAGAAGCAATCTGATCACCGTCTGCTTCAGCTGTAGCCAATATGTTGCTCAAGGACTTCTCCATAAATGGCCCTTCTAGATCTAAAATGTGGTAGACATAATCATCACGTCTGAGCCTGAAGTCAACTATTTTTGTGAAATTGGTGTCATATGTTTTAACCTTTTTCTTAATGTTCTGAATTTCAGCTTTCTCCTCATTGTTTAGCACTGTTATTTCACCTTCAGCGATAAGTGCATCGAGTTTTTTCAAGGTCTCATTATAGTCAAGCAAAAAGCTTTGGTCTCCATCGATTTGAAAGTTTTTAGCATTCATTCTCAGCTTGAGCATGTTTGCCTGTATTCGTCCCGAAATGTTAGTGACACGAGCAATGGTTCTATACTCTTTAAAGCCAATAGTTGCATTTGACAAAGCATCTAATGAAATATAAAAGACAACGCTCATTAATGTGATAAGTATCGCATATCCTGTCAGAACTCTTCTTTTGATTGATATATTTTTAATAAAAATCATTTTATATTGTTACTACAAGTTGTGATGATTAAGCATTAATAATTCTGGTCAAAACCGGTACCGCTTCTTCAAATTGGTAAGATTCTGTTAAAGTTTTTAGTACTTCAAAATCCGGATGATCTATTGCTCCTATTATTTCAATTAATGAGACGGCTTCAGGGTCATCCTCTTTCAGCAGTTTCATCAATTTATTTAAGTCTTCAGGGGTTGTCTTATTTGTAGCTACCTTCTGATGATGAGGTAGTAGTTTCTCGCCCAACTCCGTGAATATATTGGATAATTCTACTTTTAGATCAGTTGATTTTTCATCAAAATCTCCCCAACCATTTTTTTGAATTACTTCTTCCAATCGAACACATAGTTCATGGGCTTTCAACATTCCCAAATTACCAGTAGTCCCCTTTAATGTATGGATGATTCTATCTCCCAATTCTTTATCACCATCCTCCACAGCACTTTTGGCTTCTGCAAGTATGGTATCATTGTTTTTGGAGAAGTCTGTTAATAATTTGATTAAAAGTTTTCCATTACCTCCTAATCTACTTAGTGCATTCTCTACATTCACATTCCTTAAATCAGGGACTTGTATTTCTTCATGAACTAATTTCTCATTTAAAGTAACTTCTCTTTTCGCTTCTTTAATCCATTCAATTAGCGTTCCGAATAGGTCTGAAGGGTTAATGGGTTTAGCAATAAATCCATTCATCCCTACTTTAAAGCAGTTTTCTTTTACCCCTTCCATAGCGTCAGCTGTCATGGCAACAATGGGAAGTTCGGTATGATTTTTTATTTTTCTGATTTCTTCCGTTGCTTCATACCCACCCATTTCTGGCATTTGCAGATCCATGAGAACAATATCAAAAATGCCACTTGTGTTCAAATGCTCAAGGACCTCTAATCCATTATTGGCTACAGTAATTTTAAAACCAGCGCTTTCAAGTAACTCGGTAGCGACTTGCTGATTAATCAAATTATCCTCAGCCAGCAATATTCTAGCCCCTCTGATGGGGTCCAATTCAGCTGACTCTTCATTCATTTTTTTACTTGCTACTGCGACCCTTTTTACAGATTTCCCAAAGCTGTTCATAATCGTATCGAAAAGATAAGAGTGTCTCACTGGTTTGATTAGAAATGAAGACAAACCTAAGGCTTCCGACTTTTGATGAACTTCCTCTTTTCCATAGGCGGTGACCATCATGATCATAGGGATATTAGGGGTTCTGTTGTCTTTTAAGATTATCTCTGAAGCGGTCAACCCATCCATCTCTGGCATGTTCCAATCCATAAGTACGAGTTCGAACGGCGAGTCAGCAGGTTGATTGAGAAGATCAATGGCTTTTTGTCCAGATTCAACGGTCGTTACTTTGAAAGTAAATGACTCGAGGGCATTTTGCAAAATATCTCTGGAAGCCTCATTGTCATCCACGACCAATACTTTCAATCCTCTTAGATCCGTACTAGGGATCAATTCTTTAATAGCATTCTTTTGCTTATTGAGCTTGATCGTGAATTTGAACTCACTGCCGTGTCCAAATTCGCTTTCTGCCCAAATCTTACCATCCATTAATTCCGCTAGGTTTTTGGAGATGGTTAATCCCAACCCAGTGCCTCCGAATTTCCTCGAAGTAGAAGTGTCTGCTTGGGTGAATGACTCAAACAGACTTGAAATTTTATCTTGTTCAATCCCTATACCTGAGTCTTTGACACTGAATTGAACGACTACCGTTTCCTCATCTTCCGATACCAAGTCAGCGCTTATTACGATCTCACCATCTGCAGTGAACTTAATCGCGTTGTTGGATAGGTTAGTTAGTATCTGCCCTAGACGAAGCGGATCTCCATTGAGATAAGTCGGTACTTTGCTATCGATTCCAAAGACAATTTCTAAGTTTTTTTCATGCGCCTTATAGGTGATGATATTGGCCAGGTCTTGGAATACATTTTCTAGATCAAAGTCAGCGCTTTCAATTGTCAGTTTTCCCGCTTCTATTTTAGAAAAATCTAGAATATCATTGATGATTCCTAATAGGGACTGACTTGAAGATTCAATTTTTTTAACATAATCTTCCTGTTTTTCATTGAGCTCCGTCTTTTGTATAAGGTGGCTAAACCCAATAACGGCATTCATCGGTGTGCGGATCTCATGACTCATGTTTGCAAGAAAATCACTTTTAGCTTCGGTTGCTGCTTCCGCTTCTGCTTTGGCTTTATCAAGTGCTTCTTCATTGAGTTTGATGTCGGTTATATCCTGAGCTACACCGTACATCATCAGGGCATTTCCATTCTCGTCTCTAACAATATCTCCAATTGCCCTTATCCAAGCAGTTTTCCCATCTATAGGTCTTTTGTAAGGGTAAATTGTGTCATACCTTTCAGTTTTCCCATCAAGAGCCTCTTGATAGCGCTGACCTGTCTGTTCAGCAAGGCTTTCGTTTGCAGCTGCAATTCTCGAATACCATTCGTCAGTCAGATGGTATTTAAAGCCTTCTCTAGTGTTTTCACCAAATATGGCAGCTGCTTTTTCTGAACTTATGTAGTATTCAGGGTCTGAATAATCTATATGCCAAAAACCTGCTTTAGATAACTGCATGGCATTATCTGAGAGCATATTGATTTTATTGAGCTCTTGTTCTGCTATTTTTTTATCATTGATATCTTGAACTACGCCATGCATATGTAAGGCATTTCCATCCATGTCTCGTACTACATGGCCAACTGCATGAACCCAAATTATATCATCATGAACTGGTCGGTAGAAAGGATATTCGACATCATAAGTAGGATATTTGCCTTCGATTGCTCCCGTGAATTGTTCTCCCACATACTCCGAAATCTTCTCATCCCCTTTGACCACATTGGCAAACCAATCATCGATTAAATACATCTCATCTTCCACCTTTTCCATGCCGAAAATGTGAGTCGCTCGATCTGAACTATGGAATTTTCCTTCAATAGAAAAATCCACGTACCAGAATCCTGCTTTGGTTAGCTCAAGTGCATTGTCTGAAAGTATACTGATTTTTTCGATTTCTAGTTCGGCTTGCTTTTGATCTGTAATATCAATGATGGCACCATCGAGCCATTTTATCTCACCATGATCATCATAGACTGCCTGACCTTGACTTTTAACCCATCTTTCTTCCCCGTCGGCTCTGGTGATTCTATATTCAACTGCATATTTTTCTCTGATCTTAATTTTTTCAGCAACCGCATGCTGCACCTTTTCTAAATCTTCAGGAACAATTAAATCGGCATACGATCTTTCTTTATTATTCATAAAGCTCTCAGCTGAATATCCACTGATCTCTTCTACCTGTTCACTAATGAAAAGCATGGTCCAGTTCTCATCAATTAAACACCTGAAAATGATCCCTGGAACATTAGCGACAATAGAACTAAACTGTTCCTCACTTTGAGCCAGTTCGTCCTCGATTGCTTTTCGTTCAGTGATAACAAACCGAATGGCCAAATACTCTTTAGGTGTTCCCAATTCATCCAAAATGGGGACTATTACAGAATCTACCCAATAAAAGTTACCGTCTTTAGCTTTGTTCTTAACATCCCCTCTCCAGGTTTTCCCACTACCAATGGTCGCAAACATATCTTTCCAGAATGACAATGGATGGTGTCCAGAATTGACAATTCGGTGATTCGCACCTAATGCCTCCTCTGGAGAAAACCCTGATATAGTAGAGAACATCTCATTGGCATAAGTAATCGTGCCTTTCAGGTCAGTGATCGCTACGATAGAAGATTCGTTCAAAGCAATGTTCTGAGAGGACAATTGAGCATTGAGATTCATTACTTTTTCCTCTGCTTCTTTTCTTTCTGTGATTAAAAACCTAACAGCCAAATACTCTTGCGGTTTGTCACTGTCAAAATAGACCGGCACCATGATAGAGTCTACCCAATAGTAGGAGCCATCTTTCGCCTTGTTTTTGATATCCTTTCTCCATGTCTTACCATTGGCCAATTCCTTGTACATTTCTGCCCAAGTGGCTTTGTCATGGTGTGCAGAACTGACCAGGCGGTGATTGGACCCAATAATCTCTTCCATCGAGTATTGTGAGATTTTAGAAAATAATTCATTCGCCCTCAAAATATTTCCTTTGACATCCGTTACCGAAACAATGGCCGTTTGCTCTAAAGCTAGATTTTGAGAATTGAGCATGGCATTGTTGCCCATTGCACTATCGATAGAGGCTTGTAATTCCTCATTACCTTCATTGATCCTGTCAAGCATGCTGTTAAATGAACCCGCCAAGTCTCCTATTTCATTGTCGAGATTGCTCACTTCCCATCTGGAATTAAAATTACCAGACGCTACATGTTTAGCAACATCCTCTGCATAACTAAGAGGTTTTAAAACATTTTTTCTAATTCCCAAAATGAAGACATAGATCCATATAAACAAGATCAATAAAGCAAGGCCAAATATGGCCAGGTACACATACCTCATTTGAGTTTCTTCCTTTATCACTAGAGATATCCTGGCCTGTACCATGTCCTCAAATTCTCTAATTGGAGCCATGATACTTTCCTTACTTTTAGAATACTCGTTACTAAAAAGGAGTTTTGCAGCCAATCCAGTATCAGAAGCTAATGTGTCTCCCAAATCATTTACACTACTCTTCACCATGTTGAAGGCTTTGATTTCAATTTTAGCCAATTGATTGGAGTTGTTTTCACTTAACTCCAACAAACTGACTTCTTCCTCTGAAAGCTTTAATTCATCCAATAATTTCCTGAAAGGAATGGCCTTTCCATTAGGTCTTGCTTTAAGACCATTCCGTATGTCCAAAATTTCATAGTATTTGGCTATATACTGACCGTCTTGTGTCATGACATAACTCCTAGCCATCCTTGTGAGGAGGTCTGAACTTTGGTTCAGTTCATTGGAAAGGACAATGGCCTTATGCTGTAAATCTTGATATGCTTCAAGTCTATTGCGACTAGCAGTAGATAAGGCAATTTGAATAATGATTAGGGCTATCAATAAACTGATGCCAGTCGTGAAATTTTTATGATTTTTCCTAAAGGTCATGACAGGTTAGACTTATTCGGTTTTACAATATAATTAAAGTACCAAGTTCTTATCCAAAAAAGCAGAATGGTAAATGACTAAAAGTTGATATACTTAGCTGGTAGATATGTAAAATCCTTACGGATATTGATATTGAGAGAAACAGTTAAGATACCAGCATTGGTCCAACGAGTCGGTACTTCTTTGGTGTTAACCAAACCGTACAAATATCCAACGTTGAGAAGGTGTTGTTTGCTGATTATATAGGATAATGATGGGCCAACTCTCACCCCCCAAATACCTTTGAATTCTTCTCCCCATTCGTAAATACCCCCGGCCAATAACGAGCCTATAAACTTTTCTGAAAAAGCATAATTGTAAAAAATCGCATATCTCATGGCATGGCTATCCACTGCGTTATTGCCTTTGAAATCATATTGCCATTTGAGCTGATGTACTAACTGTGCCTTTTTAAATAAATTTTTATAGATAATACCCAGGCCCGGTCTTATCTCTCTTCTGTCAGGTTTTCTGGTATATCTAAAATCAGGAACTAACTCAAAATGTTCAGATAATAAATAGGTCGCCGTATATTCGAAAAACCATTGTTCCAAATTGACGAAATTTTGGTTATACCTAGACTGATATAACAATGATTGGCGCCATTTCTCTGCACCCCAACTTACTTTATTAGTCAAATAAACAATATTGTCCCAGTTGTCAGGTTCTTCCTCAACCTGTGCGTATGATGATAAAGAGGTAGCTAAAAATAAAAATAGAATGGCGACAACTAGCTTGTTTGGCATGAGTTAGTAGGTTTTGGTTATAAAGCTCTTTGAAAAACAGTAATGCAGTATCTCTTTAATCTTGAATTTACCCAAAAATTATGAATAAGCCAGCCCCAAAGAAAAATGCCCAAATAGCAGTCCTCAACCATCTATTATCCCAAAAAGCACACAACAGTGACAGTCCTAAGGCAGTTGGACGGACCCAAGATGCCCGATGATCCTCAAACACTAAGTAACTAACCCCTGTATTGACAATCAAAGCAAGTGAAATCATGAGGAAGAATAATTTTCTATTTTTCAAAAAGTAGTCTTTTGTATTTATATCCTTTTCTTCTGGGGTAATCACAGCTACTAGTTGTGCATACACCACCGCTTGAATAATGATGATAAAGAAGTTCTTGATATCGCTCGTCAGTGCATGAAGTTTTTGGTAAAGTTCGGCCCAAACAAAAATGATCACCATAAAAATATAAACTCCCCAAGCGACTATCTCCCAATAGTTGTTCTTGTGACGAAATATCTTCATCAAGTCAACAATAGCTACACCGTAGATAATCGCGGGTATTAGTAAGAAGAACTCTTGCTTGTCCATATTAAAAGTTGAGATGGTTTACTATCGGAAATAACTCCTGTGATGTTGTTTGATAAGGTAAATTAATTATTCATTTGTGAATTGCAAGAGGGTTAGGCGTCCTAAAATTAGTTGACAAGTTTTACAATAGATTGTGGCTAGCAACCTAATGACCGAAAATATAAGTCTGTCAATTTGTAGTCATCATCGATTTAGACTTTATTGATGTCTAAAATCAATTTGTTGTCCCAGCCTCATCAAGACATATCAGCAGAAGTCAATCATTTGTACCGTCACGAATACGGTAAGCTTGTAGCTGTGTTGACCAAGACATTTGGAGCTGATAATATGGAGTTGGCCGAAGATGTGGTGCAAGATGCCATGCTAGAAGCACTAAATCAATGGAGCTATAGCGGCTTGCCACAAAATCCCGTGGGTTGGATCTATAAGGTAGCAAAAAACAAAGCGGTCAATCTCATCAATCGAGAGAAGTACAAATCTAATTACTCATCAGAGATCGCGCATCAATTACAAAAAGAGGAGATGGTCGAGCAGACGCTGGATCATATATTTAGTGATCAGGAGGTGTCAGATGATCAGCTGCGAATGATGTTCACCTGTTGTCACCCGGAGTTGTCCGCTGACTCACAGATTGCCCTGACCTTGAAGACACTCTGTGGATTCAGTATCCCTGAGATCAGTAAGGCCTTCTTGACTTCAGAAGAAAATATTAACAAGCGTCTGGTCAGAGCACGGAAAATCATTAAAGCGGCAAAGGCCTCTTTCGAAGTACCTACGGGCTCAGAATTAGTGACGAGGTTGTCGAGTATTCTTGAAGTTATCTATTTGCTTTTCAATGAGGGTTATCAAGCGTCTAGTGGGGAATCTAGCATTCGGTTTGAGCTTTGTGAAGAAGCGATTCGACTTGCTGAGATAGTAGCTTCTAATCCCAATGTGAAACACAAATCTCAAGTTTGTGCTTTGTTGGCGCTCATGTCTTTAAATGCAGCCCGTTTTTCTGCACGACTGAATACTAGTGATGGTCTGCTAGACCTTAGCCAACAGGATAGATCGCTATGGGATAAGGGTTTAATACAGCAAGGTCATCATTACCTAGGCTTGGCATCTCACGATCAAGAGGTATCTATATATCATATCATGGCGACCATCTCTGCGCATCATTGTGCTGCAAGAGATTTTGACGCTACTGATTGGCAAAGCATCTTGTCGTTATATAATCACTTGATTGAAATTGATGACAGCCCTATCGTTCAACTCAACAGGGCGGTAGTATTAGCTAAGACTACTGATGCACATACAGCACTCAACTGTATTGCTCAGATGGATGATATGGATGTCTTAAAATCGTATTTGCCTTATTATATGGTTTGTGCCACGCTCCATGAGGAAAATGAGGCCCCCATAAAGGCATATGAATTATTAGAACATGCTTTAATATTAAAGCCCAATGATAACATGAGGTTAGAAATTGAGCGAAGAATGAAAATTTTGCAGGCATCCATCGATTAGTCATTATTGGTAGATCAAAAATAATTTCAAATCCATGTCCCTTTTCTGTCTGGTCAATTGACTAAGGGTATAAATCAATTAATTAAGAATATTTAAACCTTATAATTATGCAAGAATTCATGTTATTCGTCAAGACAGATGGAGACTTTTTATTGGATCTTTCGCCAGAAGAGCAACAACTACATGTTCAAAAAATAGGGCGATATATCGGTGGTCTAATGGAGTCTGGTCAGCTCAAAGGGGCACAGCCATTAGAAATGAAAGGAGCCATTATCAATGGTAACAAGGGCGTATTCAAAGACGGTCCATTTAACGAAACCAAAGAAGTAATCAACGGGTATTTTCATATTCAAGCTGAAAATTTGGAAGCGGCCATCGCTATTGCCAAAGCGAATCCATTATTTGAGGATGCCAAAGCGACCATTGAAGTTCGTCCAGTCAAACACGTAATGGGTATCAACTAAATCGACACATCATGGAAAGTAATAATATAGAAGTAGCCTACAACGGACATTGTGCCTTTGCTGTCAGTACGGGTAAAACTGAAGTGGGCGGAGGTAAACAATCAACCATAATAGAGGGGACGCAATACTTCTTTTCTAACCCTGTAGCCAAGTTGCTTTTTCGTCTTTTACCAGGACGAATAGCAAAAGCAGATGCCGTGTGGTCAGGCAAATGATTTTAGGGTCGGTTGGGTAATTCTTCCAGCCGACCAAATTTAACTCTTTCAGATAATTACTTTCTCTTATACTCTTTGAGTTCTGTACTGGGAGCGATGACAGAGTTGTTGGACCACATGTCTTCTTTGTAGGTATATTGTTTTTTGAATTTAACATATAGTGGCTGTTCGATTTTTTCGAATTGTTCCTCACTAATTCCGGTGCGATCCTTTACTAAGACTTCCCAATAGACCTTGTCTTCAAAGCTGAGGTTAACATCAAACTTGATTTCATTGAGTTCTTTGTCCCATAAGAAGCGTTTTTCTTTTTTCATGATAGAGAAATTGCGATCTACTGATCCAATCTCATGCTGATGGGCATTGATGTATTTGATAAAATAGCCTGTTTCCCGTTTCTCAAAGATGACCTTGCCTCTTTTGTATTTCATAGAATGACCAATACCCAGCATATTGAAGTTTTCATCATCTTTTTCTGGTGCATATTCAAAGTCTACCTGCAGTACTGCGTAGGAGTCAGTGGAGACGTACATTGTGCCACTAAACAAGCCTCTATTCTTAGGTTTGAAGGTTACCACATAGACGACTTCATTGTCATACATGGTAACATTTTCTATTTCATATTTGTATTTACCATCATCTTCAAGGAATTCCCAATTCTTACCTTCTAGATGTCCATAATCTTTGAATAACCACAATACTGATCCTTTGATTTGCTCACTATGGATCAGGTAGTTGAGGCTGTCTTTCATTTGATCTTTCCAAATCGAGTCATTTTCACCCCCTTGTTCATCATCTATTTTTGCGGCGAAAATCCCACTTCTAAATTTGTAATAAACATCCTCATTCTTTTTGCTTTTCTCTATGTCTTCAAAGAAATCAGTTAGCAGGCTTTCCATTTCTTTTGCTATGTCCTCCATAGAATGTTCCTCTAGAGATAGTGCTTCTATTGGTTTTAACTTGTGTTCGTCACCTTGCGTGTAGAGTTCTAATACTGCATCGTGGTATTCGATGAATTCTTTGGGCATCTTGGCCATGAGGGCTTCAAAAGTAGCGGGGTCTAAACCCTCAAAATCTGAAGAGGTAATAGAAATCTTGTTTTGATCAGGAAATGGGACCAGGTCATATTTGTGAAGAAAGAGGTCTTGTTTGCCGTTAAATTTGGGATAGTTGGTTTCGAAGTTGTCTTTGATGAGTTCTATCAAATCATCTGCCTTTAGTGCTTTGGAGTATACTTTGACATCCTTGAGATTGAGGATGCTAGGTTCTAAATAGATGTCCGTGTTCTCTATAAGAGTTGAATAGGGGACTTTGAGAGTTTTATACCCTATATAACTAAACAGTATGCTGTCTTGACTGTCGATCAATCTCGAGTCCAATACAAACTGACCGTCGATATTTGAGACCGTTCCACTAGTTTGTCCAGAGATGACGATGCTGGCAAAGGCCAAAGGTTTATTGTTCTCAGCATCGCGAACGATACCCGTGATAGGTTCATCTATTGCATATACTAATGTAGATGATAGGATAAGGATTAAACTTAGTAGGTGTTTCATGTTACTGTTGAACAAAACAAGTCAATGCTTTGGTCTTACGTTAGATTCTCTATGAAGATGCAAATTTGCTAGAATAGGTTGCTGCCAAGATTTATTTTTTATTACATGGTAATGACGATTTTTCCAAAAGCATGTCCCAATTCAAGATGTCGGATAGCATGAGGTATTTCTTCAAAAGAATAGACCTTGTCAATGACCGGTTTAATGTGTCCTCCTTCAGCGAGTTCCTTTAGGAACTCTAGATCTTCTGTATTGACTTTGGTCAAAGCATCACTGATGTATAATTTGTCTTTCTTTGAGCTGCGAAGTTTGATCCCTAGTATCGTCCAGATATTTTTAAATCCTATTGCTATCCCTCGGCCATGTGGTTTCAATAATTTTTTAAAATCTTGAGCCTGAAGATTGCCTACATTGTCAATGATCAAATCAAAGGTTTGGCCTTGTGAGTATACGTCTTGATTCCTATAGTCAATCACATGATGAGCGCCCAATGATTGGGTTTGTTCGACTTTTTCAGTACTGCAGACGGCGGTGATCTCTCCTTCAAAATACTTGGCAATTTGAACGCTAAAACTACCCACTCCTCCGGATGTGCCATTGATCAAGATAGATTGACCTTTTTTGAGTTGGCCATGATCTCTGATGCTTTGTAGTGCAGTAAGTCCTGCGACTGGGATAGCGGCAGCCTCTTCAAAACTCAAGTTGAGAGGTTTTTTAGCTACACGATCCACAGTTGTGACGGCATACTCTGCAAATCCACCCGTTTGTATTTCAGCGAATACTTCATCGTTGATCTGTAGATAATTGACGTTCTTGCCGATACTCACAACAGTTCCAGATATGTCTGCACCTAAGATCTTATGCTTTGGTTTTAATAGCCCATGCCCTGACAATCGGATGAATGCTGGTTGGGCCCTCATGATGTGCCAGTCCAATGGATTGACAGATGATGCGCTGACTTTGATTAACACTTCATCATCTTTGGGAATTGGTTTCTCTACTGCGCCGACACTCAGAACGTCAGGTGATCCGTATTTTTTTCTAATGATAGCTTTCATAGTAATCATGTTTTAAATTAATCAGGTAACTCTTCACAGTGGATGCCCATCTCATTTATCAATTTGATGAACTCGGTGTTGTCTAGGCTTTCTTCAGCCTCTATACGCATGACATGGTCGATATCTTGCATGTCCACCCACCAATTGTGAATAGCACTTTGGTTTTGCATGATGGGTTGGACTTGTTGCCTTTTGATGAGCGTAGTGATGTCCGTTTTGAGAATGAGTAGTTTCATGATGTTATGCTTGATAATTGTTTTGAATTGATAGGGTCAATTACAGTGTTAGGCAGGACTGTTTTGGTTCCTTTGATGAGCAAATACAAGCAAAGGGAAATCTCACCTATGTCGGCTGGTATAGTAATATTGTCTAGTATCACTGATGAATAATTGGGAATCAAAAAGAAACGCAAGAAATCGATCATATCTCCAGCAAACCCAAGTATGAGGAATACGCCAATGATCTTAGGTAAGAAGCCTGATTGGTAGATGAGATAACCCAATGGTAACATATAAAGTCCATAGTAAATTTGTGAACTCATGTAGTTGTGGCGTTGCAGGTCTAGAAAGAACATGCATAGGGCATTGATTTGCTCTGGGCTAAATGCACTTGCAAAGAGATTGCCTGGTTTCAAAATCAATATAACAGCCAGTTGACTGACTACACCTAGGCTGATCATTGCTACAGCTATAATTATACTGGTGACCATTAAAACTGCTTGATTTTTATTGATTGGTTTCAGCAGTCGGTACATGATGAGTCCAAAAAATAGGTAGGTGAGGCCCATGACTTCATCACTGATAAAGCCCAGCCGAAATAAGATTGGATGCTCTGTGATGTTGGTTATGGTGGCTGCAGCATCTTCCCAATTGATGAGCTTGTTGCGTACAGCGAATTGGGCAAATACACCTGTGATGATTAATAATAAAAAGGAAAGTCCTGCGAGTCTAGCAATGGATTTTTGTGAGTTCATGAGGTTGCTGTTTAATAGAAATATTGTTAGAGATTCAAATTGGTAAATGCTTCGAATACTAAAAAGGCTGGCCATACCAAAGCTTTTAGGAATCCTAATACGCCAGACCAAAACCCAATAGCATTTGAAATAAAATAGGTGGCTGCACCTATGATGCCTAGTATGTAGACACAACTAGGGCCGCTAGTTCGGTTGTAACTTTTCATTGTCTTATCCATGATTGTGTTGTTTTAATAATTAAAAAATATACTCGTTCATCATTTTTGGTAAAGCATTCTTGTCGTGTCAAGGCACAAAGGGTCACTGAACTAAACTTTTTCATTTTAGTTAGTGGTTATATGTCAATATGTTTTCTTCTGGGTGGTTTACTTATATGGGTCGTCTATGATCTCAATTGATGAATTGCCAACGGTGTTCAAAATGGCATATTCAATGATGTTTTCATTGCCAGAAAAATGACTGTCGTTGCGCAAGGTGATATGCAAGGAGTTTGTGTCAAATGCACTGAGGTTGACAATGCTGCCACTATCTGCCAATATGCTTTTGAGCACTGGCATGCCTATCCGAACTTTCAATCGACCGGATCTTTCTGCTGGCATATCGAATATCAATATGCCATCTATGTTTTGTATCAATGACTGGGTAATATCCAAATTAGGCTCTTCGACTTCCAATATGATTTGTCCTCTTTGGCGGACATAGATGTCCCAATTACCATTGATTTTTATTTGATCAAACGAGCCATAGTCAACGGCTATTTTTTTGACTTTCCCTAACCTGATCGTGTGCAGATCACTTCTTAGTAGCATGAGGCCGGTTATCAATAGTGCAATTAATACACCGCTCAACGTCAATAGGATTCTTTTGCTTGTTTTCATTTTGAGTTGTGTTTTTGTAGGGATAGGTTAGTTGTTGGAAGTGTTGGTTTCCATTTTATCATTTTCTGTTTTGATGAACGCTGTATAATAGTTGTTCATGTCACCCATGTTCATGCCTAGCAACATCATGGCTCTAAAAAAGCGTGGTAGTTCCAGGCTGATAAAATCATCTTTTTTGAGATGTTGTGTTTTTGTCAGGCCATCTTCAGCTACGAAATAGCCTATTCCTCTTTTGTTAAAAATGACTTCTTTTTCCTGTAGGTAAGTGTAGGTTCTCATAACAGTGTTTGGGTTTACTTCCATGTTGACTGCCATCTCTCTTACAGAGGGGACTCTGTCACCAGGGGTCCATTTTTTTAATAATATGTTATCACAGAAATGATCTGCTATCTGAAGGTATATCGCTTGTTTATCTCTAAAATCCATAGTTATACCTCCTGTTCTTTAAGTCCGAAATAGGTGATGATCCATGTAATAGGTGCTAGTAACCACCAAAAGGCAGCCACTGTCCATTTCCAGAAATAATCGACGGGACTACCCTCGAATATTTCAGTTTGTGTAAGGCATTCTTCCGAGTCTTCATTCATGATATTGTGTATCATGAAATATGCGATTAAACCACAGCTAAATGCCGCGAGAATGAGTGTCATCAATGTTTTTGGTAATACATACCCTCTGAAGTGCACAGCTCCTATTAGAAATATTCCTTGAAGAACTAAATAGTAGTGAATGATGGTCGTGGGGAATGATCCAAATGGGTCGAAGCTTTGAAATTCAACGTAAGGAAAAATAAAATGCCCGATGTTGTTGGCGATCAATGTGTAAAAGTAGAATTCAATACTATAAGCGATCACCCATCCAAATGACGTCAGCAACCACATCGAAAGAAAGCGTTCAAATGTGGAGGCAGGCAACATTAAATAATTTGATCGTTTCAATCCATTGCCAAGATCACTGAATGCAAGACTGCTCAGTACAAAGCCTCCAATCAATAATGTAAAGGCATAGTTTTGATTATGTTCATAAAATATAACACTAGGTTCTACTGCCATAGTAAGTAAAAAGCCTATAAAAAATAGCATACCAAAGGTGATGCCCAATGTCATGGTGAGGCCTTTTTTACTTCGGTAATATTCCAGTTTGAGGAGTAACCAAAATCGTTTGATGTTGAAATGATTCTTCAAATTCATAGCTTCTTAATTGTTGAAGATTTCATGGATTTTTTCTTTATTACTAATTACAGCATTGAATAGTATCTCAAGACCAATGTTGGATTCATCTTCTCCATCGTTGGTACTGATCACGGTATAACCACCTAGTGAGGATTCTGTGTAGATTATGTGGTTGCCTTGGGGTAGGTCGGATTGTTTGGATAGACTCAGTTTTTGTGCGATATCAAAACTGTCCGCATGGAATACTATTTGTCCCTCATCAATAATGATGATGGGATCAATTAGGTTTTCCATGTCTCTAGCCTGATGTGTGGAGATGATGAAACTGCGGTCCTCATGAATGGCATTAGCAACTACCTTTCTAAATTTACTTTTAGAAGGGATGTCAAGTCCATTGGTTGGTTCGTCCAATACCAATAATTTGCAGTCAGTAGCCAACCCGAATGAGATCAAGAATTTTTTCTTTTGTCCAAAAGATAGCTTGTGAAGTTTGGTGTCTTTGGGTACTCCAAATTCTGTAAGATATTCCTCTAATGCTTCATGACTGAACCTTGGGTAGAATGGGCTATACAAATCAATGTATTTGTTCATCGGCATATTGGGCAAATAGAATTCTTCGTTGATAAGGAATACTTCTTGTAAGAAATCTGGTTTTCGATCTTTAGGATTAAATCCAACCACGTCAACGTTTCCTGTTTTTGGGAACACCATTCCTGTAATTAATTTGATCAATGTTGACTTGCCAGCACCATTTTTACCCAAAATCCCATATATGTTACCAGAGGATAAAGTCAAGTTAACTTGATCAAAAAGGTGCTTTTGGGGTTCGTAACTGTAGGTTAGGTCGTTTATTTCTACCATTTTCTTTATTGTAGCTTAGTGTACTACTTAACTAATACACTGCAAGTGTAGGAAATGTTTCATATTATTCAAAATATATTTTCAAAATTGAAAATTAATGAGTCTGGGAAATGACTTAATTGTAGTGCTAGTAGTAGTTTGTTAATTTAAATAGGGGGATTGAATTTAAAAACAGTCTTTGCAAACAGCTGATAGTCAGAAGGCGAAATGTATGTTTCCTCCCATTTACTCTTATGAATGATTATGCTATTAGAGATTCTGCAGGTGTAAAGCTACAGAAATTGCCTTATTCAAACGTGTACTTTTGATACCTTGTAGGGTGGTTCCACCTTTAATTAGGTTAGCTTAATAACGTATATTTTCTAATTCAATTTGATGATTAGTTTCCAACTAAATCCATGTGATGAGGCTAATTATGAAATAGGCAGCGTGCAGCAATAGAATCTTGAGCAATGCTTACTGGACGATTGTAGTCTATAAAAATCTGGTATTGATTAACTATTATACAGTCACAGTTAAGTGATCAGGGCAGTCAATTTGAATCTCTTGCGTAGCAATGTTTCTTTGTAGAAAGGCACAATGGTGTCCCTGGTCATTGACCGAATGATATTGACAGCTTTGGCAGTTGCGTTGAATGGTTAAAATTCCATTTTTGTGTAGTGAAGTTATAATTTGTGTCAATGCATGGTAGATAGAATTTTGGCTGTCAAGGTTGTCAATCGTTTCTTCTAAGGAAGTCAATACATTATCTAATTCCTTTGTTAGTGATTTTCCTTTTGCAGTTAAAAAGAGCGTATAGCTGCGACTATCAGTGGATGAAAAATCTTTTTCAAGGTAATCTTTCTTGATTAACACTCGAATAGCGTCACTGACGGTAGGTTTTGTGACATTAAATTCTTTGGCAAGATGACTGACATTCGACAAGGATTGGTTGTGCTCATCAATAAAAAGCATCAATTGAATCTGAATTGGGCTAATACCATGTGCCTTTGCTTTTTCCCAAAGTAAGGATTTGATGGCTTCTGATATTCGCTCGAACCCGAGCAGTATTTTTGAACTTAAAGCATGTTTCATAGTGATACCCACACTTCGTTAGAGAAGTGTGGGTAAAGTTAGTAATCCTAATTAAATAGTTTGTAGAAAAGAACAGTTTTCAATTTCTAGAATCGTATAGCCTTGTTCTTTAATCTGTTCTGATACCTTATCTTTGGTGGATTCGATATGACAAAAATTGCATTGAGAACTATTAAGACTATCATTTTCAACGGCTTTCTTTTTTAAGTATTCATTGCCGTAGTGGTAGACTTGCTCAGTGCCTGTAGTGGAGCTATCGACCAGTATGTCAAAATGCATGGTCAAACCGTCTGCTCTTTGAACGTATGTATCCCAAACTGCTATTTTCATTATTTGACTTGGTAGGGTAATGATAAATCTCCACTAGCAATACTGTATACTTCGTATACACCAAGCATTGGCAAATCACTGATTTCTGTATTGACTCGCATATGAGCCGCTACTCCATCATAATAAAAGTCTTGTTTGTTATTGATACGGTAATCTGGAACAACTACACTAATCGTGTTTCCATTTGTGATGACCTGAAACCCCGGAGAGTCCATGTACATAGGCATGCCTGGGTTGGTAGGAGGTAAGGTTACATTCGTGTCTCCAGATACAAATTGCTTAACCGATAACCCACCATCTACTCGTTCATCTTCAACTAGTATCACCCAATGCGGGTGCCAAACTATACCATCGTTTGCATAGTTTTTATCAGAGTTTTCATCCCACAATGGTGTGTCATCAAAATCAGGATGAGAAGTGAGGGCAAGCGCAACTATGCCTTCTGTTTTTCCAAACCCAACATCCTCTGCATCCAGACTTGTAGGGAATACATACGATTCAACGGGAGCATCATGTAAGGAACCAATAGGTAAAGGAGTTGTACCACCCGCTTGCCCCTCTACTTCTATTTGCCAGATAATCGCAGCAATATCTTCTCTGTGTGTAACTTCTACTTTGGTAATATTAAAATCTCTGTTACCAGATGGCTCGTTACTCATACAAGCAAAACTTCCAACGGTAATTAGTGTGAGTGATATAAATATATATTTCATGTTTGTTATTAAAATAAGGAGTCCTAATTAAATTGGTTAAATTAATTTCTTACTTCATTTAGTGAAGCTCCAAAATTGATGTGTAGTACCTGGCTATTGGGGCTTAACAATGCAGGGACTGATTTGATACCTTTAGACTCAGCTTCATCTATTCTTGATTGGTCTTCTCCTAAGTGTACGATCTCTACTTGAGAGCTATCGAGGAGTGAGATTAATTCGTTTTCAGCTGTAATACATACTGGGCACCCTGCATGGTAAAAGATTGACTTGTTCATAATATTTGTTTTGTGTGTTAATTATTTATGACACAAATAAAGTAAGGATTCCTAACTAAAACAAATGTTGGTTAAAATAAATTTTATAATATCGAATAAATTTATGTGTGTAGGGTTATGCTACTCGATCAAGAGCTTACTTTTATGACCATCGATATTGACAATATATAGACCCGGTGTTAGTCTGTCAGCTATAAGCAGTGCCGAATTGTTGATGTCAAAATTAGAACTACTCACTTGTCGTCCATCCATTTGGAAAAGATTAACTGTTTTGATGGGAGTAATTGTTGTGATATGAATTGCTTGCCCTCTTTGTACAGGGTTGGGATAAACGATAAATGACGGTACTTCTGCCACTGAAAGGATATTGTCTCCAATTTGCTGTCTGGCGGTTGTAGATCGTGTGGTGATATATGGTTTGAACCCATAAGGAAGGTGGTCTGCAACTGGTTGAGTAATACTGTTTTCAAAATCTTCATAGGTAAACCCAAATGTCAAAGGGAAGTAGGTGTCCTCTTCAACTGGAGTTGCAAGCTGCTCATGTAATGCGTCAATTATAGGAAATAGGTACTCCTCCGTAAAATCATTTTTAAGCAATTGGTCGATGTGGGCTATATATCTGTTGTAGTAACTTGGTTGATCTAGGATTCTATTACTTAGCGGTCGTTGATCATTGTGATCAATCCAGTCTGTGACATCCTGCTGTCCCCAGTCACCACCGATCCAGTCCATACCAAAAGTATTGTCTAAATCGTATGCTATGAATTCTACTTTATTTGTTAACGCATTTTCATACAGGTAGTAATTATTCTTATTGTAAGAGTAACCATCCCAGTGTCCCAAAATGGCTTCCATCGCCAAATAGGATAGGTAGTCCTCCACATTAAATACTTCTTCTATATTAGCCTTGAAGTCCGTGTCTGAGCTATTGTTAAGAACATCAACAAAATTAGCTAATATGGTCCTATCGTTGATGTCTTCGTTGGTTTGTAGCTCATATAATTCTTCGTTATTAATTTGACCATTGTCTTCCAGTGTAGCACCCCAAGAGCACTTGTATAAGTTGCCTTCATCATTGTCGTAACGAGACTGAACGAACTCATCATCAATCTGCTCGATGTTTAGGTAAACACCCATGTATTCATCATTGATGTAGAGTTTCGTGATATGTGATCGGGCAGCAGCTACTCCCATGTCTCTGTTCAATTTTAGCGATAATAGATTTCTTGATAGTGTTGGGTCGTTGTTTTCGGCTCTCAGGTTGAACTTCTTGTTGTCAAAGAATTTTGTCCCGCCAAATTCTTTAAATTTTATTTTAAATGATTTTTTTGCGTGATTTCTTGATGAATTACCCCTCAGCCGAATTCCAACTTGAAGCGCTAACAAAGTGTCTAATACACTGTTTTTAAAATGAAAAGTAGTAGGTAAATAGATGTCAGACCAAATGTTGTCATCGTGTAGTAAGAATGCTTTGTCTTCTGCTGACATAGTCAGGTTGACTTCCGAAATTTCACCTTCTCGATAGACCTCATCTTGACCTGGATTAGTAACCTGAGCTTTGACGATTTGAGAAAGTAAAAGGATGGTTATTATGATTGATGTTGTTACTCTCATTTTGGGCTCTTTTGGATTGTTTGTTGCTAATTGGGTAGCAGTTGGGTAATATCAAAGGTAAGGTAATAAGTGATCTATGAAAAATAAGGGTTGGTTTCATTGGGCACCAAGGAAATGCAGAGGATTAAGTATGTGTAAGAGCATATAATAACCTGTATATGCAATAGGATATTTAATGTCTAATTGTTTGAGTTTTGTATTCAGGGAAAGATTGGTTTTGAAAGACAAATATTGAATCTCTAAATGTTTAATTATGAAAAAGTTGGTTAGAAATTTTTTAATGTTTGTTTTTTTTTATGGCGTGTCTTGCGAGTTCAGTATTTGCTCAAGACTTTGTATATTCTTATGACGAAAAGGAGTTAAAAAATATTAGTACTTCAATTTATATAGACGAGCACCCCTTTGGTCCGGATATCGCGAACAAGCTTTGGTTATTAAAGGATTCCTACACCTATTCTTTTGAAAATAACCTTTCTGGTACTACGGTAACCCAAACTGAAAAAGCTTCAATTTATAATTCTGTAAAAAAGTCTAATAGTTACTTGGTCAAGGCTGTGAGGAAAGGTCTAATTAGCAAGGAAGAAGCTACCTTGAAATTGGATGATATTATAGTGAAGGTATTGAATATCCGTTATCAAGATACTGAGATGTTGGAGACAAAACTTTGGGAAACTAAAGAGCCAGAGCAAATCTTGGCACTGTACAGTGAAAGTGTAATCTTGGAAATGTAGGTTAGGACTAGTCTTTCAGTGTTTTCTCAATAGACTTTAAGTATTTATTCCCCATTACTTTGGAGAATACCCTGGTAGGAATTAGGGATAAAAACCCAACGCCAATTCTATTGCCTAGACCTGGGATGTGATCGTGTTTCCCTTTTAGGAATGTAGTGATTGCTTGAGTCGCAGCATCTTTTACTGGCATAAGGTAAGATTCGAAATCTTGAAACCCATCTGCTTTGGTCATGTCGGTTTTGATCCCTCCAGGACTGAATACACTCAACTTAAAACTCTTGTTGGTCAACTCATTTTTTAAACTATGGAAAAAGTTTGTCAAGAAGGCCTTGGTTCCAGAATAAACTGCTTGATATGGAGCAGGAACTTTTGCTGCTAAGCTAGAGATGACCATTAAACGACCTTCCTTATTAGTTGATTCAAAATGCTTGACTACAGCGTCTGTGAGTTGGACAGTGCTTTGGATATTGAGTGTGATAATGGCAGCTTGATTGATCTGCTCTTGCTTAATATATTTGCCCAAGTAGGTAATGCCGGCATTCAGAATAGCGCCATAAAATCCATCTTTGGATAGGCACAGATTGATGACCGTCTGAGTATCTTCTGGTTTAGATAAATCAGCCATGACATATTCTACATGGACAGTGGACTGATCATTGATTCTTCTTTTGAGGTCAATGAGCTTGTTCTCACGTCGGGCGACCAATATGAGGTTGGTATTGTACTTTGAAGATAACTGTAATGCCATCTCTTCTCCTAAACCAGAGGACGCCCCTGTTATTAGTACCCATTTACCCGATAGACTCATGTCGTTATTTGAAATTTAGCCAGATCCTGATTGGCATAGAATGATGGATTATTTACCCATATTTTTTAACAGAGAAAAATGTCCTGCCACAGCTGCACCAAAGGTTGGGAAACTTAAATAGGGCAATTCATATTCTTTGGTTGTCTCCTTTACGATTTTCGATATTGCAGGGTAGTGTACATGGCACACATCTGGGAATAAATGATGTTCTACTTGATAATTAAGCCCTCCTACAAACCATGTTAATACCTTGTTGTTCATTCCATAATTGGAAGTGGTGTAAAGTTGATGGCTAGCCCAAGATTTCTCTAATTCATCACCTTCAGGTTTAACGAAATCAGTGTTTGGAACCACATGTGCTGTTTGAAAGATCATGGCTAGCATGATGCCTGTTACAGCATGAGATACGATGATCATCGTGATCGTAGACCAAAAAGGAGCGTCTATGACCATGACTGGCAAGACCAAGAAGATGGCATAGTAGATAGCTTTTCTGAAAAAGATACCGGCAAATTCTTTTATGAATTCTTTGGATGCGATCAATTTTAATCCTTTGTACTCAAAGGCCTTTATAAAGTCTTTGGTTGTGATCCACTCTAATAATGGGACGCAATAAAATATAGGGGCGTAGATGTGTTGAAATCTATGGAACCAATATTTTGGTTGATGTTTTGAAAACCGAAATACAATTCTCGGTAGGATGTCCTCATCTGTATCTTCAATGTTGGTATAGGTATGGTGAATGACATTGTGCTGGATCTTCCAAATGAGTGAATCTACGCCAACTAATGTAGCAGAGATGCTCATTAGTGAGTTTAACGTCTTGTTTTTGAAATAAGATCCATGTAAAGCATCATGCATCACGGCAGTTCCGATGAAGGCTTTTCCTAACCCCATTACAACCCAAAGTGACATCAATAACCAATAGTTGGTGAACCCTCCGAAAATCAAAAGGAAAAAAGGAGAAAGGTATATCGTGAATAATACCACTGATTTCAATACCATTTTGGAATTTGCATCCTTGTCGATATTGTTTGCTGTAAAATGTTGGTTGACTCTAGTTCTTAGAGTTTTCCAAAAATCATCATTCTGCTGACGAGAGAACCTGTAGGTAATCATAATATTACTTGTTAAATATTTCCTGAGGTTGGTTATTCCCTAACATGGTCAGTGTTAGTTGTTAAGTAGGTTTACACATATGATGCCAATATTTATGAAATAGAAAGGGCTAGAAAATCTATTTTTCTGAATAATTGATGATATGCTAACCTCAAATTTATGCTGAATAGTCTCAATTACCTAGATAATGGGACTAATATGCCATGGGGGTTATTTCAATAAAATGGTTTTATATAGATTACAGATAGTGAAACTACCTATTGAGCGATGAATGGCTATAAACTAAGATGGAATTTTGCGGTTATGATTTTAATCATGATGGTATATTCTTGTCAATCCAAGCAAGGAAAGAAGACCAATGAGCAAGTAATGGATTCTACGTTGCTGGATCAAGACAGTGTTGTGATGGCAATAGCGTCAACAGATACTCTGGTAATGGAGAATGTGGTCATAAAAGAGGAGGTGTCTGTACCAGCAGCGAAACCTAAAGTTGTTTCAAAGAAGAAAAGAGGCACTGGCCGTGTGCCACTGAGTGACAATTCAGATCAGTACAGGTTGCGACGTTTTGCACATGTCTCTTCACTTTATAATAGGTTACTTGTGCCTGTCACCAATATGAGTGTGCAATATAACGTGCCACCGGCTGCCGTTCTTGGTATTATTTCGCTCGAGTCAGGTTGGGGCAATGGCTATGTTGGGCAGATTACTGGGAATGTAATGAGCCTGGGGGCTCGAAGAGGTGATGCTGAGTTACCAAGCCTGATGTTGCCTATTGACAAGAAAACGAATGAGGTCATTCTTGATGATAGCAAGTTGTCGCAATATGATTCTTCACAGATTAGGTATGAATCCAGACCTGAGTCTTTGAAAAAGGATTATAGACCAAAGGGAATTGCAGGTAGTACAAAGAATTTGGCATACTTTAGTCATCACCCAGACGAACGTCTCGCTGCAGAGCTCAAAAATGTAGAAGACTTTCTAACCATATTTATTAGTGAAAATAGCCGTATCAAAGCCTATAGAGATGCACGAGCTAAAATGGATGCTCATGTAGCGAAAGATGGAGTGGAGTCATTGTTCACAATTGAAACAAGTGAGGAGTTTATTCATGCTATTGGTGGTAGACCTAATACTTTTAATTATCGTGAAACATGGCCTGTCAAAGTTAAAAAAATCATGAATGGTGCTGGCTTGGTTGAGTTGACAAAAGAGGTTTATTTGGACAGCCTCTCATTTGATGAGGCTTGGTGATAGCTTGGCGTGATTTGGTGTCAAAAAATGAGGATTATGAAACAATTAATTTAATTTTTACATGTTGTAATTATATTAAGAAATAGTTCAACTAATTTTGTGGTCCAAATAATAAAGTAACAATCCGCCAGTTATGCATAATCTGTTAAGATCACTATCCTTCCTTCTTGTATTTGTAAGTTCTTTTTCTGCGTTTGGTCAGCAATCGATCGATCAGCAGTTCGAAGAATTTTATGAAAATAGTACCACTACTTGGCAAGAATATAGATTGGTTAAGAAGCCAAGATTAAAGGATTTTTGGAAGGTTGTTTCGGATACGGTTTCGGATAAGAGAAATCAGATTGCTGCATCTAAAGTTGAAATAGTTAGTTTAAACCAGAAGTTGAATAAAGTAAAAACTCAATTGACGGAGACTCAGTCTTCATTAGACAAAAGCAATTTGCTTAATGGTTCAATCACGTTTGTAGGGGTTGAATTTGTCAAAACTACTTATAATGTCATGGTGTGGTTGATCGTTCTTGGTTTAGCGTTAGCTGTGATCTTTATCTATTTCATGTACATGAGAAGCAACAGTGTGACCAATGAATCAAGGTTGACGTTGGAAAGTGTAGAGAATGAGTTCAAAGATTACAAAGACAAGTCGCGTGATGCTCAGATAAAGTTGAAGAGAGAATTACAAACCGCCTTGAATACGATTCATGAGAATCGTTTGAAGCACTGATAGGATTGCCTTAGATAGTGCTAGAATCTCCATACCTTTGCGACTTAATTTAGTTGTATGAAATTTAGTGACTATCGCATCTCGCCTGAGATCAAACACAATCTTGAACAGCAGGAAATAAAACGTCCTACAGATATTCAATTCAAGTCTATTCCTGCCATTATGAATGGTGAGGATGTGTTGGCTATTGCCCAAACTGGGACAGGGAAGACGGCTGCTTTTGCGATTCCGATTATCCATAAGATTCAGACTAAGAAATGGAAAAAGGGTAATGGCCCTAGTTGCATTATCATGGTGCCAACTCGTGAGCTAGCCATGCAGATCAATAAGGCATTTGACAGTTTTGCAAAAGGAACCAAAGTCAAGACGCTAAGTATATTTGGTGGTGTTGGTCAGGATGAGCAAATCAGCCGACTTAAGAATAAAGTAGATATCATTGTTGCTACACCAGGTAGAATGTTTGATTTGGCTAGTCAAGGATATTTGAAATTGGATAACATCGATACTTTGGTGCTCGATGAAGCAGATCATATGTTGGATCTGGGATTCATCACAGATATTCGGGACTTGATTCAGAAACTCCCGAAAAAGCGTCAGTCATTATTTTTCTCTGCAACTATTGATGAGAAAATCAAGAAGTTGGCTTATTCGATCGTTAACAACCCTATCAGAATTCAAATATCTCCTAAAGACCCTGTGTCTAAGAATATCGAACACACGATGGCATTCATTGAAATGGATGACAAGAGATTCTTCTTAGAACGATTGATTGGGGAAAATCCAGATAAGAAACTCATCGTATTTGTAAGGACTAAAGTGCGAGCAGAGCGGGTCAAATTAGCCATGGCAAGAGTCGATATTGCGAGTGATACCATCCATGGAGATAGAGAACAGTCGGATCGAAGTGCGACAATGTCTAATTTTAGATCTGGTAAACTAAAAGTGCTTATTGCTACTGATATAAGTGCAAGAGGAATTGATATTCCGAATGTTGATTTTGTAGTGAATTATGATTTGCCAGACGAGCCGGAAAGTTACGTCCATCGTGTAGGTAGAACAGGACGAGCGAACAACAGGGGGTATGCTACTTCATTTTGTAGTACAGAGGAGAAGCCGTTATTGGCTGAAATAGAACAGTATATTACAAAATCTATAAAGGAATTGGAGATTGAGCGAGATGCTTATAAAGATACTGTCGACCTCAGTAATGAGGCCAATCATGATTGGAAACGTCTCATGAATGACGCAAGGGAAGAAGAGAGCAAAAGGCCAAAAAAGAAAAATAAAAAGCGTTGATTAGAAGACTGCGCTTTCTTTAGTGAAGCGCATATCTGATTCCAAAGAAACCTCTTATTCCTTGATTGGATGCGTATACATAGGATGGGTCGAAAGTGAGTGCGTAAGGGTTTTCGTCGGTGACAATGATATTGCTGTCATCGTCTCGTTCTACTAGTTTGTCAAACGGGTCGTGTGCTCTTGCAATACTGTTGCTCGCAGGGGTGAAGTTTAATAAGTTTTTGATTCCACCGTATATTTCAATTCCGTTGATGAATTTTTTAGTGATTTGGATGTTTTGAATACTAAACCATGGTGAATATTCGTCTCTCGGATCTAATTCTCCAAGAAGAGGTAATCTCATAGGTCCATATAGATTGCCCGTATAGTCAAGGGAGATTAGAGATGCGCCAAACGTATAGCCGATGTTCCATACGCCAGAAAATTTTTCAGTCAAAATTTGTTGTATGGTTTCATCATCTTCTGTCAGGGTTACATCCATTGCTGTAAAACCAGCAAGTACACTGATTCCATTTGCCCAAGAGACATCCACATTCATTGACATTCCTTTTGAGACCGCATATCCATCTAGATTTGCATAGATGATAGAATCCGGACTGGTCTCATAGTCGGGTACAATACGATTATCGAAGTATGTGTAGAATAGACTCGCATCTAACCCGATGAAGGTATTGTTCTTCGTTAAGATTTTTTTCACGAAGTTTAAATTTGCATTCCAAGAAGTCTCTGGTGCTAATTCACCTTCAAACACTACATCTCTCGAACCAGTCAAAGCTGCGTGGTCTTCTGTGAAGACATTTGCAACTCTATAGCCATTACCCAGACTAACTCTCAAAATTGTTTTTTTGTCTAGCGTATTCCATTTGTAGTTGATTCTTGGTGAAAATATGTTGCCATGTACCGAATTGTAATCGTATCGGACTCCCAATAAGACTTTGTGTTGATTGTTGATCAATATCTCATCTTGGATAAAAAGACCAGGTAAGTTGACGATTGAGGTTTCTTCTGTGGCAACTGTGTTGTCGTTGTAATAAGTGTAGCGATAGGCAGCTCCAGCTAAAATGTCATGGTGTGCCCCTAGTGTTTTATACCACGTCAATTTACCGAATCCAATATATTGTTTAGCCTGAAATGACAAGTCACCATAGTAGGAATCTTGCAAATGTCCGTTGGCGCTAAATTGGAATTTTAATATTTCAGTAGTCGGTAGTTGGTAGGTACCGAAGGTTTCCCATCTATTGGTATGGATGCTTTCTCCATAGTAGTCAGTTCCCCCTCGATGCTCTGGTCTCCATTGCATTTCTCCACCCCAACGATCCTCATATACATATCTTCCAGCAATGTTAAAAGTTCTATTGCCCTTCCTGTTTATGTTTATTTTATTGAATATTGAGATTCTGTTTTGCAATGTCATGTCGGTGAAGTTGTCACCATTGTTGTCCATTGGATTTTGGTAGTTGAAATAATTAATCCCAATAAGTGTGGTTGCTTTTTGACCCAATTTTTGTTTAACCCCAAGGTCCGTGTTGACTTCTCCCCAAGTACTGGTCATGATGTCGGCTGATACCCGAGGCGTCTTAGAAGGCGTCTTTGTGATAACGTTGACAAGTCCTCCTACTGCTTCAGATCCATACAGTGTTGAAGCAGGTCCTTTTACAATCTCCACTCTTTCGATCAAGGATTGAGGTATGCCGGTCAAGCCATAAACGGTGGACAAACCACTAACAATAGGCATGCCGTCTATGAGTACCATGGTATAAGGTCCTTCTAGACCGTTAATATGAATATCGCCTGTATTGCAGACGCTGCAGTTGAGTTGTGGTCGCACTCCGTTCACATTTTGCATGGCTTCAAATATGGATGGAGTGGGGTTGGCCAAGAAAAATGATGGGGAGTAAACTTCTATTGCTACAGGGCTTTCCAGTTTACTGACTTCCTTCATGGAGCCTGATATTACTACTTCATCCAGCGAAGTGGCAGCTTCTGTTAAATTGATGTCCAATTTGACAGAAGAATTTGTTTCGTTAAGAGTGATGCTGGTTTTTGTTGATTCGTAACCTATGAAAGAAGTATAGACGGTATAAGTGCCGAATGGAATGTTTACGAGCTCGTATTTTCCTTGCTCGTCCGAGGTAGTACCGAGGTGGCTTCCTTTGAGGCCAATGCTCACAAAAGATGTTGGTTCTCCTTGAGAAGATATGAAACCTTTAATTGTGCCATTTTGCCCCACTAACCCTAGTGGATATAAAAGAACTAATAAGATTATAAGGTTTCGCACGAGCAGTTTAATTTATTTAGATATGCAAATATATATAATTAGGCGAGTCTAAAAATATTTTATGTTAAGTATTGTTTGAAAGGAGGTGTGAATTGTATCGTGATCAGAATCTTTTATTCATCTATTGATAATAGAAAGAGGTCTATTGTTGTCAGTTTAGTGTTGTTGATTTGCGGTTTGTAACTGAGTCTTCAATTAATATGGGAGTTCTGAGAGAGGAGGAAGTGTTTCGATATTGAGTAGTGAATGACATGATGAGTAGGTTTATCATGCGTGTTGCGGAATAAGGATCAACATGTGTTTCTGGTGGGGCTAACTTGTCGTATTAGTATAATACGCCCTTTATATAGGGCTGAATGCTTAAGTTGATTGACTAGTACTCTTGTTTTTATATAGAAATTGAGACTTCTCTAGGGAGGAAAAAGCAAGGTGTCTATATATTTTTTTGTAATAAATAAAGTTCCACGCTAGATTGCTATTTATGACTAGATACTACAATATAAATAAGTACTTATTATCATTGGTATTTTGCCTATCTCTGATTTGTGAATCATATGCTCAAGAAAAGCCACCTACTCCCATTTATCAAGGTGGGGACAATATCATGTTCAAGATTATGGGTGAAAACATTAACTATCCCAGTTTTGCAAGGAATAACAATATATACGGAACACTACTTGTTCATTTTTTCATATCTAGTGAAGGAAAAATGACCAAGCTAACTTTTTTAAATAATCTAGGTGGAGGTATTGAAGAAGACCTAATTGATTTGTTTACAAAAAAGCTACCAAACTGGTTGCCTCAAAAAAATGATAGTTCATATATAATGCCAATTCGATATTCTATTGATAAGGATTATGAAAAATATATTCCTCTTTCAAAAATAAGTCCACGTTGTTTGGACATGATGGTTGTCACTGGATACAACGCTAATAGTTCTACAACTATACAATATGCCTTCGACTATAAATCGTATAAAAAAAAGTATGCTAAGGCAATGAAGAAAAATAAATATGAAAAAGGATTGCAATTTCTTACCAAACTTATGTTAATAGATCCTTTTGTTGAATCATATTACAAAGATAGAATAAGCATTGAAAACAATTTGGGACAGAATATTTTCACCAAATTTGATACCATCATTCTAGAAGAGTTATTCTAATACCACTGCAAACAAAACTTCGTTGTTTTTTTTTAGCCCTTCTTGGTCTTGTGACCAACAAGCTGTTGAAGCTATTTTGATTGACTAGCACTCTTGTTTTTGTATAGAAGTGATACATCTCTATGGAGGAGGAAAGGAGTCCTTTTCCGCCTTTGCTGTGTGTAGTTTTTTATTTGTCATTAAAAAACCACCGTCTTTGACGGTGGTCATGTTTTAAAGGCTTTGCCCTTATTTAGGTTTGCCATCTAAAACTTACCCGAATTTAAAACAGAAGCCGTATTGGGGTAATCATTTTTGGTCAAGAGGTTGTTTTGTGAGTAAGTAGGATTAGACGAGGCTATGATAAAGCGCTATGTGAAATATCAAGAGCATAATGATTCGAAATAAGTGTTATGACCCTTTGGGTCTAATCTGTAGATCAAAGCCACCGTTTTTAACGGTGGTTCTTTACTTTTTATTCTGCTCAACTATTAATTCTCCAAGGTGGATTTAATCTGTTTTCTCCACCATAAAATAATATCAGTTGATTTCCGTCAACATCTTTTAATCTTGCTTCTCTCCACAACCAATTTTGGTCAGTTGGTTCTTGGTCAAACTTAATTCCGCTTTCTTTTATTTTTTCAACTTGTTTATCCAGGTTTTCACATTCAAAGTAAACGTATATTCCATCTCCTTTTGGCAATGCCTCCGTTTGATGAATTGAAAAAGTTGAGTTTCCATTAGGGCATTCAAATCGTGCGTAATGTGGAAGAGATTTCACTATCAATTTCAGCCCTAATTTTTCATAAAAAGGGATTGATTTTGTCAAATCCAATGATGGAACCGTTATCTGGTTTAAATTCATATTCTTTGAGTCGATTTACACACAACGCCATGATGTGGCGGTTGATGTTTTGTTCATTTCGGATACTAATATAGCCGAATCTGTGATTCGGTCGGTCGACGTTCGATCATACATTTTTTTATTTTCATGAGTCGCAGCGCAGAATCGACGGGGCTTGCAAACACCTTCAATGCTTCCTTTTCTGCTAAAGCGCCATGCGTCTCATATCAAATGTTAGACATCGTACTCGCCTCGATTTGTTTTATTTTTTCTTTTGCTCTATTAAAGGTAGGATCAATAGCTAGAGCTTTTTTAAAATTAATTAATGATTGAATCGTATCACCTTTCGCAAGAAGTGCATTGCCAAAACTAAAATGAGCTCTTGCAGATTGTGGAAATTCTTGCATATTTAGCTGGAAAATTTCAACTGCTTCCGTATGGCGATCCAATCCAATCAATTGATAGCCAAGTCTATTAAGTTGTTTCTGCGAAAAGTCATACTTGTTTGGCTTGTCAATCTTTAGTCTCTTGTATTCTACAATCGCGGCAGTAACACCTCTATTCATTAGAACCTTACCTATAGCCTCACTTATAGCCAATTTTGGAGTTTCATAGGGTTGATCATACAGTATGTTTTCTATTCCCTTTGTAATAGCATTACTCATGTAAATGGATGAGTTATTCGTCAATAGTATGAAGCAGGTATTTTCTTCAGTTCCTCGTTTTATAAAAGTTTCAAAGCCAAGCCATCCACCTCTATGGCCAACTATTTTTTCACCCGTGGGTGATGTGCCAATGCCCCAACCAAATCCATAGGTTATTGTATCACCGTTTTGAAGTATTACCGGAGTAAAAGCCTCTTGTTTGGCTTCTTCAGAAATAAGTTTGTTTTCGTAAAGTGCAATGTGCCATTTTAAGAGATCACCAGTTGTGGAATAAATACCACCATCTCCATGCGCTGGATTCAAAAAGTGAGAATCACTTGAAATCGTATCCTTTCCATTTAATCCTACACGAAAGCCATATACACGATTTGGCATCTGTGGATCAGTTCCTGGGATATAATCATAAACGACTGTGTTAGACATTTTGGATGGTTCAAAAATTTGTTCTTGCAGATATCTGTCGAACGGAATCCCAGATGCCTTAGCTACTATTGAAGCCAGTAATACATACCCAGTATTACTGTATTTCCATTTTTCAAGAGGCTTGAAATAAACGTTAGGTTCTTTTTCAACCAACATTTTAATTATATCGCTATTTCCTGAAATAAACCTTTCGGGATCATCCAATTTCAATTCTGGTTTCCAATACTTATTCATAAGGCTGATATGATTGGGTAGCCCTGAAACGTGATTTAATAGATGTTTTATCGTTATGCCTTCATAGGGAAACTCAGGGATAAAGTCTCTGACATCCTGTTCGTATGTAAGTGTTCCATTCTCCTTAAGCTGCATAATTGCCATTGAAGTAAACTGTTTACTTAAGGAACCTAATCTGAATATTGAATTCTGGTTCAATGAATCAATAGGGTCTATGTTACTTATCCCAAAAGAACCCTGAAAAGCAATTTCCCCCTTTTTAAGAATAAGAGCATTTCCGTTAAACTGACCATTGGCATGCGCTTGAGAGAGAAATTGTTCGTATTTGTCAATGGTGTCACTTTGTTCATTTTGGCATGAAGAAAATAAAATGGCTATTAAAATGATATGGATGTATGCAGGTATTTGTTCTTGTAGTTTGGTGATTTTCAAAATGCGTTGGTTTAGGCCTGAATGGATGTTTATGTATTATGTCTAACGCCACTGTATCAAGCGTGGCTTTTGGTGTAATTTATGTTTCAGTGACCAGATAGCCAAAATCTGATTTGCGCTATCCCTTTTGATTCCATAGTGCTAATCTGAGATATGGCGCGGCTTCCAGAAAGCAGAGAACTTTTATTCACAACTGCACCGCCATGATTTGATCACAGAATGTTACCAGTATTTTTTACCAGTCTATGTTTGAATTCAACATTTGTATTACTTCACTTGGTATCTCAGCATGGAGAGATAGGTAATGTTGACATCCGTTATTCTTTTTCGAATTCCATTATTTCGAGTAGTCTGGTTTCAGATTTACTCAATTTTTTATCATACATGTTGTAGCCCCATTGAATAACCAAATACAGTATAAATAGTCCTCCAACTAGTATTATCACCATATTTAACAAGTTGTCATGATTGGAATAAATGTCAAAGTTGTACTTATACCTTAAATAAACAGGAGATAAGGTAAGCAGCCAAACTAGCACTACAAGAAAGTCATAGTGTTTAGATTTCATTGAATGGATTCGGAAATTTTCAATTGATTTTTGAAGTTCTACAATACTTAGATTATAGTGCTTTTTATATTTCTCTATAGCCAAATGGTGATAAAATGACCAAAGCATCAGAAGTCCTCCAACAATAATTGGGACACTGTAATAATATTCCTCTTTGACATTGAAGGCCACAACTATCGAAATGATAAAATAAACAAGAGCAAGATTTCGGCCTGCTAGGGAAACATTAAGAAAGAATCGAAAAGTGTTAACAGCACCATCTAAATTCATATTCTTGATGGCTTTTTCATTTAGTTGAATTCTACTCTTAAGAGATTCATTTTCTTCTTGCCAAAGATTTTTAAGATCGTCGATTTCCATAATTTATGAGTATTGAAGTTTAATGTTGTGTTGTAATAATGATTTTATCCTGCCGAGTTTGGTGCCCACATTTGATTCTGAAATACCTATGATGTCAGATATTTCATTGTGAGATTTCCCATCTAGATACAGCATGATTAGTGCCTTGTTGAGCGGATTCAGTTGATTTATAACCTCATAAAGAATTTTAGTCCGTTCAGATAAGATTTCAGCCTCTTCACTATCCTCAGGCAAATCAAACGTCAGCTCCGCTATTGGTTCAAGTGTCTTTTTTCTATTGCCGCTTTTTCTTAGATGTGATATGGCTACATTAAGTCCTATTCTATATATCCATGTAGAAAGTTTATAATTATCATTATAATTTTCAAGAGACTTCCATATCTGAATCACAATTTCTTGTTCAAGATCTTTTCTGTCATCAGGGTCAATACAATAAGAGCGGGTTATCTTATATAAGATTGCTTTGTGCTCCTTTAGGATGTCAATGAATTCTTTTTTTGAAGTAGTCACATTATGTTCTTTGTTCTATCTAGTTATTCGCAGAGAATCTAGATTCATCACAAAATATATAAATTTTTTTGCGAGAGGGCAAATGGATGTAAACATCCGGATATGTCACCCATATCCATTTTGTTAAACGTTTTAATTCGTTGAATTCAATTCTTAATCCCAATCTGTAAAAACAATTGAGTAAATCCAACCTATCCTACTAAAATACACCTAGAAATGGAAATAAGAAAATGGGTATCCCTTGACTTTGAGGAAGTCTCCTGCGTACCGTGGCAAGCTTTCTCAGAGTTGAGAAGCGTTCCTGCGTACCGTGGCAAGCTTTCTCAAGGTTGAGGAAGTCTCCTGTACCCCTGCGACAAAGAATTCCAAGCTTGGGGAAGCTTGCTGCACACTGCAGGAACATTCCCCAAATCTGGGGATACTTGCTGTAGGGTCTGTTCAACAAACTGTGTTAATAGATTTTTTCTCTTTCAAAACCCCCTGCTACTGCGGCGCTAAATAATGCGATTGCAGTGCCGTAATCGGTCTAGGTTACGCCGCAATAGGAGGGTGATTCAAGAGGGGATTTCATTTTTGCGTGATTCACCCTCTAAAAATAGAGTTCTTTGGCCACTCTGAAGGTGTTCGCATGTGCTTCGACAATGTCGCTGATTTTGTGTGCATACCCTCCACCCATACTCACTGCTACGGGTACTTGATGAGCTTTGCATGCTTCTAATACTAGTTCATCTCTTCTCTTGCATCCCGATAGGGTCATAGACATCCGGCCTAATTTATCTGTTTCGATAACATCGACCCCACTAAGATAGAATACGAGATCAGGTTTTACTTTTCGAAAAAGAGTCTTAATTGCATCCGTCAGAATAGCTAAATAGGCGGTATCTTCTGTCTTATCCGGCAATCCTATGTCCCAGTCTGACTGCTCTTTGCGCAAAGGGTAATTGTGCTCGCCGTGCATACTGAAAGTAAAGACACGGTCGTCGTTTTCAAATATCTTGGCAGTGCCATTCCCCTGATGAACATCTAGATCGATAACCAAAATCTGATCGACCACCTTGGCATGCAGCAACTCATTACTTGCTATGGCTATATCATTAAAAATACAGAAGCCTTCTCCTCGGTCAGCATAAGCATGGTGTGTACCTCCAGCGATATTTAAAGATACGCCGTCTGTCATGGCATGGTACGCACACTGCAAGGTGCCGTTTGCAATATGTCGCCCTCGGTCTATCAAAGAGGGGTGATAGGGGAAGCCAATTTCTCGAATGTCCGTTTTGGTTAATTTGCCTTCCTTTAACCTATGCCAATATTCAGTGGTATGGGTTCTGAGTACTTGCTCTTCTGATAACAGATCAGGGTGGAAAAAGTCATCTGCTGTCAGCGTACCATCATATAGTAATTGTTGGGGTAGGAGGTCATATTTTTCCATAGGAAACCTGTGCCCTTCTGGTAGGTGGTCATATCGATAAACAGGGCTAAAGGCGACTTTCATAGATCGCAATAATAATACAGAACGGTTGAGTTGAAGATACGATGTAGGAGTTTCAACATCTATACGCTACTCCCGTCATGCACTTCACAGATTATATTCTACCATCCACAGATGAGTTTTCGGGATGCACAAAGCCGCGCCTATCATTGTATCGAATCAAAAAAACAAATACAATGAAAACTTTAAACCTACTACTCGTCAGTCTGCTTACCATTTCGAATTGCTTTGCTCAGCAGGCACCAGTTCAACAAGATCAAATTATGGCTGCCTTTGGTCAGTCGTTTGCCAGGCAACAAGATCAATTGGCTACCGTGATTACAGAATTGGAAAAAGAGGAGATCGCCAATGCTTATTGGATTGGATATGCTCATTTATATAGCAGCATTTTCTTTCAACAAATGGGTCAAAACGAGAAGGGCGCAGCATCAGCGGACAAAGCCATTCAAAGTCTTGAGGCTATTGAAAATAAGGATGCTGAAACGCATGCCTTGCTAGGGTATGCGCTGTCTTATAGCATTTCCTATGACCCAGCAAGTGCTCCACGTCTGGGTGGGAAAGCCGCGATCGAGTACCAGGCTTCTTTGAAAAAAGACAGCAAGAACATGAGAGCCTACATGGGGCTGGGGGAGAGTGATTTCCATACACCTGTGGCTTATGGTGGCGGACACAAAGTAGAAGAATATCTCACCAAAGCGATCAATTTGCCTGACCAATCTGTAGAAAATGGACCGACGTGGGGCAAGAATTCAGCTTACGTCACACTTATTCAGTTCTATCAGAGAGAAGGAGATATGGACAAGTCTAAATTATACCTCATGCAAGGTTTAAGTAAGTATCCACAGGACGCCAGGCTTAACGAGCTAAAGCAATCTCTCTAGAAATTGTCCATAATGCTTGCTCACAGCGTTGTGCTCCTCGAAAAAAAGTCGCCTCAGCAAAACTATTTCCGAAACTCCCTGCCTCAACTGGCAGGCAGGGAGCTTTCTCTCGCATGCCTTGGTAACAAGCTGGATCACTATCCTAATAAATAGACCGCCTCCAATTATCTACTTACTCTCAATAAACTCAAAACTATGAAACGATTACTCTCAATTATCCTACTGTTCGCCTTTGTACAGGCAAATGCTCAAGTTATCATCTCTGGAAATGTCAAGGACGAATATGGTGATGCCGTTCCCTTTGCTTCGGTTTATTTGGATGAAAATTTCAAAGGAGCCTCTTCGAACCTAGAGGGTGTTTTTCAATTCAATGCAGATGACAATGGCAGTTTTACGCTTGTCGCAAGTGCGGTAGGATATGAAACAACAAAGCAAAAGATTGAAGTGGGTGCAAAATCCATTTCGTTTCAAATAATTTTGAGCGGTATTGAGCAATCCTTAGGGCCGGTGGTGATCACCGCAGGTTCATTTGACGCCAGTGTGGAAGCTAAATCTTCCATACTCAAGCCACTGGATATCGTGATGAATGCTGGGGCTCAGGGAGATATATACAAAGCCATCGAAACCTTGCCTGGTGTATCCAAAGTGGGTGATGAGACAGGGCTGTTTGTGAGAGGAGGCGATGCGCATGAGACTAAAACTATCATAGATGGCGTCATCGTGACCAACCCATTCTATGGTGAAACCCCTAATATTGCCAGTCGGAGTAGGTTTGATCCATTCATGTTCAAAGGCACCACTTTCACCACTGGTGGATACTCAGCAGAATATGGAGATGCTCTGTCTTCTATTTTAATATTGAATACCCAAGATGTTCCTGATGAATCAATGTCTAGTATAGGGCTCAACATGGCAGGGATTACACTGTCACACCAGCAGGTTTGGGATGGCAAGACGGTGTTGATGGGCAGTGTTAATTATAACAACTTGAAACTGCTCTTTAATTCTGTTCCTCAAAACACCGATTGGCAGAAAGAACCGGAAGGGGTCGGTACTAATTTTGCGTTTAGACACAAAACCAAAAATGGGATATTCAAAAGTATGGTGCAGTATCAGCAAGGTGAGATTGGAGTCAACATCCCTAATCTAGATGTGCCTAACCAAACGGATTTGTTTACCAATAAAAACAAATCCACCTATTGGAATACAACCTACAAGGGAGTGCTTACTGATAAGTTGGGGGTATATGCTGGTTTTGCTTTGAATCGAACCGATGAGAATAGAACTTTTGACACCCTTTCTATCGCTGATATTTCCAATATGTACCACCTCAAAACGACTCTTTATTATGATCTCAATGAGAAGGCGGGGATTAAATTTGGGATAGAGACTTTTAGCGCTAAGGATGAAAAAACAGTATTTGATAAAAATGAGATCCTTGATCAAAGTACTGCGGCCTATGCGGAAGCGGATATTGCTTTAGGAAATCGTTGGGCATTGAGAGTCGGGATGAGATCGGAACATTCCTCAATACTGGGCCAGATGAACCTTGCCCCTCGGACCTCAGTGGCGTATAAAACAGGGAAGAATAGTCAGGTTTCGTTAGCATATGGGCATTTTTACCAAAAGCCTGAGGAGAACTTTCTATACATCAATACAGACTTGAATTATGAGAAATCGACACATCTAATTGCCAACTATCAATGGTCTAAGAATGACCGATCTTTTAGAGTGGAATTATATGACAAGCAGTACAGTAGTTTGGTAAAGGGGGCTAATGAGGCAATCGACAACAGTGGTAATGGGGCCAGTAGAGGAGTTGATATATTTTGGAAAGATGCCAAAACCATCAATAACCTCAACTATTGGGTATCCTATTCTTATGTTGATGCCAAGCGTAATTATAAAGACTATCCCATGGCAGCCACACCAGATTTTGTCACGGATCACACACTGAATGTGGTGGCCAACTATGCGCTCCCTCAGTATGGTTTGACGCCAGGGTTGACCTATACCTTTGCAAGTGGTAGAAGGTATGAGAACCCCAACAACGACCTTTATCTTTCAGATAAAACAATTGCCTATCACAACCTTGGTTTGAACCTCAGTTATGTGACAAAAGTATTTAGTAAGTTTACAGTTTTATATGCTTCAGTCACGAATCCTTTAGGGTTTGAACAGATTTTTGGTTATGAATATTCAAGTGATCACTCAACACGTAGTGCCATCAAACCAGCAGCCAATAGGACTTTCTTTTTAGGATTGTTTGTAAATTTTTAGAAGATGAAACAAAAACGAAATCGGGAAATTCGTTACCACATTATATTTTGGGTGTTGTACATCCTGCTCTGGAGTGCTCGAGATTTAATATACGACCCAAGCTTTCTGGGTAACTTTATTATTAATACAGTTTTTAATATTTCTGTTGCACCATTTGTCTATTTTAATCTTTACTTTCTAGTTCCCAAATATCTGCTAAAAGAGAGATGGGGCATATATGGTGCTGCTTTTGCAGTAGGGTTTGTTCTTGCGCTGATTTCCAGGTTCTACACCTATCAATTTGTTTTTGTAGACATCATTCATGTAATGGAGGTAGCAGAGAAATTTAATTCAAGCAACGGGTTAGTGATCATAGGCTCTGAGAATGTGGTGCTGGTCATGATGACCATGGCATTATTCATGATTCGTGAGTGGTATGGCAAAGAAAGATATGCACGAGAACTTGAGAAGAAAAATGCGGAAAGTGAGCTGGATATGTTGAAATCTCAATTGCAACCACACTTTTTGTTCAACAACCTCAACACCATTTATTTCCTGATGGAAACCAATCCCGCTTTAGCAAAAGAAATGATGCTACAGTTTTCGGATGTTTTGAGTCACCAATTGTATAATGCCAAGAAGGACAAAGTGCTGTTGAAAGAGGAGTTGACTAGCTTGGAAAGTTTCCTTAAGATACAAATGCTAAGGCATCAGGATTTTTTGACACTTGAATATGATTTCCCAGACGATACAGGACAATTAGAGATTGCGCCCATGATCTTACTCACTTTTATTGAGAATTCCTTTAAGCACAGTCAACGGGAAGACGGTTATTTCATTAAGATAAAAGTAGCAATCGATGACCATGTTATTCATCTGCAGGTCGTCAACTCAATGGGTACATTTGTGAACGAGGAAAAAGGGGGGATTGGTCTTGAAAATGTACAAAGAAGGTTGTCTTTGATCTATCCTGATCAACACCAGTTGACGATAGAGCAAACAGAAGAATTATATACCATCGATTTGAAGATAACATTAGCTGACAATGGGAAAGATTAGTTGCATCGTCGTTGATGACGAAAAGACGGCGCGTGAAGGTATCGCACATTACGTAGGACAGGTCCCTTATCTCTCGTTGATAGGGCAGTGTAAAAGTGCCATTGAGTTGGACGCGGTGTTGCTCGAAGAGGAGGTAGATTTAGTGTTGTTGGATATCAATATGCCCGGATTGAGTGGTTTGGAGTGGCTCAAGCATGCTCAAAAACCACCCATGGTCATCTTTACGACGGCCCATCGCGAATATGCACTGGACGGATATGATCTCAATGTGATCGACTATTTGCTCAAGCCAATTTCGTTTGCCAGATTTTCTCAAGCAACACTCAAGGCCTACCAGCAAGTACAGAGCAAGACACGTCCAACCAGTAGTAGCGCTGATACTGATCGCTATATTTTCATCAAAGAGGATCAGCAGACGATCAAGATTTTCCTCAAAGACATTCTCTACTTTGAGGCGGCTGTGGATTATATCTATATACATACCAGCGAAAAACGGTACATGACCTTGTTTTCAATGAAGCAAGTAGAACAGGAAGTAGCGGGTCTTTCTTTTTTAAGAATTCATCGGTCTTATATCATTAATACACAAAAAGTAAAAATGATCAAAGGACATCAGGTGGTCATGGGCGATGATGAGTTGCCTATCAGTAGAAAGCTTTTTCAACAGGTTTATGAGCAATTGGTGAGCAATACTTTATGGAAAGAGTGACAAAGGCGAGCCGTCTAGCGTAATACTCAATAAGGCTTGACGCGCCATTGGAGCTTGGTTGACCGACTTTTTTAATCAACTATTCCCATTTCCCCTCAGAATAATCCAGCGGTTCACGGTATTTCTGAAAAGGGATGGCAAGTAGGTTGGACAGTTTGTTGTTTTCCTCAGGTTTCATGTGAGTGTCTATTCCATACTTGACTTGACTCATATCCTCTACATAGACGAATGTCCCAAAGAGTCTATCCCATAATGAGAAGATGTTGCCATAGTTGCTATCCGTCAAGGGTTGTTGGTAGTGGTGGTGTACTTTGTGCATGTTGGGGCTGACGATGACCCATGAAAATATTTTGTCCCATTTTCCTAAAAGTGGGATGTTAGAATGGTTGAAGTGTGCAAATAATACCGACAGACTTTGGTAGAGCATGACTATACTCATGGGTGCTCCAACAATAGCGACTGCCATAATAGTAAAAGCCATTCTGAAGACTGTTTCGCCGGGGTGATGTCTGAGGCCTGAGGTGACATCTATAGTGGTGTCTGTGTGGTGGACGAGGTGAAAACGCCACATCCATTTTACTTTGTGCTCAACCAAATGAACCAAGTAAGCCCCGATAAAGTCTAATAATAGTAAGCCTACGATGACTTGTAATCCTAGCGGCATGTCTATCAAATACATCAACCCGAACGCTGATTGTGCTACGTAATCTGATGTTTTTAATAGCAGACTGGCAAATGCAAAACCTACCACCATAGTCGTAGCTGTTAGGAAAAGATTAACTCCCGCATGTTGTACCTTATTGTATTTGAATTTAAACAAAGGGATTACGCCTTCTAAAACCCAGAAAATAATAATTCCCCCAATCAATAATATAGCCCTATAACTACTGGGTACATGGGCGAAAAAATCTAGAAAGTCTGTCATGCTGTTGTGTTAACTGTCCTTTGGAATAAAAATTAACTTGTTGATCAAATCTATATTATTATCAATCAATCTTGAAATCCGGGTGTCGTTAGGGTGTTGGGTTTTTGGGGTAACTCAAAACGATGGATGATGATGGATCCATATTTTAACCGATAGGTAGTAAATAGACCTTCTATTCCTCTATTGTACCCGCCAAATTATCGGGGAGCGGGTTGGTAATGTCTGCCTGATGCTCCTTAGCAAAGCCTAGTAGTCGCGCAACTAGGTCAGGGTTGGCTTCAGCGCGATTGTATTTTTCAGAGATGTCTGCTTCCAGATTGTATATTTCTGGTGCTTCAAGAGTTACCTTTTTCCAATAAGCAATAGGGTCCATCTGTTGCAGGTGTATTTTCCATTGGCCCATTCTGGCAGCAAATAGCTCTCCTTGACTCCAGTAGAAAAATTCTTTACGCTCCCCTATGTCACTTGTTCCGCTCAATACGGGGCTTAAGTCATAGCTGTCCATTTTCCGATCTTGGGGGATAGTCGTTCCAGACAATGCGGCAATGGTATGTATCAAGTCCAAGGACGAGCCTAGTTCGTTTATTAATCCAGGTTTAATATTCCCTGGGCCCCAGAATATGCCAGGTACTCTCTGGCCCCCCTCGAATGTCGTGCCTTTGCCCGCTCTCAAGGGACCTGCTGAACCACCATGTGTTTGAAACGAAAGCCAAGGGCCATTGTCAGAAGTGAATATTACGATTGTATTCTTATCAAGGGATAAATCTTTTAAGGTTTGGAGGATTTCTCCGACACTCCAGTCTATTTCTTCAATGACATCTCCATACAGTCCTTGTTTGCTTTTTCCTTTGAAATCTGCATGTGCAAACAATGGAATATGTGGTAGGCTGTGGGCTAAATAGAGGAAGAAAGGCTCTTCTTGATGGTCGGTGATATACGAGATAGCTTTTTCGGTATATCTGCGAGTGATGGTGTTTTGGTCAGCGGGTTGTTCTATTATCGTTTCATTTTCCATCAATGGCACATGGTAGTTGTTGGTGTTCGCCTGATAATTGGGATTGTCAGTACTGTCTCGGTAAGACGACCACTCACCTATTGAGTTCATGTCGTTAGAGTAAGGAATGCCATAGTAATAATCAAAACCTTGTGAGGTAGGTAAAAATTCAGGCAAGTGACCCAGATGCCATTTTCCAACCATCCCGGTGGCATAGTTTTTTTGTTTGAGTACTTCGGGTATAGTGATCTCGTCTTGCGGTAACCCTCCGCTCGAGTTGGGGAATAGGACAGCTTTTACTGGAGAAGACATACCGTTTCTGATAGGGTATCTGCCCGTCAGTAAGCCTGCTCGGCTCGGAGTACAAACAGGAGCTGCAGCGTAGAACTGAGTCCATTTTTGACCTTCTAATGCCATTTGATCTATATTGGGTGTCTTGATGCTGGGGTGTCCATAGCTACTCAAGTCACCATAACCTTGATCATCAGTGAATATGATGATGAAATTAAGCGAGTCATCAGGCCTTTTATCTAGGTTGCTACATGAGGCGAATAATAAGGCAAGTAGTAGGAGGGAGATCATTGTTCTGTAGGTCATCATCTTATTGGGTTATGAATAATGAACTTCCAATCTAAGGATTTTCAAGCACTAATTCGGATTTGAAATGATTACGAGCATTCTTCCAAAACCATTTGTGGTGTTCTCTGAAGCAAGGACAGCTGGTGATTTTAGACAAGTAGATTACTTTTATCTGGCGATTGCCAATAAAGGCTAGATTCCTCATTGGTCATGTCAAGGTTAATGACTAAATTCATTTACATCATTAGTCACTCTGTCTATGAACAAAGCATCCGACCTGTTTGTATCTGCCCTCGAAAATGAAGGTGTAGAATACATATTTGGCATCCCTGGAGAAGAAAACCTAGATCTATTAAACTCACTAAAAGACTCAAAAATCCGATTGATATTGACGCGTCATGAACAGGGAGCTGGATTCATGGCAGCTACCTATGGACGCCTGACTGGTAAACCTGGCGTTTGTCTGTCTACCTTGGGGCCCGGCGCTACCAACCTGGTGACACCTGCTGCCTATGCGCAATTGGGCGCCATGCCGATGCTGATGATCACAGGCCAAAAGCCCATTAAAAAATCAAAGCAAGGTCGCTTTCAAATATTAGATGTGGTCGATATGATGCGACCGATCACCAAGTATACCCGTCAAGTGGTGAGTGGCAACAATATTCCTTCCATCATACGAGAAGCCTTCCGTTTGGCAGGAGAAGAAAGACCGGGAGCGGTACATATCGAATTGCCTGAAGATGTGGCTGCTGAGGAGACGGATGAGTTGGTGTTTGAAGTCAATCATATCCGTAGACCATCAGCGGATTTTAAAGCAGTGAAGCAGGCAGTCAAAATGATTGAAGAATCCAAAATGCCTTTGTTGCTGATTGGCGCTGGAGCAAATAGAAAACGTACACGGGATGCTTTACAGGCATTCGTAACCAAGACCAAAATGCCATTTTGCAATACCCAAATGGGTAAGGGCGTATTGGACGAACGGCAAGATTTATTCTTAGGTACCGCTGCATTGTCATCTGGAGATTATTTGCATGATGCGATTGACAAGGCTGATTTGATTATCAATGTGGGACATGATGTAGTGGAGAAGCCTCCGTTTTTCATGGAGCATAATGAGCAGAAGGTGATCCATGTGAATTTCTCCTCTGCGGAGGTTGATCAGGTGTATTTTCCTCAGTTGAATGTGGTGGGAGATATTGCAGATTCGGTAGAGGACATCACCAAACAAATAGATACACAACCAGCATGGGATTTTAGCTATTATCATAAAGTACATGATGAAGTGGAGAGCCATTTGACCAAGTATTTTACAGACGAAAGATTCCCAATGCTGCCGCAAAGAATCGTGAGTCAGGTGAGAGAGTTGCTACCAGAGGATGGTATAGTGACCTTGGACAATGGGGTTTACAAAATATGGTTTGCAAGAAATTATAAATGTTATGAATCCAATACCTTGCTATTGGACAATGCCTTGGCAACAATGGGGGCAGGACTGCCATCAGCACTAGCTGCCAAGTTGATCAACCCAGACAAAAAGGTAATAGCCGTATGTGGCGATGGAGGTTTCATGATGAATTCGCAAGAATTAGAAACTGCTGTTAGAGAGAAACTAGATGTCATTGTCATCATATTGAATGACAATGCCTACGGAATGATTAAGTGGAAGCAAGAGGGGATGGGCTTTGATAACTTTGGGTTGGATTATACGAATCCAGACTTTGTCAAATACGCAGAGAGTTATGGTGCGCATGGTCATCGCATAGAAAGTGATGCTAATTTTGTTGATACCTTATCTAAATGTTTGGAAACACCCGGTGTACATGTGATTGATTGTCCTGTGGATTATTCCTTGAATCACGCCATCCTGAATGTGAAAATTAAAGAAAAAACTGACTTATTATAAATTGTATTAACATGTCTACCTTAAAAGTATACGCACCATTTGATCAATCCTTGATCAAGGAAATTCCATTAAGAACGGCACAAGAAATGGAAGATGCAATCGATCGTGCACATCGGTTATTTCTAGATCGTAGCAAATGGCTGTCGAAAGATGAGCGAGTGAAAATATTAGAAAACATTATCTTTTTGATGGAGGAGCGCTACAATGAGATTGTACAGCAATCTGTATTGGAGGGTGGCAAGCCTTGGATAGATACCAAGGTGGAAATGGACAGAGCCATCAATGGGGTGAAGTTGGCGATTGAAAATATGGGACATATGGGTGGTCATGAAGTGCCGATGGGGCATACTGCCTCCTCGTTGAATCGTATGGCCTATACCATGAGGGAGCCAATAGGTGTGGTGGCGTCTGTGAGTGCGTTCAATCACCCGATCAACTTGATTATTCATCAGACGATACCCGCGATAGCGGTAGGGTCGCCAGTGATAATCAAACCAGCAGCTGCTACACCTTTGACTTGTTTGATTCTGCAAGAGATTTACCGAGCAGCAGGTCTGCCAGACGGCTGGTGCACAACGATGGTATGTGACAATGAAGTCGCGGAGTTATTGGTGACCAGTGAGAAAGTGAATTTTCTGTCCTTTATTGGGTCGGCAAAAGTGGGTTGGTACTTGCGATCCAAATTAGCTGCTGGGACAAGATGCGCATTGGAGCATGGTGGTGCAGCACCCGTGATTGTAGAGCCTGATGCAGATATTCTTGCAATGATCCCCGGTTTGGTCAAAGGAGGAATGTATCATGCAGGGCAAGTCTGTGTGTCTGTTCAGCGAGTTTATGTACATGATTCTATTGTGGATGAGGTAATAGACGAGTTGGATACTAGAGTAAGAATACTGAATGTAGGAGACCCATTGCAAGAAAATATGGAAGTCGGGCCACTGATCTCTCCAAAGGAAGTGGACAGGGTACATGAATGGGTACTAGAGGCAAAAGAGTTAGGTGCTAAAATCATTTGCGGAGGTGACAAAATTTCGGATACTTGCTACGAACCAACTGTTCTGTTGAACCCATCAGAAGACGCCAAAGTATCTACTCAGGAAATATTCGGGCCCGTGATATGTGTGTATAGTTATTCCAACAGGGATGAGGCCATCAATAGAGCTAATTCACTACCTTTTGCATTCCAATCTTCTGTATTTACCAAGAATATTGACGTGGCATTGGACACAGTAAAGAAACTGAATTCTACCGCCGTGATGGTCAATGATCATACTGCGTTTAGAGTAGACTGGATGCCATTTGGTGGTAGAGATGCTTCTGGATTAGGTGTAGGGAGTATACCGCATTCTATGCAAGATATGACACGTGAAAAAATGATGGTGATCAAGAGTAGTGTGATTTAATTCAATGGTATCATTGCGTATGAATAAATCGATTTTTACTATTGTATTGGTTATTTCCAGTCAGTTTTCATTTTCACAAGGAGTACCTTCTGCGGGTGGGGCAGGTGCTGCCTCCGATTCTACTTCTGAAAAGAGAATTGATTTTATGGCTGTGCCTTATTTGAATTACAGCAGGTCTTTGGGAGCAGCGATAGGAGCCGTGCCGATGGCGATGTATAAAGTCAATCCTAATGATACAATTTCACCTGCGTCGATGACGGGCATGGTAGGGATGTATACCACCAATAAAACCTGGTTTGGTATGATGTTTCAGCAACTTTATTTGCGTGAGGATAGCTGGAGAGTCACTGCTGCAATGGGGCTTGGTTCGGTCAATTTTCAGTTTTATTTAGATGGTGTTCCGGGTGGTGTTTTGGATTATAACACGCGAGCAGATTTTGTGATGGTCGAAGTGCAGCGAAAACTCATCGAAGATTTGTATTTGGGATTTCATTACCAATGGGTCAAAACAAAAACGGATTTCAAGGATACGGATTTTGAACAAGAGAATATTCTGAACGGATATGGGTTGAGTTTGGCGTATGATCACCGTGATGATGTGTATTACCCAAGAGAAGGGTCGTTGAACAATATTAAATGGACGTCCTTTCCAGAGTTTTTAGCCAATGATTATTCTTCAGATAAAATTGAAATCTATCGCAATCAATACATCTCATCGAGAGAAAATAAGGATGTAATAGCGTTGAGAGCTTATGGAGGTTTTGGGGTTGGTGAGGTGGCTTTTGAGCAGCAATTCGTAGTAGGTCAAGTGGATATTCGAGGGTATTCGCAAGGAGAATACCGTGGGGATCAAACAGCTGCAATCCAAGGGGAATACAGGTGGAATTTTCATGAAAAAATGAGCGCTGTTGGCTTTCTTGGCTTAGCCAGTGTCTGGGGATCGGCCAATGAAGAAGATAATGGCTCATGGTTACCTGGTGGTGGAGCAGGATTTAGATACAATGTATTTCCTAAATACCATATGAATGTAGGGTTAGATGCTGCTGTCGGGAAAGAAGATTGGGGCGTATATTTTAGAATTGGAGAAGCTTTCTAATCATGAAAGAGGCGCTACTTATTTCTTGGTTTGTATGGCTAAGTGCGATAGTGTTTGCTCAGGATTCTACGCAAGTTGTCAAGCCAACTATTAATTATGGGTCTAAAGGATGGGAGTTTAAGTACGGTAGCGATTTCATGATGAACATGGAATGGAGGGTGCAGTTTCGGTATACAGTGCTGTATGGTGAGGAACCAGATTTTATCATTGAAGAGGAAGATAATTTCGGTCAATCATTTGACGTGCAACGTGCAAGACTCAAAGTTGGTGGACATGCCTATAAACCGTATTTGAAATATTATTTGGAATATGATTTTCCCTCAAATAGTTTGCTCAACTGGGAAATAACCATAGCGAAGTGGGATGCCATTCAATTGAAATTGGGTCAATGGAAAGTGGTCTATAATACAGAGCGTTTTGTATCTTCTGGCAAGCAACAACTGACTGATCGATCGATTGCCAATCGTTTTTTTACATTCGATCGACAAATGGGTGTTTCTATAAAAGGGGATTTATTCAAAGGGAAATTTGGTTGTAGCTCTTATAATATTGGGGCCTTCAATGGTAATGGTCGTATGACAACCAACAATAACAACCACATGATGTATTTGGCCAGGTATCAATGGAATTTTTCTGGAGTGGTAACCAAGAAGTTTTTTAGTGATTTGAATCGAGTCCAAAAACCAGAAGGATTCTTGGCAATATCTGCGGTGAGAAACCAAAGTGCATTTACTAGGTTCTCTACTGTTGGAGGAGGGCAATTGCCTGGTTATGCCGAAGGAAGTAAATCGCAATACTTGGTCAAGCAATTGGGGGCAGAATGGATGCTGAAATACAAGGGGTTTTCATTCATGGCGGAGGCTCATGGCAAGCAAATTGATGATTTAGCTATCGATGAAGTGTCTAGCTTGTATGGCGGGTATGCGATGGCAGGTTACTTCTTTGGTGAGGCGTTAGATTTTGTGCCAGACCCTCTGGAGTTGACATTGAGATATGGGTTGGTGAGGCATAGAGATAAATATGCTGAAGACATCAAAGAATATTCGATAGGTGCTAATTATTTTTTTAGCGGTCACAGAAACAAGTTGACAGCAGATATCTCTTTATTAGAGAATATTGATTTTGATGATGCGGATGATGATGTTCGTTTTAGAATTCAGTGGGATATTTCGTTTTAAGATTTGGTAAAATTTTGTTATCTATTTAATAGGTTTTATACTCGCAATCGATTCAATTCAAAGCCATGAAAGATACAAAAAACAACTTCACGCATACCGTATTGTTTTGGTTCAAAGAACCAGATAACCAATCTAATAGAGCACTGTTCGAGTCATCCATCACTGAGTTTATCAATGATTCTTTGTACGTCCAGTTTTCACATATAGGTACTCCTGCTGGGACAGATAGGGATGTAGTGGATAGTTCATACACTTATTCTTTGCTGGTTACTTTCGAGTCTGTGGAGGACCAAGACAAGTATCAGGTAGAGGAAGCACATGTCAAGTTCATCGAGGCGTGTAAGGAATTGTGGACAAAAGTACAGGTTTACGATTCGTTGAGTATATAGTATGAATATTTTTGAGAGACAATGGAATGAGTTAAAGCCTCTTTCATTATTGTGGTTGATTGTTGCAATTATTGGTAACCCTATTTACAATGTGCTGGCTTATTTTACTTGTACCGAATTAGGGTTTTCTACTGATGTCAGTACCAATGTCGTACAAGTTGATAAAGGCATGTATGTGATCATCCTGTTCATCGTGTTTTTGTTAAGGTATGTTATTTACAGAATTTTATATGTAGCGAAACTCAAAGATCAAATGACTACACCATTCTTTTTGGAGGTTTTTGTGGAACGTCACAAGTTTCAAGTGATTTCTGCTTTGACATTCTTTATGTGGTTTGGCGAAGTAGACGGTGATGTGGCTGGCTTTTTTTACTTACCGATTACCCTAGTATTGACTTTCTCTGTTAGTGTAATTACTTTTTTCAGACTGTTCAGAATGCAAAAGCATCTGGATATGCTCAAGTCCAAATAATCACTGCCCGACAGAAAACCGTCTTCCAATATGGATTTTGAAGTTGTTGATGCCATGAGTGAGGTAGGATTCATCATTGTCTTGACCTCCATTGGAGGTCGCAAAAGCACTGACGCCAGCATAGAATTTGGGACCGTTATATCCAATAGCTGCTCGGAAAGCAATAAATGCAGCAAACTGATAATCTGTATCATTACCGTGGTGTTGATTTTCATGGTGAGCGAGTATCTGTGGGCCTATTCCTAAAACAGCACTAGCCGAAGCAAATACTCGATGAAATAGCACCAAATTATAAGCATAGCCACCACTACCCCCGAAAGTGTAATGTCGGGTGTTTCGAAAATCTGCCGTCTGATCTACTTGGTCTTGATATTGGACTGGCACTATAGTAGAATCAGCATTCATCAAGTAACGATTAAAGTATAACCCAAACAAAAAAGTACCCGCACTCTTGACTTGTCGTTCGTTGAAGGTAAAGGCAGCACGATAGGAGAACCTGTCTGAGTTGACAATATACAAGGCGTGAAAACCGTAGCTCTTAGTCGAAATATCTGACCTTTTGCTGTATACCGGCTCGTCTGGGTTGAAGAGGGTATCGTAGGAGGCTTGATTGCTAGCATAGTAGCCCTTGTAGCGTTGATAGACCAGGTCAATCACAAAGTGAGTGGTGTAAATGTTGGATTGGAGATCAAAATGTTTGGTGTTGCCATAGATATGGTCATCGTCGTTGAAGGCCGGGATGTTGAAGGCTAACTCAATGCCTAGCCATTTGTATTGTACACCAAATCCAAGGTTGAAAACTTCGTTTGGTTTGTATTTGAAGTCTTGATTGGTCACGCCATCATGATGAGCGATTTCATTGGACTTGAGGACACCTAGTAGATTGAGGGAAAGTTTGTCCGAATAGTCTTTTACATATTTATTGTCATGCTTATAATTCGAACTGTCATGACCATGGAATTGAGCTTGTGCATCTTGTGACACAAGGTGCAATAAGGCGAAGACCAGTAGCAGTAAAGTTCGGAGCATGATCTAAATTAAATAATTTATCGGTCTGGCTTCATCTGTGGCCAAGCTATTTTAGGAATAATGGTTTTGATGTTGCGTATGCTTATGCAAATTTCGTGATGTCTATCACTTGCATGCCGGCAGACTCAGCAGCCACCATGCCTGGTTTACCGTCTTCAAATACGATGCAGTCTTTGGGGGCTATTGCAATTAACTCTGCACATTTAAGGAAGGTCTCTGGATGTGGCTTGTGATGGCTTACTTCTGTAGCGGTTACGACATGTTCAAAGTATTCGCCTAGGCCGTGCATTTCAAACATATGATCTACGGTGTTTCTGTTGCTACCTGTTCCAACAGCCATAGGTAGTTTACCATGATACTCTTTGATTACGTCCATGACGTGAGTAACTAGAGTGATTTTGTCAAGTTGAGTGTCCACAAACTCTCTCTTCAGTTGAAGGGCTTTTTCAATATCAAAATTTTGAATGTTGTTTTCTTCCGCTATCATTTCGAAAGTTGTTTTCGTAGGAATACCTCCCCTGGTGTAAAATACTTCTTCAGGATAATGAACATTCCATTGACTCAATCCATGTAGGTACCCTTTATAATGCAAAGGCATAGAATCTAAGATAGTGCCGTCCAAATCAAAAATTAGTCCTTTAATACCTGCTGGTATAATCATTTTCCCTTTCTCCATCTGATTATTATTTACCGCAAACTTAGATGATTTAACCAAAGATTTTTGGTTGAGACTTCAACATCTATGTTATTTTTTCGTTATTTGAACTCACATGTTTATAATCAAATTACCTATCGAATACAGCCAAGTTGAAAGAGTTGAAAAACCTTTCAAGGAACTGTCATTGGCCTATAAAATTGATATTGCAATTGAATTGTCTCAGCCAGAAGTGCATGAAGGATCTAAGAAGTATATAGGGTTGAATCAAATTGATCAATTGGTAGAAGAACTTACTGGATATTATGGCGAACATTATAACTGTAGCTGTGCTAGATAAAGATTGTTGAGGGTAGTTTTTGCGATTGATGAAAAATCGGGATATTTTACTGCCATAAAATATCGATATGGTCATAAATCTCATCGCTACTCCTAGAAACGTTTCAACCGCACTGATGTATTCTTTTGCACAACATTCAAGTGTCAAAGTAATAGATGAACCGTTTTATGCTTATTATCTGGCGTTGAGTGAAGTCGATCATCCGGGCAAGGATACGGTAATGAAAGAATTGCCTCAAAACATGAATGCCGTACTGGCCTTGATCAAAAAGGTGAAGGAAGATCACGAAATAGTATTTGTTAAAAATATGGCACATCATCTCTTGGAGGTGCATGAGTTCACTTTTTCAAAATTCAAAAACGTATTCCTGACGAGAGATCCAAAGGAATTGATTGCGAGTTTTTGTAAAGTAATAGAGAAGCCTACCATAGAAGATATAGGTGTCAAGTCACAATGGTTGAGGTTCGAGGCATTGTTGAACAAAGGACATGCTCCAGTCATTATAGATTCAGGGTATTTACTCAAAGATCCTAAGGCATATCTGTCACTGATTTGTGAAACGATAGAAATGCCATTCGAAGAATCCATGTTGAGTTGGGAAAAAGGACCCATTGCAGAAGATGGCTCTTGGGCCAAGTATTGGTACAAAACGGTACATGATTCCACTTGCTTTGCCAATAAGATAAAAGAAGAAGTGGTTTTGACTGAGCATGGACAGACGCTCTATGAAGAAGCCTTACCTTATTATGAAAAATTATCTGAATACACTTTGAAACTCTAAGATGCTGCAACAATACGATCCTAAAAATGATAATATCAAGGTTTGGGTAGGGGATAAGTTGGTCGATCGAAGTGATGCAAAAATCAGTGTTTTTGACAGCTCTGTTCAAGGAGGGGATGCTGTGTGGGAAGGTCTCAGAGTCTACAAAGACGGTATTTTTTGCTTGACCAAGCATTTGGCCAGAATGTATGATTCTGCCAAGGCTTTGGACTTTGAAAATGTTCCGTCAGATCAATTTATAAGAAAGGCAATCAAACAGACCTTGGAAGCCAATGGTATGTCGGATGAGGCACACATCAGGTTGACGTTGACCCGAGGTGAAAAGGTGACATCAGGAATGGATCCTAGATTGAATCAAAAAGGCTGTTGCCTAATAGTACTCGCCGAATGGAAGCCACTCGTCTATGATAATGAATCGGGTATTAAAGTCATTACTTCTACTCAAAGAAGGAACAATCCTCAATTTTTAGATTCTAAGATTCACCATGCCAATCTGCTCAATAACATCTTGGCAAAGATTCAAGCAAATTTTGCAAAAGTAGATGCAGCTGTCATGCTAGATAGCAATGGTTTTGTCGCAGAGTTAAATGACACGAATTTATTCATGATTAAAAATGGCGTGTTGTATACACCGCATGCTGATGCTTGTTTGCATGGGGTCACAAGAGGATTGGTGTTGGCAATTGCTCCGCATTCAGGCATAGAGGTCGTTGAGAAGAATCTTTCTTTAGTAGATTTTTATACTGCCGATGAAGTGTTTGCCACTGGGACCATGGGAGAGTTGACACCTATTAATGAAATCGATGGTCGCCTCATTGAGAATAAATCAGGGCTGTTGCTTAGAAAAAAGTTGCAAACGGCCTTTGGGGCAATGATTCCCAGTTTGACAGAGAGATTGTAACTAAACCTCAATAGACTGAAAGTACCATAGGTTGAATGGTGATTGAAATTTTCAGTGTTACTAAATCAAGATCCGAGATTATTAGACACTAGACACTAGATATTAGAACAAGACGCAATATTTTGTTTGAATTCTAATACCTAACAGCCAACAGGTTGGACTGATTGATGTGTTCACCAATCACACCTGCAAAAAAAAAAGATGACTCAATTTGTAATAATCCAGGTATTAGTTCGACCTATTGCGTAGGTCAAAAACTCAATTATGAAAACAATAGGAAATATTATTTGGTTAGTCTTTGGAGGAGTATTTATTGCCATCGAATATTTGATCAGCAGTGTCGCATTGATGGTTACAATCATTGGGATTCCTTTTGGTTTTCAGACACTAAAGTTAGCCGGTTTGGCATTGTGGCCCTTTGGCAGTGAGATCAGAACAGTAGCTCCAGCGCCAGGTTGTTTGTCTACTCTGATGAATGTGATTTGGTTTTTTGTAGGAGGATTATGGATTTGCTTGACACACCTGGCTTTCGGCGTTTTGTTTGCCATCACGATCATCGGTCTGCCGTTTGCCATGCAGCACTTCAAATTGGCCGGCTTGGCTCTGACGCCTTTTGGTAGAGAAGTGGTATCCAAAGGCTAGCCTTTGATTAAAAGACGCCCATCTCTTAACAGTCTCATGCGATAAGCATTCATGGCGATCTTACCGAGTCGGTTAGTGAGTTTGTGGTTGATGTAGGCGCCCACTATGGCTCCTATGCCTGGGATCAATTGAAATAGCTTGGCTAAGTCTAAATGATCTCGGTATTCGAGTTGAAATGTACGCCAATCAAATTCATTGATGTCTTCTGGGAGATTGTGCTGCTCTGTTTCCCAATTGTGCATGGTGTGATATAACTCAATTCTCCTTTTTTGACTTGAGAATGCTATTTGAAAAACGTACAAGATGTAGATTCTCTCTTTATAATCATTGGTGTCAAATCCGTAATGATTGGCAATCTCAAAAAGCATTTTCATTTTGATACTCATCCAAAGTGGAAAGTCGGCCAACCCACTTACAAAGCCTCCGAATCCGGTAATTGCTCCTTCGGCGGTTGCTGTGGAGGTAAAGAAATTAATCCGCTCCTTGATCAAGTCTTCTGCCAAATGAACGTTAATAGGACCACCAATGTTTTTGGTGGTGAAATTAGCTCCGAACAATACGCCTCGTGTCAGTTCTTTGATTGTCTTGGTGATGACTTGATGAATTTTTTCAGGAATCAGTTTATTAATTTTGATTTGAAATTTTTTAATCGCGTCATTCGAAAAAGAGGGCGTCCGTTGCATGGTGCTTTGCCATTCAACTAATTCTATAACTATTTTCTCTTCGTAAGATTGCATGTTTTCAAGATAGTAAAGCAAATACTAAAAAAGCCAACAATTAATGTTGGCTTTTAGAAACGTATGTTATTGATGTCTTATTGTCCTGCTGCCGCTATCCAACCTTGTACATCTTCCAATGATGGGTTTTTAACTTCTTTCAGTTTTAACTTTTTCTTAGTACCGCAAACATCTTGGTGTAACTTGCCATCTTTAGAATCAGCAAACTGTTCTTTGGTCACCATACCTAGCTTCTGCAGAATTGGAATCAAGTCTGTCGCCACACCTAATTCTGTATACTGAGATTCTGTCAATGCGACTACTTTCTTCTCCGGTTTCATCTGAGGGAAGAACAGTACATCCTGAATCGAATTGGAGTTGGTCATCATCATAGCTAACCTATCGATACCAACACCTAATCCTGCTGTAGGAGGCATGCCGTACTCTAGTGCTCTCAAGAAATCTTCGTCCAAGACCATTGCCTCGTCATCACCTCTCTTGCCTAACTCTAATTGCTCTTCGAATCTTTTTCTTTGATCGATAGGATCGTTCAACTCAGAGAATGCATTACATATCTCTTTACCATTGGCGATCGCTTCAAAACGTTCTACCAAACCTGGCTTGTCTTTGTGTTTCTTAGCCAACGGAGACATTTCCACTGGATAGTCTGTAATGAAAGTAGGTTGGATCAATTGACCTTCACACTTCTCACCGAAAATCTCATCAATTAACTTTCCTTTACCCATTGTCTCATCCACTGGTACGTCAAGAGATTTAGCAGTCTCTCTCAGTCCTACCTCATCCATTTCCGAGATGTCTATACCTGTGAAGTGTTCTATTGCTTCGAACATCGTGTAACGCTTCCAAGGCCTTTGGAAATTGATCACGTTTTCTCCTACTTGTACCTCAGTAGTACCGTGTAGATCCATCGCTACTTTCTCAACCATTGCTTCGGTCGTATCCATCATCCATTCGTAATCCTTGTAGGCTACATATAGCTCTACTTGGGTGAACTCTGGATTATGGAACCTAGACATTCCTTCGTTTCTAAAATCTTTAGAGAACTCGAATACGCCATCATATCCACCTACGATCAATCGCTTTAGATACAATTCATTGGCGATACGCAAGTATAGCGTCATGTCCAATGTGTTGTGATGTGTCTTGAATGGTCTTGCAGCAGCACCACCATACATCGGCTGTAGAATAGGAGTTTCTACTTCCAAATAACCCTTATTAGCCAAGAAACCTCTCATCGAGTTGACCAATTGGGTACGCTTGATGAACGTTTCTCTTACCTCAGGGTTAACGATCATGTCAACGTAACGCTGTCTATATCTTAATTCTGGATCAGTGAAGGCATCAAAAGTCTTCATATTGCCATCTGCATCCTTCGCTTCTTTTACGATGGGTAGCGGCTTCAACGATTTAGTCAATAATTTCAATTCCGTAACATGGATTGAAATTTCGCCTACCTCAGTAGTGAATACATAACCTTTGAGGCCGATGATGTCACCTATGTCCATCATCTTTTTGAAAACCGAATTATAGAGACTCTTGTCTTCCTCTGGACACAAATCATCTCTTCTCAAATAAATCTGAATACGGCCACTAGCATCTTGAATCTCTGCAAACGAGGCAGAGCCCATGATACGTCTGGTCATCAATCGACCCGCGATAGAAATGTTCTTATAATCCGTCTTTCGTTTTTCATAGTTCTCGTGGATGTCCTTAGTGGTGACATTCACTTCGAAAGTGTCAGATGGATAAGGGTCAATACCAGCTTGAATCAGTTGTTCTCTGGATTGACGTCTAATAATTTCCTGTTCGCTTAAAATCATTGTATTGCTCAGTAATCTGAAAAAATTGAGCGGCAAAATTAATGTTTTCAGTTAATACTCAATAGTTAATGAGCAATAGTTTTTGCTTTATCAATAATACCTATCTTCATAATATGATAAAATACATCGCCTTGCTCCGTGGTATCAATGTCAGTGGACAGAAAAAAATAAAAATGGCCGAATTGAAAGAAGCCCTAACCACACAAGGATTGGGTGATGTCCAGACCTATATTCAAAGTGGTAATATCGTGTTTGAATCTGCCTTGACGGAAGCTGATGCCGCTGTTTTGATTCAAAAGTGTATTTTGGATGAATTTGGTTTTGAAGTGCCGACGTTAGTGTTACGTCAAGATGCTTTGCCTCCAATCATCGCAGATAATCCGTTTGTGAGCAAAGAGGAGGAAACCAAGAAGCTGTATTTCTGTTTTCTAAAAGTGGAACCAACAATGGAAGGTATCCAAACATTGGCAGCTGCTGATACCAAAGGCGATGAGTATTATTTGATTGGTCAAATGCTGTACCTCTGCTATCACAGCGGTGCAGGCAAAACCAAGATGGACAATAACTTCCTGGAGAAAAAGCTCAAAGTCAGTGCCACCAGCCGCAACTGGAATACGGTAAATAAACTGGCGGAGATGTAAGAACAAGAATATGTGAATATGACAAAAAAAAGGAGCTGATTCAATTCTTATGAATCAGCTCCTTTTGGTCTCAACACACTAGCACAATTTACAATTTGTCTTACTTTCTTCATCACTGGAATTGATCCAGGAGAATAAAAAGTGATGGTCAAACGTCATCAACAGTATTTCGTGCTAGTGTAGCTATGTGCATATAGCCTTGGTGCCTATATTAGTGAAGCTGAATTTTTGACCTTGAAATTGTTGTTGTTTCAAGTTGTTCAATGATATAAGTCCCAGTTTGTAGATGAGATAAATCTAATTCTAAGAAGTTTTTTGAGGTAGAGTGTGACCCTACTTTGTGCCCAGATAGGGTGTAAATATTAAGCGTCTTCAATTCTTTAGAAGTAAACTTTATTTTCACTTTGCCATCTACTGTAGGGTTCGGGTAAATAGTATTCTCAGCATTATAGGTGTTAGTATTTAGTGTTACTTCTGTCTTTTTCTCACTTATGATGGTGGACTCAGGTAGTGTTTGATCATTGTCTGGTACGACAGTCAGGAAGTCATCGCCTATTGGAGTCGATGATTCATCGGATGCAAATGCGCTATAAGCGCCACTAAAAGTCGATGTAATTAGCCCTGTTTCAGGATCAATTGCATAAACCTTGTTATTACTTTCAAATGACGCGGAGGTCATGAATAGCAAGTCTAATTTGTTTGAATAACTGAGGCCAAAAGCAGCATAAGCCGTTTCCAAAGTGTTTACTATCTCTCCAGTTTCTAAATCAACTTCGTAAATTCTCTTTTCACCAGTAAAGAAGTCACCACTTACAAATAATGTGTTTCTGTTTCCAGACCATGCAATTCCACCTATGATATTGAAAGGGAAAAGATAAATCTTATCGATGATGCCTGTAGATAGGTTATATGCCATTATTTGCTTTGCAACAAAATCAAAAACATACATGGTGTTTCCATTGATGGCTAATCCATCCACTCTTGCAGGGAATTTATAGTCGATGGTGTCTACTATACCGGTTAGATCTTTGTCTATGACAATGATTTCTCTTAACCCTTTTCCGTTGACGTAGAATACATAATCACCTGAGAATGCTAGCCCCTCTTCATAGGCCGGATCTGTGTTTATGGACAGTTCAGCCAATACATCTCCATTCGTAGGGTTTAGTTTGTATATTTTGTTTTGGTCAGAGACACCATATAATCGAGCTTCTTGAGCGTGAATTGATCCTGTTAAACATAATGTGATAATGAAAAATGGTAAAAGTTGTTTCATGTTAATTCTGCGTTGATATGATTTTGTTGATTTTGAATGAAATGGCTGTAAAAATGAAAGAGTCATAATTAAACCAATCTCTTCATTGAGATGTGATTCCAGCTATTATCCTTAATAGTAACTTATAACTTGATTTACCCTATCTACTATTTGTGTTTTTCTATAAACATCATGAGCGTTGAGTCTTTCTTATAGAACCTAGGAATGTAATTATTAGAGGTAATTTTTTAGCTCTTGGGATGATGTTTAGAAAAGTACGTGATTGCGAGGGAGGTACGACTGTGGCAATCTTTTGGGGTGGTCAGTCACTCACCGAAACCTCCTACGATCTGATGGGGATTGTTACGTCGTTACATCCTTCGCTAGGCTCAGGATGTCACTCCTCACAATGACGAGGGTGTGATGACTTCTTCTGTTACTTCTCACAATGACATGTTAGAATAGGACGTCATTGCGAGGGAGGGACGACTGTGGCAACCTGTCTGTATTAGTTCAGTATTCACTATGTCATTCTACGGCCCCATCTAGGCGTAGAATAAAAATCAATCACTAGGTGTAGTATTAACTACACCTTTATATTTTTCAAGCAGCGTAATGTAGCATTTTGTAAATGCGGTTTTTCACGAAAGGGGTTACCTTGTTTGTAGTGTTCAAATCGTAGATACATGGGGTCAGCTTATCAAATTAGAGATCAGGAAGCAGCTTATTATTTAACCTTTCAAGTGGTTGGCGGGGTTGATATATTTTCTCGTCAAATTTATCGGGACATTATTATTGACAGCTTAAAGTATTGCCAACTGGAGAAGGGAATGCAGCTGTATGCCTATGTTGTCATGACCAATCATGCTGTCGAGATGAATAGCAATGATCTTTGGAACAGTCGTGTGAATTATATCCATCAAAATCCAGTAAGGGCAGGTTGGGTTGCGCAAGCTGAAGATTATTTGTACAGCAGTGCTAGTAGTTACGCTGGACTGCAAGGCCTAGTTGCAGTAGAAATGATATGAAGGTGTAGTTACAAACTACACCTAGAGGAGCTTGATAGTTTTCTTGTATCGTACAATAGAATTATTTCATTTCTTAGATGATTATTTCAATAGATCAGATGTTAGTATTCATTATGTAATAATGATTTTGTATTGCTCAATAGTCTAATTGGATAGCTAAGATGTTTTCTTTCATTGTTCAATAGAATTATTGTAGGGATTGATAGTTTTCTTGTATGGTGCAATAGAATTCTTTCATTTATTAGATGCTTATTTCAATAGATCAGATGTTTGTATTAATAGTACAATAGTGATTTTGTATTGCTTAATAGTCTTATTGGATTGCTACAATGTTTTATTGAATTACTCAATATGATTATGGTATTTGTGATATTAATATTTAATTATTCAATAGTAAAATTGCTTAAGGCAATAGTTTTATTGTATGGTGAAATAGTTAACCCAACGGGAGGATCGTGCGGCAATCTGTTTCTTAACGCTGGGTCTCTTACTCATGACTCAGCCTACGTCAATGCGAGGGAGGTACGACTGTGGCAATCTTTTGGTATAGGTTCCGCACTCACCATGTCATTCTACGGCCCGTTGGGGATTGCCACGTTGCTCCTCCGTCACGCCTCGCAATGACGTGGGTGTTGTGGCTTCTTCTGTCTCTCCTCACAATGACGTGGGTGTGGTGGCTTCTACTGTTACTTCTCACAATGTCGCCATAGAATAGGACGTCAATGCGAGGGAGGTACGAGTGAGGCAATCTGTCGGTATAGGTTCCGCACTGACCATGTCATTCTACGGCCCGT
>JAOPTS010000020.1:60308-60967 GCA_051531955.1 Reichenbachiella sp.
CACGCCTCGCAATGACGTGGGTATGGGGGAGTTCGTTTGTCACTATCCCATCATCATCTCACTACTCAATACTTTCTACCCATTACTAAAACCTCATTACTCTTTACCCAATACCCAATACTCTCTACTTTGTACTCACTACTTTGTACTCACTACTTTGTACTAATTACTAAAATCTCTCTACTCACTACTCAATACTTTCTACCCATTACTAAAATCTCATTACTCTTTACCCAATACTCTCTACTCTCTACTCTCTACTCTCTACTCTCTACCCAATACCCAATACCCAATACTAAAATCTCTTTACTCTTTCATGTGTGGGATGTTTTAGCTAATATTAGGCAGCAGCATTTTTCGAATTATTTTTTAATCTTTAAAACCAAATACCAATGAGTACTGCGATTATTTATGTGAAGTATGAAAGTGATCAAATGTATGTCAGTAATGACAATAGCACTTGGAGCAAAGAATGTACATTTGAAACAGATGTTGCTCCCAACGGGAAAGTAGAGTGGGATGTCCAAACATCAGGAGTTGTAATTACGAGTATGCCTACGAGTGATCCTGAAGGTATCTTCAAGAAAGCTCCTTACGAAAAGAATGGTGTTTGGCAAGCGCAATTGGATAAGAAGGAAAGTGGAGAAGCGACTTATGAT
>JAOPTS010000021.1:0-77009 GCA_051531955.1 Reichenbachiella sp.
CGGCTGCTGTAGATGAAAGTGGTACACCGTCTGTAACAGACTACACGTTCACTTGGTACAGAGGTACTGACACTTCTGACGCCACTAGTTTAATAACTACTACTGCTGACGATAATACAAACCAAGGCTCAGCCATAATATCTGGTGTATCGGGTATTCAAAACTTGAGTGCGGATACTTATACAGTAGTAGTAGTCGATACTTCTGACCCTAACAATACTTGTGAGACGGAAGCTTCATTTACTATTTTGGATGAACTACCGATTATCTCTATTTCAACTTCAGAATACACATTAACTGACAATGCGAACTGTACGAATACAGGAAGTTTTGCAATCACAGATGTGCTTGAAGATGGTGTAGCTACTGGAAATTTAGCAGGCTATTCATTCACATTCACATATGAAGATGGGGCTGCTATAACTGTAGGGAATACAACTGGAACAAATGGATCAACTTTAGAAAATATTGAAGGTGGAGATTATAAGGTTGTCATTCAAAATACAACCACAACATGTTCTAGTTCTGAATTCTACTTTACTATTGAAGATACACATGAGAATCCTGTGATAATTTTGGATAGCTCATCGCCTGACACAAATTGTACTTCTCCTGAAAATGAAGGAGATGGTACTTTGACTATTAACTTAAATGGAGCTACGATTACTGACTTTGAAATAGTATGGTTCAGAGGATCAGATGTAAGTGATGCAACAATGAATCTTGCTACAGGTAGTAACATCGGTTCTGCTAGTATTAATACAGACGGAAGTGCATTGACCGCTCTATCACCTGATACATATACAGCTGTAGTTACTGACAACAATATTGCAGATGGAAACTTTACATGTAGTACTCAGTCAAGCTTTGAAATCACAAACTTGCCAGGTACTTTCAGTATAGATTCAGCAGCAGTTGCTGCTACTATTAATCATATCACAGATTGTGGTGGATCTAATGGAAGTATCACAATTAGTGATGCAAACATAGACGGTGTATTGACTGACTATACTTTCATTTGGTATTCGGCCTCACCTTTGACTGATTTAGGAGTAGCTAATAACACTACTTCACTGACTAATGTTGAAGCTGGGTTCTATTATGTAGAAGCTACAAATAGTACTGGATGTAACACAGGATTATCTCTTTTCGAAATTGAAGATCAAACTGAGGCACCTGTTGTAACAGCTAGTAATACAGTTGTCGATACAAGTTGTGATACTGATACCAATGAAGGGAATGGAGAGATTGAATGGTCCATCACTAATGATGACGCAGGGAGTTATACATTCCAATGGTATACTGGTGCAACAGTAGATGAAGGAATTGCAATTACTGATAATGGAACAATTACTGGAGCTACTGGAACAGCTATCTCAGGTACAGTATCTGGGTTATCCGCTGGTATTTATTCCATTAGAGTAATTGACAGTGCCAACCCAAGCAATACTTGTGAAGGAGATTTTACAATAGAAATAATTGGAGATGAGACCTCTTTCTCAATAGAAACTGTTTCATCGGTCAACAATACTAATTGTGTCAACCCTAATGGTGAAATAGAAGTAACTAGTGTTCTTGAAAATTCAGTTTCAGTCGATTTAACAAATTATACTGTTACCATATTGACTAGTGATGGAGATCCGCATAGTGGAAATGACGTTGCAAATGGTCATGTTGATCAATTGCCAGCTGGCAACTATGTCATCAATATTACAAATGCTTTTGAATGTATGAGTGACATATTTGATGTTACCATTCTTGACAATAGCACCCCTCCTTCTATTGTGTTCACTGTTGATCAAGCTGATCAGTATTGTACGGGAGGAAATGCACAATTGACTGTAACAACAGATGCAGCCTCTCCTACTTATCTATGGTCTACAGGAGAGACAACTGCAACTGCAAATAATTTGGATGCTATTGAATATACAGTAACAATCACAGATGGCGTGACAGGATGTACAGTGACCGATTCGTTCACTGTACCATTTGAAGAGGAAAACATTATGATTGAGGTTGAAAATGAGGTAACCGTTACGCCAACTACTCTTTGTGGAGCGTTGGTCAACGGTAGCATTCAAATTGATGCGATCAGTCCTTATACTGTAGCAGATTACACTTACATCTTACATACGGGTACGTATACTGCTGGTGCAGGTACAGACATGGGAGCAAACAACGGTTTGTTTGAAAACCTTGGCGCTGACACTTACTACATCGAAGCATTCAATACGATCACTTCTTGTACATCAGGCGTGTTTGAAATCATCGTAGAAGATGAGAGCATCGCACCAATAGTTGATATGGTAGCATTTGAATTACAATCTAATTGTGATGTAACCAATCCAAACGGTCTCTTTACAGTTGGAGTCAATGAAAGTGGGATAATCAATTCAAGTACTACTGATTACACTTTTGATTGGTCAGCAAATGGAGGACCAGCAAATGATCCAACCTATACTAATGTAGCGCAAGGGTTCTATGACATCACAGTAACCAATACCGCAACTAGTTGTGTCACAACAGAAACGTATGGTATGATTGATGCTCCTAATAATCCACTTTTAATTAATGTCACAACTGCTGGCAATGAAAACTGTATGGATGCCAATGGAGAACTAGTTATTCAGGTTCTAAACAATGTGAATGACTCACCAATATTTGAATATTATCTTTATGAAGGTGATGTACCTAGTGCTGGTGGAGATGCTGCGAATCTATTGAATAGTAACTTCTCTCAAGATTTAGAAGATGGTACGTATACCGTATTGGTCATCGATGATGACAGTAAGTGTGCTTCTGAACCTACAGCAGTTGAAATCGACAACTTGATGAACACAGATGATATGATGATGTCAATCAATCAAGATCATGCCTTAACCAAATGTGATTTGACAAGAGCAGATGGACAAGCAACAGTGATGTCGATTCCTGAGGATCCATCTAGATATACATTCTACTGGTACGAAGGTGAAACAACCAGCGGTGCATTAGTTGATTCAACATTGACTGTATTCCAGTTAATTGATCAGACCTATACCATTAACATGTTAGACAGATATACAGGTTGTGAAACAACAGATCAAATCACGATCACTAATGAAACTGTACCAGTTCCATTACCATTGACTGAATTGATCAGTGATAATATCAATTGTGTAACACCAAATGGAGCTGTAAGCGCTGATGTTAATGGTACAATCGAAGGTTACACATTCGTTTGGAAAAACAATGATAATTTGATCGACACATTGAGTTCAACATTCACTGCTCCTGGATTAGACGAAGGTATCTACAATGTCAAAGCAACAGACATCAACACCGGTTGTGTATCTGAAGCTTCTGAGATCGCAGTAATACGTGATCGTGTTATCCCTACATTTACTGTTGAGATTACCGAATCTGCTTGTAATGAGTTGATTTCTGAATTCTCAGGTGAATATGTAGGAAATGGTACAGCAGACTTAGTCTTTGATAATAACACATTCGTAGATGAGTTCTTCTGGACAGTCGATGAAGGTGTGGCAATTGATACTGCCAATTATGAAGCAACCTTCAGTAAAGATGAAAGACTAAGTGGTATTAGCCCTGGTGACTACAGAGTATTGATTGTTGATGACAATGAATGTGTACATGAGGAAGCATTCGTTATAACTACTGAGAGTGTGATCTTCAATGCTGTTTCAGATAATGGCGATAATAAGAATGATTATTTCAGAATTACTTGTGCCGATAGATTCGAAAACAACAGTGTTAAAATATATAACCGATCTGGTACGTTAGTATATGAAACTAGGAACTATGAGGACAATACCAATGGAAATGTCTTCAAAGGAACTGGTAATACAGGAATAGGTGGAGGCGGTAGTTTGCCAGAAGGAACTTATTTCTATATTTTTGACAAAGGAGCAGGTTCAAGTGATGATGTAGTACAAGGTTACTTGGAGTTGATAAGATAAAAATTGAATGAAAATATATAAAGCGTTATTATTTTTTAGTCTAGTATTTGTAGGGTTAAGTGCTCATGCACAACAGAGACCGGTTTTTTCAACTTATCCATACAATGGATTGGCTCTTAACCCTGCTTATGCTGGTAGTTTGAATTTGTTTTCAGTAATATTCACCAACAGGAATCAGTGGGTGAACATAGAAGGAGCTCCTGTATATCAAAACTTAACTGCTCATACAGTTTTTAAAGACAACCAGGTAGGTGTCGGGTTGAATGTAACCAGAGATGTAGTTGGCGTACACGAGACCTATAGTGTATATGCCAGTGGCGTTTACAAAATAAGAATGAGCAAAGGAATTCTATCCATGGGTTTGCAAGGTGGATTTGATCAACGCTCATCAGATTTCAATAAATTAGATTGGTTTGACCCATCAGATCAATACAACGTATTAGTTCAAAAATTCAATCCTAACTTTGGTGCGGGGTTATACTTCGCTAACAGAGACTTTTTCATAGGAGCCTCTATTCCTTATATTTTGACTCCTACCGTTTTTGAAATAGGAGACTCTCCTACCGAAGCTCGTTCTTCGAGATACTATTATGTGACGGCTGGGTTTGTAAAAGATTTAACAAGAGGAATGAAAATCAATCCTTCATTTCTATTGAGACTACAAGACAATACACCGATCGCTTATGATTTGAATGTGAATTTTATTTTCAATGAAATAGTCTATGCGGGTCTCTCCTATCGATCTGGAGATTCGTTTTCAGTAATGACACAGTTGGTGTTAAATGAAAACTTTAGAGTAGGGTATGCCTATGACATCCCTACAAGTGATCTTAACGGTTTCACTGCTGGATCTCATGAGATATTGATCAACTATAGAATCCGATTGAAAACCAACAAGAAAGACGGTCTTTGCCCCGTATATTTCTAATCACTCCTCATTTTTACTATCTTCGAAGGAATACGTCAAAACATTCCTAATGAGACTTTATATTCTACTACTGCTATCGGTTATCGTTATTTCATGCGATACTGTTATTGAATTCAACCCTGATCGCAGCTTCACTAACGATCAGAAAAACATCCTTACTCAATTTATCCTTGCTCAGGATAGTTCTACAATCGAACTTCCCGAAGGTCAATTCATTTTTGACAAAAGTCTCATCTTAGAAGGCAAGAGCAACGTCACCATCAAAGGACAAGGGAAAGACAAAACGATTCTCTCTTTTAAAAATCAACAACAAGGTGCAGAGGGTATTCGAGTTGCCAATTGTCAAAACATTGTCCTATCAGGTTTCACAATCGAGGATGCAGCAGGTGACAACATCAAGGTAACGGATACTGATGGCATCACCATCACCAATGTAACATCAGGCTGGACAGGAATAGTTGACGAGCTCAATGGCGCCTATGGCTTTTACCCCGTCTTATCAACCCATGTCATCATCAAAAACTGCACAGTATTTGGCGCCAGCGATGCTGGTATCTACGTGGGACAATCAGACACCGTATTGATAGAGAATAATGACGTCTATTGGAATGTAGCTGGGATCGAAAGTGAAAATTCTAAAAATGTCATCATCAGGAACAACCGAAGCTATGAGAACACCGGTGGAATCTTAGTTTTCGACCTACCAGGATTGACACAATATGGTAACAACATAGAAGTCTACAACAATGAGGTTTTTGACAATAATACGGTCAACTTTGCTCCTCCAGGTAATATGGTAGCTGTCATCCCTCCAGGTACTGGCATATTAGTCTTGGCTACTAAAGAGGTATACATCCATGACAATGTAATCCGAGATAACAAGACATTCCCACTGGGAATTTTGAGTTACAAGCTACTAGAAGAGTTGGGCGGTGATGACAACAGCGGCGGTGGTGGTAGCAGAGAAGAATTAGCTTCTCAGAATGAAAAAGACCCCAATTACGATCCATACGTGGGCAATATCAAAGTTTTTAACAACCAGTATTCCAATAAATACTTCTTCCCAAGTCTTGACAGTGATTTCGGGAAATTGTTTTTGTACAAGTTTGGATTGAGCCTCCCTCAAGTAACTTGGGATGGAATAGAATCTCCAGATTTTCGCCTATCCGACGGTTCTATCAACCCACTCAGACAAATCTGCGTCAAAGAAGCAAGTGATGTCAAAACCGTCAACCTTAGTGTCATGACAGAGTTTGAAAAATTAGAAATCAACCCTGCTTCATTCAATTGTGATTGACATGATTAACAAAATTGGTAATACAGTCGTTCACTTTCTCGTCCTTATACTCTTCGTCCAGTGTAACAAACAAGTTGAGCAGCAAGTCGCCTCGACCATAGTAATAGGAATTGACCTCACAGTATCAGAAAACAAAGCATACGCTACTGTAGGTAAAACAAAGCTATCCGATTATGACTTTTTCGTAGGTCAGTTGTCTGATTTGAAACCTAATAAACGAGTATTACCCTTTGATCTGAACACGCCTCTTTTCACAGATTACGCTTCTAAAAAAAGGTTTATCTATCTACCAAAGGATTCGATCATTGGATATAGAGAAAATAAAGTACTCGATTTTCCGATTGGAGCAGTACTGATCAAGAACTTCTACTATGCAAAAGGTCAACTGATTGATGGCACCAAAAAAATAATCGAGACCAGATTATTGATCCATGAAGCGTCAGGATGGAAAGCACTGCCTTACATTTGGAATGCTGATCAGACAGAAGCATTTCTCGAAGTAACAGGAGGTAAACTAACTTTAGAGTTGCAACATGTTGGAACATTTGATTACGTAATCCCAGATATGACACAGTGCAAGAGTTGTCATGATTATGCAGGCGAAACCTCTCCTATCGGGCCATCCGTAAGACAATTGAATAGATCATTTCCATATGCATTAGGAACAATGAATCAGATGACAAAATTAGCCAAGATGGATTGGATAGACATATTACCTGATAGCCTTCCTCGTTTGGCTATTTGGAATGACCCTTCTACAGGTAATCTCAACAATAGAGCAAGAGCCTACCTAGACATCAATTGTGCCCACTGTCACAATGATAACGGCCCAGCCAAAAATAGTGGGTTGGACTTAACCTTCAACCAAGCGGACGCCTACAAATACGGCGTACACAAAAAACCTGTAGCGGCTGGCAAAGGAAGTGCCGACCTCAAATATGGTATATCACCGGGCAAGCCTAATGAATCCATCTTGCTGCACAGAATGTCTAGTACAGAACCAGGCAGTATGATGCCCGAATTAGGCCGTTCTTTAACCCATACCGAAGGTATTGCGTTAATTAAAGAGTGGATTGAAAATATGTAGGAAGTCTTATATGTTTGGTCTACTTTTGCTGCCCTTCCAATCGTTGGAGGGGAATGATCTTTGAATTATGGGGCCGACCGGTATTGACAGTAAGTGTGAATATTGTACTTGCATGTCGGGTGGTGAGTAAGCACACGTGATCAATTTACTCAAATCACAATTGGCGAATCTAATTACGCCATGGCTGCTTAATTTTAGCTTATAGCTAAGATTATTAATCTCGGATAAGATTCGAGACAGACACATCCCTCTCCGCTTTTGATTTATAAGCGGGATTAAGGGGTGTCAACTATAAATCTAGCTTGAGGTGAAGTTGCTAACCGATAGTGAAGCTCAAGTAACTGGCAGGAAAAGTAGGTCGTTGTACACCAGCTCTCCTGTGAGATCCTAAGTTACAACTATGCATGTAGAGGGTCCAATATGACCTTATCTGGACGAGGGTTCGATTCCCTCCGGCTCCACTTCAATACCATCAAAAGATTCAAAAAGCCTCATACGTAATGTATGAGGCTTTTTTTATTTCTACACAGCCCAAATAATTCAATAATAATCATATAAAAGGTGAGTGATTCGGTGCGTAACTTTTGACTCCCCTATTTACGCACCGAATCACCCACATTAAGCTATATATCAGACAGTTACAAGGCTTGAAATTTCACTAAACACTGGTATATTAAGTCAATATTCATTAAATTAAGGTATGTTTTAAATCAACCAATCATGAAACACACCTATTCAACCCTATTTTATATTAAACCAGACAAGAGGTCTAAGTCAAAAGACTGCCCAATATTCCTTAGAATCACTGTAAACGGTAAAAGAACTGAACTATCAATAAACAGAACCATCTCACCTGATAGATGGGATAGTGGAGCAGGAAAAGCAAAAGGATATAAAGCAGATGTGAAATCAATTAATGAGTTGATTGACACTATTTCTGCTAAGATTAATAGAATTCACTCCAACCTCATTGACAACCAAGAAGACTTTACTGCTCTTAGGATTAAAGATATTTTCCTAGGTACAGACAAGGAACAAAAGTCAGTAGTAGAAGTCTTTGAACATCATAATAAGCAAGTCCAAGATCAAATTGGAATAGACTTCTCTAACTCAACGTTCAAGCGATATGAAACTACGCTAAGCCATCTAAAAGAGTTCATGATGTATCAGTACAAAATTGAGGACATCAAACTCAAAGAACTAAAATATCAGTTCGTAACTGATCTTGAATTTTACTTGAAAACTAAGCGTCTGTGTAATCATAATTCGACACTTAAATACATTAGGAATTTTAGAAAGATCATCAATATGGCGGTCAAAAATGATTGGGTTGAAAAGGATCCTTTTATCAAATATCAGGTCAAGCTCAAAGAGACCAAAAGAGGTTATCTCACAGAAGACGAATTACTAAGTATTGAAAACAATAATTTCAAAATGTCTAGACTAGAACAGGTCAGAGATGTCTTTGTCTTCTGTTGCTACACTGGCATGTCTTACGTAGACGTATCAAAACTAACTCCTCATGATGTTTCTAAAGGCTTGGATGGTGAGTACTGGATCTTTACAGAAAGAACTAAGACAGGTACGTCAAGTAATGTCCCACTTCTACCGAAAGCGATTGACATCATCAACAAATACAAGGATCAGCCGAACACGTTGAATACTGAACACCTACTACCGGTGGCATCCAACCAGAAAATGAATGCCTATCTGAAAGAAATTGCTACGCTATGTGAGATTGAAAAGACACTTACTTTCCACATGGCCAGGCACACTTTTGCAACAACTGTAACCTTGACCAATGGCGTATCTATTGAAACAGTTAGTTCTATGCTAGGCCATAAGAACATGCGAACAACTCAAATCTACGCAAAGGTTGTAGAGAAGAAAGTAAGCAATGACATGAAAGCACTGAAAGAAGTACTGAAGAATACGAGCAAGAAGGCCTCTAATCAATAAAACTCTCGATTGCCTCTACTCCTATTCCAGAATAATTTGAAAACTCATCTACTGTCACCAGTTGGTGAGTTTCTTTTTTGTAGTACTGTCTAACTTTTTGGAGCATCATGCGTCCGTAGCGCTCACTTTTGCCAGTGATACGCTGGATATCCTTGGGATAGATTATGATGCGTTTTAGTCTCATCTAGTGTTAGCCATACTGTATCCATACTCTTGCTATGCGGCAGCTTCGGCAATAAGTGGCAAAAGCTATCTGGAACGGAAGTCTGGATTTGTTCCTTCTCTCTAATTATCCTCAATTAGAGTCATTAAATCAAACATTTACAACAATGGCACGTCAAAAAGGGATTATAAAATTAGAAGGCAGCATCGGAGATGTGTCCTTCTACAAAAGTAAAGATGGCTACTTAGCCAGGGAAAAAGGTGGAGTGGATGCCGACAGAATCAAGAATGATCCAGCCTTCCAAAGGACCAGAGAAAATGGTTCTGAATTTGGAAGAGCGGGGAAAGCCGGTAGGGTTTTGAGAAATGCTTTTAGATTGATGCTGCAGAACTCAGCAGACTCGAGGGTCACCAGTCGGTTGACAAAAGAGATGGTACGCGTCGTGAAGTCAGACACTACGCACCCAAGAGGTGAACGAACGGCAAGTGATGGTGAAATTGGGTTCTTAGAAGGTTTCGACTTCAACATAGACAGTAAACTTAGTTCTACTATGTACGCTGATTACACTCCTTCTATTGACCGGGTAGCTGGTGAATTGGGTGTGAGTATTGATGCGATGGTACCAGGGAATAGCATTGTCTTTCCATCCGGTGCCACGCATGTCAAAATACAAGCTGGCGCAGCGGAAATAGATTTTGAGAATGAGACTTTCAATTTTGGATTAGCTGAAAGCGCTCCTATCCTTTTAGGTAGTCAAGTGCAAGCTGCACAAGACTTGATCGTCAGCTTGAATGAGAACAGTACACAAGATTTGTTTGTAGTTTTTGGATTGGACTTCCTGCAAGAGGTGAACGGTTCGATGTACCCGTTGAAAAGCGGCGGATTCAATCCGCTTAGCTTGGTGATGGTGGAGAAACTTCCTAATCCATAAGCAGCAACATGGATCTGACCCTCAAAAGGACATATTACGAGAAAGGGACAAATGGGAAGCTCTTGTATGGCAATTGGTTGGTTTGTCATACGATTGAGCTTCCCTGGTCTCTAAACCTCCGCAATGTGTCCTGCATACCAGAAGGTGAATATCAAATCATCAAGCGATACACCATAGCGCGCGGTGAGCATCTTCGGATTGCTTTTGTAGCAGACAGAGACTGGATCCTCTTCCATCCCGCTAATGATGCCTTGAAAGAACTGAAAGGTTGCATTGCTCCAGTCACCACTTTGACAGGGCCAGGTACTGGTTCCTCCTCACGATTGGCACTTCAAAAATTGGAAGAACTGATATTTGAAGCCTTGGCGATCAATCAAAAAATACATCTAACCATTCAAAACGAACATAACATGAAAGTTATTAATAGAATGAAATCTCCCACTCCCAAGTTATTTAGAATCTTGAGAAATATAGGTTTGAGTTTAGCTGCTGCATCAGCCGCCATCTTGGCCTCTCCTATTGCGTTACCTGCTGCACTGATTACTGCTGCAGGATATATTGCAGTTGGAGGAAGCATCTTGTCTGCGGTCAGTCAAGCGACTGTTGAAAGCTGATCATCATGTCTACGCACTCTATTAGTGGAGGCACCAAGCTGGGCACTTTATGTGGTACGCTTCTGAGTGTCTTTGCTCAACTAGATTCTAGTCATCTGATTAAGACTTGTATTCTTGCAGCTGTTGGCGCTACAGTGAGCTTTTTTGTGTCGGTGTTTTGGAGGTGGGTGGTTAGGAGAAGGTGAAGACAACTCTAACGCCTTTATTCTAAAATCGCATTTACAAAATGCTTTTTATACTTCAGGAAAGAATATAAAGGCGTAGTTCAAACTACGCCTAGTGGGGGCTTTGAGTAATATCTAGTAAGGGGGGCGATTTTTGTCAGGTGTTGGGAGTATCAAGAGTCATGAGTGGGATTGGAAAGCACTAATATTTCCTAGACCCCAAACCAGACCGTTGTTTAGATTTATTTCTGCCTTAGCATTTTAGAATCTGTGGCAAGTAGATCTTTGTTGTCCTTTTCGCCTTTGCCCAATGTACTGTAGTGAAAGTTTCCAAACTAAGTTTCTACTGTAATGCTGGTTCGTTACACGTTACGCCAAAGGGCTAAACGCAACCGTTGGAATTACATTCTTTTGCTCTCAGTTGCTAGTTCAGACAATTTGCCCTATTCTTGGCGACAAGAAGCAATAACACCTAATCCTTCAATCCATTGAAATACTATGAAACGTTTTTTTGTCCTCACAATAGCCTTTTTTGCCATCCATTGCCAACCTCTGTCTGCACAATTCCTGGTCAAAGAAATAGCAGATAAATGCTGTGAATGCTTTACCAACTCCATGAAAAAAGAAGGAGAATCAGGTCCTAAGCTTGAAAACTGTATGACAACTTACCTTCTAGATTATGAAGATAAGTTGGTGGCTGTCTATGGATCCACGTATTTTGAGAATGAACAGAATGCACAACAACTGGGGATAGATATTGTTAAAATCATGACAAAAATTTGCCCTTCTTTCATGGTTGAGATCATAGAGCAGGAGCTAAACGAGGACAAAAATGCTGAGAACTTAATAGCGAAAGCAAAGGAAGAAAAAGAAGCGGGGAATACTGATGCAGCCATTGCTTTGTTTGGGCAAGCCATCGAGATGGGGTCTGATAACCCTGAGGAAGTCCTCAATGACAGAGGAATCACTTACTATGGTATGGGAGATTATTACCGCGCCATTAGTGATTTTTTGAGAGCCATGGAAGTCGAGCCAGAGAACTATACCTATTACTACAATATTGCCTACTCGTTGTATCAACTGTCTGATGCGAATGAAGCCATCAAGTATATAGATCAAGCTATGGAGAGAAAGAGCCAATACTGTGAAGCCTACAACTTAAAAGGCTTGATTTATGATAACCAAAACAGCATGGATTCTAGCTTGTATTATTTCAAAAAGGCATCTGATTGTGATCCAAAGGATGGTGTCAAAGGCTACAATGTGGGCTATGCCTATTATGAATTGGAGGAATACGAGTCAGCTATCGGGTGGTTTGAACTCGCACTAGAAAGGGAATATGAGTCCGCAGATTTGTACAACTATCTGGGCAATGCACATTTTGGACTGCAGAACTACAAGGAGGCATTGCCTTTTTATGAAAAACATCTGGAATACAATGAAGAGAATTACGTTTCCTACTACAATATTGGTACGTGTCATTACATGTTGAAATCCTATGACCAAGCCATCGAATGGTTGGATAAGGCCAACAAGTTCGAAGCTGATGACTATGACATTACCTTTTACTTGGCAAAATCATATTTGAGAAAAGATGATTTAAAGAAATCCTTGAAGTATGTCAACGAATCTATAGCACTCAAATCCACAAAAGCTGATTATTATGATTTCAGAGCAGCGATCTATAATGAGCAAGAGGAATATGAGCTGGCACTAATGGATTATGGAACTTCTATTCGTCTCTACCCCAACGACTGCCAAGTCCATCAGTTCATGGGTGACGCCTATCAGCAATTGGGTAGGACAGAAGCGGCTGAGCAAGCCTATAAGAAGTCCAAAAAAATGGGATGTGAATAAAAGTTAGTTGTATTTGACTATAACATCTTGCTATCATCCGTAGGCTTGGACTTTGTTAATTTCCATAAAAGTATCAGATTCAAATGCTCTATGCAATTAGCTCATTAACCTTTGGATGGCAGTGTGTTTTTTTTGCGACAATTATTTGTTTGCAAAGGTTATTTCATTCTTCATTATCACAGGTATTTTCATCCCGTTTGGCATTTGAGGATTTTCTTTAATAAATGTATCTCCCTTAATTTCCTGACTTACAATAGCTTCTATTATCCAACCTGACTTTTTATCAATTTTAATATCAGAAGACATGGTTCCATTGAGGTCAAATTTCATGGGCATGCCATTCGATTGAATATAAGCATCTTTATCTGCTGTTTCAATTATTGATTCTCCTGTAATTATGTAGTAGTCATTCGTGCTATCTGAGAATTTGTATGTTGTTGTCATATCAGCGGACATTCCACCTTCCAATTTGGTCTCAATTTCCCATTCGGCTCCTTTCTTTACTTTCCCATTTGGGTATATAGCAGTTACCATTTCAATATTTCCCTTGAAAGCTGCTTCTCCATAAGCCTTCAACAACTGAGTTTTAATTTGAGCCAATTGGGCTTCAGGTATTTCAGAAAACTTACTAAACGCAGATTCAAAAAGGACCTCTATATTTCTTACCTCACTAACCCTCCCATATCTAGTCATTTTAATCTGGAATTTTTTATTCTTCATTTCTGTCAAAATCAACGAAAAAACATCTTCCTCTATTTTCTTTTCTGAACTAAACTCCATTGTTCCTTGAGGTAGTTGCATAGAAATACTAAGGCTTTTATATGATACATCAATCTCAAACCCATCATTAGTTACAGTATTCACGAAATATGACATGTTCCCAGTAATGGTCATTTCAATATTCATTTTTTGTCCATTAATGTCTTGTATTATTGTTGATTGAGATTTTGTTAATTGTGTGTACTCTACATTCTTTTTTAGATTCAAAATCAGGGTTGATTTTTGTGCTTGGCAAAATGTAATTACGAATAGTAATGTGGGTATTGTTAAAAATTTTCTCATCTAATTATTTCTTGATTCCGTATTTACTACTAACTGCTTATAATCGCCAACGTAGTTGTAGAGTGCACTTATCTGTTTTTACAAATGCTTTAATTCATTGATTTGGTATCTGCGTTGTAAACTACCTCGAATATGTCAATTTCAAAGATCAGAGGCTAAATATACCCAGATATAGGGAAGTGACTTTTGTCCGGTGTTGGGTGTGAGTGAAAAAAGAAGGGCCGTCCCCCGTTTGAACACGACCCTTAACCAACCAGTATCAATATAGTCAATGATTTATTTAGTAAAAAAACTTCTTGGCTAACCTTGGAAATGATTCCCATATATCTTTCAAAACGATGCTGTTTGCTGCGGTCATTTCAAATTTATCTCCGTCTTCATCTTTGAAGCTGACTTTTACTCGAACTGAACTGTATTCAGGAGGGTTGTTGTGTGTGATCTTTTTAATGACTTCTACTCCAGACATATGGGCATTAAGGGCATCTTGATCATTCACAATATGCGTGAATGAATTGTTAAAGGTTAGTACATACTTACCTTTTTTGAATTCAACTTTTAGATAGGAGAAACTCGTCTCATATGCGAATGTTGTTTTGATTTTGTAATGTCCTGGCTCTAGCATAAAACTAATTTAGCTAGCAAAGCTAATAATATTAGTTTTTAAATGTGTGATGTAATTGCCTTTTGGGGTGAAATGATTTTGAAATGTCGGCATATGGCGGTTGCCATATCTGGATATGGCCTGTGCGCTTTCAAAATCTAATGGAACGAAGCGATGGCCCTTCGACTATGCTCAGGGTGACAAAGAAGGACAAGAATTAACAGAGAAGTTTCGACTATGCTCAGGATGACAACCAGTATAAATTCAAAGTGGCATGATTCGACTATGCTCAGGGTGACAAAGAAGGACAAGAATTAACAGAGAAGTTTCGACTATGCTCAGGATGACAACCAGTATAAATTCAAAGTGGCATGATTCGACTAAGCTCAGGGTGACAATCGGTACAAGTTCAAAGCGTGTTTCGACTATGCTCAACATGACAAAACTCGACATACCCAGCATGACAGTATTTCAACGATAATCAACATGACAATATTTCTACTTGGCTCAAGATGACAAGTGCATTTTGTTTTTGTTTGGCTCTGCGAGCCGTCCTGCGAGTGTGAAGGAAGCCGTCCAGAAGGACATAGAGTGAAACGATATGGACTGGACGTGAGTAGCGAGGGATGGCTATTGAAAATAGACTATTCATCCCGAGACTACTGTCTGACTGAGCCTGCAGGCGAGCAAAAAATGAGGAGTCGGTGGATAGGGCGCTCCTGGAAGGAATGGAGAATAGTATCAAGTATTGGGTACAGAGTAATGTGTAAGGGATTGGATTTGGCGTGTGGTGCTACTGGGTAAGTGCTTTGGTGTGTCGCTCTTGATCTAATCGTAATGGATGAAGGTGCGCCCTAGACAGAGAGACTACTGTGAGGACTGACGCCAGTCAAAGACCTATACCATGACAGACTGCTCGGAGAGCACCTTTGGCATAGACAGTCCTGATGTAAGAAGGGATGTCTATGGTCTGGCGTGGTATAGGTTTGACCAGGAAGGACGAACTCCGATGGACCAAAGAATGCTTCGGATACAACTGCTGATGGTGCACCGACCTACGGGAGGTGGTGTAATACCATTTTTTTTGACTGTCGAATGAACAACCATACTATCTACGAATTATGCTCCAATAGATCAATGGATCCTACAGCTGTATCCTGGAAACACTAGTGAAGGGTGGGCTGTTACCGCTTCCGAACAACTGATCTTGATTTGAAAACACAACGCTTATAGGTGATTTTCCTAAATATATTTTTCCGACTTTCCTCTATTACATTACTCTTAAATACTCCTCATATTTGTATTGTAATTACTCAGGTAGGCAGACTTATTGCCAGCTCGAGAAAAAATATTAAAGAGAAGTTTAGGTTAGGTTGGTTTAGGTTACGTGAGGACGTAACCTTTTTTTGTGTCAAAAAAGTTCTGCATTAGATACCTATCAGCGAATACTGCAGCTGGTGGTGCACCGACTTTAAGGAGGTGGTGTAGATCGTTACTCTTGAAGGTAAGCGCCAGGAAGTCTGAATTGATTACCGTTTGTTAGTGGGCTGATAATTGGATTAGATCGAAATACATGAGTCTGGTTTTCAAAGCTTGGTTTTCACTTAGTCCGGTGTAATTTCTTTCTTGCTCTTCCATCGTGAATAAGAATTGGAAGCCGTTTTTTTCGTAGTAGGCTAATGGCGCTGGTTCGTTGTAGGAATCTACTACAATGAATCTGCAACCTGTTTTGTTAGCTGCATCAACAAACCATGATTTAATGAAATCCATTAATTCTCGACCTATGCCCTTTCCATGGAAATCAATATTCACTCCTAACCTTCCAATCAATACTGCTGGATAACTGCGGAATTGTTTTTCTCGAGGTATGGGTTTGGCTACCTTTTTCTTTCTACTGTTGGGTAAAAAGTTGGCCTTAATACTATCATTTGAAATCGTGAAGGCACAAACTATCACTTCTGAATCCTCATCCAAACGAAAGCAATATGTTTTACCTAAGAGCTCTTTTGAATAGTTGATGCAGTCGCTAGTAAAGAAGTCATTCAAATCCTCATGATCACAATCAAATGCTTTACTAGCTTCTATTATTTCTGGTGTAAGTACAGAAAAGGTGCAGTGGTTGGCTAAGAAATCCAAAAGGCAATCTGTGTGTTAGAGGTTGGCCTTCTTTAGGATGGCTGATGCAGTTTTGATCTGCTTAGAGAAGTCTATAGTCTGCTTTTTTTGTGAAGCAACTTTTACTTTCTCTATGAAATTTTCGGCAGCCTCTGCCTTTAATGTCGGTATGCTTTTTATCGCGATTGCCATTTTGTTGTAATCAGGTTACAAAAATAAGGAATGAATACTGATTATTCAAACCTATACTAAAACCAGAAGAACAAAGTTAATGCAATGACTAATTCTCGATCGGGTAATCCCCTAATATATCATCTTTAGTGTCTGTTCTGGGATCTAGCCAGGCTGCTTTTTGTTTTACCCAGGTGAGCCACTCTTGTGATTCTATATTCTGGTCTTCTACCATGGTTAGGTAGTTTGGAGGAAGTAAAGACAACTAAAACACCTTTTTTATAAATAGCCGCATTTTAAAATTGCTACTTCATGCTTGTGAAAAGTATATAAAGGCTTAGTTCAAACTACGCCTAGTGGGGGTATTTGATTTGATCCAATTATATTTCCGTTTTGTGAGAGCATTTTATAGTAAAGAAGACATGCTTTAATTCAGTGCTTATATATGTAAATTTTATTGATGGCTAAAGGCTAGTCTAATATTAATTGAGCTGCTTATTTATTTCCCGAATCTCTTTACTATTAAGCTTAAAGTCTTCTTTTAGTATCTTGAGAACTAAAGCATTATTTTTATCTATTGACAAGTACATAACCAAATCGTCTATCACCGAATTCTGGTGTTTACTAAGGTCATCATTTATTAGCACTTGCTCATATAGTACCTTAGCTTCTTCGAAATTTTTAAGATAAAGATTGCTAATGGCCATGTTGAAAAGGGCCACTATAGAATATTGTCCAATAAAGATCTTTTTTTCTAGATTGAGTGTTTTTTTTCCATATGCTACGCTTTCATTGTAATCTTCTTTTAGAAAATAAAGTCTTGCCAGATTGCAGTAAATAACAGCCTTAAACTGCTTATCATCTGAGATCATTTTATCCAATCTATGATAATCAATGCGCGCTAATTCAAGTTCTCCTAAGGCAAAGTAATTATGTGCTCTGTTGTGAAGTGGGATATATTGTGTTGAGTCGAGTTCCAAAGCAATTGAATAGTATTCATTTGCTCTTTCCAAGCTATCCATTTCTGAATATGTCGATCCGAGATGTGTATATCCAAGAGCATTCTCAGGATTTAAGCTAATTGCCTGCTGCAGTGACTTTAAACTTTTTTCTAGTTCATCTCTTTGACGATAAAGTTTTCCCAAATTAATATAAGCAGGCCAAAAATCTTCCTGCAGAGACGTGGCCCTTTCGAAATTCTCTATTGCCAATTGATAGTGCCTTTTATTATCATAGATGATTCCACGCTTAAAAAAAATAGATGAACTCAATGGATTAATTTCCTCTGCAAGATTTAAGTATCTTAGTGCCTCATCGTAATCAGTAATATCATTATTCAAACCAGCTAATGCCACCAACGCATCGAAGTAGTATCGTGAAGTATTATCTACTGCATTAATGACCTTAATCAAATCTGATTGGGCCTCATAAAAACGTTTAATTTCAACATTGCACAAAGCTCTCAGAACGTATGCATAGTAGGTTAAACTGTCATCTTTCAATATTATTGTATATCTATCTATGGCCTCCTCATAGCTAATATCATCCTTCCAAGTAGGATTATAATTCGTCTTTACGAAAGGATAAGATTTTGGCATTATCCCCAAGAGTTCAGCATCGCTAAATATATTTTGACAAAATAAACTAGTGTGACATATCGTCAAAAAGGCGAAAACTGTGAAGAACTTCATTACAATTTTAGTATTTACCATTACCTCAAAAATATAGGTATAAACGGGTAAAATGAAATAATTGAGCACGGATATGTATTGATTTGAGATACATCTTGCACAAACCACTGTAATGAAGACGGAATAAGAATTTGTTCAAATTGGATTCGTTCAATGAGCCCCCCATTCACTTTGTTTTGTCAGACAATCTGATACATTTAATTTAGTTAGAATTTTTTTGATCTTGATTACAAGTGCTTCTCAAAAACATACAAGTTACTTATTTCAAGCCCCTCTTTTCTGTAAGGTTCATCCATTTGTTCAGCGGGGCCAAAGAAAAAATTGCTTATAAATTGAATGATTATAATCAAATGGTTTACTAGCTTCTATTATTCTTGGTGTAAGTACAGAAAAGGTGCAGTGGTAGCCGCATTTGAAAAATACTACTTCATGCTTGTGAAAAGTATATAAAGGCGTAGTTCAAACTACGCCTAGTGGGGGTTGAGTAGGTAGGTATTGGCATAAAGTTGTAGGACATACTAACTGCCCTCTCATTAGTTCTTTGCTATCATCGCCGAGACTACACCTGTCTGCCGACAAGCAGGAGTCTCTTCTTCCATTCTTCTTTCTATAAGTTAGTCACTCACCGATGTGAACGCCAGTGGGCCGCATTTTAAAAATGCTACTTCATACTTGTGAAAAGTATATAAAGGCGTAGTTCAAACTACGCCTAGTGGGGTGGCATTGGTGGTATTGAAGAGCTCTTGGCCTTAATTTACTTCCAAAGTTTAGGATCTCTGGCTGTTCCTAATACTGCATGAACGTAAACGATATTTTCTTCTACTGTAAAATGGATCGCGTCTTGAAAAACATCTAGCATAGCCATTCGTATAGTTTTATATCTGACTTGATAATGCAATGGGTTAGCTGCTACTTTCAACATCTTCTGATCTAAAACCTCTATAAAACGTGATCCAAGTTCTTCAGCTTTGTCTTCATACCACTGCTTACACTCTGCTATATCAAGCACTGCTTCTGGCTTGATAACTAATTCGTATGTCATTCTTATTTTGCCTGAAGAGATGCTTTCACTTCTTCCCAACTTTGTCCTTCTGATGGGTTTTTCGCATGAGATGCCAGACGCTGATCCAAGACTTGTTTGTGAGCTTCTGATAACTCATAAGGATCGTTTTCTTGCTCTGCTTTAATCATTCCATAAATAAGGTTGACAAAACGATCATCTGCCTGTGTCTGTAAATAATCTTGTATCTGTTCTATTCTTTGAGGTGTTCCCATATCTCTCGCTTTATACAAAGTTAACGTTTTCAAAGTGCTTTTTGATATTAATTTAATGGATGATAAATTTCTATTGCTCCCTCAACAAAAGGTGTAAACTTACAGACTCCTCCACAATCATCCCCGAGACTACATTTAAAAGGCAGACAGGAGGAACCTCTTCTCTTTTTCTCATCCTCTCTCAATAGAAAAGCCACTCACCCATGTGAGCGCCAGTGGGGGAAGTAAAGACAACTAAAAACACCTTTTTTATAAATAGCCGCATTTTAAAAATGCTACTTTATGCTTGTAAAAAGTATATAAAGGCGTAGTTCAAACTACGCCTAGTGGGGTGTTCTTGGGATATTTACGATAAACTTACTCCCCTTACCGATAGTACTTTCAACAATTATTTCCCCATTGTGTTTATCAACAAATTCCTTGACTAGTAATAAACCAAGACCGGTCCCCTTTTCTTCATTGGTTCCAAGTGAAGTGACTTTTTCTTCTATTCTGAAAAGCTTTGAAATCAACTTATCGCTCATACCGACACCTGAGTCTGCAATGATAATTGATACGTAATCGTCGGCCCTATCACAAGATATATCAATATGACCGCCCTCTGGCGTGAACTTGATTGCATTGACTGTAAGATTCCGAATAATGGTTTTGATCATATTACGATCGGCATACAACTCCGCTCCATCTTGACACTTGTTATTTAACTTGATATTTTTATCATCAGACATGGCTTGTAGCAATTCAAGATTGTGTTTAGTCAGCTGATAAAGATCTATATTTTCCGGATTATACTTCATCCCCCCCGTTTGAAGGTGAGACCACTGAAGCAGATTTTCAAGAAGCTTTTGTGTGTTTTCACAAGAACTATAAAGTATATTCGTATAGTTCCTTAGTTCGTCATGTGAGATGGTATCAGCATTATCCCTCATGATCTTGGTCAATCCAAGTACTGAATTAAAAGGACCTCTAAGGTCATGGGCCATGATTGAATGAAACTTGTCTTTTGAGGCTACCGTTTCCGCTAATGCGATATTTTTCAGTTCTAATTCTTTTTTAGTCGAGATAAGGTTTTCTTCAAATTTTCGTGATTTAGAAAAAGAATAATATATAGCGAAAAATACCACAAAATATAGTACTACAGGTACAAACCGATGTGAAACGGGATATTTTCGAACAATCAATCGAAACTCCAAAGCTTCTTGATTATTATTAAACAAGTCCAATATCTCAAATGAAAAAAGTGCAATACACATATATAAGAAAGCAAAAAACAAAAGCCATCTTTTGTCTTTCTCTCCAGCATATAGATAATGAAGCATAACCATGAACCCTATAGGCGTATAGGGAAAAAACAAGTACATATCCACCCTGATTTCAGAAATTAAAATAGGAGGTAAAAACAACATTATACAAGGCACAAGAGTTGTTTGAATAATTCGAGCTAAATCTGAACCACCTTTACCATTCAATACTATACTAAGCGCACTGCAAAGTGCAACCACAATAAAAGTGATCATATAAGACTGACTAAAATTTGTATCTCTCCATGGTGATACAACTTGATTCCACATTGATGCAAAGAATAAAATTATCATAGTAACTATGACTGTCAAATTCATCACATTAGAGAAGTAGTAATTTCTTTTATCAACATCTGTATGCGCATGAGTAAATCCAATTTGTGTTAGGTTCATCATTTAGATTTAAGTTAGTTCAACAGCTTTGCTTCTTGGTTTATACTCTATAACCTTCCAATATCGATAATGTATACATCATAAAAATACAAACCTTAGGCTACAAATAAAATGATTATCACGTAGTTAGAGTGAATATACCTAGAAATGGGTAGAGAAAAATCTATTGCTATTAATGGTATTCCAAGGAGATTTCTCTTCGCTCTGTTCATTCGGAAATGACGATGGTAACAAGGAGGTTTCTCTTCGCTCTGCTCATTCGAAAGGACGAGGGTTTAAAATGATTCTACTTCCTCCCACTGGCTTACTTGTTGATGGGAGGGGACTTTTTGCCAGTCTGTTGTTAGACGCAAAGCTCAGGATCTAGCCTGGTGACGATGAATATTGTAGGTAATGCAGAAGATACTTAATAGATACACTTGTCTAACAACCAGGGTTGTAAGCCACAATAGATGTATCACTATCTAATTATCAACATCTAGTAATTTCAATGCATTTTCCACATCATATTTCTTAGTTGATGAAACATTGTTTCGATTCATATAGGTTTTATATAAAGCGACACCATCTGCATCTAACGTCAGCTCGTTATTACTATCGTAAAAAGACTTTCCCACAATATCCCCTGCCCTATTTCTTTTAAACACGACTTTGGAATAAAGGCTATCCATAAGAAATGGCAAACCATAAGGGTCATAATATCGTTGTTCTATCATCCTATCATTCAAGTCGTAATCGTATTCATATAAAGAGACCCCCTCCTCGTCTACCGCTGGCTCACCCCATTCACTTAAATACATTTCATGGATATTGTTCCCTCGTTCATCTCGTTCTATACTGATCGATGCAACGCCATTCACTTTGACAGGTTGATTATATTTATCAAAAAAGCTCTTCCCCATATATTGATTTCTATCATCATGATGATAGACATACTTATGCACGTAATCCTCATGCTCAGTTGGCTTTTCTGAATCGTCAAAGTAGCTCTCTTCTATAATTTCATCGAATTCATTGTATTTAATTTTTGTTACGGCAGGGCCCTCTTTTATGAGTTGACCCTTATTATTTAATTCTCTTATGATTGTATTATTACCTCTCGAATCATATTCACTTTTAGTAACGGCCACTCCTGAATCAAGCAAGTTCCGATACTTATCATAGGATCTTAATTCTATTTCATTCCCAACCTTGTCATAGCTATATGTAATTTTTGCCACCCCATCAAAAGGAGCTAATTGCCCTAATGAATCATGGTAGGTACGCTCAATCATGAAATTGTTCTCGTCGTAAACGTATTTATTAATAGACACTCCTTGGTTTGCAAAAGCCAATTGCTTTTTAGTATTGTAAAACCTAGACTCAAGTTTATTACCTCTGCTGTCGTAGCGATACTTAAATAGTGCCACGTCCTGTTCAACTGCCTTAAGTTCTCCTGATAAATTGTAATAAGACGTTTCTATTAAATTGTCATTTTGATCAAATACTTGTTGCATGTGATGCTCCCCCTCAGAAGTGGTGTCTTTTTCTAAATCTTTCGTGAAAAAATATTGATTCCTTATCAATGACGAAGAATCCCATGAGAACCTACTTACCGGAGTAGAAAAGTCACTCAGTATCGGATAATCATACCCATTGAAGTTAGCAACTTTAGACATTCTCCCTAAACTATCGAAGTTGTAAAGTACCTTGCCAAAACCGTCATTAAAAATCAATTCATCACCCGTACCATAATCGGCATACATAATTCTATTGCCTGCAGTATCATATTTTGTATATTGAGATGCTACGTAATCTTCATTATTAGCCGCTAACACATTATTCGAATTGTATGTGGAATACCTATTGGTGTTGCCGTATCGATCATTAGACCATGTAAATCTCGCAAAACCATACTTATTTTCACTCAAGAGACTATCCGTGTTCAGCGTTCTAAATTCAGTGGTCATTCCAAGCTCATTATATAATCTCCATTGTATCGCGTCTCCTTTTGACATCACACACTGGCCATTCCTATCCTTTTTTGCATAAAACAGTGAGATACCATATTTATTATCTCCAAATATTTTAAAAGCTACCCCTCTAACAGGCTCCAAGTTTATACCTGACAAATCATAATAACTGACCTTAGAAGGGAAGTATTGATTTCCTTTAAAGTCCTCAAATTTCTCATAGTTGTAGCGAATAAAAGAGTATTGATTTTTATCCGTCACCCTTTGTCCCATATCATTCAAAAACCAGGTTTCAATTTTTCTACCGAGAGAATCATTTTTAGAAATTGACTCATAAATACCATCCTTATGATCAACCCTATTATTTATCTTATCATAGTATGTATATGTAGAAAAATTGCCGTTCACCTTCCTATTTGAAACCGCATAACCATTCTTATTAGCCATCAATTCACCTTTTTTATTATAAAATTTCCATATCATTTTAATAGATGATGGTTGATCTATAGAGAACGAATAAACTGAAAAAAACTGGTCTTTATATGGCTTTCCATATATGTGATGACTGACACTGTCCACGTCACCATGTTCATCCTTATAAAAACGATAGTGTCGGGTATAATTTTCCTCACCATTCATGAGTGGGTAACATCCTATTAATTGAGATGTAGCATCTATTCTTATATCTCTATAATATTCAATTGTATCATTGGGAACCACCTGAATTAACACATCAGAGGTCCAGTAAGGGTCCAGTTCAAAAAGCATACTGTCAATCTTGTATTGCCAGTAACCTTGCATATCGCTGATCACACTATGGTCAGTTTCATTATCATATTGTGTTTGCCACTTATTTTTGATTTGTTTGTGTCGATTGATGATGGTCAAGACCCCTTCTTTATCTGCTCCATTCTTTAGGGTATCTATCACTGCTTTTCTAGCCATACGTGCCACCATCTCTGTAATATTGAAATGATATTTCTCATGCTGTAAAAGAAAATATGAGTCCCGGTCCCAAGGGTTAATCCAAGAGTAAGCCGAATTACAAATTGCATTCAGTTTAATTAATTGATCCTTTTCATCAAATTCATAATTCAAATATGAGCTAATAGCTCCATCATAATGAGAAAACAGATTAGTATACCCCTCAAAATCATCCACCGTTAAGGGCTTGTTTTCATCCCAAAGTATTTTTCTATTTGAAACAAACCAGCCCTCCTCAAAAACTGTTAGCACCAAAACAAAAGCTATCGCAATTGCTGTAAACCATCTGAACACTTTAAGAAAATAAAACTTAGGTGATGCTAGCTTAGAGATTTTAATATGATAAAAAAATAACGAGAAGAGGCCACTCCCTACCAAAGCCAGTATATACACCAGTATGCAGGCGAAGAGATTTGCTAGGCTAAACTCGTTGTTAATGAAGTATTTATTCAATAGAAACACCACACACATGGCTATAGCAAAAATTGATCTTTCATGAAAATGAATTTCTCTTTTAGCAGCTGCCTTTTCCGCCAGGATATTACCTTGCCAAAATGGAATGATGATAAAAACCCCCAACACAAACCCTTTGGAAAAAAATGCCACTTCATGAAATGGAAACCAGCTCACGATTGTAATCACAATACACAAGGCATAATATCCTATTAGATCGAAAATATGCCCTTTAGGCAACCAACTAATTGAAAATGATTCTTCTTTTTTTCTCGCTGCAACTCTTTCCTTTTTTTCCTGCTGGCTTGAGGTGATCTTATTTTTCACTTCAATAATCAGACTCTTGTCAGACGCTGAAAAAGTATCAGACAATAAAAGTCCTCTTTCTTCAATAATTGCAATCACCGTGAGAATAGCATTAACATCATATTGATGATGGTTCAACACCATCTCTAAAAGTCCATGATCGGATTTCTTAATTAGTTTGTTATGATAAATACTCATAGAATTATAAAACAGCTGGTATTACTTTAACATTATGCATATTCACAAGTCTAATACATTTTCAACAAGGTATGAAGAGGCATCTTTCCTTTTATCGAATCCATTTAGACTGGTAATAGGTAAAGCTATTATGAGCTGGTGCATAAGGTGGGTCATTTGGGTTTGGCAACCCAAAATTACCTACGTTAAAATATCCTACACTTTCCCTTTCATCTGTGACCAAAATTCTCACAGTCCAACCATCCATACTTAATAAAATTGGCATTTTGAATCCTGGAGGCACATTGACCCATTCATACCATAATGTCAGGTTTCTATCTATGTGCTCAAAACCATATTCCAGCATTGGTGGGTTTTCTTGGTAAAGAAAGACTTCAAAAAAGGCTTTGAGACTTGTTGATACATATTGTTGTGCATGATTGATAAAATCTTCTGATCGCAATGGTTTCTGCTGATACTTTTGATGAAACTCTTTGATCATTTTGAAAAACATCTCATCATTCCCCATCAAGCATCTTAGGTTATGTAATAGTGCCGCCCCTTTGCTGTAGACATCTTGACCTAAGAACCCATTAAAATTCACTCCTCTGTTCCCTACCAAAGGCCAAGCATTTACTATATAGTACATTCCATCAGACACCGCATCTAGGTATGCTTGTTCACCAGAGAGGTGTTCTACAAACAAATACTCGGAATACGTCGCAAATCCTTCTTGTAACCAAACGTCTGCCATATCAGCGGACGATATTGAATTCCCCCACCATTCATGCGCGAGTTCGTGTACCACCAATCTATCATACCCATTTACTACATCATACCCTTCATCAGCACCATATTCTCCCCCTATCGCTATGGCACCTTGGTGTTCCATGCCTGCATATGGAGATTCTATAAACGCTAGACCATCTAAGGGGAATGGATATGGACCAAAGGTCTTTTCAAAGAATTGCACGATGTCTTTCGTCTTCTTGTAATATGCTCGTGCGGTGTCCAAATTTTCTTCCAAGACATAATAATCTATGACCATCGTATCGCCAGACACATTAATCATTTCATCTTGCCAATTGACCCATTTGTCTGCCACATAGAAGGTGACGTTGTAATTGTTGATTGGGTAAGACACATGCCAATGATGATCGGTATATCCACCTTCTAAATCCCTCACTTCTACTTGTTGACCATTGGAGACTACTTCTAAACCGTCCGGTACTTGAATATGGATATCCATGGAGTCAGGCTTCTCTGACAAATGGTCTTTAGTGGGCCACCAGGCACTCGCTCCCAGATGTTCACATGACACTCCAAGGTAGGGTTGTTCATTGTGCTCTTTCCATACAAACCCTCCGTCCCAAGGTGGCTTGGGTGCTGTTCGAGGTACTCCTTCGTAAATTATCTCAATGGTATATGACTGATTAGGGATCAATGTTTCTGACATTTGAATAAAAATGGCGTTGTGCTCTCTTCTAAATGACAATGAGTCCTCCGCCTCCATGATGGCCAATACTTCTAATTCCGCAAACAGGTCAATTTGAATGCTGTCGCTGTGGTCAACCGCTTGAAATGTAATCTTATTGTTTCCTCTTATAAACTTATCTTCTGGATTGATCCGCACTGTGAGGTTGTGATAGGTAATGTCAAAACAATCCCTGACTGGTGTCAATAGCCCTTGCAAAGTGTCTTTCCTAGTGTATTGTTTTCTGTATTTTAATTCTGGTTTGAGGTGAACAAAATCAGCAGAATCAACTGATTCTTTGATTCTCACCGTGGGATCAGTGTAATACTGCATAAACAAGAGGTTATCTTCTTCAAATTGCGTCGAATCAATTGAGATCGCTTTCTCAAAATTCAATGTAGCTTCTTCCGTATGATTCAACCAGAAGTGATTGAGCCCTGCCATATAGTATAACCCTGCCTCATCAGGTGACTTGACCATACATTTCTCCAACTGGAGGATTGCCTTATAAAACTTGAATTTATTCTCCAGTTTCATTGCCTTTTTTACACAGGAGTTTGTTGAGTCAATTGCTTGGCTGAAGAGCCCTACTGAGTAAAGTGAAATTACGAATAGTAAGAGTGATTTTTTCATTTCAAGTAAAGGCAAGAGTCGTAATCTAAAAAAGTTTAACATATGATTACTGCGGAGAAAGGATAAAAATATCGTGCCCCTTATTAATCAGGAACACGTTAAGCAACCACACGTTTAAACACTTCGTTTCTTGTCCTGATTGACGATATTTTTTATTTTCTCTACGAACATTCCTTATTTCAAGACATGTAGGTTTTGCTTAATTTCTTTTGTTTTTTGGAGACTCACTTTTGCTTGTGAAGCAAAGCCTTCCCAATTGCTTACGGTCTTATTGATGTCGTCAATAATCTGCCCACCCTTTTTAATGTTGTTGTCCTTGGCGATGGTCATCAAATCCTTTTTTGTAATGGAATCCCGTTTTCCATTCACACTTAATGTCTGAGAATTGACCCAAATGCTTTTTGAATCATACGCATGGCATATATCATAGGCTGGTGACAATTCCCATTTCCCTCCTTTTTTGAGTAGAAAAGAAAAATTTTTGGTATGATCGTCACAATTGCTTGCCAATACATTGAATACCATTCTTCTAAACATCTGCTCTGCTTCGGGATATGGCAATCGTAGCTTTCTCATGGTTTGAAACAGTTGCTCATAACTATATGCACGCATTTGGTTGTAGTCAAAATGCTGTAAACCACACCATGTCTGAATATGGTGTTTTTCTCCATTTGCAGATCGATCAAATCTCTTTGTCATGAAATGAGCTCGATTCCCTTCTTCCATCAATTGACATTCGGACATGTCCAATCCGCACGCTATTGCCATTAAGTAATAGGCATATTCGATTCGTCCCCATCCTGTAGATTCTCCGAATTGGACATCACTGACTCCATCTAACTTGATTAACCAATGTTCGAACCCTTTTGGGGCCTGACTCTGACCCGACCGAACTTCTCCAGTTTTTGCATTATAGGCGATGACCGCCTTTGGCCTGGCCCCACCTGCAGAGGTGCCAATTTTCAATATGTCTCGCATTGCGGCCACTTCACCTTCACTGATATTGGTGCCAAATTCTTCTCTTTTGGCCAACATTTTTTTGGCCACTTCTACCAAGCTATTGACCTCTAATTTAACGGCCTGTTTGGTCCCAGGCAGTTGATTAGGTTCAAACTCCAGCGCACCCATACCTCGTTGGCCAATGAAACACAACTGTTCTACTGGATTCATACTGTTGGGTGATCTGCCTTCGCTGGCTAACCATACATTGATCAGTTGGTTCCCATACTTGTCTGGCAATGCATCTGCCAAAAGACCTGGCAAACCTTTGAAAGTGTCGTATTCTTCTCCTCTGCCTTTGCGTAATTCTGGGAATTCGTAGATTCGTTCTCCTTGGTTGATTGGCATCAATACAGGAGATAGGTCCCAACCCTTATCTATAAATTTTTTATCAAACTGAAAGCTTGCTACTTGGCGTTTATCATCCCAACGAACGGCACCTACAAATTCACCCCATATTTTAACTTCCGCTACATCTACCATCCTAGATCCTCCTTATCTGTTTTGTCATCAATAGGGCTATTTGCTCTTTGCCTTTTATTCTTTTTTAGCTTAGCATATTCTATGGGACTTATCTTTTCCTCTATCTGAAACCCGTCTAGTAAATGAAATTCGTCTAATGCTCTTAATATTTGAATCAGCGTTATTAAGTTTATACTTTCTCCGTTCTCCAATTGACCTAATGTATATCGGTTAAGCCCTGCTTCGTTTGCTATTTGAGCTTGTGTTTTATTCAGCTCTAGTCTCTTCGCTTTTAAATACACACCAAGCGCTTTCACTATCGCTCGATCACTCATTGCAACCCAGTCTTTGTTGGTATTTTCCATCATTAGCTTCTATTTAGTACTTTAATGTTGGTTATTACTAACATATTGAGATTTTATATTTAACTACTTCCTAAATGTTAGCTTTCACCAACATTAAACGTAATATTCATTATTAATGTCGGCATTTACCAACAAACATACTGTTTTATGAGTAATAATAGTACTAAAAGCTATCTCACTGCCACTGCCCCTTCAAACTTCTGATAAATAACAGCTACACCATCGTCCAAGTCAATCTCGAAATGCCAGATCGCGTCACATCGTCTATCAGGAAACTCTCACTAGTTGTACTTTCATAATTCTTTTTAGTTATACTAGTTCTACTCCTCCATAGGCCAGTCTTTGTATTGGCCTATGGAAGGATAGCAAGGTTATTTTTTCATGTGTTTATCATCTATTCATAATGGTAGTAAAAGAGCTAAAATAGAATATCAATACGCGCTGATGTATTTCACGACATCTCGTACTTGATCGTCATTTAGGTCTTCCCAAATTTTAGCACATAGCTTTTGTTTGATCTCATAGATTCCTGTCTCTACGCCTTGTTTCCTTTCCTCAATATATTTCATCAAATCATTGCCCGCCAAATCTTGTGCAATGAGATCTATTCTTGCAATGGGCAAATTCAAAGATTTTACTTTGATCAATGCTGCAGTCAATCCCTCTAAGTCCCCTCCAGCCAATGCATGTGTTTCTAAAGTGGACAAATCTATCACCACTCCTGCTTTGGTTAAGGTAATTAAGCTATTGATAATAGTCGCTACTGGGGACTTTCGTATTCTCATGAATACCAGTTCCATGAGTTCTACTTGAACACCCGAAAACAAGGCCGTCATCCAGAGGTTCACTGGAACTAAGTAAATGAATATTAGAAAGAATATGATTCCCGCTATACCCATGAATAAAAATTGTGTTTCCATATCTTTTTATAATTTCATCATGATCCAAGAGTCAATTAGAGACTCCTATATTCTTTAAGTTAATGTTCGCTATTCTTATCAAAACAATCAGATTGCCGCGCTCGTCCCTCGCTTGTAATGACGTGTTTAACGGCCCAAAGAACCCTTTGTCATGAAGTCTTTATTCTCCCCACAGAAAGGTTCTTTATAGGAATCTTCGGTGTACATACTTATTGATTAATATGGAAATTATAGCACTGTTTGATCAAGCTCATTAGATAGTCTAGATCACTTTCAGGTGTTACTACATATTCGTAATCACCATAGCCATAATGCCCAATTTCAGAAACATCACGAAAAATATTCTTTGGATCATCTAAACTTCCTTTCTTCAAATTGAGATGGATTTTTATGCCTTTACGCTGAACATCCATGTCCAAGACCCATTTTTTATTCAATTTGTAATTGATCCAAAATTTTAATGGATTGATCTCAAAATCATCAATAGACAATACCTTCTCCTTAAACTCTTGATATAGGTCTTGAACAACTGGCGTCCCTTTCTTTATGTGATCTTCTTCTCGATATACTACGATCTCTTTACTCACCAGCTCAGCCCTATTATCTTTAGTACTGATGGTCTTTACACTTTCTTGACTGGTTGACTTGTGCTGATTGAGGGCTATGGTGTCATTTGAATATTTCTTGATTTCCCACAACTCAAAGGGTAAATCTTTGAACTCAATGCTTTGCTTTTGGTAGGTAGTAAATTGAGGTGAAATGAAAACCACCCTTGATTGACTCCAATCTACATCGTCTTTTTTGAGTGACTTGTTTGTTCGCTCTAAGTACTCAAGAATGAAATCAGCTTTATTATTCAATAGCAACGACAAATAGGAATAGCCCTGATCGATTACTGAATAGCTCTTACTCTTCTTGTATTCAATGATCACAAAGGACTTGGACTGTTGATCAAAGCAAAGTGTATCAATCCTTAAGTTATTGAGCTGAAATTCCGTTTTCACAAACTCCAATCCGTAGAGAACTTGAATATTGTCTTCAACTAATGATTGAATGTCCTTCTCTAGTTTGAATGGAACATTCTTTACTTCTTCGAGTTTAGTTTTATTAAGTTTATATAAGTCCATGCTTGCAAAAATTAGAGTACTACTTCATTATTGGATTAAAAAACCAACTCCTATTTTTCGCTCCTCTTTCCACCGTGACTTGAGGTAGTAAATAAAGCATATTTCTTTCATCTAGGTCTCTTAATATTTTCCTTAGAGGTAATCCTTCACGATGATCTTTAGTAAAGTAATTACTCTCAACAAGTGTCTGCATAAGATCCTTTGGCTTTGCATCCTTAATACTAGACTTGACTAAAAATGATTCTATCACATAACCCATTGTAACTATTCTATCATCGTTCATCTTTAAGAATTTGATTTGTTGAGTTTGTATAAGTCGATTATTTTTGAGTAATGTCATTTACGAAATGATGAAATTCAGAATAGAACTTTGTGTCAAAATGGATTTTCCCCCAAGCTTGGATAAATGCTGGTTTGGAAAAGGCATATTCTATACCTGATTTCCATTCAAGCCATATTTCTTTACTAATTCGTTTCTTTTGATACAAGTAGTATTCTTCTGAACATAGGTCGAAATATGCTCGTGCATATCGAAGAAATTTAGCTCTTTCTTCATCATCCAAATCGGCCAAATTGAAATCCTTGTCATTCACAGATTCGGGGAAATTGAGCATTATTTCTTGGTAACGTTTCGTGTAGTCAGCAAAGAAATTGTTCTTGATCTGAATATTAACCATCCTAAGTTGCCAAAGTCCAATTGATATTGCTACAAGTGTAAGTACATGCCCTATTGTGAAAGTAAAATCCATGTGTATCTCTAATTTAATTGCTCTATTTCATCAAGTGAATTTGGATTCCCATTATTATAATAGTCGTAATACAATTCGATTTGAATACAATCAACACCTTTTTGCCATTGTACTTTGGCATTATAGGCTACACTTATATAAACCGATCTTTTTAATTCATCTTCCGTCATCTGTTGTTCTTTGACAAGTTCTTTTCTAAGAGTTTCATTCTCATTCAGGTTAGCCACTCCTCCATAAATATTAAAATCAACATCAGACAATTTTGTCAATTCAAGTTTCTTAACAAGATCTTTTTCAATTTCAAGAAATTCACAGCTCGGAAGGTTTGATTTTCGAATTAGGAATAATGATTGCTTCAAAAGGGAAGAGTTGAATCTATCATAATTCACTAGTTTTATTCCATGGATATCACTATCCGTAATATTTGGCAAATCTAATTTCAAGAACTCCACATTAATTCCAAACCCTATCAAGATGTAGTCAGATTTAATACTGTTTTTAGGCAACAGTTTATCAATTGCTTTTTCTATCTCCTGTGGTGACAAATAGTACCTTTTACTTCTATTTAGGAAGAATATTTCTGAAACACCTTCACAAAATTTGTTTGATGCACTTTGTTGAAGAAAGGAGTCATAATTAAGATGACTAACACCTTGATCCATAGCAAATGGGGCACGATCCATTATATGATGCATTCCTCCAAGAAAAAAGTTCTTCGATTTCTCGCCATTGAAATTTTTCTGAAAAACAATGTTATACTGTGAAATACTTGCAACATTGACACCTTTTATATTGGCTATAAAACCATCCTTTTTACCTTGGTCTATAGGTTGTTCTCTTTCGGTTTCACTAAATGCATCTTTTAGTGACTGTAAATTGTTCTCAAGATATTTTTGGACCTTTACTTTTAAGCCATTAAAACTCAACTCTTGCACTAATTGGTTATCCGAGAGTAGATTGTCTAAGACTTTCTGAAGAGACTCTAAGTTTGAAATATATTGCCTTTTTTTGTCCTGACCAATATTAGTAGGGATGTTTTCAGTAGGGTTATGATATACATGATAACCTTTGTGATATGAGAATTGTCTAATGAATAGAATGCCTAAAAAACGTTTAGTATATTTAATTGTAGGCCCATCAAAGTTAACACCTTCTGCATTTTCGAACCTATAGTGACGCAAATCCATATCTGTATGATGACCTGATAATGTATTGTACAATTCGATTATTGATAAGATACTAACAGGATAAACTTTATAGTTGGGAGGTTCACTTGTCGTATAATCTAACATCCTTTTAAGCAAAGGATAATTATTGCTATAATCTATTAGTCCTCCTACTATCAAATGGAATTTGGTATATCTATCTAATTCATTTTGTGATAAGTTTTCAGAAATATTTTCAATACTGTATCTTTTTTGTGATAAAAAATCATGAGCGGTTTTCCAGTAATCCAATACCCAAGCCTCATTTTTACTACTCACAGCATGTCTTAAGTATATCCAAATCCAAGAAAATGATTCTTGTGATAGTTTAATATCTTGATGTCCAACGATCCAAATGGCGCCTACAGTATTTTTGACTAGAAATGTCATGCGTTCCGATCTATTATCGGATAATTCATTTAGTAAATTCCAAATCAATTCATAATAGTCCCTAGGGTAAATAATTGCGCCATCTGATGAGCCCTCTCTATATCTGTTAAATTCATCATAATAGAACTTCGAGATTTCATAGCAAAAATCCTGTTTCCCCGTTCTTATACCATAAAGCATCAAATCACGAATAGTATTGAATTCAGGATGTACTTCTAACGCAGATGGATTACCTTTTTTCTTAAGGTATTGAAATAGCGCTGTAGGAGTGTCATACGACCGTATAATTGATATTAATCGAAAGAAAAACACAATGACAGGAATAAGTAAGATCGCTTCTATAAGCTCTAACCAATATGCCTCAAACTGAAAAAACTTTAGAAACACTAAAACACCAATCACAGCTAAATTTACCTTCAATGAAATCATAAACCAGCGATAAGAGAAGTTCAATTCAAAAGCCCTTCGAATCAATAATGAATCATATTTCTCTTGAAACTTACTTATCGTTTGAACGGATAAAGGAAGTGCTATACCCATGATGGCTACTATAAACGAGATACAAATTCCTAACAAGGAAAATGGGGCAAAATCATAGAAACTACCATCAGCTATTTCATTCGCTTTATTCGCAAGAGTATTGAGCGATATTAGTACTTCATCATAACTCTCCGATCTGTTTTCCGATCTGTTTTCTGATTCAAATTTTTTCGAACTTGCTGTTGATTCATAATTATTACTCTTATCAGTTATGATAGGTTGATGCCTAATTGGAATATTTAGCGTATCTCCAGGATATATTAAATCTGGGTTTCCATAGTGATGATCAAACCTGTAAAACCATAAATCATAAGCTATAAAACCATTGCCATAAAGCTCTTCAGTAATAGACCATAGATTTTCTCCCTTTTTGACCACATAGATGGAATCAGTCTTGACTTGTGCAAATGAAGAGAAGCAATGAAAGACGAGAATGATAAAAAATAGCTTCTTCATAATCAACCCTTTTTCAACTTCCTCTTCCCACCAGTCTCAGCCTTCAGCTTCTGTATCTCCTCCAACAACTCCCTAGCATCCCCATCAGTATCCAACTGCTCCACCAACTCCCCTTTAAAGGCTTTAGCTAAAATGGCTTGAGGCATACAATCAATTTGTTCTTTTAAGGTGTTGTATTTCTCTTCTATGGTAATTGCTTTGGCAAACAAACTCTCTACTCTGCTAACGATTTCTTCTTGCTCCTTAATTGGTGGAATTGGGAAAATTATTTCTTTTAAGTTCGTAAGGCTCAAAAACTGCCTTGCGGTATCCGTTGTAAATGAATTGAGTTGTAGCAAAATTCTTTCTGTTCTTAAACAAAAACTGATGAACTCACTTAAAACGATTTTTTTATCTACTTTGAATTTATTCAAATTTTGAGATAAAACAGAGACCATAGCATTTTTCGGTATTACGGTAGAATCACCTACTCCCACTCCAACAGCCACTATAACAATATCTCCTGGCACAACCTTTGACCTTGCCAATTCAGCAGCTTTAGATTCACTTATATAAACAAAGTTGTTAGCATTAAAATATCCTTGCTTTATATTCTGTCCTCTTAAAACAGGCACCCCCTCAGAAACATAATCTTTTTTACCTAAAGCAGACCCAAAAGGTCCACTTGTCATAGAATAATTCACAACTGATGATAATTCAGAAAATTTAAGACTTCCCCAAGTATCCTTTTCCAAATCAGGAACTACTTTAAAATCTAAATTTCCTGGTTTTCGAGGTTTTTTCAAGCCTCTTTTTTTTGATTCTGCTAATTCCTTCAAATAGTACTCTTTTCTTTCTTTAATTAGGCTATCCGAAATATCAAATATACTTCCCAACTCCTTCCCAACTCTCCACTCCTCCGTCAACTTCCCAGTCACGGCTTGTGTAAGTATCGCTTGGCGGAAGTTTTTGAGTAAGGTGGGGATCTTTTCTAAGCGTGTTTTAACCTGCTCCAAATGCCCAAACAAACGATCTAATTTGGCTACTATGCGTTGTTGTTCTGGGAGGGGTGGTAAATATATTTTACAGTCGTATGCATCATTTCTATTCAGCCCAGGAATTGCTGTGCTTCTGTTTAATGATTTTAAATCTATGCTTTGTAAAAGTCTATAAATAAAGGATAAATTTGAGGGAGCATATGAATCGACAAAGTAGGTAGTGTCTATAGGGTAAAAATTATCCTCTACCCAGTTTATTTCACCATGTGACCCCTTTCTTCCGACAACAATTCCAGGTCCTTTAACTAAGTATGATTCATGAAAATCTACTACGCCATTTGATCCAAGAACAGGGTACTTATCACCTATACGGCTTTTCTTTGGTAAGCTCTTACCATAAGATAATTCAAGAACTTCACCTAAAGTTGTCTTAAGCCAATTTTTTGGTAATGCTCTTTCCACTAGGCTAACTCTTTAATGATGGCATTCAATTCCTTTGTAATTGCATCGAGTTCACTCAAAGCTTCGTTGGCAATATCAATCGGTTCGCCAATGTCTTCTGCTTTGGTAATGCTATCATCAGCAATCAAACCTAAATCTAGAGAGTCGTTCTTTTTGGCAATGTACTCTCTGCTTATGCAATTCCAACGTTCGTCTTTTACTGTGCTTCTGTCATCAGCATTGTATGCATTTTCAAAATCTTCAAAATGCTTTTCGGTAAATGGTGTACGCTTTCCAAAACTAGGCATGTTGGTACGCATGTCATAAAACCATACGTCTTTGGTATTGCTCTTATCGGTTTTTCCTCTTTCAAAGAATAACACATTGGTTTTGACACCAGCTGCATAAAAAATACCTGTGGGTAAACGCAGTATGGTATGCAAATTACATTTGTCCATGAGGTCTTTTCTTACCTTCTGTCCATCCCCATCTTCAAACAATACATTATCAGGTAATACCACGGCTGCTCTTGCTCCGCCTCTTTGGTGTAAGCTTCGGTATATACTCTGCAAGAAGTTGAGCTGTTTGTTGCTACTTGGATAGACTAAGTCAGATCGGGTTGGGTTCTCCCCTCCTTTCTTGGTGCCGAATGGTGGATTGGCCAATACCAAATCCATATTTTTGATACTTTCACCCATACTGCTGAGTGAATCTCCTAATTCAATGTTGCCTTCCATACCATGTAGAAAGGAATTCATCATGGCCAGTCTATGCGTATCACCCACCAGTTCACATCCGCTGTATTGGTTGCTGGCTAAATGTTGGTTTTGCTTTTCGGTGAGGGCATACAAATCGTTGTTTTCACCAATATACTCATGTGCTGCAATCATAAAGCCATAAGTACCACAAGCTGGGTCGTTCAACCGTTCTCCTACCTGTGGGTTCATCAAACGCACCATGACGTTAATCAATGGTCTTGGTGTAAAGTATTGTCCTGCTCCGCTTTTCTTTTCAGAAGCGTTTTTTTCTAGCAGCCCTTCATACATTTCACCCAAGCCTTCTTCTCGGGCGTTAAACCAATCCAGTTCATCAATGTGTTTGATGATCTTACGCAAGTTGGCCGGCTCTGTAATACTCGTCTGTGCATTGTTGTAGATCTTTTGCACACGTCCTTTTCCTATGGTGCCTAATTTCAACAAAAGCTCTCTGTAGAAGTTATTCAACTCTACGCCCTCTTTGTTCTTAAGGTCTGCCCAGCGATACCCTTCGAGGATGTCACTTTCTTTCCCTGTTTCTTCTGCCATCTTCAAGAAAAGAATGAACGTCAATTCATTTAAGTATTCGTGATAGGTAATGCCATCATCACGCAATACGTTACAGAGATTCCAGAGTTTGTTTACTATTTCTTGTGTGCCTAATGCCATGTCTTATAATTATGCCTGCTGATACAGGTATTCGTTCAGTTCGTTAATTATTTTTGTTGTTTCGTTGTTGAATATCTTATTCCAACGTCTTATCCCTCCTTCATTACTGAATGGTGGTTTTTCAAAATCGGCCAATGTTACTACATTCTCCACTAGCAATTGAGATTCAATTTTAGTCAGCCATTTTTCCTGTATCGCATTGAATTGATGTTTGTCTCTCAACTGTTGTACAGCATTACGAATGCGCTCCTCATGCCCTATTAAAGCTACGTCTAATGCAGCAGTACGAATATGGGCTATTATATCTGCGACAATCTGTTGGTCTGTGGTATCCTTGTACGCTGTATTGAGTTTAGTTTTGTTGTACCCTGCCTCATCTAAGATCAATTGCAGTTCTTTCAGGTGTTTTCTAGTTAAGCTACTTGGCTTGGTACAAACGATTTTTAATGCCTCTACTTCATTCATGTTGTTCTTCACATAGCTTACGAATGATTCGATGTAATCCTTTGGTTTGAGGTTTTTATCATATGCATGAAATACGTCTTCCACTTCATCTTGATGGTCAGAATACAACATGCCATAGCCGACATTTCTTCCTTTCTCCCGATCTAAGAAGTTCCACAAGTCTTGATACCCATCTATAATACCTTTGACTTCTTTGGGTTCGTATTCTTTTAGTTTCAATCCAAAATCTGTTGCTGATTGCTCGCCTGATAGTTGTTCAAATTTCTCTAATTGATTCGAATCGAGCGAGCGAACTTTACGCTGTAGTTTAGCAATAATTCGATCTACTTTGGATTGAATCAAATATTCATCTTCCAGCAGCTTAATCTCTTCATTCAAATCAACAAATTTCTTTGTTGGCGAAGGTGCAACGGGTTTCATTACATCTTCCTTGGCCATGATTTCTGTTACACCAACCGCATCATAGATCTTAAAAACCTCCTTGCCTATTTCATCACATCTACGGGTAGCTCTACCAATCATTTGGTCATACAGAATACGAGAATTTACTCTTCGTAAGAATATCAGATTACAGATTGGAGGCACATCAACACCTGTAGTTAATAAATCAACTGTAACTACTATGCTTGGATAAAGCTCATTTTTGAATCGCTTAAGCAGATTCTTGCGTTTATGCGTATCTCCAACGATTAGCGCTATGGCATCATTGTCCACAGGCTGACCCAATTCATCAAACTCCTCTTTCAGAATACGAACAATGTCAGCTCCATGATCTTTGGTCGCTGCAAAAATCAACGTCTTTTTCCTATCCTCAGGATCTAAACCATAGTCAGTAATAATCTTATTCAGGATTACTCGATTAAAGCTGTCGTTAATCACCCTTCTGTTAAACCCTTGTATTTCTACCCTTATTTCATCATCTGCTATCCCTGCATCTTTGATTTCATTCTCTTCAGGATCATAAATTTTTACTCCATCTCCTTTCTCCCAAACAATGCCTTCTTTCGATAGTTTAGTTTGAAATACAACTGGTGGTTCAAAATCTATCAAGTAGCCCTCAACTACTGCTCTTCGGTAGGAATAATTGTAAACAGGATGACCAAATATTTCGGCTGTATGTATGGCAGGTGTTGCTGTTAGGCCAATTCTGTAGGCATCAAAATGATCCAACACCATTCTGTATTTACTTTGGAAGTCACGTTGATCATGAAGTATCAACTCTTCCTCTTCCATTTCCTTATCTAGGATATACCCTCTATGTGCTTCATCGACCACAATGCAATCATAATCTCCCACACTTGGTGGGTTATCGGAATAGATGATTCGCTGAACCATACTTTGTACGGTAGCAAAATGGATTTTGGTATCCAGTTCAGGGGCAGAACTATCCAAATCCTGTAGATCATAGATTTGAGCAAAAGTCTGTAAGCTTTCTACTTTCACTTCTTTAAATGTATCTGCAGCTTGATCACCTAGCATCGTACGATCCACCAAGAAGAGAATCCTTCTAAACCTTTTAGCTTTTATCAAACGATAGCACATCCCAACCATAGTCCTGGTTTTACCAGTACCAGTCGCCATTGCTAGCAATGCTCTTCTATCCGTATGGTCGTTTATGATTTTATCTTCTACTGCTTCAATCGCTTCTATTTGATATGGTCTTAACCCTAATCCAGAAGCATCTGTTAAATAATCATTGGCTGATGATTTTAAATCATTTTCCCCACTCTCTTCATCGAAGGTTAATTTCTCCTTTAAGTCTTGTGGTGAAAACCAATTGGGTAAGGCTCTATCAATATTGGTTTGCTTTCTTCCATCCCAAAACCAGATGCCTGAAGCTGTTTTGTGTTGCTCCAAATAAGGTTTGCCATTGGTGGCAAACATAAATGGCACTCTATACTTATCGCTGTTCCCATGGTCAGGAAAAGTAATGTCATGATCACCATCAACGGCCTTGCTATAATTCTTAGCCTGATTGAGATCAGTACTTATATTCTTAATGTGCTTTTTAGCCTCAACAATTCCGTAAAGTTGAGTCCCGATAAACAAAGCATAATCTGCCCAAAGTGAACCACATTTCCATTCAGCAATGGCCATGTTTCTACCTTTTTCTGGTAGGATTTTCTTTAATTTATAATTGAGAATATCTGTATCACATTCCCACCCTGCTTCCCGCAATTGTAAATCTACTCGTTCGCGTGTCTCGGCTTCATTCTCTTCCAATTTGGAAATCTTGACACTTGCTTTTTGCTTACGTTCTTCTTTTTGTTCTTTTGAAAGCTCAGCCAGTTTAGCAAGTTTCTCTTGAAAGTTTTTAACCTCTTCTTTTGCTTGATCTAGCTCAGTCTCAAGTTCCTTTAGTTTGGCAGAGTCATCCGCTTGAGGCAATGGATCTACATAGCTATACGTCAGCTCTTCATTTTCGTAAACAGAGTAAAACCACTTGATGATTTTCAAAGTCTGTTTCAGCATGAACTTCGCCTCTGACGAACTTCCTTCACCGGTATGTGAAGCCTTATTCCCAGACATCCTGACTTTATGAAACAGGTCTAGAATATCAAAAGGTATAATCCCTTTGTAGTCAAGTTGTTTTAGCTTCTCATGTTGGGTGTAGGTGGCTAGTTGTTCTTCTCCTTCAAACTCAAGGACAAATCCTGTAAGCTTTTCTATGAGCAGTCTAAGTTTAGAAAGTGACGTACTTGGGTCAATGAAGACATTGCGCTCCGCCAATTGACCAAACTTGGCTAATTGGGGGTATTCTTCAGCTATACTATTAAAGTTAGAATGACTCATTTGCTACTTGCTAAAAGTTCTTTGACATCTACATCCAAAATATTAGAACTTTTACTCAAGCGTTCTGCCAACCAAATTTGTCTTAAATATTTTTCAAAGTCAATATCTTCTTTTGCCATTGTAATTGTTTGTCTCGGGCTCAAAAAAAAAGCATTTGGAGCCCATATTAATTATGATCCCTAAATGCTAGCTCAATTTGTGTAATTGATAGTTAAATGGCAACAAAAGGGGGTGATATTAATTATGATTAATGGTAGGTGAGTCAAGACAGATAAAAAAGATATTAATACTATCAAGAAAAAATTTCGAGTGGATGATTACTACACCTCAAAAATCTGACTAAAAGTCTAAGTAGAACATACGGCTATTATAACCATCAATATCGTCTATTATATTGATAATTACCTGTGCAGCTCCTGCACAATCTGTGCAATTTGTTATACTTAAATTCGGTTAGTAGTATGGCTCTTCTCAATAAATTGAGAAGAAATATTCAGTCTAAATTTGATTAGCTCACCAGCTTCAAAGGAAATTCTTCTAAAGCATCCTTAACCTCAGCAGTGCCTTTTCCCACCTTTTCATTGTGCTTCAAAATGGCCAATGTTTCTCGATATTCTGGTGCTTCAGGAAGCTTAATAAACTCTGCTTCAACCCCATTCTCAACAACTTTTTTCTGTATTTCCTCTAGTTTAACATTAAAGAATTCTTTCCGACCATTAACCATATTGACACGGTTAGACTCAAATATCTGATGAAGGTTTTTTTCTAATGCAGGTGCATCTTCAGAAAATATCATAGCATGTGTATCAAACCTGAATGGGACTGAAGCACCACCCAATTCTTGTACTCTATCAGTTGGCTCAAGCCTTCTTGTTAATCCTATCTTAAATACACCCTCACCAAAGGAACCAATATTACTTATTACATAAACATGTCCTCTCTTGGTTTGTTGAGCCATTGACAAAGCCCTTTCTTTACGTTCCAATGCATCGTTTAGTTGTTTTTCTAAATTTAGGATTTTGGACTCTAGCATATTTTTATCGCCAGTTTCTGTTTCTAGCTCTCGTTTAGCCAACTCTAGAGCCCGCTGATACATCTCTTCTTCTTCTCTAGCCTGCTTCTGAGCCTTTTCATATTCTTTAACCGCTCTTTCTTCTTCTCGTTCACGCTCTTTAATATCTCTTAGCTTTTCTTTCTCAGATTTTTGTTTCAATTGATATTCATATTCCAAAACAAGTTGTTTCTTTTTAAGCTCAAGATAATCGATAGAAATAGAAGTTAGGTTTTCATGTCCCAGTTTATTGATTTGATCGAAGGCATTCTCAATCCTATTTATTGAAGGGTCGAAATTGTACCACTTCACTTTGGACACCAATGCATCACACTCTCCATTGTAGGCCCTAAGCATTAATTTGATAAACTTCTTAGTAGCTCGAGCTCCTGCACGTTGATCTCCATCAATAGTCCAATTGGTAGAACACATTGCAGCCCTACCTTCTTTCACCATAAGCTTTTGCTTGTCAACAATTGCTTTTAATTCTTCTTTGTAATCTTCGCTTCTATCAAACTCATACTGCGGCTCGAACAATCCATGTTCTATAAGCTCAAATTTCTCTTCATAAGGTTTCGTTTGATCTTTTAAATTCTTGAATGTAACTAGACCATTTTGATATTGGCTTTCAAGATCTATTATCTGAGTGTTGATCCTCTCTACTTCATATTTAACATCCTTAATAGGTTCATAAATTTTCAACTCACTTGACAACACATGAATTTGTTTACCTTTTTTAACCAATTCATTTTTATGAAATGTCGATTGATCTTTGAGTTTATGAACTAGAGCCTGTTCCGAATTCCTCAAGCGAATAAAAGCTTCTTCACTCTCCTTAATTTTCTTTAGTAATTTTTTCTGCTTACTATAATTAAATATAGAAATCACAGAAATCGTAAGGATCAGGATACCAATTGAAGCCATCCAATGAATCACTTTTGATCTTTTCACTTCTACAAGACTGGCTGATTCAAATGCCACTTCAGAAACTGTAGCTTCTTGCACAGACTCATCAATTTCCTTAATAACGATCTTAGGGCTGTATTTTTTGCTTGGAATAACCTTCTGTTTGTTCTTTTGAGATAAGCTTCTTTCAACTAATTGTTTCTCTGCCGCCCCCCTTGACAAATTCTCTTTAGATAATTCCTCCTCAGCTAATTCTGTAGAATCTGCTTTAAATTTTACTCTTTCTTCCCTTACATTTTGCCTTTCCCTTTCCTCTTTTTGTTTGTAGAGAGCAAGTCTTTCTATTCTCAAAGCTTCTTGGTATTGACTATCCAAAACACTATAAAGGTCTTGATTTTTTCTTATTGTTTTCTTTGAAAATGATAAGGCATTCCTATTTATAGTCTCAACGGCACCTTCACCTAGATCAATAATGTACAGCTCTTTACTTCGGCCCACCACTTTTGTTTCATCTCCTTTTCCCCATGTTTTGTAATCTATGTTAAACTTAGCAACATAACTTTTGTCAAATTGAGCCATAGAAACTTGACATATAGAGAGTATAATGAGAATTAGGCCAAACCGCTTCATATCGTTTCATTTAATTGAATAGTCACCAAAGTCAAAGCAATCAGCTTGCCAGTGAACTTTGAAAAACACCTAATGAAATAGATTGGGTAATTCACCTATTAGGGTCTCTTGTCAATCGTATTGGCATCAAAAGCTATTACATTGAAGGTTTCTCTCATTCTGCTATGGACTCGATTACCGTATATTTTTTCTATTTCAGAGCTGTTGAGGTTGGTGGTGATGTGGGTAAGGAAGGGGAAGATGGAGGATTGGAATTCTACTATTATCATTGCATAGTTGATTCTGAAATTGTTCTTCATACTTTTTTCATTGCCAAAAAAGTATGCAAAAAGTCTAGTAAGATTTGATCGTAGCGACGAACCGCCTCGACCATGTCTAACGACATGATCTCAAACAGCAAACCTTACGGTTAAAAAAAACCAGGTTACAGATCAAGTCTGGAATGACGTTTCATTTTTGATAATAACAAGCTTTATAATGGCTCGTTGAAATTCTTATTTTCAATGACATGACTGTTTCTGTTTATAGAAGGTCGTAATGCTATTCCTGGACAATGACTTTTAGCATGGTCTTTCGGGTTCTGTTATCAATGTTTTTAACTGCAATGCCTAGTGCCTTTCTTGTGCCCACGAAAATCGCCATTTTTTTGGCTCGGGTTAATGCGGTGTAAATCAAATTGCGATATAACATCGTGAAATGCTGCATCACTAGTGGAATAATGACTACATCAAACTCACTCCCCTGTGATTTATGAATCGTAATGGCATATGCCAAATCAAGATCCATAATATCTTGTTTTTCGTAGTGCACCTCCCGGGTGTCCTTTCCGTTTTTGTAAGTAACTACCATCGTCACTTCCTGATTATCAATTGCCGATATATCTCCAATGTCCCCGTTGAACACTTCCAGGTCATAGTTATTCCGTCGTTGAATCACCCGGTCGCCCATGCGAAACAAACGTTCTCCCATTTCTAAAAAAGGTTTATTCTTACTTTTAGGGTTGAAGGTAGCTTGAATCTGTTGGTTCAAGTTTCGCGTCCCCATGCTCCCTACCGTCATGGGAGATAAAATCTGCACTTCCAAGCCCTTTCCAACTCGTTGTTCAATGGTTTTCGCATACAAACGAACGATCATATCAGAAGCGGTAAAACCAAAATTTAAAGACGACCAGGGATGAATACTGTTCAACACTTCTTTTAATGCCGAGGCATGCGTCTCTGACTTTAGCAGGGTATTGATGTTGGTGTTTAGATAATCTGTTGGGACAGAAAAAACATAAGACCGCACCCCTTGTTTTCTGATGTCTTCAATTTCTTGTGAGGACGTTGGTTCCACGTAATAATCATCTTCCCATGTAACCGCTTTGTAATTATCGTCGACATCATCGGGTGTACTTTCTCGTACATATGCCACTCCTTCATTTTCAATTACGTATTTCATGGAGCCACGAATTTTCTTAATGAAGTTCATTTGGTCTTTCGTCGCTTCTTCCGAATCAATGAACAAACAATCCATTTCATCCTGCCAAATTTCAGGTTGATGAATAGGCGATTCTATTTTCGGTACTATTCCATTGTTAATTTGGTGTGCATATTTGATGATTTTACTTTGTTGGGCTTGACGAAATATTTTAATCAATTCAAACAACGGGACTTTTTCACTCTCAATCAAGTCTTTCAACACATTCCCTGCTCCTACTGAGGGCAATTGATTCGCATCACCAATGAACAACACCTGTGCCGACAAGGGAATCGCTTTTAATAAACTTGCCGCCAAGGAAATATCCAACATCGAGCATTCATCAATGATGATAAAGTCTGTCTGCAGCTGGTCTTCTTCGTTCTTTTTAAACTGTCCTGTCACGGGTTGCCACACCAACAAACGATGGATCGTTTGTGACGCCTCCCCTATTACTTCCGACATTCGTTGTGCCGCTCGTCCTGTCGGAGCGGCCAAAGTAATTTTCTTATTCATTGCCCTTAGTAGTTTCACCAAGGCTTTGGTCGTTGTTGTTTTACCACAACCGGGACCACCGGTTAAAATAGAAAACCCATGTTTGGTTACACCCAAAACAGCCTCGTATTGCTCGTCACTTAGCGGGAACTCCTGCTGCTGGTTGTATTTCTTTAGCCACTGTTCTACTCGTTGCTCCTCTACATTAATCTTTTGAGCGAGAAACTTTTTTACCTGCTCTGCAGTATGCAGTTCATCATAATAAAGCGATTTGGAATAATAGCATTTTATAGGCTCGGTTTCATGGGTTTTCAAACGGGTTCTTAACTCATTGTCCTTTTCCATTGCGACAATTTCTGACGCGACCAATTCTTTGAAATCTTCTTTGAGTAGCTTTTCAACATCCTTCATGATCAGCTCTAATTCCAAATAGCAATTTCCTTGGTCTCTACTGGCCGCCAATACATGCGCAATCGCAGCTCGAATTCGTTTAGGGCTATTTTTCTCAATCCCAATACTCAGTGCAATGCTGTCTGCAGAGAAGAAACCTATGCCATAAATATCTTTGGATAATTGATAGGGATTGTCTTGAACAATTTTAATGGCCTCATTGCCATACTTTTTAAAAATCTTAACCGCAAACAAAGTGCTCACGCCATATTCCTGTAAAAACAACATCACATTTCTAATTTCTCGATGTTCTGTCCAGGATGATGTTATTTGATCCAGTTTTGTTTGAGCAATTCCGGGCACTTCGGTTAATCGCTCCATGTTATTCTCAAAAACCTCAAGGGTTTCTTTTCCGAAATATTTCACAATCCGCTTGGCTATTTTCGGACCCACGCCATAAATCATACCCGAGCCAATGTACTTTTCTAATGCCGATGCGGAAGCAGGCTTTTTCTCAATGACATTATGCGCCTTAAACTGCTCACCATATTTAGCATTTTGCGTCCATTCTCCTTCAAATTCTATCGTAGCACCAGCAAAGACATTGGCTTGATGAATGGTAACGGTCTTTACTTCGTGTGGACTTGTGATGGGGTTCACACGCAAAACCGACCATCCATTTTCAGGATTGTGATAGGTTACTCGCTGTATGATTCCTATAAATTTCTCCACGATTACAAAATAGTGGTTAACTGATCTGCTTTTGAAGGTCTCTGTAACCCTTCTATTGACAACATATGATTGTTTTCTTGATTGCCCACAATACTAATCGAAATGAGCATATTTTTTTTACTCTATTCCTGATATTGATTTTATTACTCCTTGCACCGACCAACCCTGCTTTCAACTTCCTTCGGCTTGAACTGTTCGGAGATTCCGAACAGTTGACTCTTGTGCCTATATACCTTGGCGTTTCTACTAGTTTCTTTTGTCATAAGTATTTGAATCAAAGGCTATCACATTGAAGGATTCTCGCATTCGGCTTCTGACTCGGTTACCATAGAGCTTTTCGATTTCTGTACTATTGAGGTTGGTGGTGATGTGGGTGAGCATCCCTGTTTCGATAAAGTGTTCATATCTCGAGAGGAGGATTTCGGACATGACGTTGCAGTCGTTACCGTAGTATTTAAGGTTGTTTTCAAGCCCTAGGTCGTCGAAACAGTGTGTAATTGGGTCTAGCTCTTCTTTTCCTTTTCGGAAGGCGCAATCGCTGTATTTTTGGATTACACCGTACCCTTCTTGGATGAATTGAAAGGAGACTTTCCGACAAGACACCATCACATGGGGTGAGTACTTGGCGGTGATGTATCGGAATAGGTTCATCAACGTTGTTTTGCCACATCCAATCGGCCCTGTGATGAGGAGGCCTTTTTCATGGTCGATGCTGAGTTGCTCTGCATTCTCTTTGTCTTTCATGAAGTATACCAGGAGCTTGAAGATCAACTCGTGATCTTCTTCGATGATCTTGAATTTTTGGCCGTAGATTTTTTGTCCTGTGGTTTGGAGGAGGGAGAGGCATTCGAGGAAGGGGAAGGTGGAGGATTGGAAGTTTTGCATTTCATAGTTGATTTTGTGGCATTCGACTGCTCGGTTCTTCTTTCATTTTTTTCAGTCGATAAAAAAACGAAACAAAAAAATCTTGTAAGATTTGAAACTCGTCTTCCTCACGTCAGACTCAAACAGCAAACCTTACGGTAAAAGAAAAAGTCGGAAATTCACTTTTTTATTTGAGTGAGGAACTCTGCACTTTTTACTTGACGTTAAGCTTTATAATGGCTCATTGAAATTCTTATTTTCATTGACATGACTGTTTATATGTTTGTTATGTTTAATACTGTTTATAGAAGGTCGCAATGCTATTACAGTACTATTATCAGTACTCTTACTACTGCTATTACCACTACTATTATCAAATCTGTACATGTTGACTCTGCTTCCTCGGTATGGATTTTTGGATGGTAAATACTCTAAATATTTCCAATTATGGAGGTCTTTGATGCACTTGGTATAGGTGTTTGCTGAGCCGATTTTTGATAGCTTCATCATCTCAGATCTGGCAATGGAAACGGGGTTCTTTAACCTGTTGAGATTCCAATATTGAAAGAGTGCTAAGTACAAGCTGACATGGGTTGGGTTGAGCCGGTCGTCTGACTCTACCTTCTCAAACCAACCATTCATGTGCTTGATGTAATTAACTTGTGATTCCATAGAAACATTATGCTAGAGGGTAGATTAGCAAAACCATTCATTTTTTTCATTCGATAAAAAAACGAACCAAAAAAATCTTGTGAATTCTGAAACTCACCCTCCTATCGTCAGGTTCAAACAGCAGAATTCACGTTAAGAAATTCTAAATAGAATTGTCAATTCTGTTTTCCTCGAGCATTTTCGTCACGTCACTGTTGGCGTAGTAGATCACCCCTCCTACTTTGGTATATGGCAAGGTGCCTTTGACTCGAAGGTTCTGTAAAGTGCCTGGGGAGATCTTGAGCATCTTGCGCAACTCACTTGATCGTAACCATTGCGTTTGGTTGTTGGTTGTGTCGAAAATGGATTTCATTTCTTCTATGAACTCTATTTTGAATTCTCTGAGATCATCTGTTGTTAAGATTGTAGCTGACATAAATTGTTTTTGTTTAAATGATATATGCAAAGCTGATCTCGTTTGTTATCTATTGTTCACAAGATGATCCCCAGTGGGGAGAAGATTTATTCATTTTCTTTTTTCATTTTCTCTAATAGACTGTCTTTCAATATAGTTACGAATGAGGACGGATGCTTTTTCAGTTTGATATCGGCGTAAATGCGATAAAAATTACCAATATCAATATCAAAAACCCTCTCCATCGTCTCTACAACATCCTTTAGGTCGCCATTAACGGCTCCTGCGGTATGCAAACTATAAATAAGCTCTACTAAATCGGTTTTTGACCTCTGCCAACGCAGATGTTTCATATTTCCCCAAGTTGTGTCCAACTTGGGATTTTTGAGGGTGAAAAGTTCGTTCTTAAGAAACTGTACATAACGATTGGCCGCCAGTAGACATGATAAGGTGGGGTCACCGGGGGAACTGAAGGTGGTATCAGCAGGGTATTCCAAATGTGCATGTAACTTGGGGTCATAGTCACGTTTAGTAAAGTAGACGGTATCCAAATGAGTGCTTTCTAACTGTATGTAATGGTTGAATTCACAATGCCTATTGATAAAACTTGATGCCTTGTCCATGGCGTAATCAATGTGAATTTTCTTTGCCTTTACACTTCCTTTTGGTCGCTCCTTCAAATAAGTAAACAACTCCATGTAATAATGTAGTTCGGAGAGGATCTTGGGTTTGATCTCCTTAAAAAAATTGATCTGACTGGCGTCCGTTTCTAAATCACAACTGAAGTACAGCTCCCTGAGCTTCCCTGCAATTAGTTGAGTTAAGGTAATTTTTTCTGAACATTTGTTGATCGTGGAGGTTTCCATCTGATCAATAGCTTTTGTTCCTTGCTCGAGCTCCTCGAGTAGTGTAACATAGGTGTACATATAGTTGGTTGGTTAGTCAAATTTCAAAGGCAGCACATTAATTTCAATAATCGAAATATTATTGGCAATTTTGTAACGATGCTATGCGTCTTGATATTGTAAAACGACCTAAAAACTACCGTAACTTATTGATTATCAAACGGTTCAAATCGAGTCAAAATAATGGTGAGTGATTCGGTGAGTCAATAAAAAACTATCACTTCAAAGTACTGAATATCAGTACGTTACAAATTAATAGAGGGAGCCTCCGGCTCCACTTCAATACCATCAAAAGATTCAAAAAGCCTCATACGTAATGTATGAGGCTTTTTTTGTTTTAAACCCAACCATATTATTCAATGATAATCATATAATAGGTGAGTGATTCGGTGAGCCAATCTGAAAAACAAAATGGCTCACCTGAAACGACAAAATTAACTTACATACTGACAGTTACCACAATACTTTGACATGTAAATGCTAGAATTATCACCTGATTTTGAATAAAGATTTCAAGACCTACGAGTACGGAAAATTACAAAACAGAATCCTCAACTACTTTACTAAAATTGATCATTAGATACTTTTATGGACACACAAAATGATAAAGTAATACAGAGACTTTATGTGATCTAGGAATAGATTACAAAGCTAATCATAGGTGTTGTTGTGCTTTAGTTTTTATTTTTAGCCACTTTCAAAAACAAGTGCTTTTAGAAAGTTTTAATACCTCTCAAAACAGCCGAAGCATTTGTTCCGGATTCAGAGAATTTAGGACCAAGGCCAAATTGAAATGAATAGCCACTATCAAATTCGTAATGCATTTGTGGTAAAAAGAGTAATTCCATTTTATTATCATCTATTTTTTGAAAAGTAGGATCTGAATTATTGATTTCTATACCCACAATTGTATGTTCATTAAGGTCGGCAAAAACTGAAGCATTCAATATAATAGTATTATTCTTTATAGGAGTATCAGAACCAAACTCAACCATAATACCAAATAAACCAATCACACTCCAAACCTCATTGAACCTATATGCTGGGACATAAAGAAAATTGAGCTCAAAGATGTCATCGTGTATTATTTTTTCACCAATAATCTGAATACCATGAATGTATTTGTTGTTCTTAGAGGACCCAATTGTCCATTGAATAGCTGATTTATAAGCTTCTACGACAAAATTGTTTAAGGGTAGTTCTAATTCAACCGCAAAATTATTAAAGAGCGCATATTCTATTTCCGGTGCCCATTCCACACCTCTACTGGAAACATTATTTAATGGAAAATCTGCTAACGAATTAATTTCTAACTCTCCTTTCTTAGCGCCTAAACCTCTAACTAGATCAAACATTAGTGGTTCCGGTATATTGACTGTTTGTTTAATTGCTCTTTCTTGGCCATTAACCGAGATGTAAGAAAGTAATAGAACCACTATCATTATTGATTTATAATAATACATGAAGTATCTGAGCTTTGATATGCTATTTTTTTTAGAGATCATGACAGCTATTTTTAAAGAATTTTGCTAAGTGATGTTTAGCCTTATTTTAGGACGGATCAGAGCAGTTCATAACGACCCTATATAATGAGTGAAAATTAGCCCCCCATTAAATAATCTTGAATCATGGTGGCTGACTAGCCATCTCCCAATATTTTAAACTCCAGGCCAGCTAAATGTTCATCAGTAGGTATTTGACAGGCCAGCCTGCTACTGGTCGTCCTATTTGCTAACCTATTCAATGTATGTGTCTCATCCAAGTTCATATCAGATACTAACGAGTCACTTATTATTTCTATGTGACAAGTACCACACCATGCACGTCCTTTGCAATCCCCCCATTCTTCTATGCATTGATCGAAAATCAATATCATTAGATTGTCATATTCGTGGGGAGTGTATGTTATTCTTCGCTTTTTCCCCTGGGCGTCTATTAGATAAATGTAATACATCATCTCAGTCAGTCATATTTTAATGAAAGCAATTAACCCTACATTTTGAGTCTAGAGGCATAAATTATCCTTAACTACTGTCACCGAATGTACCAAATTAGAAACAATTTCTTGTTCTTCATATTGCTGAAGCACTTGATTAGAAGAGTTTTCAATGTAAAACACCTCACCTTCAAGCACCGTAAGCTTCGAGGGACATTTGCACTATCCTCGAACACAATCATCCTTTTATTGATTTAATGACAAAGTCTCTAAAACTGTCATTGTCATGTATTGATTTGGCAACAGGACTCTATACCCTTCAACTATAGTTTCTTTACTTTTCCCGCTTAATAAAAATAAAATCGCCTCCCTGATCACCAGCATTTTGTACCGTACCATATTGAGGTGTTGCTTCACTATTATTCATAACGGCGATTTTAAAACTTGAAAATAACTGTCCTGCAGAGAGGTATGATTCTTCATTTTGTTCTAATCTCTCAATCAAGAACTTCAAGAAGACACTTCGATCTGGTACAGCTGTTAGTGTCCCACTAGTCATGGCCTTTCTACTGGGTAGTTTATGCATCTTGGCGGTGGCTACATCTGCTCCCACCATCCCCGATCTTGATTTAAATATGGAGCCACTGAAGCAGGCATCAGCGATCAACAAAGTGTGTTTGGAGTCTATTTCCTTGATGTAATCTCTTAGGGAACTGTTTCTGAACCAAGCGGCTTTTTTTCCTTTTTTGGCATTACTAGGCAACCAATAGCCAATTTCAGAATCATCATCCCAAACACCATGACCAGCGTAAAATATCAACACATTATCCTTTGGCGTCACTACTTCACTCAATTTGTCCAATGAGTTCATAATATCTTCCCTTGTTGCGTCTAGGACCAGATCTACCCGTTCTGCATTAAATGCATATTCCTCCACCAAGACATCGTATAGATTTTTTGCATCATTGATTGGGTTGTCCAAATCTATAAATGCTGGATCTTCATAATTCTGAATGCCCATTAGCAAGGCGTAATAATTCCCTCCGTCTGGCGTGGCGATCTCTTCGTATTTTCGTTCTAATTGAAATAAGGTATCTCGCTGATTTCCTTTTTTATCCAAAACAGAAAAGTCTACCGAGTTCATCCCTATTTCAAGTGCTAAATTAGAAATGAAGTAGCCATCATCCCCTACTTCAATCTGATCACCATTTAACAACAGTTTTTCAACCCCTTCCTCATCTGACACTATTCCCTCTACCTCTATAAACTTCTTCCTGGTATCCTTAAGACCTCTCGTTTTTTCGGTCAAATCTTTCGGTCCAAGTATTACAATCTGAGAGGGTGTATCAGTAGAAAAATCTAAATAAACATCAGCTATTCTGGTAGATGCTTCCTGCGCTTGGAGGCCAATACAAGATAAGGAGGTGAGAAGAAGAATTAGTAATACTTTCATAGGTTCATTCATTTGGTGTAAACAATACGCTTTTTGATTTGACTCACGCTGCTTTTGGATTGTATCAATACTTCTAAAATATAGGTGGCTGAATGGTTTGCTATCAATGGCTCTTCTGACAATTTCAGTGAAAACTCATGATAGCCCTCTGAAATATTTGATTGCTCTGATTGATAAACCTCTTGTCCTAAAATATTGTAAATGGTGACTATCACATCAGAATCATCATGACTAATGGAAATAGGAATGGTTATATCCCTACTAGAAGGATTGGGATATGGATCTCCGACAAAATTGTTCCCAAAACTCATATACTCTTGCATGGCTTCTTTTGGCGCATACAGAAGCTTAAAGGCTTGACTTCCGCCACTTACATTGAACTCATAAGCGTTCCTTTCTGCCATATTTATAACCTGCTGCCCTTCTATATCTAGTAGAATAAGACTATGATTAGCATGCTCAATATCCAGTGCTTCCCAACTTAGCTTAGTAGATTTTCCTTTCAAATTACTATTAACCGTAAAATCCCAGGTATAAGATTCAGTAGAGGATACAACACTCTTGGTTATTCCTTTCGCAAAGGACAAATCCAGATAGGAGTTAAACCTTGGTAACATGGTCCAGTCATAGGAATCTCTTCCATTGGAAGCATCCGGTTTCATACCAATGCCTGACACATTATAGGCCAACTCATCCGTAGATAAGTTTAACCCTATTTCCCATTCACCAGTATCAAACTCTGCCAAGCTGTTCCTGTTATTGGTAGACAAAGTTCTGCCATTGCTATTCGAAATCGCTGAAATAGGAATCTCAAGTTCTACATCAGAAGACGAAAACAGCAATGCGCCATCATACTTATTCATAGTAAACTGTCCTGCGTTAAATTGACGGTTTTCGAAAGTGACCAGACTCTCTATTGACACAGAATTGTTTGCATTGTGGTCTATCACAGCTCCCCAATCAATAGGGTAAGGAAAAGGATTGCCAATCATATTCCAATCATTGGCACGTAGCTGTATGGCAAATGGTTGATCATCGCTCACAGGCACAGCTGTTCCCCCTTTCAATAAAAAGTCTGAGGGTTTCGAACTTAAAAACCAATATCCTTTTCCAGGTTCGAATTGACTAAAGTCTGTAGGGTAATACTTGTATTGTTCTCCTCCGTCGTGATGGGATAGTTTCCAGCTTCCGTCATCTTTAGAGCCTAAATTGGAGAATACTTCAGCAATCTTTTTTGATTGAAAAGGAATCGAAATAATGGCGTAATCCAACGGGTCAGTGCTGGATATTAAGCCTGAAATAGATTCGGTATCATCTGAAAAAACTGTGTTAATGGTTTGATTGCTGGATAAGACCAAATTGCTGTTGATGTCTTCTACACTTATATAAAATGTCAAACCCAAGTCATCAAAATCATTATCACTGAAAGAATAAATATACTTCCCATCTACGAGAGACATCACGTTTTGCTGGTAGGAAGATTGAACCAATGATTTGTAATAAATATAAACACTAGATAAGACATTATCCGAAGTAATTGATACCGTTAACGCTGTACCTCCACTACCAACAGCATAAGTCTGATCGTAACTAATACTAGAAAACTCTGGAGCACCATCTACTGTCACGGTAACTGTCCAGTCTTGTATTGCTAAGCCATCTTCTGCCGTGACTTTATAAATAACAGGCTGAGAGAAGTTATTTTGAGTAGTTCCACTGACTTGGGAGGTATTGCCTACTTTGGCTGTTGCACTTGATGATAGGATGAAATTTGGTGCAACAGCCGTTACATTAGTGCCATTAGAGACTTCTAAGTCTATCGTGTGATTAGAAGCATCGATGATTGCCGCACTGGTTTGTTCTGATAAACTGAAGGAAGTGATCTCTGTTTCTGTTAATGAACTTTTACTTTCTATGGCATTTCGTAAAATTGAAACTGATTTACTATCTGCATTGGTTACTATCAAGTCTGGCTTATTATCATTGTCAAGATCACCTATTGAAATAGAGCCTGGTTGTGTTTCTGTGGCATAATCTATCTTTGCATTAAAAGTAACTGAACCTTTAATAACTGTACTGTTTTCAAAAACTGAAACTGTGTTACTGTTGAAGTTAACAACCGCAATGTCAATTTTGTTATTACCATTCAAATCACCCAAAGAAACTTCTCTAGGTTTTGCTCCTGTGGAATAATCAATTCTTTCAGACAAAGTGATTGTACCTGGTGTTGAAGTTGTATTATTAAATATTGAAACTGTATTACTTAAAAGGTTTGAGACCACAATGTCTGTGATTTCATCTCCATCTAGATCTCCTAAACAGACTGAACTTGGGCCGGCTCCTGTAGAATGATTTTCACGAGTCGAAAAATTGATTACACCATGTTGAGCACTCGTATTTCGATAAATTGAAATAGAGTTCTCTTCTAAATTGGCAATCACCAAATCAACCTTTTTATCGCCATCTAAATCACCAATAGAAATTGAAAAAGGGTTTGTTCCTGTTGGGTAATCAACTCTACTTTCGAAAGTAATACTTTCAGTACTAGTATTAAGGAATAACGAAACCGTTTTACTATCGTGGTTTACTACTGCCACATCAAGTCTTCCATCACAATCTAAATCACCGATTGAAACGGCTCTTGGGTTTGTTCCAGTTTCCAAAACTGCCTGTTCTGAAAAACTCACAGAACCTATACCGGCACTTGTGTTTTTGAAAACAGAGATGGTATTACTAAACGAATTAGCTACAACCATGTCCAATTTCCCGTCTCCATCCAAATCTCCAGTAGAAACGGAAACAGGGTTCGACATAATAAAATAGTCTAATTTAGATCTAAAGCCAATTTCATTAACCATTGAACTTGTATTTACAAAGGCTGAAATAATGCTAGACTGACTTGCTGTTACAGCTAAGTCAATTTTGCCATCATTGTCAAAATCACCAAGGTCAACTGATTCAGGGCCAACTCCAGTTTCAAAATCAATTTTACTCTCAAAAGAACTCTCATCAAAACTCCCTCCTCCTTTAAAAGTCACTACAAATGGCAAAGACGAGTAAGCAGTCAATCCATCCACAAGAACAGTAATGGGCTGATAAGTTGCACCAGCAGGAACCGATACTGTAAGTTCGGTAGCTGTGGCGACTGAAACAGTAGCTCGAGTAGCTCCGAAATATACAATGTTGTTTGCTGGAGTAGTATCGAAGTTTGTTCCTGTGATGATGACCTCTGTTCCTATTGGGCCGCTTGTAGGGGTGATAAAAGTGATTGATGGAATTGCCTCTGTTTTCGTCACTGTAACCACCCAATCTTGTGTGGTTGTACCGTCTTCTGCTGTGACTGTGTAGGTGATAGGATTGGTGAAGTTATTTGAAGTGGTGCTGCTGACTTGAATGAGAGACCCTACTGTGGCTATTGAACCATCTGAAAGAATAAAAGAAGCTACTAAATCTGATATATCTGTCCCAGTTGGAACTTCAATTTCAATAGTGTGATTGTCTAGATTTACAGCACCTTGATTAACCTCACTTTCGAATTCATAGGTTGAAAAATCAGTTTCTTCAGAAGGCCCCAAAGCATTCCTGAATATCGAAACCTTATGCTCATCTTCATCAACTATGACCAGATCAGGTGCTCCATCAGTATTTAAATCACCAATTGAAACGAAATAAGACTCAGAAACAGTGAGGTAATCTTGCTTTATTCCGAAGCTGATATCTTCGGTACCATCACTAATATTCTTAAAAACGCTAAATTTACTTGAGACATTAGCTACAATCAAATCTGGCCATCCATCCCCGTCTAAATCAGCAATCTCCATTGATGTAGGAAAACCACCTGTAGAATAATTCGATTTAGCAGCAAAATCTATAGTTTCATTAATCTCCGACTCATTTTTTAGGATTGAAATTGTGCCACTAGAATAATTAGAGATGGCCAAATCGGGTCTCCCATCTTGATCTAAATCTCCTGCAGAAAGAGACCAGGCAATCCCGTTAGTTTCAAATTCTTTTTGAGATGAATACGTGATCAATCCAGGTTGGCTTTGATTTTCAAAAACTGAAATCACACTGGATCCATTATTCGCGACTGCAATATCAACCTTTCCATCACCATTGAAGTCAGCAATTGAAACCTTTTTCGGATCTGTCCCTGTAGCATAATCTTTTTTGGTAGAAAAATTAATTTCACCCAAATCAGATGTGATGTTTTTAAATAAGGAAATTGAATTGCTCATAGAGTTTGCTACCACCAAATCTGCTTTACCATCGTTATCTAAATCATCAATAGCAACTGATACCGGTTCTTCACCTGTTGAAAAATCTATTTTCCAACTAAAATTAATTGATTCTGTACTCTCACTAATGTTTCTGAGAACAGATAGTGTGTTATTCCCACTATTAACTACAACTAAGTCTGGTTTTGCATCGCCGTCCAAGTCGCCTATAGCTATGGAACCTGGAGATAATCCTCCTACGCTAAGATCGTTATCATTTCCATAAGATATCGAATTAGGGTTGTTTGTTGTATTTCTAAACACTAAAATAGCACCTATGCTGTGATCAGAAACTACTATGTCATTTTTCCCATCTCCATTTAGATCACCTATTGACACTGAATACGGCCCAAGTCCCTGCCAAACATAATACTCATCTAAAAAAAGGTATTCATCAATTACCCCCCCTCCATCAAAAGTCACAACAAAAGGAGTTGATGAAAAAGCAATCAGACCTAGCTCCTTATTCAGAACAGAAATAGGCTCATAAGTAGCACCATAGGGTACAGTGACAGTAAGCTCAGTCTCTGATGCCAATGTCACTTCTCCTTTTGTCGCTCCGAAATAGACGATATTTTCTGTAAGTGTAGTATTGAAGTTGTTGCCCGTGATGGTGACAGATGTACCCACTGGCCCGTTGGCGGGAGAAAAAGATGTGATGGAAGGAATTAACGGAGATACTTCTCCTATTTGATTTCTTAAGATTGAGATTGATTTGCCAGCCCTATTAATCACAACCAAATCAGATTTACCATCGCCATCCAAATCACCTATAGAAGCTGATAATGGCAGCAACCCTGTTTCAAAATCTACATTCGAGGCAAAGCTTAGCTCTCCTTCTCCAATACTGTTATTTCTAAAAAGAGAGATAGCATCAATATCATAATTTGTTACTGCCAAGTCTGCCATACCATCTCCATCAAAATCGCCAATCGATGCTGATGTTGCGTTACCAATCGTTTCATATTTCACCTTGGTGGCAAAACTAATTCCCCCAATTCCTGAACTTATATTCCTAAAAACTGATACCGTCTTACCAATCCCATTTGCCACTACCAGTTCTGGTTTGCCATCACCATCCAAATCACCTACTGACACTGAATTTGCTACAACTATTTCATAGTCTAATTTAGTCGCAAAACTTATATCGCCTACTCCAGAAGTATTATTTCTGAAAATAGATACAATAGCAGTATCAATTACGATCAAATCTAACATGCCATCATCATTCAAATCATTTATCAATACTGATTTAGCCCCTATTCCTGTTGCAATATCAATACTTGTATCAAATCTTACCACCCCAATTTCAGTGCTTGTATTCCTATATATTGATATCGTATGACTGCCTCCATTAGTGACCACTAAATCACTTTTCCCATCTCCATCCAAATCACCAATCGAAACGGATTCAGGAAATGCACCGGTGCTGTAATCTATTTTTTCAGCATAGCTAATACTTCCAATATCAGTACTCGTATTCCTATAAATTGATATTGTAGCACTCCCATAATTGGTTACTACAAAATCTAGCATACCATCACTGTCTATATCTCCAATCGAGACTGAATTAGGCTCTGATCCTGTTGTAAAATCAACACTTGTGTCATAGCTAATCATCCCAGCTTCTGTACTTGTATTCCTATATATAGATACCGTATTTCCATAAAAGTCTTCTACAATTAAATCGGATTTGCCATCGCCATCTAAATCACCAATAGAAACAGAGTATGGTTCTTCTCCTATTAGATAGTCTATTTTTGCTTCAAAAGAATTCTCATCAATAGCCCCCCCCCCCTCAAAAGTCACTACAAAAGGTGCTGAAGAATAAGCAATTAATCCCAGTTCAGTATTCAAAACAGAAATCGGTTCATACGTAGCACCGTAAGGTACGGTGACCGTAAGCTCTGTCTCTGATGCAGCAGTAACTGTCCCAGTTGTCGCTCCGAAATAGACGATGTTTTCTGACGGTGTTGTACTGAAGTTGGTGCCTGTGATAGTTACTGAAGTACCAACTGGACCGTTGATGGGTGAGAAGGATGTAACAGTTGGAGCAGGGTTAGATTGTACTGATAATGTTATAGTCCAATCTTGAATTGTCACCCCATCTTCAGCAGTGACTGTATAAGTAACCACGTTCGAAAAATCATTAGATGTCACCCCACTTTCCTGAGTAATCTCTCCAATCTTATTAGATGCACCATAAGACAATTCAAAAGTGGCAATTAAGGCAGCTGGACTAGTACCATAACTCACTTCAATATCAATTGTATGATTTTCAACATCAATCACTGCCTCTCCCTTCTGCTCAGGAATACTAAACGACATAAAATCCGTTTCAACATTCTTCGCAAACGAAAACCAACTCTCATGCCCCTCTAATTGATCTGTCATTCCATCTACGAGGTTATCATATGCAGTGATAGCTACACTGTCGGAGATAGATAAGCCTGGGATATTATGAGTTAGGACATTTCCGGCATCTGCTGTACTGGCAAAAGAGTAACCCTTGAAATCTCCCCAATAGATCTTATAGCCTGCCACGTCAGCTTCAGGGTTTGCCTCCCATGTTATATTAAGGCCTCCTGCTCCATCTTCTGATTTTACTACAATCTGTGGTGGTGATATGGGAGCGTTGGTATTGGGTGTTGACAAATAACCTGTGATGTCGACCAGACCTAATTCTAGATCATCTACTTGATCATAGATTTTGGTAGCAATGATGGTTGGAGAGTCACTGTCCCAATAGTTACCTGTGGCAGTAATATCTGAGCCTGTTGAATTTTTGATATGGTAGTTTCCACTTCTCATAAAGTTGGATGAATTAACACTAGTATTGCCTTTAGAAACTTCTATACCTGTTCCTAAATCTACAAAGGTAGAATTAGTGATATTCACTGATGAGGATGTATTTGACTGCTTCAACCCCACATTAGATGACAATCCAGTAAAAAGAGTATTATCTATGATAGATCCCGAGGAAACTATTTCCAACAAGGTGACCTCCGATGACGATGAAAGAGAAAAGAGAGAATTGGAAATATCAACTGTGTTGGCAATCAAAGAGGATTCAATAATTTTTGAATTAGACAGAATGACCGTGTTAATAGTTGAAAAAGAAGTGTTGAGGATCGTTGTATTTGATAAGTTGACACTGTCTATGTCAGTGAATGTCGAATTGAGATATTCACATGAGTTTAACGAGACATTAATATCTTCCAACTCCACATTTGTTAATGCAGAGTTTGCAAATCGAAGCGGGTATCCTGTATCATAAGAACTGATATAAGTTCCATTAACTCTGCCGTCATCAAAGTTACAAGAGGAAAAATCAATGGCAGCAACTGCTACTGGAGCATCAGATGATAACTCTATCAGCACTAATGAATTTGTGAAGCTTGAACCAACAACATTTAACACTCCTGTGTTTTGAGTTTCGTCAGAGGTGCTACCTTGAATAATCGCACCCTGTGGCCCGGTCATCTCTACATAATCAATATTGGAATTGTCTAGATTGGTTCTGCGGATTTCGAGCATGTATTTAGCCCCTTCAGTACTATTTCCATTGAAGGTGACTGCATTACCTTCTGTCCCGTTGACTTTGATCACACCAAAGACTAATATTTTGAAATCCCCTATGTAATTAACCGTAACTCCTGCTTCAATAGTCAAAGTATAATCACCTGGTATGCCTACATCACCAACAATGTTATACGGGCTATTCGCTGCAGTCCATGTATCATCATCGATAAGATTTCCAGACACATCAGTCGAATAGCTCTTAAAGCTCATCATCAATCCCAACACAAGAAAACATACTCTAATCATATTATTCATCACTGGCTCCATTTTCATCACTTTCTACAAAACACTCCACTTCCTCTTTCAACAAAATTACAATTCCGGTAATGCTGGAGGATCGGGAACTTCTGTACTTCCTCCGTCATCAGACTGAGTAAGCAGTATGGCCACTACTCCTCCTAATACAGCCAGAGGCAAGACTTTTATAACTATGGGGATCTTATTTTTTATTCTGAATTCTGAAGATATTTCAGATTGGCCCTGGTGATTGTTAGAGGTCAATCTGATCTGATAGTTCTCTGCTTTCTTGGTTTTTTTAGGGATGTTCCAAGTGTAACTTGTTCCTACAAATGGTGACTTCAATGTAGAAATCAAACTATCAGACTGATATAGGTAAATGGAGTAATCATCCTTTTCAAACCCGCCCTTCCATGCTACATCTAAACTTTTCCCTCTTTTCGCACTTTGTCCGTCGCCTGGAGTCAAAATACGAATGGGTGAATAGGTCATTCTAGCCGTTACACTAAAATCAACATTGCCTTTTACATTCTCCAAATTATCCTTACCCGAAACCGTGAACTGTAGACCATTACCAGGCCGTATATCAGTCAAACTTCCATCCTTTACTTTCAGCTCAATAGAGTCGTTTCCATATAAAGCGATCAGTGAAATCGTATAGCGTTCTTTGATGCTCTCTTTAGGCATCAAGTCAAAACTAATGATCAGATCATCACCCACCTGTTGTACTGCCGCATTCTCTACGTTTTGAGAAACAGCATATTGACAAAAAGTAATTGCCAACAAAAAAAATAATACCTTTTTCATTGACTAGTTATTACAAAAACCTCCATAGCTCGATCCCATTCTATTTATCTCTATTTACTTCCAGTAAAATCATGCAATATAATCACTTCATATTTTTGTTTGATAATTCTGCCTTCTGATTAATATCATTTCCCCTGTATTGCACCACTAAAATATTACCTTTTCTGATTGACAATGGCGAATTATCAAGGTAAGCCGTCTCCAAATAAGACTTGCCTGCCAATTCCTTGCCATCAGGACCAAATAAAGTGACCAACGTATTGACACCTACTTTTGAAGTATCTAACACTGGCACAGCTTTGGACCAGAGTTCATTTCCAAGGGAATCAAACTTAGCCACTTGAGTGGCTAAACTTTCCTCTTTCGAAAGGACAATTATATTATTGTCTTGGTCTGCAATGATATCCAACAACTCACTTTCCGTTTCACCACCCCAAGTTTTGCTCCAATTCACTTTTTGTTTAGAATCAAATGAACTGATCAATACCCCTTCAGTAGCTGTTAATTCTTTGCCTTGTACATATACTTGACTAGTAAACTTGGCAGCCATCAACGAACCGCCCTTTATTTTGATCATTTTAGGAGATTCTATATCCCCTTCGACTCCAAATAGATTTTTTAATTTTTCAATGGAAGGAAAATTGAATGCAGAACTTTCACTGCGAATAATATCTGCAGAATAATTACTCAGATCCCTCATTGACATGCCAATAGGCGCATCAACATATGTTGGGTCACAGACCACATACTTAGCCCCTTCAAACATAAAGTAATCACCAGGCACGTCTGAATAAAACCGTACCGCTGTAGCCACATGTGCTGGATAGTCCAAACCGATCACTTCATTTCCTAAGAGGGTATTAACTAGAAAAGCAAAAAACACAGAACGGTCTTCACAATCTGAAAATGGATAGTGTAAAATCTCTTCTGGGAAAAATACTTTTTCCTTTCCAAACTGCTCATCATCTACTTTATACTCAAAACCTTTTTGAACCATTGCCAACAGAAATGAAACGGCTTCTGTTTCGGTCATCTCTTGCACTATAGGAGCTAACTGTTCTACAAGTTTTCGATGCGTTGACGAGGAAAGTTGCGCATTAAAATATCCACCCAAACCAATCGAAGGGATCGCTTGATAAAAGTCAATGGCATTTTTATTGTAAGTGAAATCAAAACTAAAATCTTCCTTTTCGTGCTTGAAAACCACTTTGTTTGAAACCAAGGATTCTTTTAGGTTTAATGACTTGCCTATGCTAAAGTCCATCGTTTTGTATGCATCAGGATAATCCTCCTCATACGCAAACATTTCTCCACTGACATAATCCATCACATAGAAGGTCAGGTCGTTATGAACAAAATAGCTTTTCCCATATACTGGCCTTTTGCTCGGTAATAGGATATAAACCTCATTCCCATTGTACCCAATTTTTGTTTTGTACTTTGACTTGGCTAAGATGAACCAAGTCAAAATTCTTATTTCATTCTCCGTACTAAATATCGACGCACTAAAATCCTTCACAAGCAGATAATATCCATAGTCATTGAGACCATATTTCATTTTTTGGTATAGCAAGCCATCCAGCGCCGAACGATAATCTGATACACTGATTTGTTCCCAATAGTCAGCAATCACAGTTGTCGACATCTGATTGTACGGTTTAAAGTCTAGGTTAAAATCGTACTCAATATTGACTGTATCTCCATAGAAAGGAAAGTAGGTTGATTTAGGGGATGCATGATATGATCGACTTTTATAGTTGACTGGCATGACCAGTTCGTCGGATAACGCTATACTTTTAAGTGTACCCGACAGATCCAGCTCAATAGCCTCTGGCACTATTTTATGTGCCTTTGGAAACTCTACTGGTTTTTTCCTTTCTTCAATAGTATGACCACTGTGGACTTGGAAGCTTACCCAATTCTTCCTAAGAAAATCCGCAAACTCCTTGTCCTTCTGTTCAACAAATTTGCTAAAGTCAGCTTCCTGCCCACTTTTAAAACTATCAAATTGCTCTCTTACTCCCTGGCCTTTCAATTTGGTCAAAAAGAGAACGTAGATCAGGGTGAGCAAAAATATTTTGAGGTGTCTGCGATTCATTAGGGTTAGTCTAAGGTGGCCAAAACGAGCCTTTTCTCCACTGCAAATCCTCCAGATATTACAGCCGCTTCATTTTTAGATCTGTTGCGAGTGATTACATCACTTGCCTCGTTCTCGATATAAGAAAATCCATCTTCAAGTTTAGTGTCTAGCGGCACAAATTCTATGCTTTGTGCACTGGCCTGCACAAATTCCACCCCACAAGGGCAAGTGACTTCCCATTCTAATGGAAGCCTCAGGATACGATTTACCTTTCTGTAATCGATATAATAATTATCAAGAAGCAATACTTGCGTGCCATCAGCCCAGTGATTGACCAAACGCACATAGCCTGTCTTATTCATTCTAATCAATAGCCTTAATTTTTCGCCCTCTTTGTAAATCAATCCTTCATCTCCTTTGTTGGTCCACAGCTCCAGTTTTGCCCCTCCATTAATAACAGCTTCGGTATTAAACAACTTTTCTTTTTCGACGCTTTCAAAGTAATTAACTGGTTTGTAATCCAAACGCAAATTCATCAGTTCATTCAAAGTGGACCAACCATCTGCTCCCGCGATAATAGTTAATGAATTATCTTCTTCCATGCGGTGCAAAACCAATCCTATCTGTAGCCCTTTATCACCGTCTTCCCAATAGGTACCAGACAATACATATTTTTCTTTTGATGGCCCAGCAAAAGGTTCTGAACCTGCCACTATAAACCCTTCATCGGTCAACTCCTGAACAAGAAGTGACGAAAATCTTTCCGAAAACTCACTCCCTATTCCTGAATCTCGATAAGTAACATGAGAAACCTGAATCTTCTCATCTATTGTTCCTACTTGAATTTTAAGAGAGGTAATAAGAAAAGCACTTAGCTCAGTTAGTGTGAGATCTTTATTGCTTCTAATTGTCTCTGCCTTCTTAGCGATGGAGCGTTTTAATTCTTTCGCCTCATTTTTCAATAATATCTCTAGGTCATTAACCCCACAGATAATTAAGATAGACTGTGCCTCTTCTATTTGTTTAAACAGTTTATTACTTGAGTAAAACAATTCAAGTGCCTCACTTGGATTGGATGGTATCAAATCAGTTCCTAGTAGATCAATTTCAACTATTTCTTGAAGGGTAAACCGAACCAAATCCGTATAGTATGCAGTGACTTTACTCTTTTCTACCCATGCAAAACCGAGAATCTCTTTCTTCCGTGGGTCGATGTAATAATCAGTGTTCAATCCCGCAACAGATATCTGACTATAAGACTGGCTTACCTTTTCAAACTCTTCTAATGAAACGGTATTTACATTAGACATTTTATTGATGATCTTACTCTCAATAGAGATTCTGATACTTTCTGAAAGTTGCACTTTGGCTTGTTGAACTATATCACCCTGTTCTCGGTCCAAATTGTCGTTCTTGTCCAAATACTTGGACATAAAACCGGTGAAGTACTCAGTGGCCGGATAGTTTCTCTGGCGACTTTGGTACTGAATCCAATCTTTACCTTGCGCATAGGATTCCCCTACCATTAAAATCAAAAAAGTACAAAAGAGCAATCTGAGCATTGGCATATTTTATAAATCCAAAAGCTTGTTTAACTGCTCTTCATTAGTATCCATTTTCTCTCTCAACTCTTCTCTGATCACCTTTTTTGCGACATTTTTTGCTGTTTCCATGCTATAAATAATCGAATAACGATACTCCACGTTCTTGTCTACTTTTCTATACATCCTTATAGCTGGCTTCAGTGCTCCCAACTCTTTTTGGATCAGTGTTTTACTATTTGAGATAAATTCATCTATAGTTTCGACCTCCCCATCTTCATATTGTGTATTGGCTTTGTTGTTCGATACCAATGCTGTGACTTCTGATTGAATTTGTCCTGCTAAGGCTGACCTTGTGTTATCCATCGCATTGGCCGAGGCTACTCCTTCACTCCCGCCAACTGCACTTCCTATTGTAACAATATATAAAGGGTCTCCTTTTTCATCATACATGAATTGCTTGATCATAGAAACTTCAAATTGCTTGTCTAATGGAGGATCCCCTGGCAGATTACTAAACCCTTTTTTCTCCCATTTTTTAGCTTCTTTCCTTGCGCCTTTGATGGCTTTGCTTTTTAATTCCTTCTTCGCGTCCTTATAAGAATTTTGTGCAAAAGCTGTCATGCTACAAGTTGAAATCACCAAGCAGAACAATAATATTTTTAAGCCGTTTTTCATATCAATTAAATTCATATATGAGTTAATACCGACATTGATAAAATGTCAACACAATTATTTAATTTTTTTTGCACTATTTTTAATTATAGCACTATCAAGGTCTAATGTGGCTGAATCTGCGTGAATGGGCGCATTTTCTACCTGCAAATGAATGGACTCTTGTTTGGTGTCATTCATAAAATAGAAAGTCATGATCAAACCCAACGAAGCTGCCAAACTTAGATAACCAATGGATCTCTTACGAGACTTGATTTTTTTCTCTCCCTTTTTAGTAAGCGCTTCTTTTAAGTAGACATTCAATTCGTCACGCAATCCCACCTCACCTTTCCGCTTAATCGCGTAGATGATTTGGCTATATAACTCCACATTTTCCTGCAATTCAGGCTGCTCTTGAATCATCGTTTCAAGAGCGGAAAGCTCAGAGTCGGTCATATCCCCACTCAACATTCCAATTATTTCATCCTCCTTTTCCATAATCATTGATCCAAAATAGTTGATTTAATAACGCCCTTAATTTTCTTTAGACATCTATACTTTTGCTGCCGTACAACCTGAACTGAGCTATAATCCAACTTTTCTCTAATTCTCTCCAATGACAACTTATTAAAATAAAATAGTTTTAAAATATTTTGGCAAGTGTCACCGATTTGATTCAAAGCTTGTTGGATTTCCTCGCTTTGATTCATTTTGTGTGGTTGAGGCAATTCAAATTCAAAATGATCTACCAATGTCAAGTCTACACCATCCGCAATAGATACATATTGTTGTTTTTCATCTCTCAGTTTCTTCAACCATAACCTTCTTGCTATAGCTATTAAATAAGTCTTAATAGATGAACTCAATATAAAGTCTGTTTTTATCGAGTTTTTGTAAAACACAATAACAGCCTCTTGGAATATATCATTACCATCCTCCATTCCGCCCGAATTCTTTATTACAAATGAATGAACAGCATTCAAATGGACATACACATATTTGAGTACAGAACTATTTCCTCTCTTCAATTCTTTAATAATGTTCTCTTCTGTCATTGGCACAATCTTCTAGAAAAATTTGGAGATAGCAATTTGATGATCAAAGACAAAAGTAACATTTATAGTTAATACCACATATTGAAAAACATCAACATCATTAGAACAAAATCTGAATATTATTCTTTAAGATGAGTTGATTAAAACTCAGTATAATTGACAACATTTTCAATATACACTCCTCTTTTCTAGATAACCAACTTGAATATTGACCCCACCTGGATTTACATGGCAGGTTTTAGTATGGGAACCCTAGGTATCTACGATTCTCTCAAAACCTATGAGAATTCAATGTAAAGTCCATAATTAATTCTATATTTGGGTACCCAAATTGGGTACCCAGTAAAATATGAACAAAATAGAACCACATATTATCTTCCTCATAGGCGTTTCAGGTGTTGGCAAAAGCACTATTGGAAGCCTCTTAGCAGAAGCATTAAAGATTCCATTTTTTGATGGAGATGATTTTCATCCTGAGGGTAATATTCAAAAAATGTCAAAAGGGGAAGCCCTTAATGACAATGACAGGTTAGGTTGGTTGCAATCGTTGAATAAGTTGGCTTCAAAAGAGCTAACGTTCAACGGTTGTATTATCGCTTGCTCCGCACTCAAAGAGAGTTACCGTCAAATTTTAATTACAAACATTGAATCAAGTACTAAATGGGTGTTCCTGAGTGGTACTATTGAAGAAATTAAAGAAAGAATAAAAAATCGTAAAGGGCATTTTATGAGTTCAGATTTGCTCCAGTCTCAGTTTGACACTTTGGAAGAACCTGAGGGTGTTATTAAAGTAGATATAAGTTTAACTCCTGAAAAAATGGTCGAAGTGATAAGTAAACAATTGGTAGAAAAGTCAGAATTTGGCTTGTTTGGTTTGGGGGTCATGGGAAAGAGTCTTGCGAGGAATCTAGCAAGCAAAGGGTTTGACATCTCATTGTATAATAGACATGTTGATGGCCAAGAAGAAAATGTAGCTAAAAACTTCAAGGATGAGTTTGAAGAATTATCAACCGCTATTCCGTTTGACAATATAGCGCTTTTCGTCAACTCACTACAAAAGCCTCGTAAGGTTATGTTGATGGTTAATGCTGGTAAAATTGTAGATACTGTCATTGAAGACCTTTTGCCTTTTTTAGAAGATGGTGATATTTTAATAGACGGAGGAAATTCAAACTTTAATGAGACTAAGACAAGATCTGAATATTTAGCATCCAAAAATATCCGATTCGTGGGAACTGGCGTCTCGGGCGGAGAAGAAGGAGCCTTAAAAGGTCCCTCAATCATGCCTGGTGGTGATCCAGAAGCATATAAGGAAGTTCAGCCCTATCTAGAGGCTATTGCAGCAAAAGATGTTAATAATGCCCCTTGTTGTACTTTCATAGGTACAGAAGGGAGTGGCCATTTTGTTAAAATGGTCCACAATGGAATTGAGTATGTCGAAATGCAACTGTTGGCAGAGGTCTTCACTATCCTAAAAGCAAAGGGTAACAACCCAGATCAAATAGCCAGTATTTTAGCGTCTTGGAAAGCAACGACAAATAGTTATCTATTAGAAATCACCATTGACATCCTTAGAAAAAAGGAAGGTGACGACTGGTTGCTGAATCGCATAATGGATAAAGCCGGAAATAAAGGCACAGGAAACTGGACTACCATATCATCCACTCAACTAGGTGTTCCTAGTACGATGATTACTTCAGCTCTATTCGCTCGATATACGTCATTTTATAAAGAAGAACGAATTGAGGCTAATAGACACCTAACGCCAGAAAGCAACCACAATTTGAATTTTAGTATGGATGAGCTTTTAGAAGCCTATCAGTTTGCTAGAATAATGAATCATTATCAAGGCTTCAAACTGATTCAAGAAGCATCCCTGAGCAATAATTGGGGATTGAATTTAAGTGAGCTATCCAGAATATGGACCAACGGCTGTATCATCCGTTCAGACTTCATGATGGAGTTGGTCTCCATTTTTAAGGTGTCAGACAACTTATTGAAAAATGATGAAGTAATCCAAAGAATTAAAGCTTTGAAACCAAGTGTCAAAAAAGTGGTTTCGGAATGCGTTCTTAATGAGGTGGCCGCTCCGAACCTTATTGAGTCGATTAGTTTTTTAAACAGCTTCTCGGTTGCGAATTCATCTGCAAATTTATTGCAAGCACAACGCGATTACTTCGGTGCACATACGTACCAAAGAAATGATGACAATACCCATACATTCTATCATACTGATTGGATCAACAACTAAACTAAATCATAGACGCATGACAGCATCCGACAATAAGAAGTCATTGTTAAAAAGAATTATTGCAATAGTCCTAGGATTTGGCCCTGGTATTTTTGCTATTGGGTACACGATAGGTACAGGAAGTGTGACTTCCATGATTGTTGCGGGCAGTACGTTTGGCATGCAATTATTATGGGTGCTATTTTTGAGTTGTTTGTTCTCTGGCATTTTAATGTTTGCATATGGTAACTATGCTTTGATTACTGGAGAAACTGCACTTTATGGCTTTAAAAAGCACTTGAAATTCGGCAAGCTTATCGCCATATTGATCATTATAGGTATTTCATTTGGACAATGGAATTCCCTAATGGGCATATTAGGCATCTCATCCAGTATCATATTTGAAATATTAGCACTCAATTTTGCAGGATTAACTCCTTATAAATATGAGGTAATATTAAGTATTGCCATCCTGATCATAGTGACCTTTTACCTATTGATGTTGGTGGGCAAGTATACCTTTTTCGAGAAGATACTCGTGGTATTTGTCAGCTTCATGGGCTTATCATTTATTGTTTCATTCTTTTTCGTCCAGCCACATGGGATAGATGTCGTAAAAGGATTGATCCCAACGATCCCAGAGGTACCTGGTGGAAAAATGTTAGTTGCTGCTTTTGTAGGTACCACTATGGCGGCCGCTACATTTTTGTCTCGTCCGTTATTTATACAAGGAAAAGGCTGGTCTATCGCTAATTTGGATCAGCAAAAAAAGGATTCCATTACGGCTGCAATTCTAATATTTGTGATCAGTGGTGTGATCATGGCAGTCGCTGCTGGCGCATTGTTTTATGACGGCAAGAAAGTCACTCAAGTAATAGACATGGCAAGTACCTTGGAGCCAGTGGCTGGCAAGTGGGCCGTCACGATATTCTTTTGTGGCGCATTGAGTGCTGGGCTATCATCTATATTCCCTTGTCTATTGATCGCTCCGTTACTAGTTGCAGATTATCAATCAGGCACTTTAGACACCAATTCAAAGCAGTTTCGCATCATCACTGCCATTGCTTGTCTAGTAGCATTAATAGGCCCTGCATTTGGGGCTAACCCCATACAAATTCAAATACTCTCCCAAGTTTTTAACGTCTTTGTATTACCCATAGTAATACTCGCCATCATACTCATGTTGAGCAATAAAAAAGTAATGAAAGGCTATAAGACAAGTGTGACAGTGTATATAGGGATGTATGCTGCCTTGTTCTTTTCATTAGTGATTTCATACAATGGCATCATCGCACTTATGGGGTATTTCCAATAATGGATTAACTCAATAAAATGAATAATAAGTTTAATAAAGCTGTATTACCAACATTAAAGTATCAATTGCTGTGAAGATAAGTTTGATCGAAAAGGACGCAAAAAGAATATTACAGAATGAAGTCATCTGTCATATTCGAGAATTGATTAATGCCAAGAATTTAGAACGTGGAGAGAAATTACCCTCCGAAAGGATCATGTCCGAAAAATTTGAGGTTAAAAGAAACCATGTTAGAGAAGCGATAAGAAAACTGGAGTTTTATGGTGTATTAAAATCAGTTTCTCAAAGTGGTACCATCCTGGCCATTGGGATAACTGGCTTTAACGGCATAATAGATGAAATCGTATCTCTAGACTCTCCTTCATTTAATGAGCTTGTAGAAACTCGAATTACATTAGAGCTAAAGATAGTTGGCTTGGCTGCTCAACGACGATCAGATGATGATTTAAAAAAGATGAGTGAGGCACTTGAGGCATTCAAGGAAAAAATCACACTTGGGAAGGATTACTTAGAGGAAGACTTGTTATTTCATTTGGCTATAGCAAAAGCGAGTAAAAATAGCACCATGGTTTCGCTCATGCTTTTATTAACCCCACCTATTCTCGCGACATATGAAAGGGATACGGTTTGTGAAGGTGATAAAGTAATTACCGAGATCAAAAAGCATGAAGATGTGTATAAAGCAATTGAATCGAGAGATTCAGAACTTGCTACAAAAATGATGACCAAGCATTTTATGAAATTATCAAAATATTTAGAAGATCAAGAATAAATAATATGAAAAACGATAATAAGTTAATCGGAAAAAAAGTCCTCATTACCGCTGGCGCTCAAGGAATAGGTGAATCTATAACAAGGCACTTTATTGATAGTGGCGCCCATGTAGCTGTTCATTATTTTTCTAGCAGTGACACTGCCAATGAACTGGTCGAATATGCAACAAGCAAAGGACAAAAAGCTATTGCCATAAGTGGTGATTTAACAAATGAAGCCGATGCAACAGCAATGGTTGAAAAAACAGTAGAAACCTTAGGTGGTTTGGACATCCTGATCAACAATGCAGGTTCTCTTGTGGCACGTAAAATGCTCAACGAAATGGAAACTGAATTTTGGCATAAAGTAATGGACATCAACCTCACCTCTATGATGTTTGTCACGCGAGCGGCATCTCCTCACTTAGCAAAAAATGACACAAGTAGCATTGTTAATTTGGCATCACTCGCTGGTCGTAAAGGAGGACATTCGGGATCTTTAGTGTATTCTACAAGCAAAGGAGCTATCCTCACTTTTACAAGATCGCTCTCTTCGGAATTAGGACCTCAAGGTACACGAGTCAATGCTGTTACTCCTGGTCTTATCCTTGGAACATCATTTCACAACACGCATACGTCCAAAGAATCTGCTGATGCAACCATAGCTGGTATTCCAATCCAACGAGCTGGAAATGCTGATGACGTAGCACGTGCAGTATTATACCTAGCATCTGAGTATGACGGCTTTATAACTGGTGCTACGCTCGATATCAATGGGGGTGTTTACAACATGTAACTCCCTACATACAATATTGAAAGTGTCATATCCAGTCAATGGATTCACTAAATAAATATCTACCTACATAATAGATAAAAATGAATATGAAAAGCATCAAATTATTAACTCCCCTATTTAGTATAGCTATTTTTCTAATTCTAAACGCCTGTTCAAATAAAGCTAAAGAAGCGAATAAAGAGGACGTTCAAAAACCAGTTTATGCAAGTGACCTGATTCCATTTTTCAATCATTGGAATTTGATTTTAGGTGATGGTTCAAATGCTGGAATAGCAAAAAATTATGAACATAAAGACTTCTTTTTTACTACAAATGATGGTCAAGAGGATTGGATAGTTTTCAAAACGCCCAATGCAGGAGATACGCATGGAACATCAAACAATACAAGAACCGAATTGGCGCAATTGAAGAAATGGTATCCCGCAACTGCTGACGATAAATTGAAAGCTACGCTCAAAATAATGAACGTATCAGCTACAGGAGATGCTCGAGTAGCGGCCTCACATTGTGTAGTCGTTGGCCAGATTCATAGTGCTGACGGACATGAGAACGAACCGCTTAAAATCTTTTATAAGAAATTCCCTGGTCATTCGAAAGGCTCAGTATTTTGGCATTACGAAATCAATACGGCAGGTGATGACAATGCTGGAAGATGGGATTATTCGTCAGCTGTTTGGGGCAATGACTTTTCTGTTGTAGGTAGCGAAGAAAACACATACCCAGAAGAACCTACAGAAGGTATTGCGTTGGGTGAAGAGTTTAGTTATGAAATCATGGTAAAGGATGGTGTGATGAACTTAAAATTCACAAGTGAAGGTCATGAAGTCAAAATATTCACAAAAAACTTACTCATATCAGATTATTCAACAGCTGCAGACATGCCGAAGCAAACACAGGAACTATTCGTACCAATTGGTCAAGACGGTGTAGAGCGTGAGAATGCTTATACCGGTGAGGGACTATTTTTCAAATTAGGTGCATACAACCAAACGAATGGAAAATCTCCTGAAGTTAACAAAAACTGGTGCTCGGGCGCAGAGACGCATGGTGGAGATATCAAAAAACAGTATACAGATGGGAACTATGCAGAAGTTTGGTTTAAAACAGCTAATATATTTGTAAGTGATAGTGCCGTTTCTAATCAAAGCTATTTCACTAAAAATGACTAGTAAACTAATTGAGTAAATGTTCCAATCAATAATGAATAAATAAAAACACAATGAGAACAAAAAAAGCTAAATCAATATTCCAATCAATTTTCATAATTGGCCTTACAATAGCACTCAATAGTTGTTCTAATACTTCTAAAGAATCTTCAGCAAAATACACAGATAATATCACTTACCCTAGTGATGTTATTCCGTTTATGGACGAATGGAGAATTCTTCTGGGTGATGGGACAAGCACCAAGAAGTTGGTCAACTATGAGGACCAAGAATTCTTTTATGTTGCCAATGATGGAGCAACCGATTGGGTCGTATATAAAACACCTAACTCAGGTATTACCTCACGTACATCAAAGAATACAAGAACAGAATTGGGTCAAATAAAACATTGGGTACCTGAGACAGGCGGCAAGTTAACAGGCACGCTAAAAATAGCGCATGTGTCTACGTCTGGTGATGCGAGAGTTGCCGCTTCGTACTCGGTTGTTGTTGGTCAAATCCATAGTGATGAAGGACATGAAAATGAACCTTTAAAAATATTTTACAAAAAATTCCCTGGACACACAAAAGGCTCTGTTTTTTGGAATTATGAAATCAACACCGAAGGAGACAACTCAAAAAGGTGGGATTATTCTACAGCTGTTTGGGGCGATGATATGTCCGTAGTTGGTACAAGTCCTTCTTCCTACCCAGAAGAACCTAAAGGCGGTATTGAATTAGGAGAGGAGTTCAACTATGAAATAAACGTATATCAAGGCATTATGTACCTTACGTTTACCAGTGAAGGTCACGAGACTTTGAAATTTACAAAGAACCTATTGAAATCTGATTTCTCTACTTATGGGGGAATTCCACAGCAGATTTTGACATTGTATGCTTCAATAGGCCGGGATGGTACCGAACGTGAAAATGCATATGCAGGCGAAGTTCAATACTTTAAGCAAGGTGCATACAACCAGACCAACGGAAAAGACCCCAAAGACAATATAGTATGGAGTACTGGGTCAGAAACGTTCGACGGTGACATAGCCAAACAATACGCAAATGGATGTTATACCGAAGTATGGTTCAAATCAGCGACGGTAGGACCTGGTACAGCACCAACAGAGTAGCTCCAACAGACGCAAGAATATTTGATTTAAGTAATAGCCAAGATGATTTAAACTCTTAAACCATTTCGGCTCTTTTTTGTTATGATATTTTTCGCAAAATTATTGATTCAAGAGGGGTAATTTCTAACCTAGCATTGAGTAATAACGTCATATAAAAAGAAGGGTCGTTCTCACTTTGAGAACGACCCTTAAACCAACCATTATGAATATAGTGAATATTCAATTGATAAAAAAGCATCTTAGATAATTAGAGTAACATTCTTTCACTGCTTTCAATATCCCGTGTCACTCCCCCCCTATTCAATTAATGAACATATCAAAGGCGAGCCATTCGGTGAATGTTTCCTTTGCATTTCTAAATTCCAAAATAATAAATCAGGAGGAATCCTCTTCCATTAGCATCAATCGCTGTGACCATCTTATATGGTGATAATAAAACTAGACCCTTTTCCAAGCTCGCTTTCTGCTCGTATACTCCAACCGTGGAAGGTTACAATTCTTTGGCAGGTTCCTAGTCCAATACCATAACCATCGTAACGCTGTACTGTTTCTAATCTCTTGAGAGGCTTAAAAACATCATTGGCATCCTTTTGGTCAAAACCAATACCATTGTCGGCCACTACGATCTCAGCAGCATCATTCAAATAAATTGAAATAACAGGCTTTTCATCTGGCTTTTGAAATTTCAATGCGTTTCCTATCAGGTTATAAAACAATTGATAGATTTTCACTGAAATTCCCTTCTCGATTGTGGGCAAGGATTGACAAGTAACTGCCGCGTCTTTTGCACTAATGGTAGACAAATGGCCTTCTATGGCATCATTCACAATTTTATTCAAATCAACGGCTTCCTCCAAAGTAGCCGGTTGGTCTGCCGAGGCAAAAGTCAGTATGCCATCTATCAGTTCTTGAGAAGCTTGACTAGATTTGATGATTTGATCCAAGAAACCCTGACTCTCCTCGGTGAGTATTGATTCCTTGTCTTCTTTCAGGAATTTGGATAATGACACAATATGACCAATCGGCCCTTTCAGATCATGAGAGACCATTTTATCATAGGCTTTTAACTCCTCATTCTTGATCTTTATTTCCTTTATCATCCTGGATAAACTCAAACAGGTCTTCACTCTGGCCAATAGCTCTTGTTTTTCTATGGGTTTTCTAATATAATCTGCTGCTCCAGCATTGAGTGCCCGCTCCAGATCAGAACCAGAAGATCGACCGGTCGCCATCACTACTGGGATATCAGCAGTAAGAGGTTTTTTCTTAATACAAAGTAGTGCTTCATAACCATTCATGACGGGCATTTCCCAGTCCATAATGATCAAGTCTGGCATTCTTTTCTCGGCTATCATACAAGCTAGTTGACCGTTCATAGCTTGGAGAAATTTGTAACGAAAATCTGATTCTGAGAGATAAGCAATGATAGTATCAATGTTATCTGGCTGATCATCGACGATTAGGATTAGTGCTTCTTTTTGGTTGCTCATACTCTACAGATTTATCAATTCATTATACACCTTTTCATTACATTTTTAATGGCCTTTTGTAATCGGAAATTCTATGATGAACTCACTGCCTACTCCTATTTCACTATCACACCATATTTTACCTCCCATTCCTTCCACATATTTCTTAACGATTGACAAACCCAATCCAGTGGCTTTTTCTCCAGCAGTTGCAATTGAGGATAAAGTGGTAAATTCCTTGAAGAGGCTTTTTTGTTCCTCTTCCGTAATCCCTGGTCCTTGATCAATTACTGATAGTCTTAATTTGGCCTCAAATTCCTCAAGTACAATTTTTGTCTCGGTATTGATTTCAGAATATTTAAAAGCATTTGAAACCAGATTTTCAATCACTTGAATCAAGTAGTTTTTGTCCAAGATTAGGACCGTTTCTCCATTGGCATGCAAGGAGATTTGCTGATTTTTCGTTTTGGCAATAATTTGAAAATTTAAAATTAGTTCATGCAATAGCGCTGTAATATTAACTTCTTCCAGTCTTAAATTGATTTGCTGGGATTCGATAGCACTGACATCTAATATTCGATTGATCATATCCCTCATACGATCGGTAGAAACCGTAATGAGATCCATTAAACGCTTTTTCCCCATCTCATCCTTTTCAAATTCATAAATATTGATCAGACCTTTTACAGAATTGAGAGGGCTTCTCAAATCATGAGCAACAATACCTAAAAGTTTGTTTTTTTCTTTGTTCAGTTCTTCAAGATCCATTGTCCTCTCTGCAACCTCCACTTGCAGCATCTTTCTTTGTATATTCAGTGACCTAACTTTCATGTTTCTATAGACAAGTGCAAGTACTGCGATCGCCATTGTGAACCAAAGTATTTTTGCCCACCAGGTGTACCACCATGGAGGTAACATATGGATAATAAGACTCGCACCTTCTTCGTTCCACAACCCATCATTGTTACTTGCTTTTACTCGAAAAGTATAAGTACCAGCATCGAGATTTGTGAAGGAAGCAAAACGCTGCGTACCCACGTTAATCCAATCCTTATCAAAGCCTTCCAGTTGGTAAGCATACTGATTTTTATAGCTAGCAGTAAAATTAATACCAACATAATGAAGGGAGAAAAAATTATGTGTGTGATTGAGATAAATTTCTTTTGTTTCTGAGATCACATCTTTTAAAA
>JAOPTS010000022.1:0-27907 GCA_051531955.1 Reichenbachiella sp.
AAAAAATTCGTGTAGAGGTACTCCCCTTTGAACCCTACAGTTTTAAAATTGAATTTAATATACATGGTGTTATTAAAGGAGGAAAACGTGTGTTCCTCAGCACCGCTTTTAGCTCTAATGGTGAAATAACCGTAGAGTCAAAAAAGAGATTAAATGCCTGATTTTTTGCACTACTATCAGGAAGAGCTCCGCTACTTAAGCGAATCTGGTAAAGAGTTTGCCGACTCATATCCAGACGTTGCTCACTACCTTAATATGTCGGCAAATGAAGACCGTGACCCCTATGTTGAACGCTTATTTGAAGGTTTTGCATTTTTAACGGCTCGGATTCAAGAGAAACTTTCTGATGATTTTCCAGAATTCTCTCAAAATTTAATGGAGATGGTTGCTCCGGATTTTTTACGGCCATTTCCTTCAGTTGCTCTTCTAGAGTTTCACACTCCAAAGGGGATGCTGCCACAAAGCACTACTATTGAAAAAGGAACGGCAGTTCTTTCAAACCCTAAGCAGGGAGTGCCGAAACCGTGTAGGTTTGAAACCACTCAAGATATAGCGGTACACCCAATACAGTTAAAACAGACTCATGTGAATAGAGATCCAGTTCATGGATTAGAGATAGTATTGCATTTTGAGATTGAAGAGACAGTCGAAGCTGCAGACCTTACTATTGAGCACCTTGATATATTTTTAGATGGCGCCCCAGAACTTGCTTGGATGCTCTATTATTTTTTCTCGAATTCGTTAGAATCAGTGACTATTTCATCTAAAAAAATAAATGAGACTCTGGATAACAATGCACTAACACTTCCCGGCTTATTAGATCAAACAAAGATATTACCCGAAAAAAACTCAGTGTTTCAACGAGGGCATTTACTGCGAGAATATTTCAGTTTTCCTGAAAAATTTAGATTTATTCGTATCGAACAATTAGCTGCGATTAAGAGAATGGAAGATGACAAACAGTTCTCGCTATTGTTTAGATTTAACGAACAGTTACCTGATGATATTTCTAGGAACCTTGGTAATGCATGTTTTAAGCTATATTGCACTCCTGTAGCAAATGTGTTCAAACAACAAACTGAACCTGTTGCTATAAACGCAAAACATTTTGAATTTTTAGTAAAGCCAGATCAAAATAATGACAAAGAGGTATATAGCCTTTTTGATGTTTCGGGGAGAGGAAAGGCTGCACATGAAATCCCAAGAACGTATGTTCCTAATTGTGAGTTTCGCCATAATGTTGCAGCACAAAATGATTCTGCTCAAGGATTTTATTACTCGGTAAAGCAAGAAGAAAAAAAAGGTGGGGGAAAGAACACTTTAATATCGATAAATAGATATGGTGGCATTCGGCATTATAAAGAAGAGTTTCTAACAATTGAAGCATACTGTACGAATGGATTACTCCCTCAAGAAAAACTTAATATTAAAGACATTTGTAACCCAGTACCTGGTTTTGCTGATTATTTGAAATTTTCAAATTTTACTAAACCTTCAGCAATGATTCCAGCAGCTACCCAAAGTCACTATTTATGGAATGTTCTTAGCCATATGAATATTCCATTAAAGGCATTGTGTGATACTGAAGTATTCAAAGAGATGTTGCATCTCTACGCATGGGGTTCGAGTGATGAGAATAAAAAAAGAGTTGATGCGATATCCAATGTCCAAGCAAAACACCAATCGTTTTTTGTTGATGGCCATTTTACTCGAGGCACCGAAGTAACCATCACGATTACTGATGCTGCTACTAGACGAACGTCCTATGAACAGATTGCCTATTATCGTTTGTTGGGAATTATTGTACAACGATTTCTTGGTCATTATGCCGCTGTTAATTATTTGATTTCAGTTAAACTTGTTTTGAATCCAGCAGGTCTCGTATTTGAGTGGGAACCAGAGAGAGCGTTATGTCATACGATTTAGAACAAAAAATTATTGATGCGCCCTATGACTATAATTTCTTTCAGGCTGCGCATCTCATTGAGCGCTATTTAGTTGATTCCCAAAATAGATCATTTCGATATGCAGGAAATCAAAATGGTGCGTTGGTATTTCAAACTGATAATTCAATTGCATTTCCTGGCAGTGACGTTGTTTCTATTGAAAAAAATAGTCAAACAGGTGCATTTACTTTGAATCTTTCATTTATGGGGCTCTATGGGGTATCGTCTCCGTTGCCATCATATTTTACTGAACCATTAAATAGAGGTCGGGAAGAGTTTGAACCATTGAGAAAGTTTCTTGATATTTTCTCTCACAGAATTTATTCTCTTTTTTATCAGACATGGAAAAAATATCGCTATCAAATACAGATTAATGCTCAGTCAATAGACGACTATTCTAAAGCACTTTTTTCGTTAACCGGATTAGGTTTTCGTTCATATCACACTCCAACATCAAGAGAGTATAAGCAAGAGATGGCTACTGTGCCATTAGCAAAATTGATGATGGGTAAAGTACGTTCTGCGGCTAACCTGCAGCGAATGATATTACATTATTTTAAATTTTCTCAAGTGACTGTACAGCAATTCTCACCCAAGAAAATAAATAATCCTGCACCTTGTATATTGGGCGCGCAAAAGGCTCAATTGGGAGCGTCGGTATTAGGCAGTGAGATTATTGATAAGACTGGGAGCTTCCATGTAGCTATTGGGCCTCTAAAACAAAAAAACTTTAAACGATTTTTAAAAACAAATGATGGGCAAGAGAGTATTTTGAAACCGAAAGTTAAAAAACTGGTCGACGATTTTCTTGATGCACCATTAGAATACACCGCAACAGTTTCACTTGATCATACAGATCCAGAATGTATGGAGAGTCAGACTACGCTTGGTGGCGGGGCACTTGGTTGGAACACATGGCTCAGTACACCGCAAGAAGACATTACACTTAACATTTAGAGGAACCTATGATATCCGTTAGTATTAAAAACATTTTAGAAAAATTGAATACGCTATCTAAAAAAAATCTCGAGGGTGCATTAGGCGCATGCGTAACCCGTGGGCATTATGAAATCACTACCACACATTTTATCGCACAATGTTTAGAAGATAGTGCTGGCGATGTAATGGAAATTCTTAATTTCTTTAAAATTGATCCTAACATGTTTAGAAAAGCTATCCAAGATGAACTGAAAGGTCATAATACTGGTAATAGCGGAAAACCAGTTTTTTCTCCTCAGTTTCTTTCTACACTGGAGCTCGCATGGACAGAGGCGACACTTAATTTAAACTGTATGGAAATTCGCAGTGGTGCACTTATGGTGGCACTTAGAAAAAACATTACCATAGTGCCTGAAGGGCTTCAAGATTTATTTAAATTGATCCAACCTGATACTCTTGTTAGCCAATTTGCAGATATTGTTTCTGCATCACGAGAAGGATTAGCTACTAAGCAATCTACGAGTGAGAGCGCTGAGATTGCTGAGGATTCGTTCCTTGGTACTTATACAGAAGATTTTGTTGAATTTGCTCGATCGGGAAAAATCGACCCTATCTTTGGTCGTGATGATGAAATACGTCAGACGATTGATATCTTATCAAGAAGAAGAAAAAATAACCCAATTTTTATTGGTGAAGCAGGGGTGGGTAAAACTGCTGTTGTTGAAGGGCTCGCATTAAAAATTGCCGAAGGTGATGTTCCAGATGCATTGAAAGATGTAGAGCTTCGAAGTCTTGACATGGGTACATTATCTGCAGGCGCGGGTGTTCGTGGTGAGTTCGAAAACCGACTGAAAGGTATTATTAATGAAGTAAAAGAATCTGATAAAAACATCATACTTTTTATTGATGAGGCACATACTATGATTGGTGCTGGTGGAGAAGCGGGTAAGAATGATGCTGCGAACCTCCTTAAACCTGAACTTGCTCGTGGCGACTTAAAATGTATAGCGGCTACGACTTTTACTGAGTTTAGAAAATATTTTGAAAAAGATCCAGCTATTGCTCGTCGATTCCAGGCTATTACTATTGCAGAGCCAGATCCAGAATCTGCCTCTATCATGCTTCGCGGTTTGAGAGAAAAATATGAAGATTTTCATGGCGTTAAAATATCGTACGAAGCGATAAAAGCCGCATGTGAATTTTCAAATAAATATATTGCCGGCCGTCAATTACCAGACAAAGCTGTAGATCTTTTGGATACTGCAACTGCTCGTGTTAAAATGGGACTTAAAACCAAACCAGCGTCACTTCAAAATTTAGAACAGAGCATTAGCAATCTTAATATTGAGATTAAGACTCTTGAGAAAGATCTTAATGCTGGAATTCTTCTAGACGAAACAAAACTTAAAGAGACTCAAGAGAAATATGCGAACGCTCAAACACTAGCAAAAGCATTAACAATTGAGTGGACTCTTGAACTTGAAAAAGTAAATGCGATTATCGCGTTTGAAGAAAAAGTTCAAGCAGCAGAAGGTGATGAGAAAGAATCACTGAGAGTTGAACTTAAAGGTATGTGGGAAGAACTTGAAGAAGTTCAAAGCGAAAAACCATTGGTGTACGCACATGTTACTCCAGCAGTAGTTGCTCAAATTATTGAAGAGTGGACAGGTATCCCTGCCGGAAACATGATGAAAGGTGAAGCGCAAACACTCCTTGAGCTTGAACAAACAATTAATGATCGTGTAGTTGGTCAACCTTGGGGCGTTGCAGAAATTGCAAATACTATTCGCTCTGGGAAAATGGGATTAAATAAAGCTGAAGCACCTATGGGTGTATTCTTGGTAACTGGACCTTCAGGTGTTGGTAAAACAGAAGTAGCGCGTACTTTAGCTGATCTTATGTTTGGCGGTGAACGTGCAGTCGTTACAATTAATATGTCTGAGTATCAAGACAGTATGTCTGTTACACAATTGAAAGGTGCAAGTGCAGGATATGTTGGATATGGTGATGGTGGAGTACTCACCGAAGGTGTAAGAAAAAACCCATATACAGTGGTAATTCTTGATGAAGTAGAAAAAGCACACAAAGATGTGTTGAATATGTTCTATCAAGTTTTTGACCAGGGAATATTAAGAGACGGTGAAGGTCGGGATATTAACTTTCGTAACGCAGTTATTATAATGACGAGTAATTTAGGTACTGACACTATATGTAATATGGCTGTTGATGAAGAAAATAGCTACGAGTTTTCTGAATATGGTGATGCCATTGTTGATGAGCTTACCGCTCACTTTATGCCAGCACTTTTGGCGCGTTGTAAAGTGGTGCCTTTCTTACCACTTGGTTTCGATTCATTACAAAAAATTATTGCTATTAAACTAAACAAAATTGCAAATTCGCTTATGGATAAGCATGGAATATGTTTTGCAGTATCTCCTAAAGTGATTAATAAAGTTGTAAACCAATGTACCCTAATGCAGTCTGGTGCTCGCATAATTGATACCATAATTGATCAACAAATTCTCCCGGAAATTTCACGTCAACTTCTAATGAATGTAGCTGAAGAAAACACTGTTACTCACCTCTTTGTCTCTGTAGACGAAGACGCAGGAAAATATGAGTTTTTCTTTTCTGAAGGTGACTTTGATGCTCCAGAACTTCATGAAACTGCAGAAGATGCAAGTGAAACTGAAGTAATTGAAGAAGCGAAGAGCGAGGAAACGAGTGTAGATTCAACAGAAGAACCTGTTGAAGTAACCGAAGAGACGCAAGACGCGTAAGCTGGAGGGATTATGGCTTCTGCAGATACATCACTGTATAAGTTAACGGTCTCTGGTTTACCAGAAGACCAATTTATTGTACTCTCATTTTCTGGTATCGAAGAGATATCAGTTGGGTATAGCTATCGTGTGGTAGCAATAAGTTTAGAAGCTGATTTAAGTTATGATGAGCTTATCGGTATGCAGACGAGTTTTGAAGTCGGTCAATTAGATGCCGCAATCTTGCATCATGGAATTATAACTGAAATTGATGAAGAGCCTTTTGGACAAAATCAAGCACAGTATACATTGACTATTGAGCCAAAACTTTCACTCTGCAAGTATACAACGCAGAGTAGAATATTTCAGGATTTGTCTGTTGATCAGATTATTCAGGAAGTTCTTGAGGGGTCAGGGTTAACGTCAAATGACTTCTCTCTAGATCTCAGTGGTAGTTATGAGGCAATGGAGTTTACTGCTCAATATAATGAGTCAGATTTAAATTTCATCCAACGCCTCATGGAGTACAACGGGATTTTCTATTACTTTGATCATGAAGGTGATAGCGAAATATTAAAAATCTGTGATGATAATGCTGTTTTTACTCAGATGCAGATTGAATCACAATTGCGATTTCAACCGAATGCAGATATGGTTCAACCTGAACCAAATACGGTGCGAAGTATAAATCGTCAGAGAAAAATGATTACTGGTAAAGTAACCATGAAAGATTACAACTACACTCAGCCAGAAACAAATATTTTTGGTACCGCTGAAGGTGATACAGGGGTAGGAGAGTACTATCAATTTTCAGATACTATGGCAACAACAGATGCAGCTAATAGTGTAGCAACGCTTCGTAAGGAGATGCTCGCATCTAGAAAAGATGTTGTTCGTGTACGTTCAAGTTGCCATCAAGTTAAAACTGGATATCAGTGCAATATAACTGATGACGGTGTGTATGGATTTGAAAGTGATTACATTGTTATTCGTGTTGAACACCGAGGATCTCAAGAGGCTTCTGTTTTAGGAGAAGGTGCTGCAACGTCGTATATGAATGTATTTCATTGTATTGATGCTTCAGTTCCCTTTCGTCCACTGCTCACTGCACGTAAACCCAAAGTAGAAGGGTTAATGTCAGTTAAGGTAGATGGCCCTGAAGATGACTATGCATATCTTGATGATACAGGCCGCTATAAAGTGAAGCTTCCTTTTGACTTATCTGATGCCTCTGATGGTACGGCAAGTTTGCCGGTACGCCTTTCACAACCATACTCTGGTAATAACTATGGTATGCACTTTCCTGTACATATGGGGTGTGATCTTGTTGTTGGGTTTGAAAATGGTGATATCGATAAACCAATTGCGGTTGGTACGTCGCCAAATCCTTCCCAGCCATCTCCGGTAAATAGTAACAATAAAACTGAAAGTATTATTAAGACCGCTTCAGGCCACCAATTTAGAATGGATGACCTCGAAGATAAAACAAAAATAGATCTTCTTTCCACCGGCGGTCACCTTTTAGAATTCAATGATGATGCCGACCTACAACAGATTAAGGTAACGTCTACTGCTGAAAATCAGATTTTGATTGATGATACTAATAAAAAAATTGTAATAAATACGACTGAAAATAAAGCAACCATGACCATGGATAATGAAAATCGTTTTACCTCTATTGAGACTGAAACGGGACACCTCATTAAAATGGATGATGAAAATGAGAAGATTGGTATTCAGTCAGGTGCAGGGCATGCAATTGAGATTAATGATGCTGATGGACTGATTACGATTCAAGATGCCGATGCTAAACATGTTATCCAAATTGATGCCTCTGGTCTCATTAGTATTACCACAGATGGCGATCTTGAAATGACGGCAAAAGGTGCTATTAATATGGAAGGTGATGAAGTTAATATTACTGGTAAATCGGGAGTTAATATTGCTTCAAGTACGGGTGATGTTTCTGCTGAAGGTGCAAATGTAAACGTTAAGAGTTCTTCAGGTGATGTTATCATCGAAGGAGCCATGAATGCGAGTGTGAAAGGTGGTATGAACCTTACTCTCGAAGCGGGAATGAATGCCGAGGTAATAGGTGGAATTGAGACGAAGGTAACGGGAACTATGGTAACCACCGAAGGGTCAGCAATGATGACTGTTAAGGGTGGAATTGTAATGATTAACTAGGGAAGAGTACATAATGTGGCAGACAAAACTCATTCCTGGCTTTCTCCCTAGTGGGCAGCCAATACTATCAGTTATTGCTAAAGAGACGTATTGTTTTGAACAAGGCACTCAGGCAGTAGTAGATACAAGTAATCCGATAGAGCTCTATGAAGAAGACTCATGGGTTGGATCGGGTGACCCGTTAATTGATGCTGTAAAACATGAAACAGACCTTGTTGCCTACAAACCGTACACTGACGTAATTTTTATTGGTAAGGCTCATTGTCCTGCGGGTAAGAAAGCACGTTTCTTTGACCTTACTATCGCAGTGGGAGAAATATTCAAGACAGTACGAGTTTTTGGTGACCGTAAAGTTATAGCAAATCCATCTGGAATATCGTTCACCGAACCTGATCTTTTTGAAAATATGCCATTGCACTATGGCCTGGCCTATGGTGGAATGGATATTGATTCAGACCCAGATTTTGAGTATACGTATAAAAGAAATCCTGTTGGTAAAGGCTTTGTTGTTAAAAACAATATATCGGTATTACATGATATGGTGCTACCAAATTTGGAAGATCCTAATCAATTACTTACACCAAAAAATATTGTGGTTAAGAATCATGAGAAATGGATTGATATGCCTGAGCCGTGCTCTTTTGGATACATAAGTAAACAGAGTTGGCCACGTATTGAAACTGCAGTGAAACCCATGGAAAAAATGGCGAGTAGTGAAGAAACCCAAACTGCACAAGGGTTTGTACACCCCTCATTTTATAATGGAGCAACTCCAGAGTTTCAGATCCCTGAAATGAAGGGAGGAGAGGTGATAACTATGATGTACATGGATCCAGAAGTACCTAAATATTCTTTTACACTTCCGAGTGCATCACCAACTATTTGGTTAAATACAGGCTCAGGATTGCTAGAAACTATTCCTGAAATACAAACAGTTGAAGTGTATAAAAATACCAATCAAGTTACGCTTGTATGGCGTGGAAGTTTTGAATATGCTGGTCCAGAGGCGATAAAAGATTTCACAGCTTTGGAGTATGGCGCTTATTAAAACCTAAAGAACAGTCTAAAAGCGCAATTCGATTAACCTCAATGCCCCTTGCGCCTTTTTTTACGTCTTTTTTTGGAACTGTGTTTAGAAGATGTTTTATCTATTCTTTTCTTAATAATCTTCCGCTGCTCTTCAATAAGCTTTATGTATTGAAGAGATGTTTTTGAATCAAGTGTCCATGTATTAGTAAAATAAAACTCAGCTTTATCGAAGTTTTGTTTTGAGTATTCAAGTACACCAAGGTTGTTCGATGCTTTACGTGCCATTTTAGAGTCGGATATTTTTTCTGATAAAAGCAAAGAACCTTCCAAGTGCTTTTGTGCTAAATTAAAATCACCAGCATTGTAGTATATCCACCCGAGAGAATTGTGAAGTAGTGCTTTATTGGGATCAGAATCTGCATATGCTTCGGCACTTTTTAACTCTTTTATTGCTGCTGTATATTCAGATTTTTTAAAGAGGGCATATGCATTTTTTAGGTGTGTATCAAACTGTTCAGTAGCCCATGTAAAAGAAGTTATTAGTAAGATAGTGATGTAAAATAGGCGGTAGTTCATATGTACTCCTAAAATCCGATTTCTTGTGATTCTGCTGCGATAGCGTTAGCGAGGTTCTTGTCTGAGGCTTTTAATGCATCATAGAGGCCATCAAAAGAAATGGTAATGTTATTGTTGTCACTTACCATAATTTGTGCTTCACCTGTTGAGTTGAGCTTAAGGGCAGATCCTTGGTGGCGCACTAACGCCGGATGAGATTTCAGAGAAGGTTCAACAACGAGCTGTACCTTATTTTCTCCTTTATAGACTAATATGAAAACGCCACCTCCAAAAAAGATGAGAGCAACAATCATAAAAAAACGAATATTATAGAGTTGAGTCCTGAAAAGATCTTTCCACTCTCTAAACATTTCTACAGAACTAAAATCTTCGGGAGAGCGCTTCAGGATTTGATTCTGCACATTTGTTGCATGTTTATATGCTAAAAAGAGCATGAGAAATGCAAATCCAGTTACCCCTGTATTTAGTATTTCAACAACGTTAAAGTTTTGAATGTCCATTAACACTCCAGAAAGGATCAATTAATCATACATGGTAATAAAATTCTCAAGAGTAATGGTCTAATTTGTGGAGTAGGTCATGATGAATGGGAGAAGTTTTACATTGAATCTATAAATTGAGATTAACACAGATACCATATAACTCTTTAATATGTTATTATTTTACATTATATTGGCAAGCTAAAATTGGAAATAAAGTGGTAAACCACTATCGTATAATTCTTCTAGCCCTTCTCACTATTATTGGATGTTCTCATCTATTTGCAAATCTCAAAATTAGAGATTTTGATCCTGTGCAATCAATGACAATAACAGAGAATGATCTGCATAATAATTTAATGTATTATCTATTATTGGATTCAGGAAGTATTACGTTGGGAGGACGAGATGCAGTGCTTCCGAAAGTCATCTTTAATGTTCTTTCCCAAAACATACTTTTTGAACAGGGTATTGATATGATTTTCCATACCCAAGACTCTATAATTTTTACCTCTAAAAGAAATATGCCTATCATCGGTGGTAAGATTGAATCCGCCTTTAAAGGGACTTCAGAAACTGCCTATGATGGAAGAGGGGATTGGTATTCGATGAATCTATTCACGTATGTAAAACATATGATCGGTCCCCTCAGTACTATCTCTTCTAAAAATAGTGGTTCCAGTATTATGCTTATTGAGAATTATGATTCAGGATTGTTGTTAGACTCATTGGTTGACATTCTCTCAAGCGGCGGCTTTCATTCCGTCCTTCATGTAAAGAGTGATATTAAGAGTATTAATGGTGATATTCGATTACCCTTATTACATCTACTTCACATAGTTAAGGCTAACGTGCATAAATCCCTTGGGTTCTGGAGATTTGGGTCAAATCACTTTACGCTACTTGTGAGTTATAATTCGAAAGGGATATTAGATTTTATTTCTCTCAAAGGGGATGGCTTTTGGCATACTGTTGTAGCGCATAGTTTACCCAATTTTAAGATACAGCATGAGCAGTGTCCTAATGGATGCATTTTTGAAATTGAGTATGTTGAATAATCGAGAGAATTATTATTGAACAGTAATTACATTCTATAGATATATGTGCATGAGAAGCGGGATTTGGACAGTGAAATATTAGCAGCGATAGTGATCCATATCTACAAATAACTGTTATTCATTTACGTAAACATAGCGTGTGTCGATGAGTTTTAGATGTTGTTCTTGTAACGTGCTTACTTTTTGAATTCTCCATCGTGAATATTGTTACAACGAATTTGCTGGAATTGCATTTCTTATAACCATTTATGGGGTTTAGTTGTAAAATTATAACTCAAACGGTTAAGCAATATTTTTACAATTTTTAGGGAATTGTATGGGAAATCTGAAATTTCGCAAGGAAGAGAAACAAGAAACGAAATCTATTCAGCCATTACGTAGCTGGAAAATATTAATTGTCGATGATGAAATCGAGGTACACTCAATTACGCAGTCTGTACTGAAAAATTTTGATTTCGATGGTGATGCTATTGAACTCCTGAGTGCGTATAGTGGTGAAGAAGCAATAGCGATTATGCGTGAGCATACTGATATAGCATTGATGCTTCTTGATGTTGTAATGGAGACGGATGATGCAGGTCTAAAAGTTGCAGAAACAGTGCGTGGAGAGATGGGGAATTCTATGGTGCGTATTGTGTTGAGAACTGGCCAACCTGGTTCTGCGCCTGAAACTGAGGTCATCAAAAATTATGATATCAATGATTACAAAGAGAAGACTGAATTAACTTCACAAAAGTTGTATACCACAATTCTATCAGCGTTACGGTCTTATAGAGACCTAAAAACAATTCATGATAATAGAATCGGTTTAAATAAAATAATCCATGCCTCAAGAGATCTACTCAGTCTACGGTCCATGAAATTGTTTTCTGAAGGCGTACTGACTCAGATAATGTCAATGCTCAAGGTTAATCCTGATTCGGTCATGGTACAGGCTGAAGGAGCCTTTACGGTACAGTGCACTGGGACTGGTGGTGATTATGAACTTATTGCAGCAACAGGTTCTTTTTCTCAACAGAATTTAGACTTGTTTTTAACAGATGAAATAGTGAAGCTTCTTAGTGCTGCTATAGAATCTAAGGAAAACCAGCATGGTGACCATGCGTTTGTTGGATATGTGGAAACCAGTAAAGGAATGAAAAACCTGATTTATCTCTCAGACTATGATAGAGTTGATGAAACAGGAAAACAACTCCTTGATATATTTATGGCAAATACTAGTGTGATGTACGAAAATCTTACGCTCAATAACGAAATTATTGATACTCAAAAAGAACTTATTGGAATGTTGGGAGAGGTCGTAGAAAATAGGTCTCAAGATACTGCCCATCATGTTAATCGTGTTGCTCAGGTGTCGTATATTCTGGCATTAGCCTATGGACTCGATGAAGACGAAGCGCAAACTATTCGCCTTGCGTCTCCAATGCATGATATTGGTAAGGTATCTACTCCAGATTCCATATTGTTGAAACCGGGAAAATTAACTGAAGAAGAGTTTGAAATAATGAAGAATCATGCTCGTGTTGGGTATGAAATTCTTAATCCTTCCGTTCGTGAGATTCTTCAAACCTCTGCTATTATTGCCCATGAACATCATGAGAAGTGGGATGGAAGTGGATATCCCCGGGGGCTTGCTGGCGAAGGGATTCATATTTATGGAAGAATCACAGCATTGGCAGATGTATTTGATGCACTCAGTCAAAAACGTACCTATAAAGAGTCTTGGCCACTTGATATTATTTTGGAGCATATCAAACAAGAACGAGGGAGTCATTTTGATCCAAAGATCGTTGACCTCTTTTTTGAAAATTTAGATTCAATACTTAAGGTTAGCAAAAGCGATGCTCAGTAAAGATGGGATAGCTATTGTTGATGAGAATTGTGTCAATTGTCATCAATGTATTTCTGCATGCCCTATAAAATACTGCAATGATGGGAGTGGTGATCATATCGCTATTGATAGTGAGCTCTGTGTACAATGTGGAAGTTGTATAAAGGTATGTACCCATAAAGCACGCGTTATTGTTGATGATTTTGAATCTGCCATGATGAGTTGTTTGGAAGGAAATAAAACTATTGCAATTGTGGCACCTTCAGTTGCTGCGACATTTGGTGATGATCACTTACGAGTAAATGGGTGGTTGTATGAGCAAGGAGCTTCAGCGATATTTGATGTAAGCTTTGGAGCAGAGCTCACTATTAAAAGTTATCATGAGCATATTGCTCAAAGTGAAACAGAGTGTGTTATAGCACAGCCCTGTCCGGTATTGGTTAACTATATACAGCTCTATAAACCTGAGCTTATCCAGTATCTTGCCCCAGCTGATAGTCCAATGGTGCATACTATCAAAATGATTAAAGAGTTCTATCCTCAATTTAGCGGTTACAAAATAATTGTTATTTCACCGTGTATTGCAAAAGCGCGGGAATTTTCAGAAACAGGTATCGAGGCTTTTAATGTTACTGTATCATCCATAAAAAAATATTTTAACTCGGCTCAAAAAGGGTTATTAGATTACCCCATTAAAGATTTTACTAATGTGAGTGCTGAACGTGCAGTGAGTTTCTCTTCGCCGGGAGGGCTTTTGCAAACAGCAATGCGAGAGCGGCCTGATTTACAGGCTCAGACTCGAGTGATAGAAGGGGAGCGGGTGTTTGGATATCTCGACACGCTTCATGATCATATACTTGAAGGTAACGCACCAAAGTTAATTGACTGCTTGAATTGTGAGTTAGGGTGTAATGGCGGAACGGGAACACTCAATTTTGGAAAGGCACATCGAGATACGTTAGAAAGTCATATAGAGAAAAGAAAACAATCGGTCATTGAGTCATATACAAATGAACATGATTGTATTGATGCTGAATCCAAAGTTAAAGATGTTGTAAATAACTATTGGAAAAAAGACCTCTACACAAGAAGTTATCGGGATCGCTCAGTTGAAGTGCATAATATAAAAGATCCAACAACAGAACAACTAGAGTCGATATTTCATTCTATGCTTAAATATGAAGTTGAAGATATTAAGAATTGTTCTTCATGCGGTTATAACTCCTGTGAAGGGATGGCCAAGGCAATTTATAATAAATTAAACAGGCCTGAAAACTGTCACTTCTTTTTACAGAAGCAAGCGGCGAGTGAAATCTTTGATAGCGTTGATACAGGGGTAATGCTTATTGATCCGTATAGCCATGAAATTGTACAAGCAAATAACGCCGCTCTACAAATGGTAAACAGATCGCGTGAAGAGGTAGAAGGGAAACTGTGTCATAATTTTGTGTGCCCCGCAGAAAAAGGTAACTGTCCAATATCTGACCATGGGCAATCATTTGATAGGCGAGAAAGAACGCTCGTGACTGCAGATGGTATTACAAAGTCAATTCTCAAATCAGTTCGCTGGGTTAGAATCAGTGGTCGTGATATGTTGCTTGAATCATTTGTAGATATTACAGAGAGAAAAGAAGTTGAACAAGAGTTGCGGCATGAGAAAGAAAAATTGGAAGTGAGTCAAACGCAACTTCAAAAATATGTATCTGAATTACAGGCAGCGCAAGATCAACTTATTCAGGCAGAAAAAATGGCATCACTAGGGGCACTTGTTGCAGGAGTTGCACATGAGATAAATACACCTGTAGGTATGGCATTAACGGGGGTCACTCATGTTGATTCTGAAGCAAAAAAAATACGGAAAGAGTATCAAACTGATGATATGACAGAAGAACGGTTTTTATCGTTTTTAGATAGCTCCGAAGATCTGAATCGATCGGTGATTTTAAATTTAAAGAAAGCAGCAGATCTTATACGGAGCTTTAAGCAAGTTTCTGTTGACCAGAGCAGTGAGCTATCAAGAACTTTTAATGTTAAATCATTTATTGAAGAAATTGTTACCAGTTTGAGAAGTACCATCAGAAAAATGAAAATTACCATTACCATTGAGGTAGATTCTGAGTTGCATATTACTTCAATAGCTGGCGTCTATTCACAAATACTCACTAATTTAATTATGAACTCTCTCCTGCATGGCTTTGATAGTGAGAAGGAAGGAGTAATAACTATTGGTGCAAAAATTGTGCATGGTTCTCTAAATATGAGTTATAGTGATGATGGACATGGTATGGATAAATCTATAAAAGCTAAAATGTTTGATCCTTTTTTTACAACGAGAAGAAATGCAGGGGGAAGTGGCCTTGGGATGAATATTGTATTTAATCTCGTTACCCAAAAGTTGAAGGGTTCAATACGGTGTGAAAGTGGTTTAGGGGACGGGGTATTGTTCGCAATTAAGATACCATTAGAGGAAAAAAAGATATATCAATCAATACAAAAGTTAGAAGTTGGGAATATTGAGAAAGTATAGCACTAAATTTTGATGCCCCATTGATTATGTATGGACTCATCCTAATAAACATGGTACAGTGTAAGGATGAAATCAACAAAAAACATTGCCCTTCCTACCTTTATAATTGCATTTGCTTCGTTGTTATTGGTTATCACTGTGTTATGGAATGCCGCTCATGAATCGAAAAAACTAGCGGTTATAAACATACAAAATAGTGTTACTTTGGCTGCACAATCACTTTCGACAGAGCTCCAAAGCGCAGCCCGTGAAGTAGAAGTGTATGCCCAATTTGAAGTATTGCGTGAAATGAGAGCACCTGATTTTTTGCCAATATTGAAAAAAGAGATTATACGCCAGAATGGTCGGTATGAGAAATTTATAGTCGGAACCTTAGAAGGACATTTTTATAATACATCTGGCGGGAATCCTGATGTAGGATATAAACGTACATTTGATGACACCAATCCTAAGGCTCAACCTAAAAATATTATAAAGAGAGATTATTGGCAGGCCACCATTGCTAATAATGATTTTCATGTGCCAAAAACAATCATATCGAACCCAATGATATCATATACTACAGGAGTGAAGCAAGTTGTGGTAGCAACTACGGTCTTTGACCCAGATAGTGTTATTACCGGTATGCTGGGGCTCAGTATCGATTGGGAAAATATTGAAAGTTATCTACAGCATATTAAAGAAAACTATTTCACCCATTTCGAATGGAAGCCTAAGGTAATGCTGATCGCCTCTAATGGAACTTATTGGTATCACTGGGACTCTACAAAAGTAGTGCAGCTAAAACGTAATAAACAAGGTGCGATTGAATATAATAGTGATGGGCAAACAATATCCGAATCATTTTCAATATTTGATGAAGCAATTGTTGAAGTGCGGGATTCACATAAAAAAATGTTTAATAAAATACCCGGGTATGTTAAGTTTACTGAGCCGTTTCAAGATATTGAAAAATACCTTTTCTATGCCCCAGTAAATAAATCAGGGTATACGTTGGCTCTTCAGGTTGATGTTGAAAATGTGAATCAATCAATTGACTATTTGCAACGATTATATCTTTTGATTATTGCCTTGATTTGTATATCAGCAGTGGCTTTTGGTATTCGAGCACTGTATCAGGCTTAAAAATTAATCACTGAGCATGACTTTCATATTCAACAGGGTGAATTGTAGCAACTTTATCAATAACTGATCGTATCACCATGCTTGCAAGAACATTTCCATAAATTATAGTCATATGTGCTACCGACCCATTGATTTCGGCTTTTGTATGGCACCAATCATGAGCTTCATGCTGTTCATTCGCGGAATCTTTAACCACACTCGAGCAATAGCAGGTGTGGGAGCCATCTTGGGAAGACGTATGAGTTATTTCCAAGGGGAGCTCATCACTGTATACACATTGAAAATCTCCTTGGTAACTTCTCCTCCGCAGCCTGTTGCGAACCATTTTACTGAGACCACAGTGTCTCGTTTTCCAAATAGAGTCTTGTTTTATTTGTAATGGATCAAGTTTATTACCTGCACCCATAGCAGAATACAGTGTCGTGTCAGACTCTGTTGCATGTATGATAAGTTCAACTTTGGCGCTGAGACTATCAATAGCATCTATTACATAATCGTATTGGTCGAGATTATAATGATCTCGTGTAGATAGGTCATATTTATTGTGAATGGTCGTTATGGTGGCTCGAGGGTTAATATCAAGGAGTCTATTTTTAAGTTCAATAACTTTTGAACGACCAATATTTTTAGAGGTAGCCTGGAGTTGTCGATTAATATTGGTTATACAGACCACGTCAGAGTCAACAATAGTAAGGTGATGGATTCCAGAGCGAATAAGTGTTTCTGCACACCAGCTGCCTACTCCGCCAACACCAAAAATAATTACTTCTGTAGCATGAAGAGCATGTATTGCAGTTTCACCAGTAATAAGCTCTAGTCGTTGAAATATAGGATGTACTTTCATAGGTGGTAAAAATAGAAAAAAGAGTTAAAAAGTTAAAAGAGTAGATTTACGATTTAACTCGTTTTTCTCATTTTTTCAATGTGATAACCAACAAATTGAATGAGTAAGTAGTGGTATCTTGTCAAATACCAACTACTGAGAAAGATATTTGTGATAGAGAAAGAGTAGAGTTAAAAATCTTCTCGAGAATTAGTACTTTCTGCATCAACATCCCAATGGTCAGGAGCACCAACAAAATCACCAATCTCTTCAAGAAGTGATGCATGTTTACGTTCTTCTTCAGCAAGGCTTACAAATAACATTTTGAGTTCTTTATCTTCGGTTTTCTTTGCTTGCTCTTCATAAAAGAGACGTGCCTCATCTTCGATTTTTGCAGCATTGAAATAGATGTTTTTTTGTTTCTCATTTTCGGAGAATTGCTCATCAGCATTTTTAATTTCTTGAAATACATTTTTAGCAGTATCAACCTGCCCATTTTTGGATTTCGTTGGTGTCGTATCGCGCTTTTGAAGTTCTTTCAAAATACGATAGTGTTCTACTTCATCGTCGGCAAGCATTGTGAAAATTTTCTTAAAACCGATATGGGTACTTTTATCAGCAAGATCACGATAAAATTTTTCACCATCTAATTCCATTTTTAATGCGTATTCAAATATATCCATGATAGAGTCCATATTGTTGTTGTAATGAAAGTATCTTAAATACTAGAAAAATATGGTTGTGATATGGCATTAATATGTTCAATAATTAAGAGAGTGTTTAATTAGAATTTATGGGTCTGTGAAATAAAAACAAGCAATTAAGCGAGTACGCTTCTAAGGAAATAGGTCTGCATTAACCCTTTGCCTTTTATGTCTATAGGGGAGCATTTTTCAAAATCAAAGGTATCTTTGAGTTCATTATACGTTGTCTCAGAAACGTGAATTTCTCCATTTGTGCCGTGAGATTCCATACGTGAAGCGACATTCACTGCATCTCCCCATAGGTCATAAATAAATTTTCGTTTACCAATTACCCCTGCAATTACGGGACCGGAATTCATGCCAACTCGTACGGTTACGTTGTTATTCGTTTCTGTATTAAATCGGTCTATTTGTTCCAAAAGTTCAAGTGAAAAAAGAGCGAGCCGTATTGCGTCATCTTGTTTCTGTTCGGGGACCCCTGCTGCAACCATGTACGCATCGCCTATTGTTTTTATTTTTTCTAAATCATATTTTATAGCTAAGTCATCAAATTTTGAAAAAATGGTATTAAGTAACGTGACTAATCCAATTGGTGACTGAGTAGCTGAGAGTTGGCTGAATCCCACGATGTCGAGAAAAAGTACAGAAACGGATTTATACCCATCCGCAATAGTAGTCGACTCTTGTTTTAAACGAGCAGCTATTGAAGAGGGGAGAATGTTGTGGAGTAGATCATCTGATTGTTTTTGTTCCGCTTCGAGTGCATCGTCAGCTTTTCCAACTGAATCATTAAAATAGAAGGACCATGCGACAATGAGGAGCATAGAACACAGTGTATTTAAAAAACAGAGTGTCTCGACTAATGTTGGATTAATTGAATAAATAGGTGTGGCATCTTTAAGTGTTGCCTGGAGAGTGAGATAGGTAATAATGCATAGGCCAGCCAATGTGAATTTTGTGAGTCGGTGTGTTGGGTAGGTAAGAAAGGGAACCATGAGTAGCGTAATGATGTAGTATTGAAACCCCGTTTCCCATCCAATAAAATAGACACAGAGAGATTGGTGTGAAATAATTTCAAATACCCCGAGCGTGGTTGATAGGAGGTAGTTCTCTCTTTTATTCGTAAAATATATTGCAGTAAAAATTGCTAGGCTTACGATATTGAACGCTACGAGTTCATACACTCCCAAAAAATAAAAGAGTGGGATGAACAAAATATGGAGGATGGTGCCAGAAAAATGACCGATTTTACCAACGAGATAATACCTAAGATCTTTTATCTCTTTGTAAGGTTGATGTGCCCGTAATTCAGCAACTGCATCATGTGCCTGTCTTTGGGTCATTGTCGGTTTGACTTCCTTAATAGGTTGTGTTATTAAATGTAGACTGAAATATAATTATTCCAAGTTCAATTGATAATAAATAACAACAGTATAAATTTAATCACGAGTCTAGGCATTTATTTGCGGTTGATTATACCATTATATTGTGGGAAGATTACTGTTTCTTTCAGGTTAAGAGTTTACAATACGAACAGTTTAATTTTAATGGGCTGCAATCATTTTTTACTCTCTACATTTTAATTTTTTATCTATACAATTAAATCGATAGTTTTACTGGAATCCTGAGAAAAGTTATGAATGAACAAACCATTGTAGATATAGTTAATACCCAAAGAGAGTTCTTTGACACTGGTGTTACAAAGGAGTATTCATTTCGTATTCAAAAATTAAAGGTTCTCCAAGCTGGGATAAAAAAATATGAGGACGCTTTTCATACTGCACTTCATACGGATTTACGCAAGCCTGCCTATGAATCATACATGACCGAAACAGGTTTTACTCTTAATGAACTCTCAAGCGCTATAAAGCGTTTAAAAAAATGGATGAAACCAAAGAGGGTACCGACTCCTCTGTATTTAATGCCTGCAAAAAGCTCTATTCATTATGCTCCTTTGGGAGTGAATCTCATTATCTCTCCTTATAATTATCCTATTGCCCTCACCCTTGCACCACTTATTGCGGCTATTGCAGCAGGTAATACTATAGTAGTTAAAGCATCTGAACTTTCACCTTCGTGTAGTGCGGTATTGCAACAATGTATTACGGAGTTATTTGATCCCGAGTACATCGCTTTTGTTCCTGGTGAAATTCCAGAAACTACGACGCTTTTAAATCAAAAATTCGACCATGTTTTCTTTACAGGCAGTCCACGAGTGGGCTCGATTGTTATGCAGGCCGCTGCTAAAAAATTAACGCCAGTGACATTAGAATTAGGCGGTAAGAGTCCTTGTATTGTGCATAGCGATGCCCATATCAAAATTGCAGCTAAACGTATCGTTTTTGGGAAATTTTTAAATGCTGGTCAATCATGTGTTGCACCAGATTATGTGATGGTTCACGACTCAGTTAAAGAAGCATTACTGCAGGCAATACAGAAGAGAATCCGAGAGGTTTATGGCGATCCAAAGGCTTCTCCTGATTTTGCTCGAATTATCAATGATCAACACTTTAAGCGAATTTGTGGTTTGATCAATAAGGATAATGTTGTGTGTGGTGGTGATGTCGACGCATCAGATCGGTATATTGCACCAACGGTTCTTTCAGATGTTAACATTCTTGATCCGGTGATGGGAGAGGAAATTTTTGGCCCTGTTTTACCTGTTCTTTCATACTCGACATTTGATCAAATTTATAAGGTCATCAATGTGTTACCGAGTCATCCTCTGGCATGTTATATTTATACGGAATCAAGTAGTGTATCTAATGAACTCATTCAAAATATAAACTTTGGTGGCGGCTGTATAAATAATTGTATGAGTTATTTAGGTAATGAACACCTCCCTTTTGGGGGAGTCGGTGAAAGTGGAATGGGAAGTTATCACGGTCTTTCAGGGTTTAAGCAATTTTCACATGGGAAGTCTATTTTGCATTCAAGAAGCTTTTTAGATTTGCCTCTCATTTATCCGCCATATAAAGGGAAATTGCCCTTTCTCAAAAAAATACTGAAGTAGAAGTTTCTGTAGTTCCACATTACAACTTTGCAAATTCCAGCCATAATAATTTCCCGATAAACATTTGTTTTGACAAAGGTTGTTTAAACAAGTATTATATATATAGAGATAATAATTAATGGAGTATATCATGTCAGAACCTAATATTGCAGGGCGAAAACCAATAATGGTAGATTTAGAAGCAGGTAAAACCTACTACTACTGTACTTGCGGGAAATCGGCAAGCCAACCTTTTTGTGATGGCGCTCACAAAGGTACAGAATTTACTCCTCAAGCTTTTACTGCTGATGAGACAAAGAAAGCCGCACTCTGTGCATGTAAGCATAGCAAGAATGGGCCATTTTGTGAAGGAAGTCATAGAAACCTGCCTGAGGAATAAGAGAATAACATGGGCATAAAAGAAGAGATTAAGCAGACGAAACCCTTGAGGACCTCAGGGGAAGAACTGATTTTGAGTCTCGTAAAAACCGTTGACCTGTTAAAAACAGGTTTTGATTCGTTATTGAAAGAACATGATTTGACTCTAGCCCAATTTAATATTCTCCGTATTTGCCGTGGAGCACAAGGAGAGGGGAGAACGTGTAGTGATATTACAGAAAGAATGCTCACAAAAGTTCCTGACGTCACTCGGCTATTGGATCGTATGGTGAAAAAAGGGTTGGTAAAAAGGGAGCGTTGTACTTCAGATAGAAGGATCGTATGGATTTTTATAACTGATTCGGGACTCGATGTAATAAATAAAGTCGTACCGATAGTAGAGCACTTCACTGATATTATAACTGGGCAGATTTCTGAACAAGATATTACACAATCAATACAGACTATAAATGCATTAAGAACAAATATAAAAGCGCATGGGCAACAAGCTAAAACATAAAGGAGTTAATATGAAATTAAGAATAATTACAGTGCTGATATTAATAAGTATAGTACTCAGTGTTGGATATGCAGAGACGTATTCCATTGACGTTAAAAAAAGTGAACTACAATGGTTTGGAAAAAAAGTCGTTGGAGGCCATAATGGAACGGTTGAAATTTTAGAGGGAGTCTTTAACAAAAAGGGAACATCGTATTCTGGAAATGCAGTTATAGATATGAACTCAATTGAAAATGTTGATTTAACAGACCCAAAGTATAAGGCGAAACTTGAGGGACATTTAAAATCAGCTGATTTTTTTGATATCAAAAAATTTCCAAAATCAACCTTTGCGATTACATCAGCTAAGCAACTCAATGGTGACCAATATATCTTTGAAGGGACGTTAACTATTAAAGGGATTACCCATCCAATAGTATTCAATGGTACTGTAAAAGAGAATGGGCCAACTACGACAGTTACCGCTCAGGTCAATATCGACCGTACGAAATGGAATGTAGTATATAATTCGAAGGGCTTTTTTGATGTTAAAAAACTTGGAGATAAATTAATACTCGATGAAATAAATTTTAAATTATCGATTGTTTTGAGCAAGTCTTAGGAAATTAGATAGAGGTAAGCCCTGATAAAGGGCTTTTCTTTTTAAGTATTTTGAACTTTCGGAGTATATAAGAAAATTCTGTATATGACCGCCATTGCTAGAGAGCACCAGGCAAGAATTCGAGTGATCTCAAATATATGTAAGGAGCCAATATCACTATCAGGTGCTACAATTTTCAAAGTATATGTTGTTACAAGAAGTATAAAAGTGATGATGGGCCCAATGTACTTTGAATCTCTTCTTTTATACCAAAGTATAGAAAACACCAATAAGTGTATTAAAAAAAGTCCTACTAATGCTCCATTCCAATTCATGTTGTACCAGGTTATATAATGTTTAAACTTATAAAAATGTTAGTCATCTACTGCAGCCAAAAAGAGATAATGGGGAGTTAAAATCCTTTTTTACAACTTTGAATGAGGGGTCAGAATAAAAGCTACTTGATGGCATATTGTTTTAGTACGTCGAGCTCTACAAACTCAAGTACTGATATATGGGTCCCTTTCAAGAATACTTTTGGAGCTTTTAGAACATTATGTGCCTCAATCCATCTTTGTAGGCATAAACACCAACGATCACCTTCTTTAAGTCCCTGGAAGCCCCAATCAGAAACAGGGGTTGAAAGGTCGTTTCCAACAGAAGCACTAAATGCCAAAAAAGAGTCTGTTACTTGCACACAAATGGTATGCATGCCCACATCCTCATAACTTGTGTCACAACACCCGTTTCGAAAAAAGCCTGTCTTTGGGTTGCTACTACAGGTTTCAAGGTTCGTACCGAGTACATTCATTGCCATTCTAATTCTCAATTAATAATGCTTGTAATACAAGTATAGTTTTAGAGGAATTGATTATTACTGTGTCGAGATATAAATACAACTATGCATACGTAAAGTATGAGATTGATATTGCTATGAGTTATGGGCGATGAGTTCTTTGAGGTGGTTTTCTAGTTTCGTGATATCAATAACCGGTTTATGAAATAACTCATGTGATAAGAATGAGTATTGAAGAAAATCTTCAGGTAATTGATATTCGGGTGAGCCGGTACAGAGAATAGAGGCGAGATTGCAGCCTATTTTAAGAGACGCACGTATAAATTCTGCTCCATCCATACCAGGTAACCGAAGATCAATAACTGCACCATCAATAGTATGTTGTTGTAGTACTTGTAATGCTTCTTCACCGCTTTCAGCTTGAAAGACGGTCCACTCGCGGTCTTCGAAATAATCTACTAAACTTTGTCGAACAGCTTCGTCATCGTCGAGTATTAATACAGAATACATTAGTTCCTCTGGTTATTTGTGCTCAACAGGAAGGCGGATGATAAATTTTGTTCCAGCGCCTTCTATTGATTCGGCAAACATTTCGCCATTATGGTTTTCTGAAATAATAAAATATGAAACACTTAATCCAAGGCCTGTCCCTACACCAACTGGTTTTGTTGTGAAAAAGGGTTCGAAAATACGCTTTCTAATCTCTTCGCTCATTCCAGGACCATTATCTTCGATTTCTATTTGCACCATTTTATGAGCAACATCATGTTTAAGACGCAAAATAAAACGGGGAGTTTCGGGAGGCGGTGGGGATGACTTTTCTACATCTATAGTACACATGGCCTCTGCGCCATTTCTTAAAATGTTGAGAAAGACTTGTTGGACTTTTACCGCTTCACAGCCCACAGGTGGTACATGGGTATCATACTCTTTAACAATAGTGATAGATTTAAAGTCATACGATTTTTTAATATCGTAGTCTGTAGATGCTAAAAATATCGTTGAGTCGAGGATTGAGGTCATATCATGAATCAAAAATTCGTTTTCAGTTTTTCGAGCGAAACTCAGCATATTTTTAACAATATGTGCCGCTCTATTACCTGCTTCTTTAATAGATTCGGTCATATGTAATATGCCCCGTTGCTCAATGTACTGCTTTAGAAGGGGGAGGGAAAGGTTGAGTTGTTCTGCCACTTTAATATTTGCAGGAATTGATATGTTAGTGAGACGATTTTCAAGATTGATGGCGTTTTGAATCATGCCGCCGAGTGGATTATTAATTTCATGCGCCATTCCTGCAGCGAGACCACCCACTGATAACATTTTTTCGTTTTGCACGAGAAGCTCTTGCGCGCTTTTGCGTTCCGTGATGTCACGAGCTATCCCAATAATAAGATTTTCATGTACGGGAATGGTACTGACGAGGGCGGTCTTGAATGAGCCATCTGGTTGTATATATTGAACTTCACCCATATCATGAGGTATATTAGTTGTGACGGTTTGCATCAAGCGTTCTTTGGCTTTTTGTGGAGATACATCGTGTGTTGTCATTTTTTCAAGTTCTGCAACTGACCGGCCCGTAAGTGTTTCAGCAGCTTTGTTTGCATCGAGGTATTTACCCGTTTTTGGATCGAGCATAAAAATGGCATTGTCAGAGCGTTCAAATATTGTACGATAAATTTCATCACTCTCTTTGAGTGCCTCTTTAGTTTTTTTGAATTCACCAACATCACGGATAGTAGCTTGAAGCAACACATGACCACCCATTTCTACTTTACTTGCCGCTACAGTGGCAGGGAACTCCGTGCCATCAAGTCGCATGTGGGTCCACTCAAAGTAGTTATACCCTGTTGAAAGAACTGTATTAATTACCTCATTAGCGCGAATGTCGGAACAAACCATTCCATCTTGCAATTTTGGAGAAAGGTCAATGATCGTATAACTTAAAAACTCTTTTTTAGAGAGTGCTTTAAACATTTCAAGTGCTGCAGCGTTACAATCAATAATTTTAGTACTCTGTTCAAGATCATTGTGAGTAGCACCTGTCTCCATAAGAAGTATAGCGTCCTTCGACGATTCAAAAAATGTACGGTATTTTTCTTCACTCGCTTTCAGTTTGTTTTCAATTTGTGTACGCTCGACAATCTCTTTGTTAAGGTTTGTGATTTTGTCTTGAATTGATTCCCGCATTTGAGAAAAACTTTGGGCGAGGTCACCAATCTCATCGTTTCGAGTTGTTGCGATTTCTATATTCTTATTGGAGCCAGTAGATTCCCGAATTGTATGTGCGAGGTTTTTGATTGGGCGAATAACAGAGAAATAAATTGTTATTGAAAGTGCAGTTAAAAATACTATTCCTAATAGGATTAATACTTTTAATTGATTTACTACAGAGTTATTGATCGTTTCAAGTATGTACTTGTCTGTGTAGCGGACCACTACAGTCCCTATTATTGCATTCTTAAGCCTTACTTCAGCTTCCTTTTGATTTACTTTGTTGGGGAGGGGAGTGTGTAACGGAATAATATTCCAAAGTGGATCTCGAGTTTTGCCCATTAAAATATTTGTTGTTGAGTCATGATAGACAGCTACGGAAACGATGTTTTTGTTTTGCATTTCTGCAACAATTGTATGGGAGAGAACGGCGTCATCAATATCCCATATTGGGCGAATAAGAGATTGTGAAAGTCTTTCAACAACCGATTCTATAGATGTTTCTAACAGTTGAAGTTCATGTGTCTTTTTGCCGGTATACCAAAAAATAAATATGATTATTGTAAATGAAAGAACAATCATGAGTACTAAAGCATTAATTCTTATGTTTAAGGATCTATTCATTGCTTCTTACGTAAGCGCCTTTTCTAATAGTGAGATTAACATTTGAGGGTTATAGGGTTTTTGCAAAACATCATATGCCCCAAGCTTTTTTAATTCTATTACTTCTTTTGGTCTTGTAGCTCCTGAGACAATAATAACCTTGCAGTGTTGGTTTAATGAAATAATTTCAGTTAATACTTCTTTACCATTTTTACGAGGCATGAATAAATCAGTGATAACAATGTTTATAGAACTCATGTTTTTAGAGTAAATATCTATGGCATCCACTCCATCACGTGCGCTCAAAACAGTATACCCTAAGTCTTCGAGTAAGTCGATTCCAGCTAAAATGAGAGACTCTTCATCATCTACTAAAAGTATTGTTCCTGTCGTAAGGCTGTTGGAAGTAGAAAGAGGCACTTGATTTTCCGAAGAATGTGTATCGGGTATGGATGTGTTAGAAATAGGAAACAGAAGTGAAGTTGTTGTGGAACCATTATTAGTATTAGTAATTTCAAGTGCTCCCGAGTGGTCTAAGAGCGCTTTATATATTAATAGCTTATTTAGAGATTGGAATTCTTCTGTAGTAAATGGGTCAATGTTGAATTTAAATTGTTCTAATGAAAAGCTATTTGATGAATCAATAATATCTATACTGATGAACTCACCGCTTTTAATTGAATAATGACTGATTGCACATTGGTGGTCAGAAAGGTGGACCGAACGCGCGCGCATTGATAGTACGGTATCTTCTGGGATTATATTTTGGATGCTTGTTATAAGCTTTAACAAAGTAAGTGTCAGTGATTGTGTATTACCATTTATAGTAGTAGATGATGCATAATTTTCGAACTGAATGAGTACTGAATCTTCTGATTGGTGCTGTATTAATTGAAGTGTTTCAGTGATAATAGCTATAAGATCTAATGGTTTTTTTAAGAGGAGTTCTTTATTTCCCAGGGCATGAATTGAATCAGTAAACTCTATCGCATTATTTGCTGTTCTTAAAATAAGCTGAGCGTAACTTTCTGCTTTTTCTCCTATGGTTACTTTAGGAGAAAGAAGTAATTGTGCGCCACCAATGATTCCGGCAAGTGCATTGTTAAAATCATGGGCTATCGTTGTAGCTAGATTTCCTAATGCATCGAGTTTAATTTTATGGTGGTGGCGTTGTAAGGGGTAATGCTTATCAGTAACTACATTCAATTGTATAACTAAGCCATGTTGTGAACCAGAGTTGATAGGAGAAATAGATAGATTAACATATTCTTTATTAAGAGTACTTGTTTGGTGCTCATGATCGAGGTACATTTGTGGTGTGTTTGTTGCCAATGCCTCTTGTATTATTATATCGTCTGCTTTAAGACTCGGATATACATCATAGAGATGAGAGTGTATTGCGTTCTTTTTGGATATACCTGTGAGCTTTGTGGTTGCACTATTCCAATGAGTAATATGAAGAGAGTTGTTCACTGCGATACATATAGAATCCATTGAATCAATAATGTGTTCTATAAAATTGTTTGCTGATTGTAGATTTGTTTTTGTCTCCTCAATATTAGACGTATCAATGATAACCCCGGTGAGGTAATTAAGCTCGCCATTAGAGGAATACATACCTTGCCCTCGTTCATATACTGATTTGATAGCACCACTTTTACAAATAATATTATACTGTACAGTGAAGGGCTCTTTATGATCTATTGCTGAGGTTACTGTTCTGGAAACTCGTTCTGCATCTGCCTTGGCAATAATCGATGAAAAGGATCGAGTACTATTATTAATAAAGTCAGATGGAGGATACCCACTCAGCTCTTCGATTTGATCACTCATGAACTCCA
>JAOPTS010000023.1:0-24099 GCA_051531955.1 Reichenbachiella sp.
TTTCTCAGATATATTTTCACCAATTCATTCCATTCACGATCAGTGAATAAGGATTTGATCTGCAATTGATAATCGATACTGACTTTATAATAATCTCTGTACAAAGAACTGGCATCAACCAAAAAAGCATCCACTGCATCTCTTGACCTTTTATTCTTTGCTATTAAGTCTTGAAAACCATCAACTTTCTTCTCTAAACTCTTTTCAAATTTTCTCTGCTCCTTTTGGTATTTTAAAACAACTTCAATAATCTCATTTTGATCATCAACATCAAAAACAACTTGTTTCATGACGTCTTCAAACTCAGTACTCGTGTACAAGTTTGACGAACCCAAATACAGTAATGAAAAAACAATTGCTTTAAACATGATGACTTAACTATTGCACTATTAACCTAATTAAACAATTTCAAAATCCCCCTTCCATCTTGATGGACAATCAAGAGTGAAAAACAATAAGAAGTAATTCGAATCTATTATTTCTTATTGTTATTATGACTTTTTCACAAACTTAGTAAGAATAACAACATGCTGTCCATTCATTTTACCTTCTATATGTTCTGCATTGTCATGCGTCAAGGTGATATTACGCATAGCTGCCCCTCTCTTGGCTGTAAAGTTAGCACCCTTCACATTTAGATCCTTGATCATCACTACACTGTCACCTGCTGTAAGAATAGCTCCTACACTATCCTTGTGTACTAGCTTCTTTTCTTCAGCCTCTCCTTCACCCAATGCTTCTGCCCATTTCAAAACGTCGTCTTCTAAAAACAACATATCTAACAAATCTTGTGTCCATCCTTCAGATTTCAACCTCGTCAACATTCTCCATGCCAATACTTGAACTGGCGCATGTTCATTCCACATACTATCATTGAGACACCTCCAATGATTGACATCTTCTTCCCCAGGATTATCAATTTGCTCTTGACAATTCCCACAGATATGGACACATTCGTCCGCACTATCACCTGATTTGGGTGCAACTGGATAAACATTTAAATCAACTCCTACACCACATAGCTCGCATTGCGAACCACTTCTATCAATTAATTCTTGTTCTAAACTCACTTTCAATATGTTTTATGAAGACATCAATGGAGAACCTGTTATAAACAGGCGTATAAACATCAATGAAAATATGATAACTAATATAATGTTTCTAAACCATACTTTGTCCCAAAAGGCCAAAGCAAAAGTAACTGTTAACCAAATCAAACGATACCAAACCGGTATACTATCCTTTTGGATCGTCAATTGCAAAACCATATTACTGAATACTATCCCTGCAATGATGAGGAAAAAGTACTTCTTATGCTTCATAAAATAAAGCTCTGTATCCTCATCAGATTTTTCAGGTGTCAAGATATTTGCACCTCTAGCATACAATACCGCCTGTGCAATGATCAATACAAAACTCACATTACTATCTACTAATTTTGGAAGTAGCGGATACAAATCTAGCCATAAGGTAATGATTGCAAACAGGTACATCACACCCCAACCCACCATCTCGTAGTAATTTTTACGATGAGAAAACACTTTAAGTAAATCCACAATCGCTACACCATAGATGATCCCAGGTATTAGTAAAAAGTACTCTTGTTTATCCATTATTTACCAAAGACATATCTGGCCATCGCCCCAAAATTCCCCGCATCAAAACTAGTTTCTTCTACGATCCAAAACGTGGGTCTATAATCAAACCCAACTGCTAGAGGAAATTTAAAATGGTATTCCATACCAATTTCAAAACTTGCGCCAAACAGGAAAGAATTACCTTCTGCATTATCATTTATAAAATCATCTCCGATATAGAGCGATGGTCCTACTCCCATATACCAGTCAAACCCATCTTCACCGCCGATCGATACTGGTTTGTAAAAGAAGTCGTATAATAAATCAATACCCAAGCCACCACCAAAAGATGCATTGGCATGTAATCTCTCTAATTTCCCAAAAGAGAATATAGCATCCACAGCAGCATTGTTCCCTCCAAAACTCCCTAACCTCACACCTACTTCCTGTGCAGTACTAGCAAAGAATGTAAAACATAGAACAACAACAACTATTATACTCTTTTTCATGAAGGACTGAATTAATCTATAAGAACACAACAACAGGCTGTGTTAACAAAGCCGCAATTTAACATCAAACTAGAAGTTTTACGCTAACTCCACAACTAGTTTATTAGAGATTAAATTCAGTTCACACTGGCATTACAATATTCCATCCTCTTTCATTTGAGTAATAATCAATTCGCAGTATTTCTGATTAAACTTCTTCGCATTGCTAGGTTCAGACTCTTCGCTTTGAGCTGACCACACCAATGGCGTTAGATCTTCGTCTCCAGCTTCTTCCAAAGCATAAAAATTGGTCTCTAACAAATAGGTTGTTTCTTGAGTATAATACCCTGGCTCTTGTACAGTAGAAGTAGTTCTATAAGAGTAACCTCTGTAAGTCCTACCATAACTTGGAACTGAATAAGTTGCCCCTTGATTATAAACTGTTTCTGTATTTTTATCCACTACTGCAATCGTTAATACTGCATCGATACCATCATCTAGTAACTTCTGAATTTTTTTATCGGGATCCTCATTAGATGCTATAGCTCCGTATTGAATACTTGAAGAAATTGCTTCTATACCTTGGCTTTTAAAAGCATCAACCATAGTCACTTCAAATAAAGTCGCTTTGCCTTCATTATCTGTTATTCCATGAATTAAAATCTTTTTAAATTCATTCTTCTGAAAGCTTGTATCCTTCCATGTGTAAGTAAATTTCGGAGAGCAACCAGCAATTATAGTAGCTACTACCAAAACAATTAGAGATATTGATTTCATATTCATTACAGTATATTTTTATTATTGAATGAAGGAACAAATTAGCGATGAAATAAACAACGACATAGGCTGAGACAAAAAAAGAGTAGACAAACATCTACTCTTTTTAATCATCTAAATTTTCTAACTTTATTCTGCTCCATGCACCATTCTCTTCAACGGTTTGAGCAACAGTAAAACCAACGTACCAAACAAAGCACAAAACACAATTAACCCTGTAAAGATTTCAAACTCTCCTGCTGACTGAGACCATTCCCCAACTACTCCAGCAACTTTGTTACCAAGACCAGTTGCAGCAAAATAAACACCCATCATAATGGACACATATTTGATTGGCGCCACCTTGGTTATAAATGACAAAGCAACAGGTGAAGCACACAGTTCTCCGACAGTGTGAAACAGGTAAGCGAGTACCAACCAAATCATGGCGGAACTGCCATTACTACTATACTCAACAGAGGCCATTGACATGAAGCCAAAACCAAGCCCCATGATGATCACACCAGTTGCCATCTTGAAAATTGAGGAGGACTCTTTACCCCTTCTTTTCCACCACACCCAGAAGCTAGCTATTGCGGTACCAAGTGTAATAATATAAAATGAATTCACCGACTGAAACCATGCAGTAGGTACTTCAAAATTCAGAAACTGAATAATACGATTTGTTTTTTGTTCAGCATACAAATTCATCAATCCACCAGCTTGTTCGAAAGCTCCCCAAAACACGATCACTATTAAAAAAGACAACAACAAAACCACAAATCTATCTTTCTCGATATGATCCACATCCTTGTATATCATGGTCATCAATCCATAGACCAACGACAAGAAAATACCAAGTGCCGCATAAGCATATGCTTCACCACCTTCGATCATATTAAAAGACAATAACACACTTGCAACCATTAATAACACTGTACTTAACAATTGTACTTTACTAATAAGTAATTGTTTAAACAACTCACCTAAACTTGTGTTTTTCTCTTGAGGATCTAAACTCAACGTTACTGGTTTTTCACCAATACCTATTAAATACTTTTTACCATACATGAACAGAATTTGTCCGAGCACCATTCCAATCCCAGCCAATCCAAACCCATAGTGCCAACCATAAGTAACAGCTACCCATCCTGCAGCAATTGGACCTATAAAACCACCAATATTTATTCCAATATAAAAAACATAAAAACCTTTATCTCTACGATCATCACCTGGCTTATAAAGTTCTCCTACCATAGAGGATATATTAGCTTTCAATCCACCTACACCCATGATGATAAATGCTATCCCCGTGAAGAATGCCCACTGTGCATTGATAGCTAAAATAGAATGACCGAGCACCAACAAAAACCCTCCAATCATCACTGACTTTTTCTGACCAATAAATTTATCAGCCAGTATTCCTCCCGGTATTGTAGACAAATAAACAAGCATAGTATACCATCCATAAAATGATAATGTCCTTTCGTTATCCCAACCATACCCAGGGTTCAAACCTATCATGGGTGCAGCCAAAAAAAGTGTTAACAATGCACGCATTCCGTAGTAGCTAAACCGCTCCCACATCTCCACCATAAATAAGACGTACAATCCTTTTGGGTGCCCAAATAATTCCTCTCTTTTCTCCATCAATCTATGTGCTAAATTTAAATATTGTTCAATGATTATTTACTCATTACAAAACGTATTCAATTGCAATAACCATCATTGTGACGACCATTTTCAGCTACCCAATTATTGCAACTTGACTTATACTGCTTTTGAGCTTTCTCTAAAATAACCATTTAATAACAAAAGACACTTACCACTTGAATAATATGCTTGCATACCATGCATTAAAGCCTATTACGCGAGTGGTATCTCTGCAATTATCACCGCAAACAAATACATGTAAGTGTAAATAAAAATAACCTACTATAATTCAACTGAATTACAATAGGTTATGATATAATTTTTAGACTAGACTAAAAATGGATTTTAGATTACTCTCAGAACTGAGACATGAATTCCTCTACCTCCAAAGCTACTTCTTTTTTACCTGTTACCGCCTTCACGAATGCACTACCAATGATCCCTCCTTTTGAAAATTGACACACTTGATCAAACGATTCTTTATCCTTAATCCCGAATCCCGTTATCAATGGATTCTTTAAATTCATTGATTTCAATCTATCTGCAAACGAGGCAAAATCTTGTTTAAAATTGCTATTAACACCAGTAGTTGCAGCGGATGAAACCATGTAAATAAAACTGTTGGTATGCGCATCAATCAGCCTGATTCTTGCATCAGTAGATGATGGTGTAATCAGTATGATATTTCTCAAATCATACCGCTCTACTATTTCCTTATATTCTTCAATATACTCCTCTACTGGAAGGTCCGGAATGATCAAACCATCAACACCCACTTCCTCACATTTCTTACAAAATTCTTCGAACCCAAACCTGACAATTGGGTTCAACGAACTCATCATGATCAAAGGAATTTTAACCGACTCCCTAACCTCTTTCAGCTGCTCGAACAACAACTTCACAGACATCCCATTCTCAAGAGATACAGTGTTACTATGCTGTATCGTTGGACCATCCGCAACAGGGTCGGAAAACGGAATCCCTACCTCTATCAAGTCCGCTCCCGAAGATTCAATTGCTTGAATCATGGACAAAGTATCATTCAATTTAGGATACCCTGCCGTGAAGTATATCGACAGTATATTATCCTTTGTTTCGACTGTATTATTAATTCTATTTTTCATCTGGAAAATAGTCTATTTCTAATTCTAAAAAATTCAATTTTACCTACAAGTATTTCAAATAAGTCTCTAAATCCTTATCCCCTCTTCCAGACAAATTGATTACAATATTTTGTCCTTTTTCAAACTTCACCTTTTCTAAAACGGCCAATGCATGGCAAGATTCCACTGCAGGTATAATACCTTCCAATTTGCACAATTCCAATCCAGCCTTCATTGCATCATCATCGGTTATCGCCTCATACTTTACTCTACCTGACTCATACCAATGTGCTAGTGCCGGACCAATACCGGGATAATCTAAGCCTGCAGAAATCGAATGAGGCTCCACAACTTGCCCATCATCTGTTTGCATAAATAGCGTCTTACTCCCATGCAATATCCCAGACAACCCTTTGAAAGTTGCTGCTGCCGTAAAGCCAGAATCAATACCTTTCCCCGCAGCTTCTGCCGCTATCAACTGAACACTCTCCTCTTCTATATAATGATAAAAAGCACCCGCTGCATTGCTCCCACCACCAACACAAGCGATTACAGTATGCGGCAATTCTGAACCCGTTTGCTCCAGTAATTGCACCTTCATTTCTTCACTAATTACAGACTGAAATCTCGCTACCATATCAGGATAAGGGTGAGGACCCACAACAGAACCAATGATATAATGTGTCTCAAAAGGGTTCGCAATCCAATACCTCATGGCCTCATTTGTCGCATCTTTTAGGGTCTTAGAACCTGACGACACAGACACTACTTCAGCACCCAACATCTTCATTCTACTAACGTTCGGAGCTTGTCTTTGTACGTCAATTTCACCCATAAAAACGACACAAGGAATGCCCATCAAAGCACAAGCTGTAGCCGTTGCAACACCATGTTGACCTGCTCCTGTTTCTGCGATAATTTTCTTTTTCCCTAACCTCTTAGCCAAGATGATTTGCCCAAGAGAATTGTTGATTTTGTGTGCGCCGGTATGGTTCAAATCTTCTCTTTTCAAAAAGATATTCGCACCATATTTCTTAGACAATCTAGTGGTCAAATACAATGGACTTGGTCGCCCTACATAATCTTTCAGTAGCTTATTAAGCTCTTCTTGAAAATCAGGCTGCTCCATGATTTCCAGATATTTCTCTTGCAATTCGGCCACATTGGCCTGCATCATCTCAGGGATGAAAGCTCCACCAAAACTCCCATAATAACCCCTATCATTAGGTGATAAGCTAGTCTTCATTTTTCAATTCCTTTATAAATTTATCTAACACCATTTGATCTTTCAACCCTGGTTCTATTTCAAATTTGCTATTGACATCAATACCAATCATCGCTTTTTGATTAAATTTCTTTAACCTCATTGCATCATCAGCTGCGATCCCACCACTCAATATGAAGGGTACTTCCAAGTCGTAGTTTGACAATACATCCCAGTCAAACTTCTCTCCATTCCCTCCTTTTTCTTTGCCTTTGGTATCAAATAAAAACACGTCCACTGTACCTTTATAAACTTCCAATCCAACAGGTAATTCATCGTAAACAGAAATAGCCTTCCATACCTTCACGCCTAATTGTCTAACTTGCTGACAAAACGCTGGAGTCTCTTCGCCATGTAACTGTGCTACATTTAGACTATATGTCTCTACTCTTTTTTTAATAAACGATAGATCCGCATCCACAAAGACACCCACTTTCTCTTTCGTGACCTTCACAAGTTCTTTAGCTGTCAATTCACCTTTTTCAAAATCTCTTTTAGACTTATTGTAGAAGATGAATCCTATTTGATCAACTTTAGACTCATTCAAATAAGCCAAGTTATCTTTCGTCCTGATACCACAGACTTTGATATTCATTACACTAACTCTTGCGTCATAAACTTCTTCAACTCTGCTGCAGGATCCGCATGTTTCATGAACTGCTCTCCGATTAAAAACCCTTTATAACCAACAGCTGTCAAAGCAGCCATATCTTTGGTAGAAGAGATTCCACTCTCTGATATCTTCAATTGCTCTTTTGGCAATATTTCAGACAAATCGATTGAATTTTGAATCGTTGTTTTGAAAGCTTTCAAATCACGGTTATTCACACCTAATATATCTATCTCAGGCACATAACACTTCTCAAATTCTTCTTGATTATGAATCTCCAACAATACCTCAAGACCTAAATCATGCGCTACTTTAGTGAAATGAGCAATCTCATCTTTAGTCAAAATAGCAGCAATCAATAACATCAAATCCGCACCTATTGCTTTCGTCTTATGAATTTGAAATTCATCAATAATAAAGTCCTTCCTTAGAATCGGACAAGACACATGCGGTCTTGCTCTTTGCAAATCCTCGACTGTCCCCCCAAAGAAAGGCTCATCAGTCAATATTGAAATAGCTGAAGCACCAGCAGCGGCATAACCAGCAGTCACATCCACTACATCCACCTGATCATTGATCACTCCTTTAGACGGCGACTTTCTCTTAAATTCAGATATAATAGCCGGTAAAGCAGAATTCATCATTCTATCAACTGTAGACAAAGTATTACGCTTGTATACAGGCAACATTTTCAAACCTTCTAAAGGAAACAACTCCTTTTGCAGCTCAATTTCTTTTCGTTTTTCAACGACAATTTTCTCTAATACGTTCATTGCTCTCTATTTGACTGCAGCCAAAAATTTCTTAAAACTGTTATATGCCGAACCAGAATCGATTGACTCTTTGGCTTTTGCTATACCCTCTTCAAACGAAGACAGATCTTGACTCATGTACAAGGCTAACCCAGAATTTGCCAGCACCACATTTGTTTGAGCATCTGTCGCTTCGCCTTTTAAAACTTGCTCAAATATCTTCGCTGACTCCTCAATAGATGCTCCTCCATGAATTTGAGTAGCATCATGCGTTGGCAACCCAATATCACTTGGGTTAAAAGTCAACACTTCACCCTTCGTATACACTTTAAACTCGCCAGTAAGCGAGATTTCATCATACCCATCCATTGCATGTACGATCGCACACTCCTTATTCTCTTCCTTGTGTAAATCTTGATACAACTGAGCGACTTCTAGATCCCAAACACCAATCAACTGCTTAGCAGGCCTACTTGGATTCACCAATGGACCCAACATATTAAAAAATGTTTTCAGCCCCAACTCTTTACGTACTGGACCTACATTTTTCATAGCTGGATGAAACAGTGGTGCATGCAAAAAGCAGATTCCTGATTCCTCTAAACTTTTTTGTAAAAACGATTGATCGTTTGAAAACTCACACCCCAAATGAACCAACAAATTGGATGAGCCACACATAGATGACACACCGTTATTACCATGTTTCGCTACGTTTTGCCCCGCTCCGGCTACTACAAACGAAGAGGTCGTAGATATATTAAAAGTATCCTTACCATCTCCTCCTGTACCACACATATCTACGGCATCATAACCTGATAAGTCAATACTATGACATAGATTTAGCATAGCATCTTTAAAACCTGCCAACTCATGAGCTTTTATTCCTCTCATGATATATATCGTCAAGAATGAAGCCATTTGAGATTGATTATATTCTCCTTGTGCCAATTTGGTCAAGGTTTCAGTCGCTTCTTCCTTACTCAACACATAGCCAGCAGCTAATTTTTGTAATAACTCTTTCATCCTAATTCATTAATATCCTTAACATTCAATTCAACAAGCACTCCCTTCACTCAACAACTCATAATTTCATCCAGTTGTCAATCATTTTCATGCCATGCTCAGTCAATATAGATTCGGGGTGAAACTGCACTCCTCTAACACAATATTTTGGGTGAACCAATGCCATTACTTCATTATTATCATCCACAGCAGTTACCTCTATACTTCCGGTTTGTTTAGGATCTACCGCCCAACTGTGGTACCTGCAAATCTTGAATTGCTCCGGGATATCTTTGAACAACGCATCATCAGTTTTAATATTGACGTTCGTTGCTATTCCATGTAGCACATTAGGCAGGTTATACAATTCACCTCCAAATGATTCGGCTATAGCCTGATGACCAAGACATACACCTAATATGTTTTTATCCGGCGCATATGTTTTGATAGTATCCATTAGAATACCGCTATCCTTTGGCAAACCTGGACCCGGGGACAACAAAATACGGTCATATTTAGCCACATCCTCCAGTGCAATCTGATCATTTCTAAAAACATCCAAATCCTCATCCCCTTCCAACTCTCTAATAATATGAACAAGATTATAGGTAAATGAATCGTAATTATCTAATACTAAAGTTTTCATTATTTAAGTCCCTTGGTTTTGTTCAAACTATTCGCTTTCTCAATGGCTGATTTTAGCGCACCAATTTTATTATATACTTCCTGCACTTCACTATCAGGATCTGATTTTACCACCACTCCTGCTCCCGCTCTGAAATGAAGCTTATTGTTTTGACTCAAAAAAGAACGAATCAATATGGCATGGTTGAAATTCCCATAAAAATCCATCAATCCAATCATCCCCCCGTAATACCCCCTTTCAGTTCGCTCATACGAATCAATCAACCCCATGGCTCTGTGCTTTGGTGCTCCAGATAAAGTCCCAGCAGGGAATGTATCTGCTGCTAAATCAATCGCTGACTTACCACCTCTCAAGTTCGTCGTAACCTTTGAAACCAAATGAATTACATGAGAAAAAAACTGTATCTCCTTGAACTTATCCACTCTAACCTTATCACCTGAGATGCTCAGGTCATTTCTAGCTAAGTCCACTAACATTATATGCTCAGAATTCTCTTTCTCATCTTCAAAAAGTGCCTTTGCAGCTTCTGCATCGTGCTCATCATTGCCAGTACGTTTATAGGTACCTGCTATTGGGTAGATGGAAGCCACGTTATCATTCACTTCCAATTGAGCTTCAGGTGATGAACCGAAAATCCTGAAATCACCATAGTCAAAATAGAACAAATAAGGTGACGGATTGATACTCCTTAATACTCTATATAAGAAGAAATCATCTCCTTCATACTCCGTACTAAAGGCTCTAGACACCACCATCTGGAATGTATCTCCCAACTCAGAATGACGAATAGCTTTTAGCACCATTTCACGATAAGATTCATCTGTATGATCAGAAGTAATAACCTCGTTGGTTTTGAAAGAGTACTCAGGGGAGTTAGAGGCAAATATGATACGCTCTACATCTTCAATATCTTGATCGTCTGTAATTGGATCACCACTATTCTCAGTAATGAAAATTCTATTTTTATGATGATCAAAAGCAATCACATACTTGAAGCAGAAATAATGCATCAATGGGATGTCAAAAAGCTTTTCCTTTAAAGGATCGAATGTAATATCCTCAAACTGCTGAACAGATTCGTATGAGGAAAACCCGAACAACCCAGAAGTCACAAAATACGACTTCTTTTCTACCGGCTTGAAACATTCATTAAAACCTATAAAATCACTCCTAAGATCAATTTCATCAAGCTTTAGTGTTTCTTCTTCTCCCTCTGGAAATTTCTTATACACTTCATTTCCTGACACTTTATATTCTGCCACCGGCACGAAACCAATGTAGGATATACTGCCCTCCTTTGCATGGTAGTCCGAACTCTCAAGCAAAAAAGACTTAGGGTACTTCTCCCTAATCTTAAGATAGATACTCACTGGGGTTATCAAATCCCCTAGTACCTCCTTAGTTCTCGAATAAATATTTATTTCTTTCATCAAATTTTATCAAAAAAAAAGCCTTGACTGTGAACGTCAAGGCTAATGTTATATTTTTAAAACATACTCCGTGTGCTCACTTCCTATTAGAAATGCACCACCACCAAGTCATATTTGTATTTATCATTTTCATTGTTGCAATAATATGCTAGTCATATGAAAAACCAAAGTATTAGATTCAATTTTTATTAAATGTGTAGTAATAATTATTTTTGAGAAAGAATTACCTACTGATAAGGTCGATTTTCTTGACTTACTCAAACATTTTGATGATCTTGTCATCCAATTTGGAATCATCAAAACCTAACCAAAGAATATGGCTAATGTCAAAGAACAGCTAAGCGTACTAGTTCATTTATCCAAAGCGGATAACTTCATTGCAGAACCTGAAGCTAAGCTGATTCATTATATTGGTAAACTTAATGGGATGACAGAAGATGATATAGAAAATATTATTGACAACCCATCTGCTATTCCTGATCTACTAGGGCTCGATCCTGACACAAAATTTGATTACTTATTCAATATTGTACAGTTAATGAAAGTAGATGGAAAGGTCTTTCAATCTGAAATAGACTTTTGTGAAAAAATCGCACTTAAACTGGGCTACAAGCCTGGAGTTATTGCGGATTTATCTGCCTACATATATAGTGATCCAAATATCAACACCAGTCGTCCATTCCTCAGAAGTATTGCCGACGAACATTTAATCCCTTTGAAATAATAATAATAATAATACGCCTAATACTTAGTGGGTTCCTCTTTTATATTTCTTTTTCTTACTGCCTATTGTAGAAGTACTTCTACCCTTCCTTCTTCCCGCCACATTATACCCATACATATACGCAATTGAGACGACCATCATATTAGTATTGTATTCGGTATCCTCGTAATAATTATCCACTCCTACTAATTTATTACCATCATTGAATGCCATGTAAGAATGTCCAAAACTATATTTCACATCAGCAATGACGCGACTGGTTGGACTAATTTCCCAAATCCCTCCAAAACCAAGATCTAGTGCATACTGCAATCTGTTAGGTTTTGTTACTACATGAATACCTTCCTCTTGAAAATTATCTAATTCTTCCTCGGACAGGTCAGCAAATTTAACCTTGTACTTATACGGCCCATCACCATCTCCACCAGCACTCAAAGGGCTATCTGTTTCATACTCTCCTGTACCTGCAATCCAATAGCTCAGCCTAGGCCCTACTTGCGCCAAAACCTTAATACTACTTCTTTGTAAAAAGACCATTCTCAACATCAGTGGAGTACTAATAAAATGATTTGTAGTCTTACTATCTATTAACCCAGCACTCACAGACGAATTATTAGTAGCGCGGTTATTAACCCTTTGGTACACTATCTCTGTATGTACCTCGAATAACTGTTCTGTTGAGTAATCCATAGCAATACCAGCATGCCAATTAACTTTAGATGAAATATCGAAAGTATCCTTTCTTCCACCGTTGTTATATATAGGTGTCATCAACTGACCTCCTATTTTAGGACCAAACCAAAACTGTGCTTGAGCACCCAATGCTAACATCAAAACACAAACCAATACTATCCCTCTTTTCATCCTATTTTATATAGTAACCTGATTAATCACGGTAAATTAACAAAAAACCTCAGAATGATTAAATATATTTTAGTACATTCTTTACTTTCTATAATAAGTACCATTCACGTGATATATTGCCTAGAAGGTAATAAAGTTTAACACTTTCTTAATTTTTGTTTTAGATTTGAGCCTCAGCGCAAAAATAAAATACTGTTTTGTTCGTATTCTATTTTGAAGTTAGGTGTATTGTATGAAAAAAAATTTATTCGTTTTCTTTTTAGGGTTAACCCTAGCAGGGAATTCTTTATCCGCACAGGATCAAGGTATTTATAGTCAGTTTTTCATGAACCCTTATATCATTAACTCTGCCTATGTAGGGTCAACAGGATATAGTACGTTCTTCGGTACGTACCGTCAACAATGGGTTGGATTGGAAGGCGCTCCGCAAAGTATGTACCTCAGTTTCCATACGCCATTAGAAAACAACCTGTCAATTGGAGGATACGCTTACAATGACAATATCGATTTCATCAATACTTCTGGCGGGAAAATAACTGGCGGTTACCTCATGCAACTCGACCGAAAACAATTTGTTCGTTTTGGATTGTCAGTTGGTGGCGGCTATTCTGGATATGATGTAGAAGCGGGTAATGACCCTGCATTAGCGACACTTTCCGGAACCTCTTTTGTAACAGCGGATATTGGCGCCACTTATTACTATAACAACTTTAACGTCGGGATTTCGGTCCCCAACCTCATTGGAAGGGAAACTGTAAGCGCAGAGAGCTTCTCTCCTATAAGATTTGCTCCTTATGAAAACATCACCATCAATGCCAACTACAGACACTTCATCAACAAGACCTTATCAATAGAACCCCATGTCATCTATAGGTTTTCATATGTGGACATGCCGCAATATGAAGTTGCCGTCATTGCTCATCTTGGGCATGTCGTTTGGGCTGGACTGAATTACAGACAAGATTATGGAATGGCTGCATTAGCCGGGTTTAAGATCAAAGAAGAATGGGCTATTGGATTCTCATACGAATATGGTGCTACTGAATTAGATGGATTCTCATCTGGGACTTTTGAATTGAGTCTTGGTTACAACATGGGAAAAAAGAAGAAAAAACAAAAACAGTCGATCTCCTTTATTAGTAATTTCAAGAAAACAAAAGCAGAAGAAGAAAAAGCAGCACGAAGAAGACAACAAGTTGCACAACAACGACAAAAAGCTGCTACTGAAAAAGCTGCAGAAGAAGCCGCGATTGCTACTGTAGCAGTAGCGGCAACTGATCCCATTGAAGAACCAAATGATGTTGAACTTGCAAGTGATGGCACAGGTATTGCCATTGCTTACGAAGCAATAGATCATTCGATTCCTCTACAAACAAGAACCGATGCTGGCGGAATTTGGGAAATTGGCACTACTTACAATCAAACAAAAGTAGACAGCACCAAAATATCTACTGTAAAATGGTCGGATGCTTTAACCGCTACACCTGACCATGACAACCTGCCTCCAAATACACATCGAAGAGTTCCAGGGAATATCCTTGAATTACCAGCAGGTCACCATGTCATAGCAGGAGAATTCGACTCATATGAAGAGGCGGAAGACTATAGTGACAAGATCTTTGCCATGGGATTCCATGGTTCACTAGTAGGACACCTTGAATCACTAGAAGGTAAAAAATATGTGGTCGTGGTGCACAAAGGGGCAACCATGGGCATAGCGATGGAAGAGCAAGAAAAATGGAGTAAAAGAAAGAACCTTGACCATGTGTATATTTTAAATGTTGTGAATTAATGGACAGGAAGAGAACAAGAAGAACAGAAATGAAAGTATCAATCACCTTACTGTTATTATCAATTGTGTATCTACCCGTATTTGGGCAGACACCTTATATCAATAGCATCTCTCCTGTCTCAGCGAGTGTCAACGACATAGTCAATATTACTGGGAGTAACCTCCCTACCACTAATGTTGAAGTATTTTTTGGAGGTGTTGCTTCTGGTTCGGTAGTTGCCACAGCCAATTTGATCAAAGCAATCGTACCAGCAGGTGCAGGTTTTGGAGAGGTGACAGTCATTAACACTGCTACAGGTGATATCGCTTATTCATCTCAACGTTTTAGCCTGAGTTTTGATGGAGCAAGCGTTACCGCTGATGATCTAACAAGCAAGATTGGAAATCAAGAGCAATTTCCGACTAGTAAATTACAGACACAAGACTTGTGCAACTGTGATTTTGATATGGATGGTGATTCTGATGTAGCCATTTCAAATGTTGGATCTTCTGACATCAGTATTTTCACCAACACCTCTACAATTGGAGATGCCAACTTTGTATTATCTACCATCACTACTGGAAAAAACTCAACTAATGTGGTTTGTGGTGACATTGATGGAGATGGCCTCCCTGATTTACTAGTTAATGAACTACAAGGTGAAGGGAAATTATTTATTTTTAAAAACACCAGTACTACTGCTGACCTTATCACCTTTGACACACCAATTTCTATGAGTCTACCTACCAATTCTGATGGTGACTTCAGAAAACCTGGCAGGATTGCAATACAAGATTTAAACCTTGATGGCAAACCAGAAGCTGTTTGTGTGGTAGAAGACGAGAATATCGTTTACATATTTGAAAACAATTCAACAATAGACACTTTAAGTTTGAAACCTGATCCAATTGCATTGACAGCAGAAGAAAATGCTGGATCTTCGGGACTTGGAGGGTTGGACATTGCAGATTTAAACAATGATGGCTTACCAGAAATAGTAACCTCAAACTTAACAGAACCTGGATTTTACATATTCAAGAATGGCAGTAGCCCAAATGCATTCAGTTTCAACACCCCCTTGGCAGTAGCTACCAACAGCAGCGTCAGGACATTGAAGGTTGGCCGTATTAACAATGATGAATTCAATGACATAGTATTGACTAACTCAGATGTTGAAAGTCCTGATTTGATTGAAATAATCAAGAACACCACAACGGCAGTTGGGTCAGATATCACGGTAGCAACCACGGTACTTGTTCAAGGAATTGAAAAAAGCTGGGGTTTGGATCTAGGTGATATAGACGGTGATGGTGATTTGGACATTGCAGTTGCTTCATTTGGACCAGACAACAATTACTTTGTTGTGCTGAACAGCAATGAAACTGATATTTCATCTTCAGATTTTGAAGTAGTGACCATCAATACCACGAATAATAGTAGAAACATCAAACTGACAGATATCGACTCAGATGGCAAAGTGGATTTTGTATTCACCAATAATTCTACTTCTGGAGGAACAGGTTTTCTTTCCACTATGCTCAATCACAATTGTATCAACCCACTAATTTCTCCTTCGGGACCCATTTCCTTCTGTGGTACAGGAGGCGAAACATTGGAATTAATTGCTTCAGGATCTGGGCATACATACGAATGGAAAAGTGGCGCTACCATATTAGCAGAAACCAGTAACACCTTAACGCTTGATGGAAGTAATACATCAGGAAATTATACGGTAAAAATAATGGACACAAATGGATGTGAAATTTCTTCCCCAGCCATGGAGTTCACCAATTTAGCGGAGACTTATGCCGTACCTATTATTTCAGTAGACGAAACTGCCCCATGTGCAGGAGACCTAGTTACGCTAAGTTCATCTTCCGATACTGAAACCAGCTCTTTCCTTTGGGAAGGACCCAATGGAGTTATCATTAATAATAATACCGATGAAAATATTGTTATTTCAGATATTACAGGAGATCATTCAGGAGATTACACCCTAACCACTACATCGAGTGGTGGCTGTCAAAAAACGTCAACCCCCTTAACTATCTCAGTTAATGTATTACCCATCGTCACGATTACGAACCCTACTCCGGATTACTTCTGCACTGGAACTACAGTCACCTTATCTACTACCGAATTCACGGGCTATACTTACGAATGGAAATTAAATAACGCAAGTCTTGATCCTATCGAAACCAACACTAGTCTTGATGCGGGTACGGCTGGCAGTTACACAATTTCCATTTCAGAGGGTACTTGTACATTTGCAAGTGAGCCAAGAGAGTTGAGTACAATTGAAGCACCTACTTCTTCCTTCACCCCTTCTTCAACTGAAATTTGTGAAAATATTGAAATCACCTATACAGCTGGATCAACAGGTGCAGATGCTATTGCGTTATATAATGTTTGGGATTTCAAGGACGGTAGTACTGATGAAGGAGATGTTGTCACACATGCACATGCTACTAGTGGCGTCTTTTCTGTTGCGGTTGAAGCCAGGTATCTAGACTTAGAAGACTGTAACTATACGCCTAGTGCTCAAGACATCACTATTATCAATGCTCCAACAGGGTTAGACTTGATTATTTCAGACAATGATGATATAAATAATTTTGAGAAGTGCGAAGAATCAAATCTAACACTAAGAGTGGAAGATCTGTACCCTAGCTATGCATGGTACTCCATTATCAATAATGACACCACACAATTGAGTAGCACCCCGTCTACCAGCGTTGGCACGCCCATGACCATAGGAGTTGCATTAACAGATGACAATCAGTGTCTATTTGATGCCAACTCAGTTGAAGTAAGCAACTATACAAATGGAGGAATTGAAATCACTACATCAAGCCCAAATAGTATAGAAACTGATCCAGACCGTCCGGAATTAGGGAACTATATAAATTTAATAGAAGAACAACGTTCAGTATCACTATCTGTATTCAATGCCGTGTCTAATGTCGCATGGTCGCCAACGATTGTAGTTGATGATACGACAGCCGAAACTATAGTTGCAACACCTTATCAGACACGGGAACCCGTTTACGTCTCTGCAATAGATAATTTGGGTTGTGAAGCACAAGATTCTGTCACTTTGGTAATCCCTACTATAACTGCTGCAAAATCATTCACTCCAAATGGTGATGGCATCAACGATTGTTGGACGGTATCTAACATTCGAAGTACGGACTGTAGTGTCACCATTTTTGACCGGAAAGGAAGAAGAATCCAAGAGCTTGACTTTAGCCCTGATGATAGCTTCGACGACTGTGTATGGAATGGTTCACAATCCAATGGTAATATCATGCCAAGCGGCACCTATTATTATGTGATTAGTTGTCCCGACAAGAACGAAGAAAGTAGTGGCGCGCTATTTTTAATGCAATAATGGACTAGTGTATCTACCTAATCTATAGGGGATCTCCGTAAATTCATCGAAAAAATCGCTTCTTTTTATCATATTTTATATTCAAAAAGTACACAATGCTTAGCTTAGCATAGTCTAATTGGGTGAACTGTATCTAGACGATAATTAATGAACCCGCATATGAATTATTAAATGGTTACTTTTTCAATCCAATTGGCATAAACAGTATAACTTATTTCGACCCTATGAAGAGCTATAGAAAGATACTACTCATACTCCCCCTGTTATTATCGACTTTATTAGTTGCTGCACAAGAAACTAACTGTGGCAATGGTTTAGATGATGACGGTGATGGTTTTATCGACTGTTATGACGGTGATTGTTCTGGTAATGCACAATGTTTGGACTTTTACTTCGGTAATTCTGTTTTGTGTCAAGACCCCGCCACAGAGAACCCAGCTTTCGAAACAAAATTACAGTGGGCGTCTGATGACCAAACGGCTTTTAACTCTGTCACTCCAGCCATTGGAGACTTAGACGGTGACGGTACGCCAGAGGTTGTGACTACAAACAGACAAAATCATACTTTAACAATTCTAGATGGTGCTACGGGGGTAACAAAATACGGTCCATTAGATGTAGGGTTTGATATAGCGAAGACTGTGGCAATTGCCAATTTGGATGATGATGAATGTGGGGAGATATTCATCAGAGGGTTTAAAAACAATAATATCCGTATGTATGATTGTCAACTCAATGTAATATGGGATAAAGACACTGATACGGGGAACAAAGTAGGCATCATCTCATTAGCAGATTTTAACGCTGATGGTGTAGTTGAATTATTGCATGGTAATGAAATTAGAAATGCACATACTGGTGATCTGATCATTGCGGGTACAGGAAATTTCCGAACAGAAGTGACACATGGTACAGTAGCTATTGACATCCTACCTGATGCAGCTTGTGCTAATTGTGAAGGACTAGAAATTGTAGATGGCGGTAAAATATATTCTGTGAATATAGGTACTGGAACCAGAACATTAGAAAAAGACATTAATGATATACTACCTGCTGACGGACAATACGCAATCAAATACAAAAACTGGAATTTTAATGCTGCAGCGGTAGCAGATTACAATCAAGACAATAATATTGACGTTATTTTCAACGGTGGACAATATGTGGATGGCACATTGAAAACTACTGCCTTCTTCTGGGATGTTACTAATAGTAATGCGCTAACATTCAATGTACCTCAAAATCACAAACATGCTACTGGTAGAATCAACGTTGCGGATATTGATGGTGATGGTCAGCTCAACTGTACTTTCGTATCAAAACAAAGACTATATGCACTGGATGAAAACATGGAAGAGTTGTGGTACAAAGATGTCAATGAAGGATCTTCAGGGTTTACAGGTTGTACAGTTTTTGATTTTAATGACGACAAAGCTGCGGAGATCATCTACCGTGGAGAAACATACGTACATATTATTGATGGTAAAACTGCAGAATCTATTCAAACCATCAAGTGTACTTCTAGGACCTTTGAAGAATACCCCGTCATTGCCGATGTAGATGGTGACGGAGCAAGTGAGATTTGTGTCGCCTGTTCTACTGATGACAACACCCCTTTCGATCCCTACTCAAATGGTAGGTTTGGTCAAATAAGAGTTTTTGAAGCATCTGGTGGAGAAAGCTGGCAACCATCTAGACCTATCTGGAACCAACATGGTTATTTCAATGTCAACATCAACGATGATTTGACTATTCCGCTTTATCAACAAGATCCAACCAAGGTATTTTCAAGTAATGTATGTACAACAGGTGACAACAGACCTTTAAACGCATTTTTGAACCAGGCACCTTATTTGAATGAAAACGGTTGTCCTTCATTAGTTTCTCCAGATGTAGAACTAGTAGAAATCAACACTATTGGTAATGCACAATGTCCAGAAACTACATTCACTGTCACAACAGTCATTAGAAACACTGGTGATATTGCCTTGACAGGACTGTTACCTATCACCTATTATAATGGTGCTCCTTCTGAGCCTACTTCTATAAAACTTAACACTTTTGTCACCTCTATTGCAGGGTTTGATATTGGTGAAACCATGAACATCACCGGGACTGTTGATGGTGAAGGTGGAGATTTTGATTTGTATGTATCTGTCAATGATGATGGAACACAAAGTCCTCCTATCTCGACCTTTAGTAGACCAATACCTGAATGTGAAGAGGATAATAACTTGACATTCTCTGCCGTAACAGCACTTACTTTCGATCTGCAGCATGAAATCGTTAGTCACAATGAAAATTGCGATCCTGACAAACCTGACAATGGTGATGCCAAAGTATTCTATTTTGGAACCATTTCTGAGACTGTAGAAGAAGTCTGGAATGAAGACTTTCAAGATTTAGCTACCGGAACTGGTGTTGATGCTGGCGCAACAGCTTGGAGTTTCACTCATGACCCTACTGATGTTGACCCTGATAGAATAGAAATCTCATTCACGGGATCTACAAACGAACTAATTTTTGACGATACTGATGGCGAAGTAGTTTGGGAAACTCAAGACATTCCTACTTCAACATTCGAGTCAGTAAAGATTTCTATTGACCTCAGGTCTAGTGCGACATTAGAGGATATAGATGATAATGATGACAAGTTCGATTACATGAGGTTGTACTATGTAGTGGATGGTGGTGCCGAACAAGCATTGACTGACGGATTGCATTTAGGAAACTTTGGTAGTATTACTGCAACAGCCTCGGGTATCATAGGCAACAACATTAAAATAGTAGCACGAGTTAAAAACGACCAAGAAGATGAATTTTACTATATAAACAATGTATTGGTTGAAGGGGTAACGGATGAACAAACTGGAGAGATCACAGCAGGTTTCGACTTTCATTGGTTCAAGAACAACAATTTCTTAGACACACTATTTACAGGTAGTAGATATTCAGCTTTACCTGATGGCACTTATCAAGTAGTCGCTAGTTCTCAAAGCAACTCTTGTTCATCAAATTCAGAAGAAGTAACCATTAACAAAATTGAAATCCTTCCTATAGTTGGTATAGACAACACCCATGACTTAACAAATTGTAGTTCGCCAGATGGGGAATTATCTGCCTATGTGGATGAAAGTGGTGTACAGGTGACTGCAGGTTATGATTTCAAATGGTATATAGGTAGTGATTTCACTACTGTACAAGCGACTGGTCCAGTGGCAACTTTATTAACTGACAGAACCTACTCAGTAGTAGTTACTAATGAATTGTCTGGTTGTGAAGCCACGCTTTCTGCTACTGTCAACACCAATACAGTAAAACCTACTATTGAAGTATATAATATTAAGGATATCGATAACTGTATTAATTTTCAAAGTGGAAAAGCACAAGCCCGCTCAGATGGTGACACTATTGGGTTCTATTTCAAGTGGTATGATGGTTCCAATATAAAAGCGGTTGCCGATCATGAAGGTTATGGTGTTGATGGTTTCGCGACCTATGCAGGAATTGAAGCTGGATTTTATACTGTAGAATCTATCGACTCAATATCATCTTGTAGTTCCGCATTAGAGACTATAGAAGTCTTAGATAATTCAAGCTCACCAACTATTGTGATGACGATTACAGCTAACAAATCATGTACTGGAGATGGTAGTGGTACAGGATCAGCAGAGATTGATGGTGGAGATATTGACGATTATACATTCGCTTATTACACAGGGGCCAATGCTCTTGTTGCTAATTTAATTGCGACAACTAGTGGTTTAAGTAATGAAGTAGCGCAATTGCTTACCGCTGGCCAATACTTGGTTACAGCCACTCATAATGGAGACGACTGTGTAGGTCGTACTTATTTTACTATTGTTGATGACATTACCAATCCTGAATTACCTGCTGACCCTATTTCATTAATTGAAATCACGCATGTAACAGCATGTAGTGGCGTAGGTGATGGAGACGGAGAAATTGATATGACGGGCTTACCTTTCCCTATAGTGGATACGGATCAATTTGAATCCATTGAGAATGGTAGTTTTGAAGTACCAGACATTACACAACCACCTTACAATAGAACGACATGGGACCTCATACTTCAATCAGATGCGGATGGTTGGTCAACAGACAATGTCTCTGGAAACCTAGAGTACTGGAGAAGTGGGTTCCAAGGTGTACCCTCTGTTGAAGGGAATCAATTCGCAGAAATTAATTCTGATGGTGTTGGCGCTTTCTATTTTGACGTAGTAACAAAACCAGGAATCCGAATGGTATGGTCTTTTTCTCATAGAGGTAGATCAGGAGATGATAGCATGCAATTGGAAATAGATGATCCTTCATCTGGATCTCCTTTAGTAATAGGAGCCTTTACAACAGGGACAAGTGGTTGGATTGAATACAGTGGAGAATATGTCATTCCAGCAGGCCAAACATTAACCCGATTTGCTTTTAGAGCTACCTCTACAGCATCAGGAAATGTAACAGTGGGTAACTTCATTGACAATGTGGTCTTTGAAGTAGCTGAGTACTACTACGAATTATACGCAGGATCGAATTCTTCTGGCGCCCCCTTCATGGAAAACACCACGGGTATATTTGCTGGCTTGGATGCCGGTACCTATACAGTATCTGTAGTAGATAACATTACAGGATGTCCAGCTGAAGATTTACAAATAGTAGTATTAGAAGCTGACAGTGAGCCTATCACAGTGAGACAAACCAAAACTGATGATGAATTCTGTGTCGCGGGTAGTGGTACACAAAGAATCACCGCTGCAACAAGCGAATTAGTAGGGGAACCTGCAGCTGGATATGAATTTACCATTTTCGATGGTACTGATATAACAGCAACTCCTTATCAAGCCGCTATTATAGATGCGGATGGAGATTACACTTTCGAAAATCTTGAAAATGGTGGATATAGAGTATTGGTCACCAACCTGGACAACAATTGTTTTAATACAACTGATATCCAAATTGCCAGCTCAAGTGTGAACCCATCGTTCTCTACTCCTATTATAACGCCGAATACATCATGTTCAGTTGATCCATCAGGTTTTGCCTCTGTCAATATATTTGGTCAAAACAAAGAAGATTTCACTTGGTCATGGTTAGATCCTAGTGGAGACCCAATAACTGGAAAAACAGAAGTAGATGCCGATGTTGATGGTACAGCCAACAACCTTACTGATTATATAGATGGTATCTATCAAGTATATGCCATCAACACGGACACTGGTTGTGAGACTGGTTGGATGAATGTTGTCATTACTGCTGAACCGAGTAACCCTTTAATTATTCTTCTAGAAGACCAAGTCAATACGGGTTGTACTATTGGTAATGGACAAGCAAGTGCTTCTGTCAATGAAGGTACAGGTACACCTACTACAGATGGGTATAGCTTTGAATGGTTTTTAGGTGATGATGATACTGGTATCGCTTTGGTTGACGGTGTTGACCCAGGCAATGGATCAGTAGTTTCTATTTCCGCTGACGGCACGGTCGTATCAGGACTAAACGCTCAAGTTAGCAGTGCCACATATGCAGTGAAGGTTACTTCTGATGCCTCACAATGTAGTAACATCTCTAAACTCACAATCACTAATAACCCAAGTCAACCAACAGTGGTTGAAAGTTCTGCTGTTGTAAGTGCTGTTGGTGTTTGCTCTGGTGCTGCGACATATGGAGATGGTGAAATTGAATTGGTTGATGTTAGTGATGCAATTACTAGTGATTTAGCTGACTTTACATACGTATGGTATATTGGTACTTCTAGCACAGGTACACAACTAACCAATGGTACTGATATTGGAACTCAAAAAGGAAATACCGCTGAAAACGTAGTGGTAGCCGGAGCTACTACTCATGATATCACTGGACTTGACGCGGGGTTCTACACCGTAGTTGTCACCAACCCTACTACAGGATGTAGTTCACCCTCAGCAGTTACATTTGAAATTGAAGATAATTTAACAGCTATCACTGCTTCTGAAGATGCGGCCAACACTAACGTCAACACTATTTGTGATCAAGTGCTGATTGGTGACTATGATGGTCAAATTACTGTGACACC
>JAOPTS010000024.1:0-18363 GCA_051531955.1 Reichenbachiella sp.
AAAACCCTGATAAAACAAACAACTACACCTATATCAAAGGCCAGCATTCATGTTGGCCTTTTTTATACCCTATACTTTTATAGGACTCCCTACCAAAAAGGCGAACTAGTTCGCCTCAATGGTCAACTAGTTTGGCTAAAAGGCAAACTGGTTTGGCAAATACATGAACTGGTTAGTATAAAAGGTGAACTAATTAGCCAAATAGGGCAACTAGTTCATGTAATTAGTCCGTTAGTTTGGCTCAGAGACGAACTAGTTTAACAAAAAGGTGAACTAGTTCACCTTTGAAGTGGGGGGGGGTACTTCCTAAGTGGGGTACAGACATCTGGAGGTGGTTTTTCGGATCTTGCCGTTGACCATCAATCATCTCTATATACCCTCTTCGGTATTTTAGACTGGATGAATTAGATTTAAAAAAAATGCTAGTATAGTATGGCGCATGTGCTACACTGAATTCTTAGCGATAATCCCTGCTCAATGAAAAATATTCTTATAACTAATCTCATTTTACTACTATCAATTGTCTCCTATGCCCAAACAAATAACACTTTCAAAAACTTTAATGAATTCATCAAGGATGCTCCATCACGCAAATATAACTTTCAAATAAAACAACGATCTGAAGGAAATGTAATTATGACAGGAGGCGTCAGGAACTACAGACTAAGAAAAGTTAAACCTTCAACAGACGCTGATATACTAAACAAATACATTTGGGGTATTAAAGACGGTGACTCTTTATACATCAATAGCTACCCTTACTCTAAAGTATTCGGATTCAACAAGATAATAGAGCGAGGATACTATTCCTATTTTAAAGGGGAACCTGCAAGAACTAGACAAGAACAGCTTACGCTTGGTTTAATTGAAGAGGGAGATAAAACGATGATGGTTTGTTGTTGGACAGGTTATGTAATTCTAAATGATGGACAAGTAAAACAGCTCAAACCCAGACTTATTGAAAAACTAATTCAAGACAACCAAACGTTGCATGCTGAATTTGTGAAAAAAAACCTAAAAATTGAAAATGTACATGAGATGTTCGACTACCTAAGTAGGTACAACCAAACGAAATAATATTGCTTCCCCTTTGTTGGTCTTGTGACCAACAACACAGAATACCATGACCAACCTACCTTCAAAAGTAAATCTTACCTCTTTCCGTATGTAGCGAAGGTTAGGATTTCATGCAATAGGACTTGCCTCGGTAGTTTGTTGGTCACAAGACCAACAATGACAGAGATTTCAATACAGTAAATCTCCTTTTACCTAAAAACAATTAGAATTCATCTCCACTACCATCACAGTTTAATCCAAAATACTTTCTCCTAAGGCTATTGGCAGAGATTAAAAAATGACTTTTCATGGATTATTGATACTCTCAGGAGGTTTTGACTCTAAGAAACAACTATTAAACTGACAGTGCAATATCAGTTATACCCAAAGATTTATATAAGTCATTCCTAAAATTGGCAATCTGATCATAAAATACAATATTTGGTTCAAATATGAAATAACTATTTAATTATTGAACAATGAAGGGTGTTTTAGCTTTTTTGATTTTCAGTGTGATTTCAGTATCTGCAAAAGATAATAAAGGACAGTACATATTTTCCAGCATCAACGGAGGAATGACTAAAAGTGCCATTACATCCTTTATTCAAGATGAAAATGGGTTTATCTGGATCAGTACATTTGGAAGTGGCCTGTATAGGTATGATGGATTAGAAAACAAAGAATTCATCTATAATTGGGAAGATTCGACTTCAATTAACAGCAATTTTATCAATGAAGTATTCGAAGATAGTAAAGGCACTATTTGGGTAGCTACCGAAACCGGCATTTGTACGTTTGACAAATACCAGGAGTCTTTTCAAGAGTTAAGAATAATTGTAGATAACGAGAATTACAGTCAACAAACTTTTTTATGCATCACAGAAGATAGTGATGGAAACATTCTATTTACATCAGCTTTTCATGGATTATTTAAATATGACCCTAAGTTGAAAAAATTTCTGATTTCTTCTCAAGATTCAGAAGATGGACAATCAAAAAGATTGCGGAAAATTCTTGAACTACCAAATGGTCAAATACTAATAGCTGGCGACATGGGCTTAATAGAATATTATCCAAAAGAAAACAAATTGGATTATGCTAGCTTTTTTGGAGGAGACGCTAGGTTCCAAATAAAAGATCCAACGACAACCTTATTCGAAGACATTGATGGCAACATCTGGGTTGGAACCCAACTATTGGGGCTATATAAATTAACTCCCCCTGACAAAAAGAAAATATGGGTTTGGAAAATTGAATCGTTCCCATTTACAGATAAAAGGATATTATCCATAGAGGAAGATCAAAACGGACTCATGCTAATAGGCACCGAAAATGACGGGTTATGGGTTTTGGACAAAAAAGGTGATGTAAAAGAAAAACTCTATCATGACAAATTTGACGGAGAACATATCAAATCTAATTCTATCTGGTCAATATTTAAGGATTCAGAAAACCGCATTTGGCTAGGATATTATGACAAAGGTGTTGGTCTTTACGACCCTATTTATGATAAATTTCAACACTTATCTAGCCAAGTTAATGAGTTGAACTCCCTGCAAGTTGGTTCGGTAACAAGTATTGCACAAGATGAAAGCGGGAATTATTGGATTGGTATGGATGGCGGTGGAATTGACATCTATTATACCGCGACCAACACGTTCGAACACACTTTAGGTCAAAACACGAGAATAAAGGGGCTGAATAAAAAAGCAATACAAACCATCCATATGGATTCCAAAAATGGCTTATGGGCAGGCAGCTGGGAAGGAGGATTGTTACACCTCCCAAATGGAAGTTTACACTTTGATTCTTTTGATCTCAACACAGAAGAAACCAAAGGCGAGACCATCAGGGTCATGTCTCTTGACGAAGATTCTAATGGCGTTCTTTGGATCGGAACTTTCGGCCATGGAGTGCTCTCTTTTGATCCTAAAACAAAACATATTGAAACGTATTCATCAGGGAGGTTCAGAGAAGAATCATTATACAATGCGGATTTGAGAAAGATATTGGTGGATAAAAATGATGATATCTGGCTAGGTACAACAAGAGGCTTGTATAGATTAAAGGGAGATCAAAGCAAAGGAATAATACTAGAACAAATTGAGCTATTACAGGACACCACCTATCATCCTAGTACAAATCATATATTATCATTGTTCCAAGACAAGAATACCAACCTATGGATAGGCACAAGCGGAGGTGGTCTATGCAGGTACGATATAGACCAGGGGGAATTTGAATGGTTCAATCAGAAGAATGGTCTTGGACAATTAACCATCAACGCTATTTTAGAGGATGAAAACGGACGTATCTGGGTCAGTGGACAAGAAGGTATTACTGTACTAGATTTAGAATTAGGAGAAGCATCCTCCTATACAGCCAACGATGGCTTGTTATCCAATGACTTCAACTTTAATGCTGCTTTTAAGGATAAAAATGGTCATCTCGTATTTGGTAATCATTTAGGTGTTGACTTTTTGGATCCTGAGAATATCATCACCAATGTAACACCTCCAAAAGTCTATCTAACGGGACTCTTACTCTTCAATGAACCTGTCGAACCTGGTCAAGAAAACGGAATATTAGATCAAGTAATCTCAAAGACTGATCAGATCACCCTAACGTATGAACAATCAGTTTTCACCATACAATTTGTAGGGCTAAACTATACTCGTCCGGAAGAAAATAAATACGCTTATTATCTAGAAGGCCTTGAGTCCAATTGGAATTTCGTTGGAAATAATCGACAAGCAACTTATACCAGTTTAAAGAATGGAGAGTACATTTTAAAAATTAAATCATCCAACAATGATGGAGTATGGAGTGATCATGTTCGAGAATTGAAAATAACAATATTACCCCCATGGTACAGAAGTCAATGGTCTTACTTAACCTATTCATTACTGCTAATCCTTTTATTGTATTTGTTTTATAAAATTGCGACACTACGTATTCATGATAAACAAGCAGTCTTTGCAGAAGTTCAAATCAGAAAACAAGAACAAGAACTCCATGACAAAAAGCTTCAATTCTTCACTAATATATCTCATGAATTCAGAACACCTCTTACACTCATCATCAACCCATTGAGAGATGCTCTCCTTGACAAAAACATCAATCTGCCATTACCAATACGTGAGAAAATACAAGTCGCATATAAGAATTCTAACCTTCTAAAAAGGCTAGTTGATGAGCTAATGGATTTCAGGAAATTAAAATCTAACAAGATGCCTGTGAAAATTGAAAACATCGAAACTGAGGCAATGTTAGAAAATATCTCCAACTACTTTAAAGAAGAAGCCTCTTCAAGAGGTATTACATTCGATGTTACACCTAACCCAATAAATGAAACTATTTGGGTTGATAAAGGAATGTTTGAAAAGGTGTTTTTCAATTTACTTTCAAATGCCTTTAAAGTGACACCCAGAAACGGGAATATAAAAATACTGACAAATATTCAGTCTCATGAATTCCCTCAAGACAAAGCGCAAAGTGACAGTTTGAGAATAAGTGTCATCGATACTGGATCTGGGCTGACTAGTGATCAAATTGAAAAAATATTTGATCGTTTCTATCAAATTGACAAAAAAAACAAAGACTATTTTGGAGGCACGGGGATTGGTTTAGAAGTAGTAAAAGACTTTGTAGATTTAAATAAAGGAGACATTCAAGTCTTAAGTACAGTTGGCAAAGGCACATCGTTCGAAGTGTATTTCCGATTAGGAAAGAGTCATACAAACGAAACGAGCCTTCCTCAAAAGAGTACGATAGTAGAAGAACCAATTTTAGACTTAATAGAAAGCCTTGATGAAACTAATTCTCTGATTGCCCCACCGCTAGGGAGTGAAAAATTAGTCTTGGTGGTAGAAGATAATCAAGAATTAGGTACTTATTTGAAAAAAGAATTAAGTCCCTTTTACAAGGTAATACTCGCCAAAGATGGCAAAGAAGGTTATGACCTTGCATCGAATCAAAACCCGGATATTATTATCACCGATGTAATGATGCCCGAAATGACCGGTACAGAATTATGCACCAAACTGAGAAAAGACCTCAACACGAGTCACATCCCAATCTTGATGCTTACTGCAAAAGGAAGTATTGAAGACCAAATAGAAGGAGTTAGTTCTGGAGCTGACGTTTACATTACCAAGCCTTTTGACATGAGAGTAGTTCTCAGTCATATCACGCAAATGATTCAGAATAGAGACATACTATTCTCTAAATTTTTTAAGGAAGTAACTAATTCGGATGAATCAAAAAGCATTGAAAGTATTGACAAAGTCTTTGTACAAAAACTCATTTACTTCATTCATCAAAATATTGACAAATCTGAATTAAGAGTAGAATCCTTGGCTGCTGAATTCCATGTAAGTAGAAGCCAGTTGTATAGAAAAATCAAAGCATTGACAGGTAGCTCGGCTAACGAATTCACTAGAAGAGTACGTATGGATTATGCTAAACAATTAATTGAAAAAGGAGATTCTAAAATAGTCGTTGTTAGTAGAGCAGTAGGTTTTTCATCACCTTCCTATTTCTCAAAATGTTACAAAGATCAATTTGGACACCTCCCAACAGAGGAAGAAACTTCATTAAAAATATAATATCTCTACCCTCCTTTGACTAAAATTTGTCAAACCACATATTAGCCAAGCCTATTCTGTAGAGAAATTAGACTTAAAACCTGTAGTGGTCATAAACTTTTCTCAATCTTTATTAACACAGTCCTATTCATTACTTCACGACATGCAAAATATTGAGCATGACTATGCAAATAATGTTGTAATCATGTTCATCACTGTGTAATTGCATCAAACGTGTCTCCTATTGGTCATTTTTTGACATTCCCTATTTCATATTCCTTCTTAATTGCTCATTCAACTCTATCTATTTCTGAGGGATTGTTTGGTGATTTCATCCCTTTACATCACTTCCTCAAATCTGGTAAAAGTTGAAAAATAAGATGTTAGTCGGGTTATATAAGCATGATACCCTTCTGATAAAAACTCAAAGAGCAGTTGCTCAGGGAGTTTAATTTATTACTAACTAAAAGCAAATAATCATGAAAAAACGATTACTGAAAGCATTCAGAGAGAGATCTTCAGTGCTATCAATTGTTCTGACACTATGTTTACTCATAGTGCACACCTTAGGTGCGGCGGCTAGTTCGGCCTCAACTATGGAAGGAACTGAAGCAGACGTTACCGTCAAAGGAAAAATTACTGACCAAACTGATGGGTCAGGAATTCCAGGCGTTAATATATTGGTAAAAGGAAGTGCAAGTGGTACAGTTACAGATTTGGACGGTAACTATTCACTTACTGTAGATGAATCAGCCAACTTAGTTATAAGCTATATTGGTTTTTTAACACAGGAAATAGCAGTGGGCGGTAGATCCATTATTGATATCAGCATGGAGCTAGATGTCCAAGCACTAGATGAAGTGGTGGTGGTAGGATATGGTGAGCAAAAAAGAGCTGAAGTAACAGGTGCAATCAGTACGGTTTCTTCAAAGGATATTGTATCTGTACCAGTAGCTACTGCAGATCAAGCCTTGCAAGGAAGAGCAGCAGGTGTGACAGTGATCAACAATGGGTCACCAGGAACTGCACCTACAGTAAGAATTAGAGGTTTAGGAAGTACCAATAGCAACGAACCACTTTATGTGATTGACGGGGTTATTTCTTCTGGTATGGGTAGTTTAAACCCAAATGACATTGCTTCTATACAAGTCTTGAAGGATGCATCTACTACAGCAGTTTATGGATCTAAGGGATCTAATGGTGTAATTATGATTACGACCAAAGGTGGACAAGCTGGTAAAGTAACAGTAGACTTTAATGCATATGGTGGTACACAATGGACAACCAATAGATATGATCTTTTAAATACAGAAGAATATATCCAATATGCTACAGAAGCATATGGCGCGCCTACTCGTGTAACAGACCCTCAATACGCTGCTATGTTAGAGAATGACACAGATTGGCAAGATGAGATTTTCCAAAGTGGCGTCATGCAAAATTACAACGTCGGTGTTTCTGGCGGTGGAGAAGGCAGTACGTTTAGAGTATCTGCAGGTTACCTATCTCAAGAAGGTATCATTATCGGAACAGGTTTAGAAAGATTTAACTTTAGAGCCAACAGTAATTTCACAAGTGGAAAATTAAAAATTGGTGAAAATATTTCGGTCTCTGTCAGTGAGCAAAGTCCTGAAACAAGTAATGGAGGTCGATCAGTAATCGAACATGCTATTAAATCAGCTCCCTATTTACCAGTTCACAATGCACAAAACTTAGGTGGGTACCAAGGACCTAACAGTTCTATAGACGGCCAAGATGCTGAAAATGCCGTAAGAGTTTTAAGTTTAGGTGATGTGACAGACCAACGATTGGCTGTGATTGGGAATATCTATGCGCAATATGAAATCATTGATGGTTTGAATTTCAAAACTCAAGTTGGAGCAGAACTCCAGAATTTTGATTATAGATTGTTCTCTCCATCATACAATGATGATAGTGAAGGTGCAACACATTCTCAAAACTATGCGGTCAATGCTCATAGTAAAGGTTCATTGCAGACTGTGATATTTACCAATAGTTTGAATTACAAAAAGACTATTGCTGAAAAACATAATATCGAAGTGTTGGCTTTAGCTGAGCAAACAAGTACTACTACACATAACTTGAATGCAAGAAGTAACAATTACATTTCAGATCAAGTAGAGCAAGTATCTTCTACTGAATCGTCATTGAGTTCATATACCAATGAATATGTCAGATGGGGATATTTAGGAAGGTTGAACTATAACTATAATGGTAAATATCTTCTTGGAGCTACTATTCGTACAGATGCTACTTCTAGATTCGGAGCAAACGAAAGATGGGGAACATTCCCGTCAGTATCAGCTGGATGGAGAATGAGTGAAGAAAGCTTCTTGAGTGGAGTGGAATTAATCAGTAATCTAAAAATTAGAGGTAGTTGGGGTAAAACTGGTAATGATAATATTCAAAACTACGGTTATACTACCACCATCACTTCCAATTTCCACTATGCAATAGATGGAGATGCATTAGGCGCTACAGCATCAGGTTTATCAAACCCTAATTTGAAATGGGAGGAAACTTCCATGACCAACATCGGTCTTGATTTAGGCTTGATGAACAATCAAATTACTTTGGCTGCAGAATACTATATCAACACAAGTAATGACTTGTTGATGCCGAGAGTTTTACCTCTATCTTCAGGGTTTCACAATGGTAGTGTAATCGAAAATATTGGTCAAATGGAAACTAAAGGAGTTGAATTAGTATTAGGCTATGAAGACCGTGAAGGTGATTTCCAATGGGGTGCTTCATTCCTTTTTGGAACAAGTAAAAATGAAGTATTAAGTTTAGGTGAGAATGATTTTATATCTGGAGCTACATTTGAGAATCAAGATATTACTAGGTTAGAAGTTGGTCAAGCGGCCTATCAGTTCTACGGATGGAAAATGGATGGCATTTTTCAAAACCAAGGAGAAATTGATGCACATGCAACACAACCAAACGCAGAACCAGGTGACTTCAGAATTACAGATACAGATGGAGATGGCACCATTACCGATAGTGACAGGACTATTATTGGTAACCCTTTCCCAGATTTTACTTACGGTTTAAATTTATCTGCTAACTACAAGGGATTTGATTTCAGCTTGTTTTTCAATGGTGTGTCAGGAAATGATGTTTACAATACTAACATCTACGATTTGGAAGGTATGCCTAGACTATTCAATTCTGGATCTTCTGTATTAGACAGATGGACAGGCGATGGAACTTCTAACTCCATTCCTAGAGCTGGTGGTGCTGGTACCAACTTACAAACTTCAAGCAGATTTGTAGAAGATGGTTCTTTCTCTAGATTAAGAAACGTGACACTGGGTTATGATTTGACTAGAGTATCTATGATTGGTGATGTATTCTCTCAGTGTAGATTATATGTGAGTGGGCAAAACCTACTAACATTTACTAAATACTCAGGACTAGATCCAGAGGTAGGAGCCTACACTAATAGAAATGTAAACAATCCTCCTGGCGCTATCGGATCAGTACCTATTAATGCAAATGGTCAACCGACTGGCAATTTTGAAACAGGTGTAGACAGAGGTAATTATCCAATGCCTAAATCTTTCATTGTTGGTGTTGATATTAAATTCTAAAAAAGAAATCAGATGAAAATGACAAAATATATAATGGCTGGATTGATTTGTCTTACGGCATTCAATTCATGCGATGAAAGCAAGCTAGAACTGACGGATCCAAACAATGTTTCACCAGAGACATTTTTGTTGACCACAGCGCAAGCTCAATCAGCTGTAAATTCAATTTATGCCAATTTACAGACAAGAGGATTGTACTCTAGGCACATGTTCTTTTCGATGGACAATATGTCTCATGAAAACACAGGCAATCCCCAATTAGAAGCAGATAAACTTCAGTATTCCAATTTTACCTTTGACCCTAGTCATGGTGGACTTAGAGCATTTTGGGAAAGTTGCTACAGAGGAATCAACAAATGTAACTTTGTAACAGACAATGAAGAAAAAATGAAACTAATAGAGGCATCGGACTATACAACTGCTATGAAGAATAATCATATCGGTGAAGCGAAGTTCATGCGTGCATATTATTACTTTCTTTTGGTCACACGATATGGTGATGTTCCTTTATTAAATACGGTACCAACTACAGGAGACGGTACATCAAAAAGCCCTGCTAGTGATGTTTACAATCAGATTGTTATTGATTTAACTGATGCAGCCACACTATTATTCCCAGCTGGAAGCACTGAGAATGGTAGAGCTACTAGTGGTGCTGCTTGGGCACTATTGGGTAAAACGGAGTTGTACAGAGGAAATCATGCTGCGGCACAAAGTGCCTTTTCTAACATCATGGGTGATTATACTTTAGGAACCTATGAAGATAATTTCTTTGAGGAAACAGAATTCAACACAGAATCAATTTTTGAAGTGTCTTACGACATTGCTGTAGGCCAGACAGACAGATGGAATTCTGATGCTGCTGGTGATGGTTTCATTGCAAGTACATTTAGAGGTCAAGAGTATGGTTGGAACGACTGGTACAATGTTTATCCATCTGATGAATTATTAGCTGAGTATGAAACTGGAGACCCTAGATTGAATGCAAACTTCTATTTCAATGGAGATACTTTCGGTGGAGGAACTGTTGACTTGCCATCATATGGAGATCCAGCAGTACAACGTACACAAGCATGGAAAAAGTACCACAACTACTACAAGGATGCTAATGAGAACCAAGAGTCTGGAATTAATTTCAGAGTGATTAGATATGCTGATGTGTTGTTGATGATGGCCGAAATCGAAAATGAAATAGGCACATCTGCTGATGCTATTGGTTACCTCAATCAAGTGAGAGATAGAGTTACTATGCCAAATTATGGTACTCCAGCAATGGATGTTGCGGGTTATCCCGTGACTACTCAAGTTGAAATATTTGATGCTATCGTTCATGAAAGAATGGTAGAATTAGCTGGAGAACAAGCTAGGTTCCCTGACTTAGTAAGATGGGATTTAGCTGCGCAAGAGTTAGGCACTTACGGTTTTGAAGCTGGCAAACATGAAGTTTTTCCTATTCCTCAAAATGAGATCAATAGTAATAACAGTTTGACTAACGATGATCAGAATGCAAATTACTAATTTAGTTTAAGCCAATAAAACGGGATGCCTTTGTCAGGGCATTCCGTTCTATTACGTCTCAATTGCATGTACACTCACCAATCATAACTACTCCTTAATCAATATTAATGCTACAACAATCAAAATCTATCATCTGTCTAATTATCCTTGTGAATCTACTAGGCTGTGAGCCTACACCACAAGTTGTATTGCCAGACACTCTGTTTGAGAAGGTCTCTCCTTCTTTTTCTACGATAGACTTTGAGAATAAGCTCACAGAAACAGATAGTATCAATTATTTCAATTACCCCTATATCTATATGGGAGGAGGAGTAGCTGTTGCTGATTTTAATAATGATGATCACCAAGACATATTCTTCACAGGCAATATGGTCTCCAATCGCCTCTATCTTGGCGCAGGTGATTTAACATTTTCGGATGTTACTCAAACATCTAATACCGCAGGAGATCAACGATGGATGCAAGGAGTTACTATTTGTGACATCAATGCTGACGGCAAAACCGATTTATACATCAGTGTATCTGGTGCAAATAAAATCTGTCAAAACATACTACTCGTCAACAAGGGAAACAACCAAAATGGAATACCTCAGTTTGAAGAAGAGGCAGAGAAATATGGCATAGCTGATGGAGGACATAGTACACAAGCAGCTTTCTTTGATTATGATAAAGATGGTGACCTAGATCTATATGTCATCAACTATCCTATTACAGCATTTGATGCACCTAACTTCTATTACAAACAGATGATGATCAATGCAAAACATAAGGATTCTAGCCACCTGTACCGCAACAATGGGGATGGCACATTCGAAGATGTGACCAAGGCTGCTGGACTATTAAACTTTGGACTCTCATTGAGTGCTTCTGTAGGAGACATCAACAATGACGGATGGCCAGACATGTATGTTTCCAATGATTTTGCAAGTCCGGATTTCATCTATATAAACAATCAAAACGGCACTTTTACTGACCAATCTAAAAGCATCACGCGTCAAACGTCATTTTATGGCATGGGTTCGGATATCGCGGATTACAACAATGATGGCTTGATGGATATCCTACAGGTGGATATGGCACCTGAAGACAATAGAAGATCTAAAGAAAACATGTCAGGCATGAACCCAGAAAGCTTTTCCAAATTAATTGACCAGGGCTTACATCACCAATACATGTACAACTCTTTACAATTAAATAGAGGACTAGACGCACAGGGACTTCCTCAATTTAGTAATGTGGCTTGGTTCTCAGGTATGTCATCTACAGACTGGAGTTGGTCTCCCCTATTTGTTGATTTGGACATAGATGGCTGGAAGGACATATACATCACAAATGGTACGAGAAGAGACATCAATAACAATGACTTTTTTAATACATTAGAAAAAGATGAAGTGTATTTCTCTTCGACCAAAAGAAATGATATTGAGGTAGAGAACATTCATAAAATGCCATCAGAAGCACTTTCAAACTATGTATTTCAAAACAATGGCAATTTAAGTTTCACTAAAAAAATGAAAGCTTGGGGACTGGATGACAAAAGTTTTTCAAACGGGGCGGCATACGCTGATTTGGATAATGATGGAGACTGGGAATTGATCGTAAACAATATTGATGAACCTGCTTCCATCTATAAAAACAATGCAAATAACTCATCCAATTTTATCAAATTGAACATTACTGGACCAAAGGACAACCCACTGGCAGTAGGTACAAGAGTTCATGTATGGTCCAAGGGTATTGAACAAATGAACGAGATGGCTTTGGCAAGAGGTTTTCAATCCTCGGTAGAAACTAACATGATATTTGGACTAGGCAATCAAAGTCAAGCAGATTCATTGTCTATTATATGGCCTAATGGCAAAAAAACTAACTCCTATAAAATAAGAGCAAATAGCTATTTAAAGATTGCATATAGTGATTCCAGCAGTGCTACCATAGAGATCAACCGAAAGGAAGAGTTGAACTTTAGTGAAACTAGCTTATCCTACTTACCCAACTTGATTCATAAAGAAAATGATTTTGATGACTTTAGTTTTCAGGTATTACTACCACACAAGATGTCTTCATTTGGCCCTGCATTGGCGGTAGGTGACATCAATGGAGACAGTTTAGATGATGCTTATGTGGGTGCTTCGGTTGGTCAAAATGGACAACTATTGATTCAATTACAAGATGGCACATTTAAGCCCTTGGATTTTCAATCCAAACAAGAACTGCAATATGAAGATTTGGATGCCATCTGGTTTGATGCAGATAATGATGAGGACCTTGACCTGTATATTGTCAGTGGTGGAAATGAATATTCAATAAATAGCGAACAGTATCAAGACCGGCTTTACATCAATGACAGGGGTACTTTGAAGAAATCCAAAGGTGTGCTACCAACCATTACAGGGAGTGGGTCTTGCGTCAGACCTTATGATTTTGACCGAGATGGCGACATGGACTTGTTCATCGGAGGTAGGCTATCACCTCGTAACTACCCTATGGCTGGTCAGTCATATCTATTAGAAAACAAAATAAATGAAGGTCTGTTAAAGTTTGTAGACGTGACAAAAGATCTCAGTCCAACATTAGCAGATATTGGAATGGTTACTGATGCCATGTGGACAGACACCAATTCGGATGGCAACATAGATTTGATGCTGGTAGGCGAATGGATGCCCATCACCGTGCTAGAATCAAATGGAGAACAGCTGATAGATAAATCTGGAGACTACTTCTCGGGGAATACTAGAGGTTGGTGGTTTTCGATTGACCAGGGAGATTTTGACCAAGATGGAGACATGGACTATGTATTAGGCAACTTGGGCAAAAATTATAAATACAGCGCTAGCCCAGAGGCTACTTTCAATATTTACGCTGGAGATTTTGATCACAATGGCCAACAAGATATCGTATTGAGCTATCACAACTTTGGTGAAGAATATCCCGTGCGTGGCAGGTCTTGTTCCTCCCAACAAATACCCAGTATCAAAAACAAATTCAAAGACTACAGTTCCTATTCGACAGCCAGTATTGTGGATGTATATGGTGAAGATCAACTAGAGGCTTCTCTGACTTATAAGGTGGAAAATTTTGCTAGTGTCTATATAGAAAATGAAGGAGAAACCATGAAGATCACTTCTCTACCCAACGAAGCACAGCTATCTACGATCAACGACATGATTGTTGAAGATTTTGATGGAGATGACATCCTAGACATTCTGATGGTTGGAGGCCTATATGCATCCGAAGTAGAAACTCCACGGAGTGATGCTGATCTAGGCTTGATACTAAAAGGTACTGGGAACGGCGAATTTGAGGCATTGCCCATGAGTCAAAGTGGTATCTATATACCCTATAATGCAAAAAAACTAACTGGAATTATTTTCAATCATAAAACAGGCTTTTTAGTTGCTAATAACAACGGCCCGTTACAATTATTTATATCAAATAATGAATAGAAAGAAAGCAATCACTTAGTGATTGTAAGACCGTATTTAGTAAATAGAGGCGTTTGTCAGAAGTGGCGAACGCCATTTTTATATCTATTCAGTTAGACCAGCTGACGTTTATTATTTATTCCAAATTGAAACTTATCTTCCAATTGACTCCAAATTGATCTATACAAATCCCATAATATGAATTCCAAAACTGTTTCGAAATCGGGAGTTTTATTTCCCCATTTACAGACAAGGAAGTAAATAGTCGATCCGCTTCCTTTTTACTGTCTGTATGAACAAAAAGGGAAAAGTACTTAACTGATTCATTTTTTCTATCGTCAATAATATCCGCCCCCATTAAAATGGTTTCCTTACTGATGGGTAATGCAATATGCATAATCTGCTCATCCGTACAATTCTGGAAATTTTGTCTAGCTATATCAGGCACGTCTTTGTAACGTCCTATATATTGAAACTCATTCCCAAAAACAGCTTTATAAAAATTAAATGCTTCTTCACAATTCCCATTAAAATATAAATAGGTATTTACTGTTGTCATAGTTCGTCTTTATAATGTCTTAATAAGCTTTTTAATCCCCTTTTTACTAAGCTAGTTTACTCTAAAAGAGTATTAACTACACAGCATTATACTATTACGTCTCTAATAAGTCTTATTGAAGTAATAAAATATATGACCCTGCCAAAAAGCCGTACTAGTTCGCCTCAATGCTCAACTAGTTCGGCTAAAAGGTGAACTGGTTCGGCAAATACATGAACTGGTTCGTATAAAAGGTGAACTAATTAGCCTAATAGGTCAACTAGTTCATGTAATTGGTCAGTTAGTTTGGCTCAGAGACGAACTAGTTTAGCAAAAAGGTGAACTAGTTCACCTTTGAAGTGGGGGGGGGTACTTCCTAAGTGGGGTACAGACATCTGGAGGCAGTTTTTCGGGTTTTGCCGTTGACCGTCAATTATCTCTATATACCCTCTTCGGTATTTTAGACTGGATGAATTAGATTTGAAAAAACACAAGTGTAGTATGGCACATGTGTCATACTGAATTGTTAGCAGTAAGTCTAATCCCAAACCACCTTATGATTAAAACTCTCTTAAAACTCATTCTTTTCAGCTTACTTGGAATTATAGTTATAGCCTCAATTTTACTCTATTTTGAAGATGCTTCAACCGATGGATTTCCTATTCAACACAACAAATTATACTCAACAACTCCTATAAGTATGGAAGGGTATAGACTGCATACTTGGATGAACGATACCATCTATAAAAATTGTGGTTATGAGATAACTATTGAGCCCACTGACTCAACTACGATATATAAGCTTCATGTTAAAGGTGGAATTTTGATTAGATCACAAAACACATACAGATACACACTACAGTCTCTAGAGGATAATCTAACTCTAACAATTTTGAATGATGATGGTAAAAAAGATATCTTCAATTTCATCTGTCCAGAGTTGCCAGAACCTTCATTAAATGAGATCGATAGAAGCAATGATTCAGTTACATTTGAACTAAAACCTGCAATTAAAAGACTCTCTGATATTCTTCCAAAAGATTCCAAATACATGTTTATTGGGACGCAAACATCAATTGCCAAATTTCACATTGACAATCTCAATGAATCAACTTTTGACGTAGTTAGGAGAAACTTCAGAGGCCAAACTTTTGTTATAACCGTGGTTAAATAAAACATTACCTCAGTTATAAATACTGCTAACATGACCTGATCCTCCATGGTAATTCTTGCTAGAGTCGAGTGCGGCGGTTTCTATCAGCACCGGAANNCCTAATTTGTAACCGAAACAATAATTTACGTCAAGCACCACGGAGGGTAGCTGGGCGTTATCTACAATTTAAACGCAACCTTTTAGATAAAAATTCATCTATATATAAAGAGATAAAAAATTGAAATTTGAAATAATTACTCTAATTATCATTATGCTATCAGGATGTAGTAATAGTGATGACGAAATAAAAACTGAACAGTCTATAATCGGAAATTGGAAATTAATAGAAGTTTATAGTGACATCGGAGATGGTTCTGGAGACTGGAATTCTGTTGAAAACGGATATTCATATTCTTTCTCTTCAAATGGAGAGTTTACTTCTACTCGATTTTCGGAATGTAGCTCTGGAACTTATACTATTAATTCTGATGAACTGACTTTGGTTTTTGATTGTAGTGGGTTTACAACTGGAATTGAAAATCCAGAAGAAACATTTGTTGAGAATTACGCTTTTGAATTAAATACAGTAATTTTAGTTCCAACTTATTTGAATTGCGACGAAGGTTGTGGCTGGAAATTTAAAAAAATGAATTAATAAAAACTGTGGGCAACATGATATAGGTACGGTTGCCCATGCTAGCTTCCCGAATCAATGCCAGTATCAACACCACCGATCCTCGCAGAATCTCTAGAATACCACGAATGCCTGTCTGCCCTTTAGGCATTCGTGGTTTCCTTACCGTTCTAATTTTGGGCTAATGGCTAAACGGACTTTTGTGGTTGTCCGCGGATCAGCTATCTTTCTACCTTAAACAAGCCTTAGGGGCACTCGTCCTGCACAGGCGTTCTCGGTCACTATTAAAAAGCACTTAAATAATGAAAATACTCAAAATTCTTCCACTCGTCCTTTTCTCTTTAGTTCTTATGAACTGTGAATGTTCAAATTCTGGAAGCACCATAGAAAGTGATGTTTCAATAACTGATAGAGAATATTATCAGCTTAAAGTTTACACATTTGATTCAGAAGATCAAGTAAAAATCACTGACCAGTACCTTAAAGACGCCTATTTACCTGGAGCAAAAAGGCTGGGAATCAATAATGTTGGTGTTTTCAAACTAAGACCAAATGACACGGATACCATCCAAAAAACATACGTTCTCTCCCCTTTTAAGTCTATTGATCAATTAATTGGTTTTGAAGACCAGCTTAATCTCGATAAGGAATACTTAGCAGCTGGAAGTGCGTATTTAAACGCATCACATGACAAAGCTCCTTACAGTAGAATTGAGTCAACATTAATGAATGCTTTTGAAGACTTCCCTATGATTAGACCTTCGAAATTGACCAACCCAAGATCAGAACGAGTCTATGAATTACGGAGTTATGGATCGCCTACCGAATTATACTATAAAAATAAAGTCGAAATGTTCAATGCCGGTGGAGAGATCAAACTCTTTGACCTTCTCAAGTTTAATTCGGTTTTTTATGGTGAAGTAATTTCGGGTTCTGAAATGCCTAACTTAATGTACATGACAACTTTCTCTGATCAACTAAGTCGAGACAATCATTGGGAAGCATTTGTTGATTCACCAGAATGGAAAGAAATGTCCGCTATGCCTAAGTTCCAAAACAATGTTTCTCACTTTGAATCAATCCTCCTATTTCCCACCGAATATTCAGATTATTAATCTTCAAATAAGTGTATAGAAAACTCAACTGGTGCGCTTCTGTGAAGCGTGCCTTTTCACTGAGAGGATTTACAATACGACTACATTATTCCAGTAATGACAGTTTCACCCTCTAGGTGTAGTTTGTAACTACACCTTCATATCATTTCTACTGCAATTAGGCCTTCCAGACCAGCGTAACTGCTAGCACTACTATACAGATAATCTTCAGCTTGTGCAACCCAACCTGCCCTAACTGGATTTTGATGAATATAATTCACACGACTGTTCCAAAGATCATTGCTATTCATTTCGACAGCATGATTTTCATGTGTCCAAAACTGCATGTTTTCCGCTCGCTTATTGTACTTAGCATGATACTCAAACACCATCTCAAGCCACTCCCTTCTACTTTCTTTTTGATTACCAGACACCTCTTGCAATATTTTTTTACTTGTAAACTTCTTGAAATCTCGAACTAACCCTGATAAGTCGCCCTGTATGCTCGAAAATATAACATGAACATGGTTGGTCATGATAACATAGGCATACAGCTGCATTCCCTTCTCCAATTGGCAATACTTAAAACTGTCAATAATTATATCTCGATAAGTTTGACGAGAAAATATATCAACCCAACCAACCACTTGAAAGGTTAAATAATAAGCTGCTTCCTGATCTCTAATTTGATAAGCTGACCCCATGTATCTACGATTTTAGCACTGCCATACAAGTTAACAGCTTT
>JAOPTS010000025.1:0-17684 GCA_051531955.1 Reichenbachiella sp.
AACAAAGTTTTCATTTTTTCTCGAGTGGGAGATAAGGTTTTTGAGGCCATCCATTATGACAATGATGACAATCGTTTCGAAGGGTATTCCAATGTGAATGGAAATGGAAAGTTGAGTAACGGGACCTACTACTATGTCATTGACAATGGCACTAGCAAAAAAGAAATCACGGGCTTTTTTATCATTAATTAATCATGAAAAATCACCAGTATATAATATTACTAGCAGTAATGATTGTGATCAGTAGGCCAGTGGAAGCTCAATTTGATCCACATACAGCCCAGTATTTAACCAATCAATCGATGATTAACCCAGCCTATGTTGGTGTGCATCCTATGACCATCGTGATGATGAGCTCCAGAGGACAATGGGTTGGAATAGAAGGGTCACCCTGGACGCATACGCTGAGTGCGACTAGTCAGTTGTCCGAGACAATGGGTGGAGGGGTATTGATCATTAACGATCGGTATGGCATCAATAATAACCTAGACGCTATGGCACAATTTTCATACAAGATCAAGTGGTTAGACGAGTCCTCTTTATCTTTTGGTCTACAAGGTGGCCTCAATAGTATCAATGTCAATTACCAAGATCTAGATCAAGAGATAAATGATCCTAATATCTCTAACGATCGTCAGAGTCAACAGTCGGCCAACTTTGGATTAGGCTTATTTTATCAACATGACGAATTCTATATTGGCGTATCGGTTCCTAAGCTATTGAGGCCAAATTACCCAGGCCAAGTAGCTACATCAACTGCTTGGTATAAGCGGCATGCTTATTTGAGTGCAGGGTATGTTTTTTCGAGAAGTTCAATTTTTAAATTGAAGCCTTCCATCTTAGTCAAGATTGTAGAAAATGACAAGTTGCAATATGACCTCAATTGTCAAGCAATCATTATGGAAGATGTTTGGTTGGGTGTTTCCATACGTAATTTGAATGCGTTGGGGTTCAATTTTATGTATGATGAGGGAGGGGCACGTTTTGGATATGCCTATGAAGTACCCATTAATGAATTAGCCGCTGCAAGCTATGGGACACACGAGTTGATGTTTTCCATAGAATTTACTATGCTCAAAAAACATAAGATGACAAGGAGATATTACTAACCACTATTGCACCAAAGGTTGGGTTGAGAATGAAATTATCTGGTTATCAAAATCAAGAGATTAGATAGGAAGATGATAGACTCGTGGATAGCTATTAATCAAAGACAACTTCTCTCTTCCTTATCGTATCATTTACGATGATGAACAGCAATGAACAGATCTTAGAGAACACCAAACGTTATGTTCCCTTGAGAATAGAAGAGCAAAATGTCTTTACTGCTTTTGTCAAAACTAAGCGCATCAAAAAATGGCAGTTTATTGTGCAGCCCGGCTTTGTTTGTTGATAGCAAAGCTATGTGGTGAAGGGTGCTTTTCGATCCTACTTCATCAGTTATATATCACAAACTTCTGACACTTTGTTTGTCGAGGTGTTTGAGGATGGATTGGTGCAGTAGATCAGCTATTAGGGTGTAGAACAGCTCTGTTTGATCAGCTGATATTTGAGCGATATTTTAGGTTGTGTCTCACAAAATTCTTTTGCCTATTCGCAATTATTAGTCCTGTCCAACTTGGACAAAACTGCCGAAAAGAGGTATATCGAATACCACATACTTTATTCTTGATTTTACCATCTTCTATTCAAAACCATTCAGTTACTAAAATTCTTGAGGTAAATATTACCCTATAATCCTGTTTCTCTTAATTCTGGTTGTCTATCAAATCGAGCATTTGGTAGATTATTTCCTGAAGGAGGTATAATCCATTTTCTGAGGTACCAACTCACAGATACCTTGCATTCATAATCACAGATAAAAATGGAAACAAATCAATCACTTAGGATCAACAAGTCCCTGCTGTACTTCGCAGGTATCGCACATATACTCATCTTCATCTTGCACCTGTTTTTTTGGCGTTTGTTTGATTGGTCTGCACAACTCGCGCTACTGTCGGTAGTGAATAGCAACATCATGCAAATGCTCAACTGTTGTATGGTGATTCTATTTACTGGGATATCCTACCTCCTGGTCTTTGAACAAAAGGAGTTGCTCACCACCAGGCTAGGCAAGATGATACTGGTATTCCTTTCTCTATTCTGGTTGGCTCGACTCGTTATGGAATTTGTCTTTCCTGGAGGAGACCTAGTATTTGGACTGTTCCTTTTGCTGGTGGCCGTTAGCCTAATTATTCCTAGGCTCAACGCAGCATCTAATCTATCAAAAACCAACAATAAATAACCCCCGCAGCAAGCTGACGGTGAATTAGCCCAATTGGGTATCGCCCTGTGATTGAAACTGTATAACTCAATTACTCAAACCATATCATTATGAAAATAGCAAGCAAAATAAACAATGGCATCCTACTAATTGTCATTGGCCTATTACACACTCAATTCACCCTCTCTGCTGGTGGATTTGGGATCCAATTTTTAGAATTTTCAAAGGCAGGCTTCTTCAATATCAGTCCAGGAATGGACGAGCTTCCAGCTTTAGCAGGCCATACCAATTTTGAAACTTTCTCTGCCTTTTGGTTTTTCTATTTTGGTATCCTGTTGATCATACTGGGACTATTGATACATACCATCGAGAAGAACAAAATCACCCTACCACTCAGTTTTACTATCTCTTACTTCATCATGGTTCTGGTCGGAGTTTACATGATTCCAAATTCAGGTATTACGTTTTTCATGCTGCCCCACGCTGCTTACATGCTAATCAGTAATCTGATAAAATCAAGAAGGCAATCAGGTTTAACTAAGGTTCAATCAGCATGAGTACTATACAACTCACCCCCATTCCAGACCAATCGTTGATCAAAGGCAGCTACGATTATGAAGACGCCTATCGAGTAAAGGTTACCAATGCCCCTCATTACTCCGTAGACTTTCTGACTTATCTGTTCTTTACGACTGTCCCTGTGTGGGTCAGCATGTTGCTACATCTAAGAAATTTTCTGGTCCGGGTGTTTGGTCTCAGAACAGACTTTCCGAGAACTACCGATGTAGACACTTCGGTAGTTTATCAAGTCGGTGACCGAGTGGCATTTGAAGTAACCGATAGAAGTGAATCAGAAATAGTCATGGCAGAAGACGACATTCACCTGTTCTTCAAGACCTCTGTGTATATAGAAAAATTGGCAGATGATGAGTGCTATATGTATTCGATCACAGTGGTCAAGTACAACAACCTATTGGGGAAGTTGTACTTCACTATTGTAAAACCATTTCACAAAATCATCATCAAGTATTTGCTACTCAAAACCCAGCATTCTGTACAAAGAAAGCACTAGATTGCTTCTCAATAACCTAACTAAATTAAATCCCTGTGAGAAATATTGTCGTTTTCATAGCCCATCTCATTTACTGGTTTGTCTTTGTAGGTTTTACCCTGGCACTAGAGTTTCGAATCAACGAAGGCTCAGAAGTACTGGAGTCCCATATAGGACTTTTCTTACTGCTTTGTATTTGGGCACTTTTTGTTTTTTATCTATTCTATTTCTACTTTGCTCGGACCTATCTTCAGAAAGGTAAGTATGGTATTTACCTTTTCTTTTCTCTTCTGGTGAGTATTGTTTTGACACTGATGCTCCACAATGGGTTGCTCTACTTGCTACCTCATCTGATTGAGACATCCAAGATACCGCCGGCTTATCAGACGATATCTGGCACCTTCGTCATAGCCCAGACGGGTAGTTTGATCAGGGGATTCAGTGATTGGCTTACCGATCTAGAACTGAAAAATGAACTAGAAAAAAGAAATCTAAGCAATGAGCTATCGCTGCTCAAAATGCAATTGAGTCCACACTTCTTGTTCAACTCCTTGAACAATATAGATGCCATGATCAAGCGTGAACCAGACCAAGCTTCTTCCGCAATAGTGTCCTTGTCAGGCATGCTGAGATACATGCTGTACGACACCAATAAAGCGCAAGTCAGCTTGAATGATGAAATAGGTTTTCTCAAAAGCTTTGTCGATTTGCACAGGATCAGGCATAAGCAGTCCGACTACATCTCTTTCGATGTACAAGACATAGATGCACAGATCGCTCCTATGCTCTTTCAACCTTTCGTAGAAAACGCATTCAAATTTGCATCCGACCTTAACAGCTACCCAGTCATAGACTTGAAAATATCAGGTAATGAGCATAGGATTACTTTCCTTTGCAGCAATTCTTATTCTTCACTAGATCAATCGAATATAGAACACAAGGGTATAGGGATTGCTAACGTCAGGAGAAGATTAGAATTGATCTACAAAGACCAACACGAGCTTACAATTACTGAGCAAGATTCGGTATTCTGTGTAAAATTAACCTTAGTTCTAAACGATGATTAAGTGTATAGCAGTCGAAGACGAGCCTCTGGCAATGGAAAAGCTAAAGGACTTCATAGGAGAAGTGTCGACATTAGATCTCGTTGCATTTTTTGATAGTAGTCTTGCAGCCCTCAACTTCCTGAATACTCACCCTGTTGATTTGATATTTTTGGATATTCAGATGGACAAATTGAACGGCATCCAACTCCTACAAAGCCTCACCCACATCCCGAAAGTAATTATTATTAGTGCCTATAGCGAGTATGCAATCAAGGGTTATGAGTTCAAAGTGAGCGACTACATCATGAAGCCTTATTCATTTGATCGCTTACTCCTGGCTATTAACAAAGCCCAAGAAGAGCTGAGCCTAAGAGCCCAACCAAAAATCATCAAGGACAAACTTACCTCTGTTTTCATCAAGACGGCTCATCAGATAGAAAAGGTCGAACTTGATACGCTGCTCTACATTCAGGGAATGAAAGACTATCTTCAGCTAGTATGCACCTCTTCGAAAGTCATGTGTCTCCAAAACTTCAAATCCATGTTGGCGTTTCTACCCGAGAGCGACTTCATCAGAATACACAAATCCTATATTGTCGCGCTCAACAAAATTGAGAGCATCAGTAACCACCGGATCAAAATTGGAAACGAACTACTCCCAATCAGCAAAACCTACCAAGAGGCCTTTTACAAATCTCTAGAGACTCATCGCAAATTGCTTTAGTCATACACACTTCTTCATTGCCTGAATGACTAGTTATTCTCAAAAAGTCTCAAACCATCTATATCCGAATTGCCAAGAACGGATCCCATTTTAATGATCGACCTCTCTTGATTCAACCTAGTTGCCCTTTACTGTTGCCTTAAAGGCTCAAAAAAACTAAAAGAAGATTTCAAAAGGTATTTGGGAAAAGTCGAGTCGTAGTAAGGTGGCTCTGGTGTTGAAAACATCCTTCTATTCTTTATTCCTTAGGTTCTGTTTGATTTTTGTTTAACTCCTTTTGAAGATCAAAGTCAGAAAAGTGTAGGATGAATCCGTTCAAGTCCATGATGACAAATTCTTTTGCACCATTGTAGGGTGTTATTCCAAAGGGCCTAATCACTTTTGTTTTGTCTTTAATTTCTTCGTACCACTTCGAGATATTATTTACATGAAACCATAACGTCAGCGAACCACCTCTTACATAGCTTTCCAATTCTGGAAACTCTTCTGTTAAAGAGGCTGTACTTTGAAAGAACAGTTCCACATGGTCTTTTTTAACATAAGCCCAATAGGCTGGTCCAGATGCTGGAGACTTGTGAACAATTTCAAACCCAAGATCAGTGTAATAGGTGAGTGTTTCATCCACATCTTTTACCATTAGGTTATTGGAAATGGATTTTAACACAACACTTTCTAATATTTCTTCACTCATACAGTTTCATTTTTTAGGTCATTTTCAATGAAGCTTAACGGGATGTCTTGGCTTTCGTTTCTTAAGCTACTTTTCTTTTGATGGCAAGGAACAAGAACTGGTAAAAAACTTGATTGGCAAAGAAAAAACAGATGCTGGAGAAGGGGAAAAGTACTAGATCTAAAGCTTCCTTTTCAAAGTAAAGGAATATGTCATGCGGGGCTACTATGTATCATTGGAGATTGAAGAAAATGTACTGACTTATTTACCAGTACCTGGCAAATTTGAAGGCTGCATTCCTCTCTCAGAAGTAGGCAATGCATATTCATTGTAAGGAATAAATTAACACGAATAAAAAGGGCAATGATTTTCATCATTGTCCTTTTTATTTACTCTCGTTTTCAAGTAGTGTATTCTGTGTAAATATGATATATTTATAAGAGTTAATTTTAAATGTAAATGAACGTCTCAATACTAAAAATAACTTCTCTTCTAATCATCTTTGAGTTATTGGGAATTACCAGAATTCAGGCTCAAAATAAAGTTGAAACTGAAGATAGTTTAATGCTTTTACTGGAGCAGGCTCAAGTAGACTCATTACAACTTGAAATACTTACTCAACTTGCAATACTGCACGGCTCAACAGATAGAGAAAAGTCAATTGGATATTACCTACAAGCTTTAAATCATGATATGGATGACGATAGAAAGGCTCGTTATTTAAACACTGTTGGCTTCTATTATTGGAATTTGGGTAAATTCGATGAGGCCATTGGCTTTTATAATCAATCCCTTACAATTTTTGTTGAATTGAACGACAGTCTTCAAATAGGAAGGGTTTATAATAATATTGCTACTTCATATTGGGCTTTGGGGAAATGGAATGATGCTTTACAAACTTATCAAATAGGATTCAAAATCAGAAAAGCTGCAAACGATCTTAAGGGGGTCTCGACGATCCTTAATAACATTGGTTTAATATACCAAGACTTTGGTATCTATGATGAAGCGCTCGATTATCATAATGAAGCCCTAGATATAGCACTTGATATCAATAGTTTTGAATCAATAACTTATTCCTATTCAAATATTGGAAATTGTTATGCAATGAAGAAAGAATTTGGACCAGCTCTTGAATATCATAAACTTGGATATAAAATCTATAATGAAAACGTAATTAATGGTATTAGTAATTCCTACTTTCAATCCAATATCGGAGTGGTATATAGAGAGTTAGAAAAATTCGATTCAGCCTTATATTACTTTAATCTCTCTCTAGAGGGAGCAAAACTTATTCATAATGAACACAGGGTTGCAATCGCTGAAAATAACTTGGGTAAAACCTATCTACTGCTTGATGATATTGAAACTGCAGCAAGATTTATTAATAATAGTTATAGACATGCAATCGACAATAATTATCATTATCTACTCAGAGACAATGAGTTTGCACTTTCGAAAATAGAAGAGGCAAAAGGGCGTTTGGACTTAGCCTTCGGGCATTTCAAAAAAGCAATAACCTTAAGAGATAGTTTATTCAACAAGGAAGAGATATCAAAATTCACAGAATTAACCATCAGACAAGTCAAAGAGAAAGAAGAAAATGAAAAGTCATTATTAAAAGAAAATATTGAGATACAAAAAGCTATAATTAGAGAAGAGAGGATTATCCTATGGCTTCTTATTGCTGGCGGTTTACTTTTAATAGTCGCATTAATCTATATTGAAAGAAGCCGTAAATCAATAAAGAAACTTAACTCTAAACTGCGAAATTCTGAAAAAGGACTAAACCAATCTAATACTGATAAGGATAAGTTTTTTTCTATTATTTCACATGATCTGAGAAGTCCTTTTAATGCAATTATTGGACTTACTCATCTTCTAACAGAAGAAGTGAAGGAAAAGAATATTGAGAATATAGAAATGTATTCGAATACCATTCACAATTCATCACAAAAAGCAATGGACTTACTGTCGAATTTGATGGAATGGTCATTATCGCAAACCGGCAGAATGAATTTCACTCCTGAAAAAACAGACATTAATGTTGTTATTAATGAAAACGTACTCTTTTTTATTGAAATAGCGAAACAGAAATTAATAAGCATTACTAACAAGACACCTGTATCTACGTTTGTAGATGCTGACAAAGCCATGATTAACACAGTCTTAAGAAACTTTATTTCTAATGCGATTAAATTTTCTGAAAATGGCGGGACAATAGAAATCTCTACCGAGATTAAAGAAAAAACAGTGCAAATTTCAGTAAGGGATACCGGAGTAGGTTTGTCAAAAAAATCCATTGAAAAGATATTTCAAACAGATATTCAATATTCTACTTATGGAACACAAAACGAAAAGGGAACAGGGCTTGGCTTGATACTTTGTAAAGAATTTATTGAGAAACATCAAGGGGAAATTGGAGTGTCAAGTGAACTTGATACTGGTTCCATATTTTATTTCACATTACCGTATAACAATAGTTAAAATAATATATTTAATACTTACTGGAAACATGAAATATATTTCCAGTGTAATCCGATTTTTTAATAGAGATTGAAAATTTAGTGATAAGCAAAATTTTGGATCCAAAATTTTTGATTAAATTAAGTGAGGATCAAAGCAGATTTCATTTTGAGATGAGAACCTTAATTAATTTTTTCAATTGTGCAGTCATTACCATACTTCTTAGCTACCCTTTCTGTTCGGTTATTGGCCAAAATATCATAAAACCATATCGGATAGAGATACCTGGAGAAAACGGCATAAGTCTTCCGAAGGCAACTTTGGTAAAGAATCCAGGAGTGGCACCATTTCGATTTGCCCCTAAAAAATGTGGTAAAACCATTGGGCCATTATTCTCCATGGGTTTTGCTGGTGCAATGATCAATGAACCAAGTACCTATACGCTCTCAGACTCAGTTCAGAATATGAGTTCCGTTGAAGCTACCTATTACCTTAAATATTATCCGGTCAAGTATCCTAAAGAAAAAGCAACATCGGAATTTAGATTTAAAGACAATTCAAGATTTAATGTTAAGTATCTGGACGTAGAACAGGGCCTTTCAAGTTCATATATCTATGATATTCTTGAAGATAAAAGAGGCAATATGTGGTTTGCTACTTACGCAGGATTATCCAAATATGACGGCACATTCATCACGACATGGACGACCAAAGAGCTGCTTCCTGACAACAATATAACAGCCCTTGCCGAAGACTCTAATGGTAATATTTGGATTGGCACTGTCAATGGCTTAGTCAAATTTGACGGGGAACAATTTATTATGTACCCAAATTCTGATAGCATCCCTCTAAAATATATATATAAGATCTATGAAGATTCGGAGAAGACTATTTGGGTAGGAACCAAAGATGGATTGTTTGCTATCAAAGAAGATAGCATCCAGCACTTTACAACCGAACAGGGTCTTTCCGGAAATACCGTACGGACCATTATTGAAGATAAGTTAGGACAGATATGGGTGGGTACATATGGCGGACTCTCCATGTACAATGGTGATAGATTTACCAACTACAGAAAACAAGAAGGGTTAGTAGGGAATAGAGTCTTCTCGATGATTATCGATAGTAGAGACAACTTATGGATTGGTACCTATAGTGGAATCACCATCAAGACTGGTCAGGAATTTCGATCAATCAATATGGAAAGCGGCCTGATGAGCAATAGTATATTAGGCTTGTTGGAAGATGATGACAGCACCATATGGGTGGGCACTACCATAGGTTTAAACAAGCTAACCATAGGGAAAAACCACAACGTGGATTATATATATACCTATACGGATGATGACGGTATGAATGGCACTACGGTATTTGATATATCGAAAGATTCTAACGGTAACATATGGCTAGCTGCTTTCGCAGGAGGAATAACTCGGTTTGACAAACCGGACCTTACTATCATGAGAATGTCTGAAGGAATATCCGCAAGCTCTGTTTTCTCCATTTTGGAAGACTCAGATTCAATCATATGGTTTGGAACAGATGGAGGAGGAGTGAGTAGATTTGATGGAGAAAAATTTACAATTTTTAAACCAGAACAAGGTTTGTCTCATGAAAGGGTTTGGTCCATTCACGAAGATCGAAATAAAAATATATGGTTTGGCACTGAATCAGGTTTGACCAAATATGATGGCCTAACCATGTACTCTTTTACTGAAGGTATATTCAAGACACAATTCCCGTCCATCACTGAAACACCCGACGGGAATATATGGATGAGTTCATTAAATGGGATCTTAAGGTTTGATGGTCATACATTTTTCAAATACAATCAAGAAGTGGGTTTACCTACTGATGTATTTAACACCTCCTTCCTAGACAGTAAAGGCAATCTCTGGTTTGGAAGTGACAAACACGGACTAGTAAAAATCACCAGTTGGACTGCAACTGACCTTGTCGATGTGCAATACCTTACCACCAAAGATGGACTTTCCAATAATTCAGTTAGGTCTATATATGAAGACAGCGATGGGATCATGTGGTTCGGGAGCAACGATGGGTTAAACGCTTATGATGGCGAGAACTTTGAGTCCTACTACATGAAGAATGGACTTTCAGGCAATTTGATTTGGTCTATTGTCGAAGATCAAAAAAATAGACTTTGGATAGGAACTGATAAGGGGCTTTGCTCCATGCATAATGTAAATGGTAGCTATCAGTTCAAAATATTGAATAAAAAAGAGGGGCTTAAAAACATAGACTTTCAAATGGGAGCTGGACTGATAGATCATAAGAATAAAGGATGGTGGGGCAACGGTAACGGCACAGTCTCGATTTCGCTTGACAAGATCAAATTAGAATCCAACGAGCCTAAAATTCAGATTACCAGAGTGGATCTAAACGATCGATGGGTTGACTACCACAAGTTTAATGACTCATTACCTGATCATAAAATGGGTAAGCTCAAGCGCTTTTACAATTTGCCTGAGAATTTAGATCTTCCTTCTAACCTCAATTTCTTGACTATTCATTTTTCGGGAATAGACTGGGGAAACGAAAAGGATTTGAGATATCAATACAGACTGATTGGCTTTGATGAAAAGTGGAGTAAAGAGACGGTCAATACCAAAGTGGAATACAGGAAGATTCCTCTTGGATCTTTTTCATTTGAAGTGAGGGCTATGGGAAGTTCTGGAAACTGGACAGCACCAGCTAACTTTGATTTTACGATTCAAACACCGTGGTTCCTAACATGGTGGGCCAAGTTAATATGGATCATCATGATTGTTGGTAGTATTAGGTTGGTCTACATGATCAGGGTAAGCCAATTGAACAATCAAAAAAAAGAGCTTCGCCAATTAGTTAACCTAAGAACAAGTGAAATAGTGCTGCAAAAGAATGAATTAAAAAAGCAGGCAGATCATTTGACCAAAATCAATGATGAACTTAAAATCTCAAATGCAGCAAAAAACAAGTTCTTTTCTATAATAGCCCATGACCTCAGAGCTCCTATCAACACTATTATCTCACTAAATGGTCTACTAGTTCATGAGAAGGGGTTGAATTTTAAAGAAGCCAAAAAATTCTTCAAACAAATTTATGAGAGCACCATCGTAACAGGGAAACTATTAAACAATCTTTTGGACTGGTCACGAATGCAAACAGGACAAATGGTCTATAAGCCCAAAGTAGTTTCAATTACAAAAATAATGAAGGAAAATGTGGATTTGCTTGATCTTACTGCAAAGCAGAAAAGTATAAAGATCTCACTTATTTTAAGAAATGATGAAATATTTGTACTTGCTGATAAGTACATGATTCAAGCTGTAGTCCGTAACTTGATCTCGAATGCTATCAAATTCACTAATATAGATGGACAAGTTACTTGTGAACTCAATCAAAAAGAAGATGCTGTACAAATAACCATTTCCGATACAGGCATTGGAATAGCGTCTGATCAGATAGCCAAAATATTTGCGATAAATTCAAACACGACCACAGTAGGCACTGCTAATGAAAAAGGCACAGGTCTTGGCCTATTGCTCTGTCAAGAATTTTTAAATATGCATCAAAGTGAATTTTTGATAACTAGTGAAGTAGGTAAAGGAAGTAAGTTTACTTTTAGTCTACCATTAGGTAGGGATTGAAAAAAGCCCTATTCGACAAAAGAAAAATCTTGTCAAACATCCTCCGTACATAGGTGTAGCACATAAGCGCATAATTATATTCTTTAAAAATTATCAGAAAAGATAGATAAACAGATTTTTGGTTGGCACTCCCTGCGACTCTTATCTTTGTGATCTATTATCCGAGACCGAATGGAATTAAGCATCTTCAAAATATTGGTATTACTAGCGGTGATTCACTGCTTCCTACTCAGTTTGGTAATATTGTTTTCAAGATTTCTGAGAAGCCCTGCCAACAAGTACTTAGGGATTACATTGTTGGTGATTTCCATATCTGGACTCAATAATTGGTTTTGGGACATGAATCAATTTCCACTAGTTCTCAACATTATGGACATGCCACTCTGGCAACTCATATACACTGTGACCCTAGTACTTTTCTTTGTCAGAGCAACAAAAGATTCGCCAATTAGTAATCAAACTATTTTGTGGTCACTCACTCCTTTTTCGATATTAAGTGTGGCCAATACCATTTTATCTTTGGATCACAATTTCAAGGTAGTATCGTATTCATGGGCTTGTAAAAATGAAGTGGTTTTCTACTTCTACAAAGGACTAAGCTTTGTTGGAATGGCTTTCTCTTATGCTTCAGTTCTGATATCTGGTTATTTCGTAATCCTTAAAAAATCAGATCGCTCTACGACCTGGCTCAAGCTGATCTGGTTTTTCATGAGTATCCTTTTTGTATATAATGCTGTCCTAGAGACTCATCGATTTATTTATGGAGATAGAGTAGAGCTCACTTCACTTTGGATACTTGTATCCATATTCCTCTATTGGCTCATATATACGGGTATCTACAAATTCAAACTAACGAATGATCAATTCGAAATCAGGAATCTCCTTAAGGAAACCAAAATGGTGATAAAACAGGTTAAGGAATCAAATAGTGAAACCTCCCACCTAAAGAACTTAACAAAGATTATTGAAGAGGAACACCTCTACCGTGACCCCTACCTATCTCGGGATGATGTAGCAGAAAAACTTAGCATCAGTGGTGGGTATCTATCTCAGCTACTGAGCAAAGATGGTGATCAAAACTTCTCAGACTTCATCAATAGCTACAGAGTCGATGATGTGAAATCCATGATGGCAAGACCCGAGTTTGATAGGTACAGCCTTCTTTCGATAGGATTGGAAGCAGGATTCAATTCGAAGACAACCTTCTACTCCAGTTTTAAGAAAGCAACTGGAATGACTCCCAGCGAGTACAAAAAAGCCAATTAAGTACCGATTTCTTAGAAGTTAACTATTCCGAACCTTGGATTTTGTCAGGCGTGATAGGTTTGCTATATCAAACAAAAGCACAACATCATGTACAGTTTAAAATCACTGCTATTTAGTCTTCTTTCTTTACTATTCATTACTTCATCGGTGTGTGGTCAAACCATTTGCATAGAAAATGTCAATGTCATTCCTATGGATAGAGACACCATATTGATGAATCACATGGTCGTCATCCGGGATCAGAAAATCCTCATGATTCAACCTGCCGATAGTGGCTCCTCCACTGCCTATGACCAAATCATAGACGGGACAAACAAGTATCTAATGCCAGGTCTAGTAGAAATGCACTATCACCTTCGAAACAACATAGAAAATGAATTCAAGTTGCTCATAGCGAATGGCATCACCACAGCAAGGAATATGGCTGAGTTTCATGGACAAGACCACATCACCATCAGGACAAAACAAAGGAAGGGTGAGCTGTTCGGACCTGACTACTACACCGCTGGACCTTATCTAAAAGCATCCGAACTTCAACACAAAACAGATGTAATCAAAACAGTCACTGAGCACAAAAGAAAAGGCTATGACTATCTCAAACTGGCAGACAATCTGGATGAAGAAGTCTACCTCTTTCTGCTGGAGGAGACATCAAAAAATAATATCACCTTGGTAGGACATGGCCAACATCACCTCCCTCTAGAATATTCGCTTAGAATGAAATCGATAGAGCATGTGGAAGAGTTTATGTACATCCTAAGTGATGAAGAAAAAGAGAATACCCAAACGCTCAATCAGATTGCCAAGCAAGTAAAGGCCAGTGGAACATTTGTCGCTCCAACGCTCGGTGTGTTTGAGATGATTAGTCGATACGCCGACGATGATAAATTCGATCAATTAAAATCTAGTCCTGAGCTCAAATACCTTCCTAACGAATACCTTGAACATTGGACTTCCGATAATTTCAACTACCGAACAAATCAATGGTTCAGATCAGAAGAATCCCTAAAGCGACTCGCCAAGGAGGAGCAATGGCTAAGAACCATGACCAAAATACTATTTGACAATGGAGTGTCACTGATTGCAGGAAGTGATCCCTATGGATTGTCACTAGCAGGATTTTCTCTTCATCATGAGCTAGAGCTGATCAATAGTACAGGCATATCGCCTTTCGAAACATTAAGAGCCGCCACTGTAAATGCCGCGAGATACTTGGACAACCTTACGATGAAAGGCACTGTCACCAAAGGAAAATACGCTGATCTGATGCTACTATCGAAAAACCCTCTCGACAACATCAGCAATACCCAATCCATAGAAGGAGTCATGCTGAAAGGTGAATGGATGGACAGAATAGAGCTGAATCAAATGCTCAAGGAAGTGGAAATGGATTGTCAATAACATTAAGCTCAAAAGGAACAACACTATGCTAGCGTCAGTAAGGATTTTCATAAGTTATACCAGAGCAACAAGGGCACTTTAATCTCTTTTGGGTTTAATTCCGCAACCCTTGGGTCGAAGTAATTGTCTAGTCTGAAAGTTGATACCTCGTACCCTTCGGTCGGGGAGTATTCATTAATACATTTCCAGGTAAGTCAATGAGTGTAACTGTCTTAATATCGTCAGTAGAATTGAAATAAATAACTCCATGAGAAGGGTTTGGGTATATTTCAAATATAACATTGTCCTTTTCAGTAGAGAGTACCTGTGATGCTATGATTAATGTCTTTTCATAGCCACATCCATATTGATCGCTCCATGTGACTTGGATCGTGCTCGAAGAAGAAGATGCTAAGATTTCAATGCTATGATTGGTCTTGATGGTGGCTGCACTAATTAAATTGGATTCCCATTCAACATTTTGAGCTGTAGTTAGGAGGCTATTCTACGGGAAAGTTTCGATCTAGGAATTGGTATATGGAATCGAAATGGTCAAATACTTCGAAATGTCCTCCATCGATCGCAACATGTTCGAAGGTATGATTGAATTTATTTTGATTTAATTGCTCCATCATGCTAAGGCTCATTTCATAGGAAGGCCATTGCTCATCCTTTTTAGCAGACAGGAATAAAATGGAAGCATTAATGCCTTCTACTGGTATGGCTGCTTTTTCTACTGTAGCATGGTCTTCCAACGCCATACTAAAGGCAGTGTGAAGGTCGTGTGTTAGTAAAGCTGGAATAGTCTCCATTGTCATCGGTACAAATGGCACTTCTATTCCATCGATACTCCAAGAAGACGTAGAAGCTGATAAGGTATTTGCCGGGAATACACAATGAGCTGGAACCATAGCTACTACACAAGAAATGTCACTGAAATGACTTGCTAATAGTAAGGCGAGTTCAGCACCTTTTGACACACCGAGTACTGCTATTCTTTTATTGTCAATACGTGGATTTTTGGCTGCTTTCACCATTGCGTCATGGATCGTGTTGAGCGAGATGCGATCGAGAACTTTGGGGGTGTTTTCTGTATTGAAATATCCAACGGCTAAAAAAGCATATCCTTTGTCAATTAGTTTGTCACGTTTGTCCTTTACTCGTGAACTGGTCCAAGAATTCCCTCCGTCCCCACCTCCGAAAGCTATGATCAAGGGTTGTTTGTCTCCTTCACCTAAATAAAGCTGCGTGTCCACATTATCCCACTTTTCGTCGATCTGGCTCTTGCACGCAAATAGTGAAACTGCAAGCACAAACACATACATTTTTGTCATCATTAAATTAAGTTTGATCATGACACAATGATAGGATGACGCTGCGTGCATATCGTACCATCCTAAAGGCTCGAACCACTAATTATCAGTACCAGCCTTTACCTTGATTGCCTTGTGGTAGTGTGAAGGGGTTTGGTGCATGACTTTCTTAAAGACTGTATTGAACGATGTTTTCGAATTGAATCCCGAATCCAATGCGATGGACAACAAAGTGTAGTGACTGAACTTTGGGTCTTCCATTTTGCTAATCACATGCTTAACCCTATAACCGTTGACGAAATCAAAGAAATGCTGGTTCTGGATTTGATTTAGTACTTGTGAAAGGTGGTTGACAGAAATTTCCATTAGCTGTGCTAACTGGGCCGCTTTCAATTCACCACTCAAGTAGGGTTTTTGATCTTCCATCAAGTTCAATAATTCGTGATGATATTCTTTGGCTTGGGCATCCGATAAACCTGACTTCTGATACCCATTATTTTTAGGCTTTTCACTGATGTCATGAATACTAAAGTCAACAAAGATGTTGGTATGTTTGAATCCATAATAACCAAGAATAAAAAAGAAGACAACTTCCCCAGCCTGAATGATTAACTGGAGAACATCTGTTGTAATCCATGCCGTACCCATAGTGAGTGTACTCAATGGCACCAGCACCACTGTAATAAATAGCAATAGATAGAAAAGTAAATACAACCATTGAATGTGCACCCTGTCCTGATTAGAAATAGCGTTGAGCAGTCCTTTTTTATATCTAGCAAGTAAAATATAAAACCAAATAAGGTAAGCGGGTTCAATGATCATGAACATCAAAGTGAATACCAACCACGAGATAGAAATGCTGCCATCAATGATTAAAAGCCCTGATTTTATATACAGATCAGCACCATCGAATATAAAAAAGTAATGGTATAGAAAATGAATAAAGAAGGCCGCAAATGGAAAAATAAGAATGGTAAATAGTTTGGGGGATAGTTTTTTGGATGTTAGTAGATTGAAAATATACAAAAAGAATAACGGTGCGTCCAGTAAATAAACCCCTCGACCCAACAGCATCCAATAGCTATTCTGAATTAGACTTAAAGTTTCCAGGTAGAAATAAGCTTGTTTGAAGGTGGCGAAACATAGATAGACGATCAGGTATATGTCGGCGGTTTGTTTATTCTTTTTACCAACCATCAAGCTCAAAAGTAGCAGGATCAATACGATGCTAGCGGCAATAAGGATTTTCATAAGTTTTACCGGGGCAACAAGGGCACTTTAATATGAGATTATTAATTAAGAGCAAAGATATTGTGTAGAGGGGTATGATTAGGGTAACTCTTAATAGTAATTAAATGAGTAAGGCTTACTTTTATCAAATGATACAATTATTACCTTTGTAGGGTCGGAAATTATTAACCAACCATGATGAACCAATCATTTACTTGCCTAATACTTCTTTTAACAGCGCTTACTGGCTATTCTCAGAAAATTACAACTATTAAGGTCAAAGATTACCTCTCCCAACAACCTGTAGATCAAGCTGAGGTTTTTGTAAATAACTCGATTGTATCATTATCGACTAATCATCGAGGCTATAGTCAGTTTAGTAGTTCTGAAAAAGATACGATTACCATTGTCCATGCGGAATATGAGGAAGTGGCTATCCTGAGATCATCTGTTGATGTGTTTACCATAGAGCTTCAAAAAAAGGAAAAGTTCCTTGAATACAGAGGGGGTATTGAGTCGTTTTATAAAAGTCTAGCAATGAATTTGAAATACCCTAGTAGCGCACGAAGAGAGAGCATTGAGAGATTGATCTACGTTGAATTCAAAATTGATTCTGTAGGTAGTATGA
>JAOPTS010000026.1:0-26941 GCA_051531955.1 Reichenbachiella sp.
TCATGTAATTCGTCTTGAGAGATGTTATTAAACTGTTTCACTTCCAAAACCTGAGCCAATGCATCTTGTGGATTATTGTCCATCACAAACATGGAACTCCCTTCACCTCTCACCGAACCTTTCGTTCCAGATGACAGCAAGTTTTTAGAATCTATCTGAGAATTCTTAAACCAACCTGCTTGTTCGTCCATATTGAAATTGTGCCCTGATAATTCCTCCAACGAACCAACTAATAGGGAGTTTGCTTTCTTTTCTTCGAACAACATCATGGCGTCCAACAAGGCTGCCTCGAACGCTAAACCATAGTTCACATGGGTAATGTTATAACCGGTATTCTTGGTCATCATCGCCAAGCTACCCGCTACAGCATTTGGGGTACTTTGTACAAAGTTGGTAGGTGTCAAGGTCCCCTCTTCGTATTCTAATATCTGATGAAGGAACTTAAAACTGTCATCGATCCCCCCATAGGCAGTTCCTAGAACGATCCCATCTTGTGGCTTTTGATTTTTGACCGCCATTAAGCCTGCGCCCACTCCCATTCGAACTGCCTTATTCATCCTGCGCAACAAAGAACGGGGGATTAAATCACCATAAGGGGGCTCTTGTGCTTCATACTTATTCCCTACAAATTCCTTAATAGCAGAATCAAAGAATGTTCCTTCTATTGTGGATTGTGGAGATATGGCTATGGCAGACTTTATATACACGACACTTATTTTTTAAATACTAAAGAGGTACAATTTCCCCCAAAACCAAATGAGTTAGACAATACTACTTTCACCTCTTGACCTGACCTATAGATCAACGTGGGATTGTGCTGCAAGTCAGCAATAGGCGTGTCAAACTGCAAACTTGGATATAACTCCCCTTCATTCAAACTGACAATACTATAGACTGCTTCGATAGCTCCGGCAGCACCCAACGTATGCCCCGTAAAACTCTTAGTAGAGCAAAATGGTGGTATCTCGTTGAACAGTTTATTGATTCCAAACAACTCTGTCTGGTCATTATTTTCTGTGGACGTCCCGTGTGCATTGATGCTATCCACCTCGTCAGGATTGACACCCGCACTATCCATGGCACCTTGCATAGCAGCTATCACACCTACTGCGTCAGGAGAAAGTGAGGAAGGGTGATAAGCGTCATTGCTATTCCCATAACCTGCTACTTCTGCTAATATTTTTTTATCGCCCACTACATCTTCCGATTCCAACACCAAGTAAGCAGCGCCTTCACCTAGATTCAAGCCTTTTCTCTTTGCATCAAAAGGTCGACATAACTCATCAGATAAGATCTGTAGTGAGTTAAATCCATTGACGGTAAACTTTGCTAAGCTATCTACCCCTCCCACAATCATTCGTTTGGCTCTACCTGATTTGATCAATCGAGCGCCCAACATAATAGCATTGGCAGAAGAAGAACATGCGGTATTGATCGTATCTGTTATTCCTTTGATCCTGTAAGCATCAATCAATCTCATGGTATGAGAACAATAGTCATAGGACGCTAGAAATTCAGTAGACTTTGCTCTATTGTTACCATCTTCATACACTTGATTGGTCATCACCATACCGCCCACCGTACTCCCAGAAATCAAGCCCGTTTGCGTATTTGACAATTCTCTATCGCCCAGACCCGCCATCTGTGTGGCTTCCTCAAAAGCCTTGAATGCTAATAAATCAGTTCTTGTCAATCCCTTATAATCATCAACAGAGAGGCTCGATTTCAATTCCGAATCACTTTGTTTGACTTCCCCAAAAGGGTATAGGCTGGTGTATTTGGACGAAAAATATTTAGCGTTAAAAGATATACCTGTACGACCTTCTTTTAAGCTTAGATGATTTTCATCAACATTGTTACCAATAGCTGAGATTACTCCCATCCCTGTAACAAAGACCTTTTTCATATTTTAGTGGAATTGGCTAGGATATAATCCGCCATCACTTCAACATCTACCATGATTTTTCTACCATCAGCAGGGTTGGTGATTTTAATACCGTATTCACGCTCCAAAAGCACGACCATTTCGATAGAATCAATTGAATCTAACCCAAGGTTGGGTCCAAAAAACGGCTCATTATCTGGAATATCATCTGGCGTCATATCCAATAGGTTTAGATACTTGATGATCTTCTCTTTCAATTCTACTTTTAATACTTCCTTATCCATAACAATAAAATCAAAGTAATTTTTCCGCTTTCAACCTACTGAGTGTTATCCCCTGACAGATCAAAATAAAACAGATTATATATGCAATAATAGGCAATAGTTCACTCCAGCTACCGCCCTTTAAAAATAACACGTAAAAACCCTCTAGACACCAATGAAGTGGCGAAATCACCGCTAACATCTTCATGTAGGCAGGCATCACAAATGTTGGCACCCAAATACCTCCTATGGCTCCAAAGATAATAACTGATACAGCTCCTATCCCGATACACTGCTCCATGGTACGAGACAAAGTCCCGATCATCAGAGAATAACTCACCGCCGCAATGCTTGAGAGTAACACCACCACTATGAATGGTAGAATTGCATCCGGCAAGACCAACAATGGCAAATCCAAAAATGGAAACAACACCATTGTTAAACCAAATATGATCGTAATCTGCAAGACCGCCACCGCTACATAAACCAACAATTTTCCTAACAGCACCATCGAGAAACTGGAAGGCATGGTTTTCAATCGCATAAAACTACCTGAGACTCGTTCCTTCACTACGTTGGCTCCAAGTGAGACAACCATAAAAAACATAGCAAAAAGCGTCCAAGCAGGCACATTATGCTGGGTAGAAGTTGGTAAAATATCATTACCCGATACAGAAGCCGTATGACTCTCTATCACAATTTTGTTAGATAATAACTGCTCCACCATTGCCTCTTCATCCAGTGTTTTACCCATGAGCTCGTAAACCGACGCAATCATCATTTTATTCTCCAAGGCATCTGTATAGGCGGATACCATTCTCACAATAGAGACCGTGAACGTTTCTTTAAGGACAGGATCGAAGTAGAGCTTTAATGATGGCATTTCTAAAACACTACTGTCTTGATATTCAAACAATCCCAATTCAGACATCATCTTGCTACTGACGCTACTGGCCTTCATTTTGAGACTAGAGGTGAAATCTGAAGGAATATAGAGAGCCGTCAGTATGGCATCATTCATTATAATCCCTTCCAACTCATCGGCAGTCAAAGTATCATCTTGTTCCAGTTCAAAGAAGCCTGATTGACCTATCAACTTCACCAATGCAGTGCCTTGTGCTCCTTCATCATGATTAGCGATCACGATGCTTAATTTCTTTTCATTGACAATTTTAAAAGCACTATCCTGTATGATCGTGATGATGAACACTAATAATATTGGCATGACAAACATGACCATCAGCCCAAGCTTATCGCTAAAGAGCAGGATCAATTCTTTCTTTATAGAAGTAATGAATTTGAACATAACTAATTGCGATACTCCTCTCCTGTCAAGCTAATAAATAACGATTGTAAATCTTCCGAGTTGTGTGACAGCAATAGTTCTTTTGTACCTCCGTTGGCCAATACTTTACCATGATCTATCAATACGATCTCATCGCATAGCTCCTGTGCTTCGTTCATGTGATGAGAGGTATATATAATTGTCGCACCGGCCTCATTCAGCTTATTCAAGAATCGAATAATCGCATGCTTACTCTGCACATCTACCCCAACCGTAGGCTCATCTAAAAACAATATTTTTGGTTCGTGAATTACGCCAATGGCTAAATTCACTCTTCGTTTCATACCGCCTGAGAAATCCCTTACTCGGGTATTGGCTACTTCTGTCAACCCTAATATCTTCAGCAACTCTGCACTTCGTTCTTTGATCTCACGAGATTTCAAATTGTACAAAGCACCAAAATATTCTAAGTTTTCAATGGGGCTCAACTCATCATACATCGCATATTCCTGAGGAACAAAACCAATAATAGATTTGAGCGATCTCCCTACAATCGAAGTTCCTTCTGTTGACCGATATCTAATTTCACCAGTTGTTTGCGTTAAAAAACCGCACATAATGGATATGAGTGTAGTCTTACCTGCACCATTTGGCCCCAAAAGACCAAACTTAGTCCCAGCTGCTATTTGTAAATTGATATCACAAAGGCTATCAACTTTTGATCTTGGATATCGGTTGTATAGCCCTTCTATTTCAATGTGAGATATTGAAGACACTATTTAAGTTTGATCTTGTCAAGCTGAGTAAACACTTCTTTCTCTTTGTGGAATATCTCGATCATCATATCTGCGGCTTGATCGAAATCCTTTTGCTCGGTTATCCTCCCCTTGTAGATACCAGCCATTTGTATGGCAGTGTTACGCCACATATCACCCGCTTCAGTGATACCTTCTGAGATGCCAATTAACTTGTCGTTTTGTAATATCTCAGCAGCTTGCTCCATGAACGCACCATAGATAAATCTAAATCCTCCTCCTCCTGTTCCTATTTCCTCTTGCATTCTTACAATCTGTCCCAAGTACAGCCCAGCCCTTCTGACACCTAGCTTGTCACGCCATCCACGAACTTTCTTCGCCGTATACTTGATACCAGTCACTCCAGCGATAGGACCAGGTATCCTGAGCATATCTCTAACATTGGTTTTTATACCTTTTCTAACCGCTTGTTGTAATAATTCAGGATTCACCTCGCCTACATTCTCTGGGTAGTAAACATGCCCTTTAGGAGCCAATGCCCCCTTAGCGAAACGCACTTTATTCAATTCTTCTTTGGTCAAACGACAGGTGGTCTCCATCACTGGATCACTTATCAAATACTCCCCATTCTCATAACCGTATACGATGAGATTATGTGCATTGAAGTGAAAACGGTACTCCTTTGGAAAATATGGCAAATTGAAAACTCCAACTTGACACCCTACAGGTTTTCCTTCGGAGATGAGTTGCATCAAGTAGTCATCTGCTTTCTCCTCAGAACTAAATTTCTTTCTTTTAACCTCGATCCCAAGTGACTTGGCAGTACGCTTGAAAATAGCACCTGGCATAGTACGAAATGACAAAGCAGGCCCACCATTGACAATCATGAATGGTATGTGGATATAGAACAACCCTGAACCAATACCAAAAGCCAAAGGTTCATTCATGAAGTCTACTCCATGATGCTTCAATAAACTTGTCGTCACCCCGTTTTCACAGTGTGCCGATTGTATATGTTTGAATTCGTTAATCACTTTAGGTCAGGGGATTTTAATTCTTCTACAGATATACCAAACACTTCGGCATACTTTTCTAATCTTTTACTACTTAACTTATTGAAGACGGCAGGTTTGTAATGCCTTTTGATCGTAATGGACCAATAGCCTGTATAATCCGTAATTGTTGGCATATCCATCAAGTTGAGTTCTTGGTAATAAAAGACGGGACTCTTCTCACCATTGATTACCGCTTGTTTCGCCTCTTCAATCTTTTCATTGACGTCATCCCAGGCATTGTCCAAGGCATCTTTTTTGATGTCCCAGCCTTGACTTAAACTAGTCGTGTATTTACCATCTTTCCCTTTGGCATAGATTACGTCACGTGTAAAGTCTTTTAGAAAGCTCTCGTCTTGTGGTACATCCTCTTCTTTCATGGTGTCACTAGGTTAGCAAATAGTCAAATAACAAAAAACATAAGAAAAACGAGAACTCTCAGGAACAGCCAATAAGACTTTTTGTCCCTTCTTAACCTCTTTCTTCGTCATCAATTCATCTACCATCAAGTAGATCGAACCGGCTCCAACGTTACCTTTATCAGCCAGGTTGGTAAACCACTTTTCTTTTGGGATACCCATGCCATTCGATTCTAGAACGCCAGCAATTTTATCTTCAAAAAAGAAACTAGATAAATGAGGTAGAAAGTGATCTACTTCATCAACATCTTGTCCTTTATCTTTAAATATCTTAGACAAATGATTAAAGCCTAAGTCAACAATATTTTTATCTAACAAACGTGTATCCTGCTTGATGGAGAATAATGATTCGTGCAAAATATCTTCAGGGGCAAAATCAGTATAACTTTTCAGCGTACCATCCTCTAGCTTCTCCGCTCCCATATACATACAAGGTTCCATGACATTTGCATATGAAATACCATCGATCCATTCTACTTTCAAATTATAGCCATTTGGGTTCGGTTTGTTCTCTAACATGAAAACTCCAGCTCCATCAGACAACATCCATCTCAAAAAATCTTTTTGAAAAGCGATTATTGGGTTTTTCTCCAATTCGATCAAATGCTGCATTTCATCTTCAAATTGCTCAGACCTCAAAGTTCGAGAAAGTCTTTCTGACCCAGTACAAACTGCTTTGTTTTTCTCCCCCAATTTGATAGACATGAACGCATATTTTAATGCGTGCATACCAGAACAGCATACTCCAGAAGGAGACACTACTTCTATCGAATTCATCTCGGGCAACCAGCCATGTACCATCACACCATGAGATGGCATCAATTGGTCTGGACTAGATGTACCACAAGCCAATAAATCAACTGTCTTGATTTCATCAGGATTCTCAGCAAACAATTTCTTAATAGCCAAAGAAGCCATCTCAGCGTTGGTGTGAGTGGCACTACCATCCTTAGTTAAGGCATAGTATCTTTCTTTGATTTTATTATTTCTAAGAACTATAGATTTAGATCTTGACTTTTGCCCATTGACATATCCCAAATAATCTTCCATCTCATCATTAGAGATAGATTCATTTGGTAAAAAATTCGATGTTTTTGTAATATATACTTCCTGCATACTATCTAACCCCGCTATAATACTCCTTTTTCTTTTTGATTTTACCTTGTGTAAAAGGCACAATTAATAGATTATAAACAAACAACACAACCGGTGAAACTAAAAATAATGCGAATATTAAATAATATTTGAAAACTTTCAACCATCCACGTCTTTTCTCTACAGTTGTTCCATTCTTTTTAATTATTCCAGCCCATATCTTAAACAACTTCTTTGCTCTTCCCTCAATGAACAGAATATTGGTATTCATTACAACTTTACCTCTTTCTAAAATTTGTTTTTGTAATGTTTCTAAATTACCAGATATCAAGACCTCATTGACAACTACACCATACGCAGCAACATCTTCAATATCCTCTTCATTTATCCCCGGCAAGGGCAACAGTCCCCACTTTCTGGTTTTCTGCCCAGTCAACATCCAATGCAAAATTGACATTGCACTCAACAAATTATTTGACCGATCTATCAATGGAATATTACCTACCAATTGACCTCCTGCCTCTGCGATATAATGCTTGACTCTATCCTGTGAATTGATCCACATGTTACGTGCACCAATGATTGAGAGCACAGGTGTACTTTTAATTCTAGACTTAAAATCAGGATGCTTCATAATAGAAGTCGCTGGTATCGAAGGTGACAAATACCAGGGTTGATAACCAAATACGACCAAATCATAAGACTCATATTTGAATTCCATTGGTGCCAATTCGGTTTCTACTTCTAAAACAGATTCAGGGAAAGCATCAAAAAATGAATCACTACTCCATGGGAAATCAAATGATTCCTTTAATGACACTATGACCCTATCAATTTCTACTCCATCCAAGCCCTCAGAGAATCGATCCAATATTGAACTGAGCTGACCCGTTTGGGAATAATTAATAACTAATACTTTTTTCATTAAGGTAGGTCTGTGATTGGAATAATAATGGAAGTCTTTGAATAATGATAAACTTGATCTCTCAAATCAGAATCCATAGACTCTATTTTTTTTATGATGAAGGATTTGTCTTCCTCTAAATTATTCTTATACCCAAGGATACCAGGACTATTCTCTTGAGTAGCCAAGCGTAAAAATCTATATTCTACATTGTCAGGGTAAGATGCTATCTCACTTTCTAATAAAAATGCTCCTTCTTTAAATACTGATACTTTATCTGAAATCTTATCTAAGAAAAATGCCTTTTTAGCCAAAAGCACACCTCTAAAAGCCTTCACTCTTGAGGTTGACGGCTCTTTATCAAGCTGTCGCAAAGCTATAACCACCTTCTCTAATGATTGCCCATCTAGCGCATCATAGATACTGCGTGTATCGATTTCCAAACTCCAAAAGGAGACGATCAAAAACAGTAACCCTAGTTTCACTTTTCGCTAAAAATTTTAATTCAACTTCAAAAATGAGTGATTGACTCATTTTGTAAAAAGTGCAATATATTTAATGCACACACCAAAATAAATAGGATTAATCAATATCATTAAATTAATTTTGGAGTGTGATCATATTATCTATACGCAAGTAAATATCATCTTCAATGAAAGATCAATACGATGTAGTATTAATGGGTGGCGGCTTAGCTGCACTGACGTTATCTTTACAACTCAAGAAAGAAAATCAGGATCTATCTATCCTTATTCTCGAACAAAGAAAGAATTTGGCTCCTACTGCAGCACACAAAGTAGGAGAGTCTACTGTTGAGTTAGGAACCTACTATTTGAGAGAAGTATTGGACTTGAAAGATTACCTCGATGCGGAGCAATTGCCTAAACATGGCTTGAGATTTTACTTTTCTCCAAATCATAAAAACAAAATCGAAAGACGAGTTGAATTAGGGCCAAGAAATAGACTCCCTATTCCAAGTCATCAAATCGACCGAGGGAGTTTCGAAAACGAACTCATGAACAGGAGCAAGGCCGTTGGGAATGAAATCGTAGCAGGAGCAAGAGTAAAAGGTGTTGACTTTGGAGAAGAGCAACACACCATCACATATGCAATCAAAGGAGAACCCTCGAAAGTGAAAGCTAGATGGGCAATTGACTGTACAGGAAGAGGTGCAGTTATAAAAAGACAAATGGATTTCTCCAAAACCATTGAGCACAACATCAATGCGGTTTGGTTTAGAGTCAAAGGAGAAATAGATGTACAAGATTGGTCAGAAGATAAAGAATGGGCAGAATCACTAAGCCCAGGACTGAGAAGATTGGGCACTGTGCATTTAATGGATACAGGATATTGGCTGTGGCTGATTCCATTATCATCGGGCTGCACAAGTGTGGGTATCGTTGCTGACCCAAGATTTCATGAATTCACTGATTTCAACACAAAAGACAAAGCATTTGAGTGGATCAAGAAAAATGAACCACAAGCCTATGAAAAATTCGGAGACAAAAAAGAGGACGTCCTAGACTTCCTTTTCTTAAAACAATATTCGCATCATAGTGGCAAGATTTATTCTGAAGATCGTTGGGCAGTGACAGGTGACGCAGGTGTCTTTTTAGACCCACTATATTCTCCAGGCACTGACTTCATTGCATTGAACAATTCTTGGATTACAGATTTGGTGATTAGAGATATCGCCAACGAACCAATCTTCATTCATGCAGATGTATATGAGAAGACGCATTTCGGGATATTTGAACAATGGATCCCTACCTATCTCAACAAATACCAATTGATGGGAAACACCCAAATCATGGTAGTTAAAATATTCTGGGACTGGGCAGTTTATTGGTCTTTCTTCACTTTATTGTTTACCAATAAAGGGTACACGAACTTAACCGTACTAAAGAGACTGTTTGCGAATGACAATGGGTTGGGAAGGAAATTAGGCATTCTAAACCAAAGAGTTCAAGATCTTTTCATTGCATGGAAACCTCATGAAAACGCAGAATTTTCTAATCGTTATGTTGACCCTTTCGATCTTGATATCTTAAGGACGTTTCATAGAGAAATGGAGAAAAAGCATGACACGCCTGAGTTGCTTCAACAAGTGTCCACGAATGTCAAAAAAGTAGAAGTCTTTGCTGCTGAAATATTCAGACATGTCAGCAATCAAGTACACAACACCTCAATGGATTTGGTCGTAGATCCATACACAATGGACCTAAACAATATGACCAAGGTTGAAAACGGTATACAACCTGACATGGATATAAGGTCAGATATCAGTTCGATGTGGTTCTATGACATCAAAGAGGAATTAGTCGAAGGATGATCGTCTACACTATCAGTGGTTTAGGTGCAGATGAACGAATATTCAAGTACATGGATATTGGGTTTAAAACCGTTCATCTTGATTGGATACCTCCGCTAGATGGTGAAACGCTTTCAGCGTATGCCAAACGATTCAGTAGACGCATCGACACCTCCAAGGAATTTGGGTTGGTCGGGATTAGTTTTGGAGGAATGATAGCTGTTGAGATTGAGAAGCTACTCAAGCCGAGTAAAACTATCATCATTTCTTCTGCACAGACAAAACATGATCTGAATTCTGTTTTTAGATTCTTTGGCTGGATAGGTGTTTTTTCGATCTTGCCTGAATCTGTATTCAACCCTCCTAAGAATCAAATTGCATTTTTGTTTGACATCTCCCAAGAGAACAAACAACTCTTATTTGATATTCTTAAAGACCAAGATAACTCGTTTGTCAAATGGGCGATGAAGCAGATTGCCACATGGGACAATACCCACTATTCTGATCAAATCACCATGATCCATGGCACTCATGACCGGGTTCTAACTTGCCCTAAAAGAGAAAGTGTGATCAAAGTAGACAAAGGGGGGCACGCCATGTTAGTCAATCAAGCAGACCAAGTCAATCAGTTGATCAAGGAAGCGCTGAGGAACTAATTTTCAGATACAGCATTTGCAAAGTCAAAACGAAATAAGCGTCTTGTTTAATAACCAACATCCTTTAACTCAATAAAACACAATTATTTCAGCGATTACTACTAAATTTACTAATCAATATCAATCACCCAGCGAATCTGTATTAGAATGAACAATTCCACCGACCACATCTCCAAGCAAAAGCTCCTCGACTACATCAATATCGACCTATTTGTGGATGACATGATAGAAATTGACAGGCATCTTGACACTTGTCCCAAGTGTCAAAAACAATTGGAACGATTACAATCCAAGTCGTCTAATAGCAGTCCAATTGGACAAAGCCTATCATGGAAGTACCTACTTGCGATTGGTGTTCTCGTCTTTGTTGCTATTGGAGGCTTTTTGTATCAATCAGAACATTTTAATATGCCTCAAAAAGAATTAATCATAATGGATAGCTCCGCTATACTTGCGCCTGACCGTACGTTGATGATTGCGGACAGTTCATCCTTTGACTCTTTAGCCATTCCTGACAGCAGTGTTGCACCTTTGATTGAAGAAGAAGTGTCAAGCAATCAGGCTCCAGTCAATGAAGAGCCTGTTGAGGGAAGCACAGTAGTTGATAAAGAATCAGCTGAGGATTTGACAGAAGCTCCAGCCGAAGAACCAGTACAGAATCCTGAACCTACCAAACAAGAAACAGACTCTACTAGCGATGCACAGTAGTTTTATTTTTCTAAGCGGTTGGATGTGTATTTAGCATCACCTTGAAGAAGTGTCACTATCGCACAATGAGAAGGATAATCCATTGAATAAACCTTAGTCAAATCAAATCCATTAGGGAACACGAAAGTTCCTTGACATTCAATTTCTCCCTGCGGTGAAAATCTACTCACTTCCAATTGCTGTTCATGCTGCTGCTTCAATTCAAACCAAGAGCCTGCCCCCTCTCCTGCCAACCATTTGATATTAGCGGATAGATGTTTTGGTTTTTCTGGTTCAGGTAGTGTTTTGGGTAATTTCATTCTCTGATTGGAGATAACTCCATCCCTGATTGATAGACTGCTTCCTGCGTACCTACCAATCCGTATGACATCATATCACCAGGACAATACTGCAAAATTTGAAGCGGGGCTGGGCTAACAGTCCAAGGCAGACGAAGCACCAATCGAGTCAACCATGATTGCGCTCCTTCTATCATAGTGCTATTTACAAACCGTGAGCAATTAGTCCCCTGCCAAACGAAAGGACCATATGGCAAATAGGCCTGCTCACCAAGTGTATCAACAAGTTGTTTGGCCTTCAAATAATTAATCTTTACTGGCTTACCATAAATAGGGCCGTCACCATGCGCAGAAGGGTTGCGATACAACTCAAGCAACAGTTGGTCTATGTTCACTACTCTCCCATCATTAAAAACTGGTTTGGTCTTAATGATGAGATCATGATCTGTATGTGCACTTCGTACTCGACCATGCCCATGTGGGCTATGGTAGCGACCAAAGTCGTAATATTCAAAAGTGTTATGCTCAGGATTTAGTAACACGACAGCAGCATGCCCTACTTGATAATAGCCCTGTCGATTAAATCTTAAAAATTGCAATAATCCATCATACCAAGCGCCTGCTTGTTTACACTTGGTTTGTGGCCAAGCTAGGGGAATTGCAATACTGACATTCTTTGGTCTCATCTACTCTTAATGTTCAACTAGAATTGGTACATCCGTATTTTGATTATTAAATCTAACGGTTGAAGAAGCAACTCCAAAATTCTCTCCCAAAAGATTCATTTCCTTTTCATCTCTCAAGCCAATTTTGACAATAGCCAAATGATGTACAGTATGATCTAACAAATAAGCCAATTCTCTCTCCAAGGTCGTAGAGATAGTTAACGGCTGCTCAGAACTATCACCATAATTGGCAATTAACTTCATCAACCTATCAGCTTTAACAACTTGCAAAAAATCAATAATTCCGTAGATCACTTCGCGAGAGACATCCAAACTCTCTTCAATCTTACAATTCCTTTGTCTCGCATCATAATTTACCTCTCCGGATTCTATGGCAGCTGATAAACAATTGTAAAACTCCAAAATATGCCTCACATGCTGACCCACTGTTGACCCGCTCAAAACCTCTTTAGATTTCACATACGTATCATGACTCATGACATCCAAGAGACACTTTAGTTCGGTTAGCTTAGTAATATTATGTTCACTTATTATCATATAATATAAAAAAACACACAGACAGTGCAAGACCATCCATGCCAATACAAATTAGTATTTTATCCTTGAGTTGCGTGTTCTGCCTTGATGGTCACCTCTATCTCTTTGGCAATGTTGGTCGATGGTTTCCCTTTCTCAAATGCCACTTCATAATCTTCTAATTTGATTATCATCTTAGCATCAATTTTCACGATACCAGCTGCAATAGTAACCGTACCTTTTTCTTCGATAGCTTTAGTCACACCATGTAGTGTCAAATCACCTTTGACTACTGCATCATAGGTTCCATCTGTACCAAAATTGATTTGATCGAGATTCGAAATCTTCCCTACAAATTTCGCCTTAGGAAACTTTTTGGTATCCAAAAACTTCGAACTGTTATAATGCTTTTGCATCAATGGAATTTCGAATTCAAAACTTTGCATAGGCAGAGAAAACACAACGGCACCAGTCGAAGGAGTGAGTTTACTTACCATTTTATAATTATTAGCGGTGATGTCTTCTACATCAGTATGCGAATAAAATTGAACATGGCCAGCTTTACTCACTAGGTTTTCTTGTGCTTGAACACTGAATCCCAAAACACTCACAAATAATACAATTAATAACTTTCTCATATTTAATTCTTTCAACAGTTGATACTATTTTATCAGGTCACACTTCTCTAAGATGACATCTTCAAACATTTCTAAATCTTCGTCATAACTGGCACCAACCCTTATGACGCCTTTTATTTCCACTTTTTGCCCAATCGAAAGATTAGCAGCATTGACATTAGTCGATTGCATGAACGTACAGCTGACCCCAGCTTTATCCTCATCTCCTTTAAGTAATACTACAATCTGATGATTGAGATCCTTACTGATATCAGCAATTATACCATTGACTACAATAATTTTAGATTCTCCCTCCTCTGACAGATACTTGTCATTAGCCAAATCAGGATTGAGCAAATACTCATTAACCAAAGTCCCCACTGACAATTCAAAATCTACAGATGCAGCCTGAACATCACGGTGTGGTGCATTGAATATGTAAAGTAGAGCACCTCCACCTATGAGACCTCCTATTAACCCTACTATCACTACCCACTTGATTATACTTTTTTTCATGATGATGATTTTGTTCAGCTATTACTATTTCATTGCTCCAAATAACTAAACATGCAAACCCCGCTACTGACAGAATAGTTCCTTTTATAGGCAGATTAAAAAAATATCCACTTTTCAAAACCTTAGAAACCATGTAGCGTTATGAGTAAGTGATTACTCACTATAATGACAGAGAAGAAAGAAAAAATATTGAGAACAGCTCTTGAGCTTTTTGCTAAAGAAGGGTTTAAAAGCACCTCTACTAGCAAAGTTGCAAAATATGCTGGAGTGTCAGAAGGGTTAATTTTTCGTCATTTCAAAAACAAGGAGGGACTATTAGAGGCGATCATACAAGATGGTGAAGAAAGAATCAAAGTCTTGTTTGCTGAAATAGTATTAGAGTCTGACCCAAAAGAAGTCTTGCGGAAAACATTGCGATTAGAAGCTAAAATGACTCTAAATAAAAAATCAAGAGACTTCTGGAAATTACAGTTCAAAATAAAATGGGAGTTAGAAATCGATGGCCAACATAAAATGGAGGCTATACAAGAAGCGATAAGCAAAGCATTTGATCAATTAGGGTATAAAGATCCAGTATCAGAAGCCTCAACGTTGCTACTCATTCTGGAAGGGGCTGCCACTAAGGTCTTCCTTCAAAAGGATTATGATTTCAAAAGTCAACTAAGCTTTTTAACAAAGAAATACGACTTATAAAAACATAATATAACCACTACAAAATGAATAACACCGCATTAATCACAGGCGCATCAACCGGGATAGGTTTAGAAATGGCCAAGTTGCATGCAGCAACAAAAGGAGACCTAATTATAGTTGCTAGAAGTGAAGGTAAATTGAATGAATTAAAATCTCAACTTGAAAAAGAGTATGGGATTGAAGTGCTGACCATAGTCAAAGATCTCTCGGTAGCCAATGCCGCAGAAGAAGTATACAACGAAGTAACCAAGGCCGACATCAAAATCAATTTCCTGATCAACAATGCAGGGTTTGGAGGGCTAGGCAAATTTCATGAAAGGAATTGGGCAGATGATCAGATGATGATCAATCTTAACATTATAGCGCTTACCGCACTGACGCGGTTTTTCTTACCTGACATGGTCAAGCGAAATGCTGGAAAAATACTGAACGTATCGTCCACTGCAAGCTTATTACCAGGCCCACTACAGGCAGTATATTTTGCTACCAAAGCATACGTCACCTCTTTTAGTAATGCTATTGCGGAAGAACTGCATGACACCAATATCACGGTGACAGCTCTTCTACCAGGAGCAACAGAGACTGAGTTTGCCAAAACTGCTGGTATGGAAAAATCCTCTTTATTCAAAAAGACTGTCAGCGCCTATTCGGTGGCAAAAGATGGGTATGAAGCTATGATGGCTGGAAAACTTAATGTCATTTCGGGTATTAGTCTCTCGCAAAAAATAATGATGGCCACTATTCCACTTACACCTAAGAAATTAGTCTTGAGTCAAATGAGAAAAATGCAAGAAATAGAATCATGAAAGTATTAGTAACAGGTGCATCAGGTATGGTGGGTAGAGGCGTTTTATTAGAATGTCTCGACCATCAACACATTGACGAGGTTATTTCTCTTGGAAGGTCCACCTCTAAGCTGGAAGAACCTAATCTTACAGAAATCATCCACAAGGACTTCTCAGACTATTCGGCTATCAAAGATAAACTCAAGGATATTGATGCCGCCTACTTATGTATGGGGATCAGTGCTGCAGGTTTGTCTGAAGAAAAGTATACCGAAATCACATATAAGTACACCCTCGCTTTGGCAAAGGCACTGTTAGAAATCAACCCTGACATGACGGTTACTTATGTCTCAGGAGGGGGAACTGATACCACAGAAAAAGGAAGAACTATGTGGGCTAGAGTGAAAGGAAAAACCGAAAACGATTTACTGAATTTGGGATTCAAACAAGCATTTATGTTCCGACCCAATGCTATTCTGCCACTCAGAGGAATCAAATCAAAAACAAAATTATATCAGTTCATCTATGACTATTTCACATGGGCAGTCAAGTTGATGAAGTTGATATCGCCAAATTCGGTTGTAGATACAACACAACTCGGATTAGCGATGGTCAATGTCACTTTTGACGGGTACGGCAAAAAAATACTAGATCCAAAAGACATTATTACAGCATCCAAATAAAAAAATAGAATAGCCGTTTAGCGTATCATTTTCACAAAAGACGATACGCTAAACGGGTTCTAGTCAAATTAAATCCCTACTTTTATTCAAGGCTATTTATTATTTTAATAGCTTTTCAATCCTAACCTGATTGTATGAATAAAAAGCAACGTGGTATTCTTTTAGCCATTACTTTTCTGATTGCAGTTTCTGTCCTTCTATACTTTGTTTTACAGCTCAATTTTGGATACTTGATTGAGCGTACACTCACTAAACAAAGTATCACCATAGAATCATCAGGTGCAGAATTTGATTTATGGACACGATCCATATCATTCGATCGTATAAAATTGACTCTCCCAGACTGGGGTACTGTGACTTGCACCGATCTCAAGGTAAACCGTATCAGGGTAGCAAAGCTGCTCTTATCTATCGACTATAATGCTGGCGAAGTATCATTAGACTCTCTAATCCTAGATATCAATACTCAAAAACCAATAAATGATTCAGTAACGCAATCATCAAAAGTAAAAACCAAAAGGTTAATCATTGATAAGCTATTAGTACGACATGGCCAAGTCTCCCTCCTCAATAAAGACAACCATATACAAGGATGCTTCAACACCCAAGATCTGTCCATTGACACTAAGAATGGAATAAATTTTGGGATTGTATCCGTACATAAATTCTCTATGGAGACATTCTCTCAAGCCAACATACTCAAGATAGATACGATCAAATGCGACATCAAAAACAAAACGCTACAAGGAATAGGCATCTCTCATAAAACAAGCCTCAGAATGGCTAGTTACATCAAGAAATTCCCTTTCCAAAAAAACAAAATAAGAATGCAAATATCTCAGATCACTGCCTTGGGCATTGATGCTAATTCCTTTAGATCAGGCAAAGGCTTTCAAATTGAAAAAATTGAAATTAGTGCGTTAAATCTCAATGTGAGTAAAGACAAAACTTTACCGAAAAAAATCACTCCGAACAAGGCTCTATTAATTGATATATTTGAACTGAGTCAAGTACCGTTCACCATTGACACCTTGACTTTGCTGAATTCGAATATAACATATGAACAACGTTTTCCAAATAATAAAATTGGAGTGGTCACTTTCGATAGATTATACGCCTCCATCTACAACATCTCTACTGCCAAAGGCAGTACCATCATCTTGGATGCTCAGTGTAGATTTCAACATCAAGGGAAATTAAAAAGTCATTTTGAATTTAACCCTTCGCCCCACCCCAATTTGGTAGTTGGTGAGTTGTCAGAGATGGACATGACGGCCATCAACCAAATGACAATTCCATCTGGGATCTCCATAGAATCAGGCCAGATAGTAGATTTAACCTTTGATTTCTCCTACACAGACAAACTCTCCACTGGCACTATTGATATGCAGTACCAGGATCTATCTATCAAATTAGTGGATGATAATACCGATCGACCTGGCCTCCTTGAGTTAGAATCCCTCTTGGCCAATGCCTTTGTGATTCGATCGCAGAACATAGAAGGAAAATCAAAATATCGCCAAGGAAAAATAAAAATCGAAAGAGATCCAACCAAACAAGATGTAACGTTTTGGTGGCAAAGCATCTTGGACGGTATCAAATCAACCGTAGGGATTAAGAAAAAAGAAAGGAAGTGATTAATATTGCTCACCGTATCTAAACAGTTGAGAGCGCGAAAAGACATTTCTTATTTAAATTATCACAAATTCAATTTGGCAATTTTAGAATCAGCAGAATTGAGCATGATCGATCTCAATTAAATCACATTACCGCTTAAACTTTAACATACTGTATTAGTATCTCATCTCTAACTTTATAAATGAAATCATTCTTACTTTTTACAGTTTTCATCTTTACTTTCCCTTTCTTATTACATGCTCAACTAGACGATTTTGTTTACACCGTTTCAGGTGACACTTTAAAGGGTAATATTACATACAATGGCAAGATTCAACTATCAAAAGAATGCCATTACCGATCAGTTATTGACTCTCAAACAACCTATTATCCAGAAAAAATAATAGGCTATCAGTTTGATAATGGAGAGTTATACCTCTCAAAAATAATTGATGAACAAGCTTTTTTTGTAGAGCAGATCACCACAGGTTCACTACGTTTATTTCTACACCGAGATTTAGGTGGTGATCGTTTTTTTATCCAAAAAGATAGCCTTCCATTTAAAGAATTGATTTATTCCGAAAAACACAAAACGATAAACGGCTCAAAAAAACGAATTCGTTCTAAGAAACATATAGGTCTTCTACTTTATTACATGGATGACACACCACAGATCCATGAAAAAATCAAAAACATAGATCAACCCAATTACGACAACCTTTTGAAAATCACATCCCAGTACAACCAGATTAAAAATCCTTCTCAATTACAATACCAACTTAAAGACGATATTCGGCTACTAGACAGGGTTTTACTAGAGCCATTGGGTGGTATCCAGTCTTACACAAATTTTGAATCTAGTGGTTATGCAGGCTTGAATATATATCTAATACTTCCAAAGAGCAATAGGAACCTTTATTTCAAAACAGGTATTCAAAATTCTTTTGTTCTAGACTATACCAAAAGTGGTATATGGTATATCCCTCTTCAGTTAGGGTTAAACAATAGAGAAAAGAAAGTCAGTTTGATCACTAATTACGGGTACAACTTATACTTTGCTAGAAGTAACGAATCATCACATCAGCTCCTATTCAATATAGAAATCAACATTGAAACTGGTGTTTCTTTTCGAATAACAGATAAAATCAGGTTGAACTTAACTCCTGAGATTTCTTTGGCACCTATACTGCATTCCCTATATTTTGAACAAAACGTATTTATTACTAATTACGGGTTATATTCAGGAATAACAATCCAGTTGTAGAATCAACATTTCCAATCTTAATACATGTACTAAAAATCGCTTCAAAAAAAGAGCGTATTTCTAAACTGATAAATGAAAAAACCGATCGACCTGGCCTCCTTGAATTGGAACCCCTCTTGGCCAATGCCTTTGTGATTCGATCGTAGAAGGAAAGTCAATATATCGGCAAGGAATCATTAACATTAAAAGAGACCTGACAAAACGGGATCTTGTGTTTTGGTGGCAAAGTATTTTAGATGGAATCAAATCAACCGTAGGGGTTAAGAAAAAAGGAAGGAAGCAATCCAAAGTCAAATCGATTGCTAGTCTAATTGACAAAAAAGACACCAAACATCACAGCTCAATCAATAAATCACTCTGATTGATCTTTTATAAACTGTTGATAGTTCTCTGGTGTATCGATATCAATCAAGTCCTCTTGTTGCTTGCACATTATTACATTCTTGTCATTGGAAAGAATCCTTCTTGCCCCTTGATCTCCAGTCAATTCCTTCAAAGAACTCCAATATGACATAAGAAATATAGCAGGTACACCCGGCTTTCCCAGATAGTCAGATGCTACTATTCGGTTTGGATTCTTCTCTTGCAGATCAATAAGGTCATCTATCATAGCAGTGTTCACCGTTGGTTGATCCGCCAATAGTATCATGGCATACTTCAAATCTGGATGCTTTTGTTCTAGATAATCAATCCCACAACTGATACTAGTGCTCATCCCATTTTGCCAATTTTCATTTTCAATAATCTCAATATCCAACGGCGATATATATGGGGCAATCTTCTCAGCGTGGGCACCTAATACGCATATGATCGTATTTGACTTGGAAGCCAATGCAGCCTTGAGAACACCTTCAATTAATGTATGGTCATCCACTGGCAATAGTTGTTTAACCTCCCCCATCCGACTGCCTTTCCCAGCAGCCAATACAATAGTAGCGATCTTAGTTTCCACTCTTATAGACTATTATGTGTGATGCTCAAAGAGACTGCTGACGAATGTCTAACGACTGACAGGATCTCTGCCAATATGGATAATGCAATTTCTTGTGGTGTCTCAGCATGGATATTTAACCCTGCTGGTGCATGAATAACATCCAGCATTTCGCTTGCTCTATCTGGCGCATGTTCTAAGAGCTCATCAAATAGTTGATTCCTCCTCTTCATCGACCCTAAGATTCCGAGATAGACCATCTCAACATCTTTCATAGCCAATAGGTATTTCAAATCATAAGCGTAATTGTGCGACATTAGTACCACAGCAGTCTGATCATCTATCAAACTTATATCCAACATCTCAGGGCTGGTCACCAAGACTGATTTAGCCTCTGGAAAATCTTGAGTAGTCTTAGGGTCCGTGAATGATGAAAGGACCATAACTTCCCAACCTAACTGAGCAGCCATTTTACACAGGTGAACTGCATCATGCTCTGCTCCAATAATCATTATTCGAAACTGTGGGTTCAATCGTTGCTCAAACTTTTGTCTGGTCATATCGATAGCATGATCGCCAAACCTAACCTGTTGCTTATCTTCAAAATGTGCAATGGTACCAAACCCACCGAATGCTTCGTCGGATTTTTCGTAGCACGAAATCAACTGGAGTGTTTGTCTATGGACGATACAGTCATTCAAGCGCTCTAGCATTTCGTTTGACACAATAAATGGTTCAATAAGAATATAGAGTACACCCTCACACCCTAGTCGATATCTGCCATCATATGTCATGACTTTGGGGCTACCTGATTCAAAGACAGAAGCAGCTCTTCGAACCACCTCTTTTTCGACACAACCGCCACTCACAGCACCTACAACATCTCCTCCATCACTGATGAGCATTCGTACACCAGGCTTTCTATATGACGACCCATCCAAGGCTACCACAGTAGCTAGTACACATTTCACTCCTAGTTTTTGATATTGTATTGCTTGATTAACAATATCAATTAACTCATGCATCATAAACTGTAAATAATTGATTTTAACAGAATCACAAGGTAACTAATCTAGGAGAAACGTTCAAATACACAATTGGTTCTCCTTTGCCCTATAAGCTGACAATATTATCCACCTTGACTTGTCAAGCCATTTTTTCTTTCTAATTTCCAATCAAAATCACAAATTATGTACGTACGAAAAACTTTTAGTCTTGAAACATTTCTACGCTTAACAGCTCCCCATATAATTTGGATCAGCGCTTGGGTATCAACTGTTACAATCATCTATCATGTGACAGAATGGAGATGGTTATCGATCCCATGGCTCCCCATGTCTGTAATCGGCACGGCAGTGGCTTTCTATATAGGTTTTAAGAACAATCAAGCATATGATCGTTTATGGGAGGCGCGTAAAATCTGGGGCTCTATTGTCAATGACAGCAGAGCTTGGGGTTCTACAGTCAGGTCATTTATTAGCAACCATTTTACGAATAAAAACAAGACTGAATCTGAATTGGATGACATCATCCACAGACTAATATACCGTCATATTGGTTGGCTATATACACTAAGATGTCAACTATTGGTACCCACACCTTGGGAGCACGTCAATCAAAACTCGATGATCGCAAGAGAAGCCAAACGAAGAATTAAAAAGTTCGGAATTGGACTTATAGAAGATGATGTCACACGATCAGAGCTCAAACGATTCCTATCAAAATCCGAATATGAAAAAATCGTTACATACCAAAACAGTGCTACTCAGATAATAGACCTTCAATCACAGGACTTAAAAAGTTTAAGGGAAGAAAACGTGATTGATGACTTCCGTCACATGACATTACAAAAGATCCTCAATGCATTTTACACCCATCAGGGCAAATGCGAAAGGATAAAGAAGTTCCCACTACCACGTCAATATGCTAACATGAGCTCAATATTTGTTGGAATATTCATCTTTCTACTTCCTTTCGGTATCGTATCCGAATTTGACAAAATTGGAGAATGGGGTATCTGGGCATCTATTCCATTTGGTATCCTCATCGCGTGGATATATTTGATGATGGAACTCGTTGGTGATTATTCTGAAAACCCATTTGAAGGAATGAGTAATGACATCCCCATGCTATCACTCTGCAGAACCATAGAAATTGACTTGAGAGAAATGTTAGGAGAAACAGATCTACCCCCTGTAATTCAACCCGTCAATGATGTCTTGATGTAAACTGACTATGAAAAAGATTTCAAAAAGCAAAAAACGTTGGGTCAGAAATTTCATACTGGCATTCATACTCATCTCTGCATTGGGATTTGCTTCCCTGGCCTACTTTTTCGTCCATAACGACGCGCCTATCCTGAAGGGCGAAGTGCTACACCATATCGAATACAAGCACGGGTTAAAACTGGACATCTATCTCCCTTTAATAGATAAATATGAGCTTAGCCCAACCTTAATCTACTTTCATGGAGGAGCCTGGATAGCAGGATCAAAAAAGGTCATCAATATCAACAGATACAATCGTGCGATCAATCAACTAAGAGCATCAGGCTATACCGTGGTGGCTGCAGATTATACTTTAGCTCGTGATGGCATTTCTCCATTCCCTAACTGTATCGTAGATGGTATTGACGCATTGAAATGGGTGGAAGATCATGCCGCAATGTACAAATTGGATATCAACAACATTGGTGTGTTTGGAGAGTCTGCCGGTGCTCATCTAAGTATGATGGTGGCGTATGCTGACCATGAATTATTCACTAATTCACCTTCCCAATCCAAACTGCGTTATGTTATTGATGTATATGGGCCCAATGACTTGTATCAATTATACCGTGCACCGAACATAGATAGTCTTTCCAAAGTACTGGACAAAATCCCTCTCAATATTGGCGATAAACTACAAATCGCTTCTACCCTATTTGGGTTTGACCCTGCAGAAGACTCCATTAAGACTTATAATTTCGCCATGTTGCATAGCCCTATCACCTACTTGGACGAAAAAGCCCCTCCAACTTTGATGATTCATGGAACATTAGATCGCATCGTCCCCATACAACAGACTTTCACCATTAAATCAAAAATGGACAGTCTGAAAATAGAAAATAAATTCCATCCACTCCAAAACACTGATCATGCATTTAGAGGTGCTATAGATCAACAAAAAGACTCCATACAGACATGGATCATTGATTTCGTATTACAACACTATGTATCAGAGTAATTAGGAAGCCAACAACAATAGGACAAAAGCACCTATCAGTATCCAAAACTTATACGAAACCAAAAAAGGAATAGCAATGACACCTAAATGCATCAAGATCATCAGGATCACTAGTACAATGGCAATTAATTTTAATGTGGATTTTGTTTGACTACTCATAGTTTTTCAAAGCTAATTCAAGATTTGAGCAATTATAATAAATTCGATACCCAATGAAACAAAGCGTGAACAAATCTTCCAAATTCTATCATCTCATAATACACGACTGTACTATCCGAGGATTATTCAATATCTTGGCGACATGAATCTCAACGACAAGAAAACAATCAATGCCTGGTGTTCATATGACTGGGCCAATTCAGTATATAACCTCATCATTACCACTGCGATATTCCCTGCCTATTACATCAGTACTACAGAAGCAGCATTTGGTGGAGACATGGTCCAATTCTTTGGCATGACAATTCAGAATACTGTTTTGAATTCCTCTGCGATATCCTTTTCGTTTTTGATAGCGGTAATTTTATACCCAATATTATCAGGAGTTGCTGATTATAGAGGCAACAAAAAATCATTTATGCGATTCTTTACTTACTTAGGCTCATTGGCTTGTATGGGGTTATATTTCTTTGAAGGAAGCAACATTGAATTAGGAATCATCTTGGCTGTAACCGCCAGTATTGGTTATGCTTCCTCTGTTGTATTTTACAATGCTTTCTTACCGGAGATCACAACAATAGATCGCATGGATGCAGTAAGTGCGAAAGGCTTTTCGATGGGATACATCGGGAGTGTCTTGCTCTTGATTGTCAGCTTGGCACTTATTAAAATGCCAGAGACTTTCGGGTTTGATGATGCAGGGAGTGCTATCAAGTTTGTATTCCTTATCGTGGGAATCTGGTGGTTTGGTTTTGCCCATATCGCTTTCGCTAAACTAGAAGACAAGCCCACTAAAAACAAAATCACTGGAGAAGTACTCAGTGCTGGTTTTAAAGAATTGAAAAAAGTATATGTGAACCTAAAATCTCAAGTCAACTCTATCAGATTTTTAAGTTCCTTCTTTTTCTATAGCATGGGTGTACAATCTATCATGCTATTGGCGCCATATTTCGCAGCTCAAGAAATTGGCATGGAGTCAGCCGAGATGATCATCGTCATCTTGATCATCCAATTAGTCGCGATAGGCGGAGCATATCTGTTTGCAGGAATAGCAGGAAAGTATGGCAACAAACAGTCAATCCTCATTGCTGTCATCATATGGATGTGTATTTGCGTCATCGCTTATTTGATCAAAGACAAAACTTCATTTTACGGATTAGCAGGTTTACTGGGATTGGTCATGGGGGGTATTCAATCCGTCTCTCGATCAACTTATTCTAAATTAATCCCTGAAGGTACCACAGATACGGCTTCCTATTTTAGTTTTTATGATGTTACAGAGAAGCTTGCCATTGTGATTGGCACGGCATCATACGCTGGTATTCTTAGTCTAACAGGAACTATGAGAAATTCGATTCTATTTATGGTCCTATTTTTCACTGTAGGTTTAATATTATTAAGCAGAGCAAAACTTGACGAAGTTAAATCTTGATTTATCAATCATTAAAAATCATCGTACGACTCGCTTTGAGAATTTTCTTTAAGCGAGTCATACTATACAATACAAAAAGCATCCCTACCAAAGGCCCATTGATAGTGGCATGCAACCACCCCAACACATTGATGGACCCATTGGTGATTGCCACCATACTCAAGCAACAGTCCGGGTTTCTTGCCAATGCCTCCATTTTCATCAATCCATGGGTCAATAAGATTTTCACCTTCTTTAAGGTTATCCCTGTTTACAGAGAACAGGACATGCCGGATGGGCAAAAGCCTGACAATGACAAAGCATTCTCCGCTTGTTATCAATTTTTAGAGAACAACAATACGTTAATGGTATTCCCTGAAGGTACGAGTATCCATGAACTCAAAGTAAGGAAAATAAAAACGGGTACAGCTCGTATTGCTTTGGGTGTAGAAAGTAAAAATAATTTTGCTTTAGGGTTATCAATCGTCCCTATCGGTCTGTACTACAGCAATCCTTCCAAATTTGGCAGCAAATTGCACGTCAACGTCGGCCAACCGATTCCAATCTCAGGATATCAAGAAGCAAATGAACTTAACCCAATTGCCACCGCTCAACAGTTGACCAACGACCTAAAAGATGCCTTTGAAGAACTAACCATTACAACCAAAGATAAGGAGGAAGAATTGCTCTTTTACAGAATCAAAAAAATCTATAAAACTCACCTACTCAAAACTCATAGACAAAAAGGCGAGAAAAATGAAGAATTCCGTTTGACAAGAGAAATTGCCAACGCCATTCAATACTTTCACACCGTCCACCCCGAGAAGTTTGAAATAATCAAAACCAAAATAGCGTCTTTCAATTTCCTAACTGACAGCAATTCTGATTCGATCAATTCCACCAGCCGGTTAAAGAATATTTTACTACCGTTTTTAACCTCTCTCTATTTATTGATTGGCGCTCCATTGTTCATCATTGGCGCGACCCTCAACTACCTCCCCTTTCAAGCACCTGGCTGGATTAGTAGGGCCATAACCAAAGAGAAAGAGTATCGCGCATCAATTATGCTGGCAATAGGCATCTTCTTGTTCCCCATCTACTATGTAGCGGCTAATATTGTCGTGCATCAATTGATCGGTCCTCACCCCTATCAAACAATCATTACGTTTATAATACTCCCTACAACGGGCTTATACGCCTACCATTACTATCTAACATGGGGGCGTTTTGTCAAAATGATTCAAAACTTAAAACTATCTTGGAGATACACAGATCTAAGCCATGAAATTATCAAACTAAAAAAAGAGCTTATCGAAGATTTAGAAGAAGCTCGAGTGATATATTTGAACAAAATTTAATTACCCTGATTATGACAAAAATATACCACAACCCTCGATGTGGAAAAAGTAGAAACGCATTGGCTATTTTAAAAGAACACAATGAAGAAGTCGACATTTTTGAATATCTAAAAACACCTCCTAGTATTTCTGAACTCACTGAAATCATTAATCTTTTGGAAATCGAGCCAACAGATCTCATTCGTAAAGGAGAAAAATTATTTAAAGAAGAATTCAAAGGGCAAGAACATACTCATCCCGAATGGATAGAGATCATGGTCCAAAATCCAATTTTAATCGAACGACCGATCGTCATTAAGAACGGAAAAGCAGCAATTGGTAGACCTCCAGAAAATATTTTAAATATTCTTTAAATCGCAACCGACTCATTCTCAAACAGATTCTAATTGAACAAAAAAAAACAATGATATTTAAGCAACTATTTCAGAACTGGAGTTGGAGTTAAGGAAATTGTTTTGCTATATTTGCATCTCGTTTCAAAGGAGGTGCTACTAAAGCACAACAAAAAAGAGAGGAAAAACAACCCGGAGAGGTGGGTGAGTGGCTGAAACCACATGTTTGCTAAACATGCGAACGGGTTAAACCGTTCCGGGGGTTCGAATCCCCCTCTCTCCGCTGAAAACGCTTCAATAAAGATTGAAGAATAAGAAAACAATGGTCTGTTAGCTCAACTGGATAGAGCAACTGCCTTCTAAGCAGTAGGTTTCAGGTTCGAGTCCTGAACGGATCACAAAAATTACCAACAATAACCGGTGGTAATTATATTTCGGGGTGTAGCGCAGTCCGGTTAGCGTACCTGGTTTGGGACCAGGGGGTCGCAGGTTCGAATCCTGCCACCCCGACAACACAGAGAGTAAATCTCACTAAAA
>JAOPTS010000027.1:0-44117 GCA_051531955.1 Reichenbachiella sp.
TAAATTTGTAATCATAAAGGAACAAAGAAATGAGTTCTTTAAATAATGTAGGGTGATGAAATAGGCAGCCGTGCCCCCCTTTCTCGGGGGTGGAGATAAGGAATAAATCCCGATTTATCGGGGCTAACTGCTCTGTGGAGGTTCGAGTCCTTCTCCTACAGCTATCATTTTTGGGTTAATGTTGTTTAATGAAAGAGTCTGATATTCAGACTTTTTTCATTTTAGGCCTACCAAGTCGATCGATTTTGAGACTTCATGGATCAATCCGTAAAGTTGGGGGATTAAAAAAGTTACATATATTTTTGGGTTGGTCGAAATAGAAAGAAGAAATGTGTAATACAATAATAAGTGTAAAATTCCTTCAACTTATAGATAGCTGTTAACAGACATATTTATCAACGACGATAGTCCTCAAGTATTTTTCATTTTTTTCATTCGATAAAAAAACGAACCGAGGGGTCGGACCCCAAAAAAATCTTGTGAATTTAAATCGCAGCGGCGAACCGCATCGCTGTGCTCAAACAGTGAAATTCACTTTTCTAATTACTCCCCTCCCTAGAAATACAGACTGATCCGACTTCATAGAAAAGTGTCCAATTCTGAATTGTAGCCATGGGAGCTACACCATAGAATAGCTAATTCGTAATTGTCTAACGAGAAGATGGCGGACTACTGGGGTAGTACAAATCGGATAGTCAATCCTTGCAGTAAAAAAGGCACACTTCTCAGAAGTGTGCCAGAATTAATTCGGTTTGTATACTCAACACTGTGACGAAGTATTGTATAATATAGCGTTACAAGCTGCAACTAGTATGGTCAGTGAAAATTAATCCTCTCTTGCCATTATTATTTTTCTTAGTCGACCATTCCCTTGTGTCACATATACATGTTTTCCATCAGAGGTGGCCTCTATGCCATTTGGACTAACAAAGCCAGCCGTACTGGCTGTTCCGTCTATATGGGAAGATACTCCTGAACCAATAGTCACGATAGTCTGACCATCCAATGAAACTTGGAACACTTGATGCTCATTCCACCCAGAGACATAAAAGTAACCATTTGCATAGGTTATATGACCAATACTGGCGGGTGTGTCTGCTACTTCTGTAACTGACCCGTCGTCCGTAGAGATATGGAAGATTTTACCGCTATTGAAGCTGGCTACAAACAATTTTTCACTTTCCTTGTCATAGGTGACCCCAACAGGGCCGTTAAAAGCAGCGCTTGTAGTGAAGGGCTCCACGACTTGATCTACAATCCGAAAGAGTGTTGTTTCAGCCCAAAAGGTATTGAATAGATTTCCATCATTGTCAAATGCGAGCCCTCCGCCACCGATAAGTAGCGAATTGGAAACAAAATCGGACGCTTGCCCTGATGGGGTGACCTTTTGAATCACCCTACTGTTATAGTTGGAGGAGTAGATATTACCGTCTTCATCTAATGTGATGCCTACTGCTCCATTCTGTGTATTGCTGAGAACGGTACTTACTCCTTCTGGAGTTACCTTGTATAGATTCTTTTCACTGACACCTCCTCCGTTTGCATAGAGTGTGCCATCGCTTCCAATAACAATATCTTCACTGGCATTGAAAGATCCTGTAAGAACTGGAGTAGTAACTAGTATTTCGTTGTTGAGCGTGATCGTACTTACTTCTGAGAGTATGGGTGCGATTTTGTCATTCTGGAAAACTCCAAGTAGGTAGGTCTGATAGCTAGTACCTTCCTCAATCATGTCTCCTTCTGTGTCCGTTAGATTTTCATCCAATGAAGTTTGGAGTGATTGGGAGATAGTTAAACGCTGGTAATTATTACGCTCAATTTGCAATGCCTCTTCAGGTGATAGAATAGACTTACTAAACAGTAATCGTAGTTCGTCAATTGTATTGATGTCACCTCCAATAGCATAACGTAAATATATGTCCGCACTGTTATTAAGGTTTTCTATATCTGAAACTTGAAATTGAGTAAATGTTATTGTACTCTCTAGCAATGACTCCTCAGGGTCATCAGAGCAAGCTGAGATTATCAAAAGGCCAATTATAGCAAAATAAATCAAGGTGTATGGTTGCATTTTCATCATGAGATTTTTTTTGAATGCAACAATGGCGTTAATTCAGCTTATACTCGACTCAATCTCTGAAGTTGATACCTTTTTTTGATTTAAAAATTGACGAGGTGTCATTTCCATATGTTTTTTGAATATTCTATTAAAAGATGCTTTACTATTAAAGCCTACATCATGAGCAACTGCCAAAAAAGTTAAATGATTATATTCGGATGAAATGATCCGCTCCTTAAATTCTTCAACACGATAATTATTTATAAACCCGTAAAAGTTCACTTTTAGTTCTTTATTGATTTGATCCGAAAGATTATGAGAAGGGATATTAACCAAGTTTGCCAAGTCGTATAACGTAAGATTTGGGTTCAAATATGGTTTTAATTCAATCATGATTTCTTTTAGATGATTTAAAACTGGTTGATAAGAAGGGGTGTTATTTATTTCAATGGGTTTGGGTTGTAAAATAAAGGCAAGTCGTTCGGGTTGCTGTATAGCAATGACAGCAAGAAATAATACAACTATTGAATTAACTATATGATGATATATCTCATACCGGCCTATTGTTACTTCAAAGGTATAAGAGTATAATGGGCCTAAAATTGAAGAGATGGTATAGGCAAGAAATAAATAAGCAACCAGGTTGAATTTATTTAAATATTGAAGGTTTGTATCTGAAGACCAATTTTTTGCTTCTTTTATTTTAGTATGTATGAAATATATAGAAGCCAATCCATAACCAAATAGTACCGTCTTATTAAAAATAAGGTTCAGCATCATCGCCCCATTAAATTGATGGTCGCTATAGTAAAAATAATCTACGGCTGATATTTTTGTTTCATCCGGTAACCTCAAAAAATCCAAATGACTGTAGGTCATATATAGGAACATGCCGAGATGCAAGAGGTCATATATCTTAAATTTCCTATTGGGATAAAGAAGGTGTAATACATACATCAAGAAAAGTGGGCCGATGAGTCCATTGAGTGGGTAGAATGGGAATATTAAGTAGGGTAACTCTGTATAACTCCCGCTTAGAATAATAAAATTCTGAAAAATGATCAAAGTAATGGCGGTTATCATGGCCATTAGAAAAATATTGGCTCGCCGAGATCCCTTATTCTGAAAAATCAGGTTAATAGTGATAAAAACACCTTGAAGAGCGGATATTCCAAAAATGATGGCTGCTGGTAGATCAAAATGCTTCATTAGATAAATTGGAAAAAGATTTTAAGTAGCATAAAAGGGGCCTTCGAAACTAATACTTATTTCAGATACTATTTTCGAACCCTCGAATGTAAATGATCGAATTTAGAATTGCTAGGAGCTAATAGTCCTGCTAGAAAATACAAAGCTACTAGAATAGGATATGTCGGATTGCAAACCCTTCAAGTATAAGTGTACGCTTCATAGAAGTGCGACAGTTGATAGGCAGAAGTGGCTAGATCGTTTAGAAATTTATCATTTCTATTACTTTAGACTCTTGTTCCGAGAGCACGACATGTTGCATGATTCCCCCTCCAGTTTTGTCCCACATCATAAAGGCAATTACATAATATTCACCCGCTGGAAGATTGTTGAATTCAAATTCACCGTCTTTATTACATTGGGTCTTTTTTGTGTCGTGATATCCTGCCGGGTCTGGCGTGAACTTTGGAATACCGTCCTCAATATTGACCGCCCCAGCACTTGTGTTTTTGTAGATGTTGTTTAACCTTTCCTCGGTGTATAGACAGTTGGGCATTAGTTCGATCCTGAATTCTTTACCGTAGCGTATGTCGCCACTTTTTGATTTGAATTTTGCTGTTCCTTTAATTGCCCCGTCTCCTGTGGACTTGAACCAAACAACTGCTGCATCATCAAATGGATTCACTATTGCGATGGGTGTATCCTTTTTCTCTGCTGGAGAACACCCCATGATCGAAAGGCTAATGAAGAAAATAAGTAAGGCGTATTTCATATTGTAAATGGTGCTTTTGTACTGATTCAGCAGATCATACTGTAGCGATTATGTTAAAGTGTGAGGTGAGATGGGTTTAATTATTTTAGCAGTTCTGCCACTTCGCTTTTGGCTACTTGCAGATCTGCCATGAAGTTGTCATTGCCGTGCAATTTGGCGACTGTAGCAGCTCCCATGGTGCGACCTTCTATGACGTCCGTCATCCAATGGACATTACATACCGCTCGACTGTCTCCAAAATCTCTACCTCTTTTCAACAAGTGGTTAGTTTTGTCTGGAAATACTTCTGTAAGTATCAATGCCCAGGCCCAGCCAACTGCTGCATGTCCAGAGGGGTATGAGCCGTCACTCATGTGAGCTTCGCTTTCTGGTGTGCAAGTGCTTTTCCCGTTGACCATATAAGGTCTAGGGCGTTTGTATTGTTGTTTGGCCAGGTAGGTCGACATGGCAGCATCAGTGAGTGTTCTCTTCAATATGACGTAGAGGTATGGGGTGTTTTTAGCTGAGATGTCAATGTCCACAATTTTAGTAAAAGAGTCAATGGCTTCAGGGAAGTAGAGGATTGCATCTTTGGTAGCTTGTGTCAGACGCATGCTGTCTGTATTGTTTAGCAGCAGCTGGTTGAGTTCCTTGTCCATTTGGTCCATCGGTGATCCTTCAGCAGGAGCAGGGGGTAATAGTGTGATGCTACTTGGTAATTTATGTAAAGTCATGTAGCCAGGAATTCGTCCTTTGCTTCCTTCTCCAAAATTTTCAAGATCAGTTAGGTGCTTGTTACTGGCACAGCTACTGATTACCATGACTAGTGCAAGAAGGGTTGTAATTCGGAGGTGTAATGTCTGATTCATTATCCGTGTTTTAGTCTTTGGTGTTAGAAATGTGGTCATCATGTGAGTCAACAAAAAATACATTGAGATTAGCAGATTTTTTAAGTAGATCAATCTTACCCACTTTGATTTTTTTGATGTTTGTTATACCAAAGGAGGTACCCAATTGCTCTTCTAACTCTACCCTTTTGTCCGGGTGTATGAGATCCAGCTGGTTGTAGACTATTTTTTTGCTAATCAAAGCTGGTGCTCTAAATAGAAAGTATTCCAATGCTCCTGCAACCATTAACAAGGAAAGATCGGTGATGAGAATTCGATCAAAACTAGTTTCTAAAGGCAGTAAGGAATTTTTGGCAGCAACACCAGCACATACAAATATGTAGGTCATCTCTCGTGTGGAAATAGAAACTGTCCGATACCGAATGATCCCAAATACGGCAAAAATACCGAGCGCAAAACCTAAGGAGATTTCAACTTTTTGAACCAGTAAGCAAATCAGAAAAATGGTTGCAGACATTAATACAAAAGTGAAGAAATATTCTTTTTTACCCTTGTTGGGATAGTAGATGAACCGGCTCAATACGAATATGATGGCAAGTGTGTACCAAAATTTGAGAAGTAGCATTAGAAGTACATTCATACTGCTAGAGATTGTGTTTTGTGGAATGTTTTGATTTTCAGTCAAACCAATTTAATGTGATTGTAACTAGCAGTCCATAATTTTTTGATTTAAATTCAATCAAAAAACCAAAATGAGCAAGACCTTACATTTCGCATTGGCCATGATCCTATTCATGATGTCGTTTCACTATCTGTCTGCCCAGGTTGAAGATGAATCAGAGCATATCCGAGATTCTATTATTGTCAATACAGACATATTTGGTATCGAGCAATATGCGGAGATCAAGCTCAAGTTTTCTTTTAAAGACTATAGAAAGAATAAAAATAATGAAAAGTATTTGCCTGCTGAACTGAGCTATCATATTAGTGATACATTGGCAGATGTAACCAAATCAATTCGGGTCAGAGCGCGAGGAAACAACCGTAAAGCGGTGTGCTCTTTTCCCCCAATGCGATTGAATATAAAAAAAGCGGATATTGATAATGAAAAACTTGATCATATCAAGAATATAAAATTGGTCACTCATTGTCAAAACTCTAAATCGAGCACGGACAATGTGTTGAAGGAGTACTTGGTGTATAAGGTGTATCAAATCATCTCTCCTTATAGCTTTAGAGTCAGGTTAACTAAGGTTACCTACATCGATACGAATAGAAAAAATAAGGAAACGTTGGCCTGGGCGTTTATGATAGAGCCCGAAAAAATGATGGCAGAGCGATTGGGTTTTTACCCTTTGAAAATGGATAACCTTGGTTTTAGGCATGCTGAACCTGCCATTACCAATACCATGACAGTATTCAATTATATGATTGGTAATGCTGATTATGGAATAGTGGGCCGTCATAATGTCAAACTACTCAAGTCATCGGATATAGCAGTTCCTTTGGCTATTCCGGTACCCTATGATTTTGATTATTCTGGAATGGTGAATGCGAGTTATGCAAAGCCAGGTCCTAATCTAGGGATAGAGAGTGTGACGGAGCGATACTTCACTGGTCCATGTAGACCAGAAGCTGATTTTGATTTGGTCATAGCAGACTTAGTAGCTAAGAAGGCAGAAATACTAAAAGAGGTAGATGATTTTCAATACTTATCAAAAAGGGGGAAAAAGGAAGTTCGGGAATACTTAGAATCTTTTTTTGAAAGCACAGCGAATAAGAATTTCGTAAAGTATAATATTCTATCAACCTGTAGAGAGCTAAAAGAATAAGTAGTGTTTCATTCTTGTTTCGCTATTTCAGATGAGGCTGTTTTTTTTGAAGTAAAGATATTCAAGCAAATCGTTGAATTATATAACCATGTATTTTGCTAATGGGCAAACTGGTAGTGGAAGGGCCTGTACGGATAAAAAAGTATTCGTCTTGGCCTGAGATAAAATAGGCAGGCTCAGTAGTCGTACGACAATCAATTCGTAATACCTTTTTGCCTTGGAGGATGAGTATCCTTGAATGAATGAATTTTAAGTGTGTGCTTCCAATCTTGTCTTTTATGATATTGGTCAGGTGAAGTAATAGTTTGTCATCATTTGGAAATCGGTCTTTTTCCAGACCCAATATTTCTCCACTGTCATCCACGCCGATGAGTAATGTCCCACCACTAGAATTAATGAATGCTGCAATAGTCTTCAAGGCTGCTTGTTCAATATTAGCATCCTTTTGTCCGGTATGGATGTTCATTCGGAGCGTAGACTTGAATTCAATAGCTGCTCCTTCACCTCTGTTGATTATTTCTTGTGTGGTTGCGGCTTCCCGTGTGACAAGATATTGTGCAATCTTCTTTGTCATTTGTCGTACAATCTTCAATGCTAATGTTGCAGGGATGAATTGTTCGTCAAATAATTTATGGCCACTGATTTTGATAAGTTGTGTGGGTACTGTGGCTAATGTGTCACCACTTCTAATACTCTCGTTGATCACGCCAATCTCACCAAATATTTCTCCTTTGCTTAGTGTTGTGAACTCACTTCCGCTGATGTTGAGTTGAACAGTTCCCTCTATGACCACAAACATATATTTTGACTCATCCGAAGTGGTGAATATATACTCTTGAGCTTCGTAGGATTGCATCTTTGATATTTGAGTAAGCAATTCTAACTCGTCTTTAGAAAGATTCTCAAATGTATGATTCGAATAAAGAAACTGAGCGATGGTATTCATTGAACAAATTTATGTTGGTGGGTTCGAAAAGGGATGTTGATATTCATTACATCATCCAAGTTAAGTAATCAACTGGATTCTGAGGAATGATAAGGCTTAGATCTGCACCCTTTTCATAAATATGCATAACGAATTTCGGAATATAGGCATGTTAATCATTTGTGTGATTATGATATACGCAATGTATTACTAATATATTGTACAGAATGTAAATATTTACCTATACTGATGCTATAATTTTATTTATATGGATTTATATTGTAAATTTGTAATCATAAAGAAACAAAGGAATGAGTTCTTTAAATAATGTAGGGTGATGAAATAGGCAGCCGTGCCCCCCTTTCTCGGGGGTAGAGATAAGGAATAAATCCCGATTTATCGGGGCTAACTGCTCTGTGGAGGTTCGAGTCCTTCTCCTACAGCTATCATTTTTGGGTTAATGTTGTTTAATGAAAGAGTCTGGTTTACTAGACTTTTTTCATTTTATACCCTTCCTTATCAATAGTCGCTCCTTGCTGCTTCTCATATCCAGAACTTTTATAACCACAACCAATTTATTGATTCACCCGAAGTATGAGTACAGCTTTTTAATCTCTTTTGGGTTTAATTCCCCGACCCTTGGGTCGAAGTAATTGTCCAGTCTGAAATTTGATATCCCGTACCCTTGGGTCGGGGAGTATTCATGCGTCTTATGGTAACTCCATTATTTTTTAGTAAGCTGCTAATGCTATTCTTTGGAAAGGTTGTCAGAGGTCTGTTTTGAAAGACCGATGGCATTCATAGTACAAAATATTGTTGTTGTATGCAAAGTGAAAAGTCACTACAACTAGCTATTGACACGATTAATAATACTAGACATATTTGCATTATTTATAATAGATCTAAATAGTGATTGCAATTTTTGTTCCATTATCTCGAGATACTTGGTACAATATTAAATGATGTTAAAAGCCCTCTGAAGCTGTACAAGGCGTACAGTTTCATGAGGCACAAACCAACAGGAATATGTGCTCAACAGATAAAAGTATTATACTATCAGAATCTAATCGTTCTCAATTTTCTTGGTGTAAAACATGCAGGATATACTCTTTAGTATATAATAATTGTTGTGCATCCTTTAATCAACATGAGCTAGAGCAGTTCAATGAGACATTGCATCACTTGACTGATGAGAGTTACCAATATCAAATGGTGAATCAATGGTTTGTGATAGTGAAAAATCCAAATTCAAAAGTAGGGCTGTGTCTAACAAAGGATGATACTAACAACGTATTGTCAATGATTGACAGAGCATTGAATTTACAAGAAGTATTTAGCATCGTATATAATCCCTAAATCAACCATACTTATGAAACATCTAAACCAATCTGACTTTTTCTTAAAATAATCCATTAAAAAGGTAAGGGAATAACTTCAAAGAAGGCCTTTGCTTATTGTCAAAAGGAGAGGTACAGGAAGCTACTTTGGTGAGAGACGAAGTGGTCGATGAGCTACAGGAGTGGTATGGTGATTTTCGTTCGGTGGCCAAGATGGCACTGGATGAGAAATCTCTGATGCTAGAGGCTCTAGGAGTGGTGGTCAAGTGGTAAATAAAAAAAGCTGTTTTGGGAACCCTGTTGTCCAGTCGGACAAGTTGATTTCCAAAACAGCCTTTGTATTATTAGCTGATCTCAGCTCTTATTTCAATTGTAACAGCCAGTATGGGTTTTCAAACCATTTTTCTTCCATCATATCTAAGACTCCAGATGCAATCAAAGATTCCATATAGTTGTCTACTAAGTTGACGAACAATGCATCATCATTTGGCAATGCAATACCGATTGGTTCGATTGTCAAGGGTCTATCCAAAGCAACTAGTCCAGCGTTTGGATTTCTTAACATTGCATAGGCACATGTTGGGTAGTCAGCTATCATCAAATCAGATTCATCATTGATTACTTTTCCAATTGCTAAATCGTAGTTGTCTACTAATTCTAAGTCTACATTGGTCAAATACTTCTTTGCGAATTTTTCACTTGTTGACCCAGCCAAAGTGATCACCTTCATGTTGGTGTTGATGTCCTGAGGATTAGTAGCATTAGCAAGATGAGACTGCTTAGTCAATATAGATTTTCCAGATATTAAATAGGGTCCTACAAAAGCAGTTTTCATATTTCTAGCAGGAGTGATAGTCAACCCAGAGATTACTAAGTCTACTTTTCCTTCACTTAAACTAGGTAACAATTGATCAAATGTAAGCTCAACGATTTCTAATTCTAACTCCATAGAAGTAGCCAACAAATTGGCCAAGTCAATGTCCAATCCAATGAAATCACCGTTGGCTGCTTTCATTGTAAATGGTGGTTGTGTTCCAGTCGTTCCAATTTTAAGGGTGCCACTAGCTACTATTTTTTCGATTCTGTGTTGAGCCATTAGGTTGCTACATAGCAAAACTAAGACTACTAATATTGAAGTTTTTATTGTCTTCATATGTTTAGATTGATTACTTAATGATTTTGTTTTTATTTAAATCTTTTAGAAGAATGTTCGCATACCTCTTCGTTGTAGTAGACATGTTAGAACTTTCAGTTATTTGCGATTGCCCCGTATAGATGACCGCACTTTGCTCTGTAGCTTCTTTACTCAGGTCATAGATTTGACATTCTATCAATAGGGTAGTCGATTGAGAATAATATCCTGGATCAGAATATCCATAGCCATATCCTCCATAGCCAACGCCATATCCGTATCTGTGGTTATAATAGTTGTACATACCATATCCACCACCGTAGGCCCCATAGCCTGGTCCATAAGCTCCAGTATTGTTAGAATGGTAATTTGTTTCTGTTTTGGAATCTACTGCACTGGCCATGATGACCATATCAAAGTTCTCTTTTTTGATAATACGCTCCATATCTTCCTGACTAGATACTTGATAACTAGGAGGTATCAAGGTCATGCCATGACCGGCAGGGTAGCCCAATGCTAATAATTGATCTACAATAGCTTCTTCGAATGCTATTCTTTGATCTAATCTTTTGAACATTCCAAAAACAATGATTTTTTTGAACTCATGTGGTTCGTATGATGGGCTGGTCCAAGATACTAGAGCAGGACTGCAGGCATGTAGACCTATTGCTAAAGCAATGACTGGGATGCGAGACTTATGTGATGCTAATCGCTTTATTTTGGATAGTAGTGTCAATTTTAAAAATGCTTAGGCGTGAATTTATTATGTGGTGAAAGTAGTCACATGATCTGAGAAATGTGTCAATTGCATAAAAAAAGCATCTGTCATTGACAGATGCTTCACTTTATACGTTTTTACTTTTAAAGCTTTTAGCTAAATGCTTATGCCTTAAAAGTAATTTTTCTCATTCTTAAAGATTCAGGTGTTACCTCAACATATTCATCTTTGTTGATGTATTCCAAAGCTTCTTCCAAAGAGAATTTTTTAGGAGGAGCAATTTTAATACTTGCATCCGTACCTGATTTTCTCATGTTGGTCAATTGCTTTCCTTTTGAAACGTTTACAGCTAAGTCATTGGCACGAGAGTGCTCTCCGATTACTTGACCTACATATAACTCGTCACCTGGAGCTATGAAGAACATACCTCTGTCTTGCAATTTGTCGATCGCATAAGAAGTACCAGATCCAGTTTCCATAGAAACTAATGATCCGTTCAATCTCTCAGGAATATCTCCTTTGAAAGCTTCGTATCCTTGGAATCTATGTGTCATTACTGCTTCACCACCAGTAGCGGTTAAGATTTGGTTTCTCAATCCAATTAAGCCTCTTGCAGGGATGTTGAATTCCAAATGCTGAACATCACCTTTAGGCTGCATGATCGTCAATTCACCTTTTCTCTTAGTTACCAACTCAATAGCCTTTCCAGATACACTTTCTGGCACATCAATTACCAAATGCTCTATTGGTTCGTGTTTCTGACCATCTACTTGTTTGTAGATTACTTGCGGCTGACCTACTTGTAGCTCATAACCTTCTCTTCTCATTGTTTCAATCAATACAGACAAGTGAAGTACACCTCTACCATATACCAAGAACTTGTCTTCACTGTCAGTAGGTTCTACTCTCAATGCCAAATTCTTTTCTATTTCTTTATATAATCTATCTCTCAAGTGACGAGATGTTACATATTTCCCTTCTTTACCGAAGAATGGAGAGTTGTTGATCGTGAACAACATGTTCATTGTAGGCTCATCAACACCTACTCTTTCTAATGGCTCTGGATTGTCAAAATCAGTGATCGTGTCACCAATATCAAATTCTTCTATACCTGTAATAGCACAAATATCACCAACACCAACTTCTTCTACGCTTCTTTTTCCTAGACCTTCAAATACGTGTAGCTCTTTGATTCGAACTCTCTTAACAGTATCGTCTTCCTTAGTTAAACCTAAGCTTTGACCAACTTTGATAGATCCTTGGTGGATTCTACCAATAGCGATCTTACCTGTGAAAGTAGAAAAGTCTAAAGAAGTAATCTTCATTCTTAAAACGCCTTCATTTTTATCAGGAGCAGGTATTTTTGCGATGATTGTATCCAATAATGGGTTTAGATTGTCTATTTCATCTTTCCAATCATAGTTCATCCAACCATTCTTAGAAGACCCATATAAAGTAGGGAAGTCCAATTGGTCTTCTGTTGCTTCCAAGTTGAACATAAGGTCGAATACTTCCTCATGTACTTCGTCAGGACGACAGTTTTCTTTATCTACCTTGTTGACTACAACGATAGGTTTCAATCCAAGAGCCAATGCCTTGCTTAAAACAAATCGAGTTTGAGGCATAGCGCCTTCAAATGCATCTACTAATAGAATAACGCCATCAGCCATGCTCAATACACGCTCTACTTCACCACCAAAATCCGCGTGACCTGGAGTATCGATAATATTGATTTTAACGCCCTTGTACTCAATGGATACGTTCTTAGAAAGAATAGTAATCCCTCTTTCTCTTTCAAGATCATTAGAATCTAGGATCAACTCATTGTTGTCCTGTGATCTTTTCGCATCATTTGCTTGAGCAGCGTAGATGATTTTGTCAACCAATGTTGTCTTGCCATGGTCAACGTGAGCAATAATTGCTACGTTTCTGATATCTGTCATTCTTTCAAAAAAATTAGAACCGCAAAGCTAAGTCTAAATAATTAAAAGTGAGTGCTTTAATGTTTAATTGATTTTAAATGTCGGTTAGGAGTCTATCTGACTGGTTTACTGAGTCTTAAGAGTCGGTTAAAGAAGAGCTTTCTTCTTGTTTGAGGTCTGAAACTACAGTGGTGTTGACATTCCAGTAGGGGTCTTGTAGGTCATGGTATTTACTGTTGTATTGCGTGAGCATGATCTTTACTGCATAATTGAGGCGGTTGAGAGCGTCTTTTTTGTAGTCTGCCTTGGTCATCGGGTGAAAAATAAAAAACTTGATGATAGGGAAAGCTTCTTTTCTTAGTTCTCCCAAGATTGCTGGGATATTAATATCCACAGGACTTTTGTCAGCTGTGATTTTATCAAGGGCAGTTACGCAATATTTGGCCAGACCTTCTAATAGTCTTAGGTAGGGAGATGTGCTTTTGTTGATTTCCTGTTGCTGTAAAATATATTCTTCACAAAAGACTTTGAGGATATTGAGCTGAGGGACACAGAATGTCGGTTCGGGGTAAACGTTGGGTTGCCAGAGAATTTCTCTAAAAGTGAAAATAGATGGGAGGAGTTCCGTGTCGTAGTTCTCTTCTAGTTTTAAGCTTTGAATATCTTCTGAAGTGAGTTTGTCAATTGAAATATCACCTACCACTAATTCGTACAACCAGAAATTACCCTGGTCACTGTTGACCGGGGTTGGAGCAAGTTCCATGAATTCCCAAATTTCGTTTAGATCAATTTTCATCTAGAACAAATATATCTATTCCAAGGTGGGGGTGGTCATGGAACCAAAATCTTTAAAGAATGGGGAAGGATTTCTAATATGGCAATTATCTAATGTATCAATAGGCTCGCCATCGACTTGAGCAACGGTATTTTTTAAGCTGACTTTTTTATCCTCTAGTGCCTCCGTAAGTATAAGCTACTCCTAAGCTAATAATACTCTTGAATTGCCATCTATCTTCTAAGGTCACATTACCTAAGTCATCTATGTTTTCGAATTTGACATCATAATCATATATGGTCTGTATATAGATCATAGCTGAAAGGAAGTCATTTACTTTTAGGTTGAAAGTGTTTTCCCAGTTCACATCAATTTTTTCAGGGTTCTCAAGATAATTCGTAAATAAGATCAGTTTAGAATTAAAGTTTACATTTTTTATAATCTCTTTATTGAAACTAGCGACTAAAGTAGCCCCAAATTCTCCTCTCATATTTTCACCTGTCCCTTTTATCATATCTCCATTTCCATCTAATTGAGCACCTTTTACCCCGAAATTACCAGCATCTGCTAATGAATCTTGTAAGACAAAAGTGAATTTTGAAGAGACAGGTCCGAATCCTACGTTGAAGAATTCATTTGGTTTGTAATCAATTCCTATAGTTGCTAATAAGTATCCAGGAGCCATGAATTCTGAAACTAGATTGTTAAAATCGGAATCATCATATCCAGGGACAAATTGAGTCCTGAAATCTACCATGCCAGCATAGTACCATTTACTGTTTTCTTTAAAACGTTTACCAACTGCAGAAACAAGGACGATCTTATCATCTGCTTTTTTCCTGTCTTGATCTCCTTCTCTAATGAATCCTAAACCTAGTTCAAGTGAGTTGTTCCAAATCAAACCGTCTTTTTTGTAATCAATAATCTGATTGTAGTAGGCTCCTCCAGAGAATGAGCTAAATCCACCTGCTGCCCAGTTGACAAGAGTTGCTTGATTTATGTTTATTCCAAGACTTCCGCCTTTGGTCCAGTTAGAAGTAGAGTCTGTTTGAGCAAAAATGAATAGCGGATTGAAAATCAATACGATAAGTATTAATCTTTTCATAGATTTTTTGTTTAGGGTTAAAATCCCGCGAATCTAATACATCATAACAAAACCTATGAAATTTTTAATGTTAATTAATCGTAGCTATTAACTTTTGCGTCATTTTCTTTCAAGATTCTTCTTAATATTTTACCAACATTAGATTTAGGTAGCTCCGTACAGAACTCGATATGCCTTGGGCATTTGTAGCCTGTCATGTGTTCATGTGCAAAGGCCCTTACATCTTCTTCTGTTAGCGCATCGTTCTTTTTGACAATGAAGACTTTTACAGCTTCGGTAGATTTTTTGTTAGGGACGCCAATGGCACCTAACTCTAATATATCTGGATGTGCGCCTAGTGCATCTTCTATTTCATTGGGGTATACATTGAACCCTGATACAAGAATCATTTCTTTCTTTCTGTCCACAATTTTGATGAAACCATCATCATCCATGGTAGCAATGTCCCCTGTTTTGAACCAGCCATCTAGAAAGGCTGCCTCTGTTTCCTCTGGGCGGTTCCAATAGCCTTTCATTACCTGTGGGCCTCTGGCTATCAATTCTCCTGGCTCATTGGTTGCTACATCATTGCCTTCATCATCCACAATTCGAATATCAGTACTTGGTATCGGAAGGCCTATCGTGCCGATACGTTGTGTACCATCTAGTGGATTGGTCGTGAGTACAGGGGAAGTTTCCGTAAGGCCATACCCTTCTGCTAAAGGTGAGCCTGTGATTTGCTCCCATTTTTCAGCTACCGCATGTTGCACAGCCATACCACCTCCAAATGCACACTTTAATTTTGAAAAGTCTAAGTCTGCAAAAGCTTCTTGATTAAGAAGTCCATTGAAAAGCGTATTGACTCCTGTGATAACAGTGAACTGATGCTTACTCATGTCTTTGATAAAAGAGGGCATGTCTCTTGGATTCGTTATGAGTACGTTTCTAGCCCCCATTTTAAACATCACTAATGAATTACATGTTAGTGCAAACACGTGATAGAGTGGTAATGCCGTGATTACTATTTCTTTTCCTTCTTCTATAAAGGTGCTCATCCAAGTACAGACCTGTTCTAGATTGGCAACCAGGTTGCGGTGAGTTAGCATTGCACCTTTTGATATGCCAGTTGTACCCCCAGTGTATTGTAAGAAAGCGATGTCTTCACCAGTTACTTCAACGGGAGTACAGTCTGATTTGGAACCAAGTTTTAGGGCGTTATTGAATTTAATGCTATTGGGTATGTTGTACGAGGGTACCATGTTTCTGACTCTTTTCACTACAAAGTTGGTGATGGTCTTTTTTAATCCCCCTAAGGCATCTCCAATTTCAGTTGTAATGACGGTCTCTATAGAAGTTGTAGCCAAAATCTTTTCCAATGTACAGGCGAAATTTTCTAGGATGATGATACCTTTTGCCTTTGCATTGTTGATTTGATGCTGCATTTCGTCTGCTGTGTACAATGGATTCACGTTAACTACTATCAGACCTAGTTTCAGTGCTGCAAACATCGCAATGGGATATTGCAATAAGTTTGGCATTTGAATAGCTATTGTATCACCTTTCTTTAAACCAGTATGGTTTTGTAGGTAAGAGGCAAAGTTGTTAACTCGTTCTTCTAGTTGACTATAAGTAAGTGTAACCCCCATGTTTTCCATGGCAGGAAGTGGTCCGAATTTTCTAAACCCTATTTCAAAGAGTTCTGCAAGAGAAGAATATATGTCAGGATCGATTGTTTTGGGCATACCCTCGGGGTAATGCGCATGCCATGGATGATTACTCATTGTCTTTCACTTTTGATACTGTTTCCTTAAATACTAAAATGTGTATATTTAGGATTGTAGGTTAAAGATGACAAATGCACGTTGAATAGCCAAAAAAAGGAGGTGCAAAAAGTGAGAAGTGTTAAAATGAAAAAAAGTCTGGAAATTCCAGACTCTTTCATTAAACAACATTAACCCAAAAATGATAGCTGTAGGAGAAGGATTCGAACCTCCACAGAGCGGTTAGTTCCGATAAATCGGAATTTATGCCTTATCTCTACCCCCGAGATAGGGGGGCATGGCTGCCAGTTTCATCACCCTACATTATTAAAAGAACGCTTTTATTTGTTCCTTTCTGATTACAAATTTATAACAAGAAGTTGGATTATTATAAATATCATATAAAAAAGATTGATTATTTAGATACGATTCAATAGATTGCTGTTATTGTTGAGTATTTAATAAAAACTGCTAAAAAACATGGCGAAGAATTATGAAATTGATGAAGTGGATTTGAAAATCCTTTCACATTTGATGGAAGATGCTAAGACGCCTTACACTGAGATAGCAAAAAAGGTGTACGTATCAGGAGGTACTGTTCATGTCAGAATGAAGAAATTGGAGGAAATGGGCATTGTGAAAGGGACCACTTTGCAACTCGATTATACCAAACTTGGTTTTGATGTCACTTGTTTTCTCGGGATTTATCTACAGAGGAGTTCCTTATACGACTCTGTTGTAGAAAGCTTGAAGAGTATTCCTGAAATAGTAAGGATACATTATACAACAGGTAATTATAATATCTTTATTAAGATACACTGCCGAGATACTAATCACTTGAGAGAAGTTTTGCACGACAAAATACAGAAAGTAGAAGGGATCGATCGTACAGAGACATTTATCTCACTGGATGAAAGTATGAGTAGGCCAATACAACTGAGTTAATTTATAGTAGTTCAAAATATGGGTTAGGATAGAGCTGATTTCAAAATCCATTATATCTTTGCCCAACTTAAAAGATACTTGATTCATGAAATATAAAAGAATACTACTCAAGCTTAGCGGTGAAGCTTTGATGGGAGAGAAACAATATGGTATTGATGCTGCCAGATTGGATCAATATGTCCAGGAGATTAAGAAGGTCAAAGATGAAGGTGTTGAAGTTGCTATTGTAATAGGTGGTGGCAACATCTTTAGAGGAGTACAAGCTGAAAGTTCAGGGATCGATCGAGTACAAGGAGATTACATGGGGATGTTGGCTACTGTGATCAATGCGATGGCTTTACAATCTGCTTTGGAAAAGGCTGGTTTGTTTACACGTCTAATGTCAGGTATCAAAATAGAAGAGGTTTGTGAGCCTTTCATCAAGAGAAGGGCAGTGAGACACCTTGAAAAAGGTAGAATTGTAATTTTTGGTGCTGGAATCGGAAACCCATATTTCACTACGGATTCTACTGCTAGTTTGAGAGCAATAGAAGTGGAAGCTGATGTGGTATTGAAAGGTACGAGAGTAGACGGTGTGTATACTGCAGACCCTGAAAAGGATCCTACTGCTACTAAGTATACAAAAATTTCGTTCCAAGAAGTATATGCAAAGGGACTTAATGTGATGGATATGACGGCATTCACCTTATGTCAAGAAAATAATTTACCTATTATCGTTTTCGATATGAATAAAGAGGGTAATCTTTATGAGATAGCGAAAGGAGCAGAATTGGGTACTTTAATAGCTTAATTAACTTTAGAATAAAAAATAAGATACTGTTATGGAAGAGATTCAGATGTTTTTGGATGAGGCAAAAGAATTGATGGTTAAATCGGTTCAGCATTGCGGCCAAGAATTAATTAAAATCCGAGCAGGAAAGGCTATGCCTAACATGTTGGATGGTTTGATGGTGGTGTATTACGGGAATCCAACTCCAATTGGTCAGGTTGCTACTGTCTCTACGCCAGATGCTAGGACTTTGTCGATCAAGCCTTTTGAAAGAAGTATCATTGGTGATATCGAAAGAGCAATTGTCAACAGTGATTTAGGTTTGAATCCTCAAAATGATGGTGAGCAAGTTCGATTAAACATTCCTCCTTTAACAGAAGAGAGAAGACTTACATTGGTGAAGCAAGCAAAAGCTGAGACTGAAAAAGGTAAAATAAGTATTCGTAATGTCAGAAAAGACATTAACGATTCTTTGAAGTCATTAGAAAAAGAAGGTGCTTCTGAAGATGCTATTAAAGGAGCAGAAGCTGATGTTCAGAAATTGACAGATTCACATTCAATTCTAATGGATAATTTATTTGTCAAGAAGGAAAAGGATATTATGACGATTTAATTATTGATAGAGCTTTTTGCTCTCAATATAAAATCCGACTTCAGGGGGCACTAGATATTTGATCGAGTGCCCTTTTTTTATTTTCGATCTAATAAATGTTGCTGATATATCGATCATAGGGGCATCCACCATTTCAATGTTAGTGTTGACTACTAATTTGTGTTCTTTACTATTTGGTCTGGGGTATACTAGCAGTTTGTGGTGCTTTAAAATCTCTTCATGATTTTTCCATTTATGAAAATTTGAGAGGTTGTCTTCTCCAATGATGAGTTTGAACTGATGATCTGGATACTTTTCTGAAATGACAGCCAATGTTTTTACTGTGTAGCTGGGTTTTGACATGCCAAATTCAATATCAATAGCTTTCATTTTGGGATTGTCAACTATTGATGCTTCTACCATATCCAAACGGTCAAATTCATGCAATAGATTTTTGTTTTTCTTCATTGGGTTTTGTGGACTGATAATAAACCACAGTTCATCTAACTCCCCTGATTCGATCATCGTTTGGGCGATGATCATATGTCCTACATGGATAGGGTTGAAAGACCCGAAAAACAATCCGACTTTCATTACTTATGACTTTATGAAGTCAGAGATTAGTTTTTCTGCATTTCTGAAAGACTCATCAAGGTGTTCATTCACCAATGCAGTATCAAATTTGTTTTCAAAAGACATTTCGAATTTGGCTTTGAATAACCTTCTCGATAAGCTCTCATCATCTTCCGTGCCTCTATCTTTTAATCTCTCGGTGAGGGTTTCTATGTCTGGCACTTTGACGAAAATAGCTAACGCACTGTCACCGAAATGTTGTTTAAGATTCAACCCGCCCTTGACATCTACATCAAAGATTACATGGTGGCCTTTCGCCCAGATTCTATCAATCTCTGATTTAAGTGTGCCATAGAAATTACCTTCATAGACTTCTTCCCATTCTATGAATTCATCCTGATCTATCTTGTCTTTAAACTCATCTGGAGAAAGGAAGTGGTAATCTGTACCATCTGTTTCTGCTCTTCCTCTTTTATCTCTAGTAGAGGCAGAGATGCTAAATTCTAATTCTGGAAATTTTGAAAGAAGATGTTTGACAATGGTAGTTTTTCCTGAGCCTGATGGGGCAGAGAAGATTATCGCTTTTCCGTTTTGCATGGGCGTATTTAAGATTCCGCTAATTTGTTCTTGATAGAGTCTGCCAATCCCGTAGGTACATCATTTTTTTCTAATCTGTGTTGAATGGCTTTTTTTATTTCTCGATCCAAATTTAGTTTATCTAGACACTTTAAACATATTTTTAGGTGTCTTTTAAGATAAACTTCCTGTTGCTTGGAAGATCGGTTGTCAACTACATCCTGAACTAACTCGGCGTAATGAGAGCAGTTAGCCATGCCGGTTTGAAGTTTTAGCGAGTCAATATATTTTTTAATTCCCAATGTTCGTAAGTTTAGTATCCCATTGTTGCGGCATAACCTGCAAGTTTCTCTTTAAGTATATTTCTAGCTCTGTGTATTCTTGATCTTACCGTACCTATTGGTATATCAAGGATTTTAGCCATTTCTTCATATGTGAAACCTTCTATATCACATAAAATAATAACAGTTCGAAAATCAACGTCCAGACTGTTAAGCGCCAGGGTGATTTCATCACCAATCATGTTTTTAACTGTGTCGACTCTCAGGTCAGTTGTAGTGGTAGCTTTCTCTGTGTCTTCAGAGTTATAGTAGCCTTCTACCTCCTGATAATCAACCTTGGCTGGTTGTTTACTTTTCTTTCTGTAATCATTGATGAAACCGTTTTTCAAGATTCTAAACAGCCATGCCTTGGCATTAGTTCCTTTTTGGAAGGAATTTGTGAAACGATGTGCTTTCATGAAGGTGTCTTGAACCAAATCTTTAGCGTCATCTTCATCATGGGTGAGTTTGTATGCGAAGTTGTAGAGCGTGCCAAGATTGGGCATGAATTCATGATCGAAGAGCCGTTTTTTTTCTTCTTCAGAATAATTGTTCTTGATACGTTCTTCTTCTGGTTCTTCCATGATGATATATTAATCTGAGGTCGGTAGCGTCAAACAAACTTACGCCAATAATCATAAGAGGTTTGGACTGAAATAAAAAAACCTCATTCATATAGATGAATGAGGTTTAAATATTGTGTTATTATATCAATTAGTATCTGTAGTACTCAGGCTTGAACGGGCCTTCAACTGTTACTCCAATATAATCAGCTTGTTCTTTTGACAAAACGTCTAATTCTACTCCAATCTTAGCCAAGTGAAGGTTTGCAACTTTCTCATCTAAGTGCTTAGGAAGCATGTATACTTTGTTTTCGTAAGAATCAGTGTTCATCCATAATTCCAATTGTGCTAACGTTTGATTAGTGAATGAGTTAGACATTACGAATGAAGGGTGTCCAGTAGCACATCCTAAATTCACCAATCTACCTTCAGCTAAAAGAAGAATTTCTTTGTCTCCTAAAGTATAAAGATCGACTTGTGGTTTGATTTCGTCTTTGCTTGCATTTTCGTTTAGCCAAGTCACGTCAATTTCATTGTCAAAGTGACCGATGTTACAAACGATAGCCTTGTCTTTCATTGCTTGGAAATGACGGCCAACAAGAATGTCTTTGTTGCCAGTAGTAGTCACTATGATGTCACCTTCCTTAACAGCGTCATCCATTTTCTTAACTTCGAAACCATCCATAGCAGCTTGTAAAGCACATATTGGATCAATTTCTGTCACAATTACTCTAGCACCTGCACCTTGTAATGAAGCTGCAGAACCTTTTCCAACATCACCATATCCAGCAACAACAGCAACTTTACCGGCCATCATTACATCAGTAGCTCTTCTAATTGCATCTACCAAAGATTCTTTACAACCATATTTGTTGTCAAATTTTGACTTGGTTACAGAATCATTAACGTTGATAGCAGGCATTGGAAGCGTACCGTTTTCTTCTCTTTCTTTAAGTCTGTGAACACCAGTAGTGGTCTCTTCAGATAAACCTTTGATGTCTTTAACCAATTCTGGATGTCTATCCAAAACCATGTTGGTCAAATCTCCACCATCATCTAAGATCATGTTTAGAGGTTTGCCACCTTCAAATGCGAATAATGTTTGAGCAATACACCAGTCGAACTCTTCTTCGTTCAAGCCTTTCCAAGCAAATACTGGGATATTAGCAGCAGCGATTGCTGCAGCAGCATGATCTTGAGTAGAGAAAATGTTACAAGATGACCAAGTTACTTCAGCTCCTAGTTTTATTAATGTTTCGATCAAAACAGCCGTCTGGATCGTCATGTGCAAACAACCAGCGATTCTAGCACCTTTCAATGGTTTGCTGTCACCGTACTCTTTTCTCAATGACATTAGTCCTGGCATCTCTGCTTCGGCTAATTTGATTTCTTTTCTTCCCCAATCTGCTAGGGAGAGGTCTTTAACCTTATGGTTTAGTGTAGTATCTATCATTACAATTATTATTACCCGAAAAATTCGATGGCAAAGTTAATCGAAATGTTTGTGAAAAACAGTACGGGAATCGTCCTCTTATGTACTCAACAAAACTTAACTTCTTTAAAGTCAAATGTTTTTATAATATCTGAGGTTTTAATTTGAAGTTTCCCTAGCGTGTCAACGCCAATAATTTTGCCAATGAATTGATTTTCATCAGATTCGTACTTGGCTTCAATGTTGAATTGGTAGAGGCTGGCTAAGTAATTTATTTTTAATGAATCAATGCCATGATCTTGATATTGTTGCAAATAGTCTTCCAATGAATAAAGTATGCTTTCTATAATTGTTTCAACTGTAAAATTTTTACCAGTTTCTATATTTAAACTACTCGCCTTGGCCACAGAGAACGAGGTTTGATTTATGTTCAACCCTATTCCAATAACTGAAGACTTGATATGTTTCCCTAACAATGAGTTTTCAATGAGTATACCGCCAATTTTGTTGTCATGAACATATATATCATTGGGCCATTTTATTTTGACATCTATTAAATCTTGGACGGCAGTTTTGATCGCCAATGAGGTGATGATATGTAGATCAAACTGATCCTTTGCTTTAACGTCAAATGGATTGATAATCAAACTGAATGTTGCGTTTTGATTGGGTAGAGACTCCCAAACGTTACCGCGCTGACCTTTGCCATTTGTTTGGTGATGGGTTAGGACGATTTGACCATTTTTATAGTTTCGACTATTGACCATTTCACATGCAATGTCATTAGTCGAGTGACATTGTGGCAGGAAAGTAACTTTTTTTCCTAGGAATCGCGTATTGGCAAAGAATTTATGCAATATTGTTTTAGTAATTTTGCGGTAAAATTAGAAACAAAACATGACAGAAGTACAGGTGAAAGACAATTCCGAAAAAATGGAAGAAGTTGTAGTGCGAGGAATGATGGAAATGAAGGCTTCTGATATTGTAGTCATGGACTTAAGAAAGGTAACCAACGCGGTAGCTCAGTTCTTTGTTATTTGTTCAGGGAGTTCAGATACGCAGTTGGATTCTATTGCTGAATCAGTGCAAACTGAGGTTTCTAAATCTTTAGATATAAAGCCTTGGCATAAAGAAGGTAGGGAGAACAAGGAATGGATACTGATCGATTACGCCAGTGTAGTAGTACATGTTTTCAAGAAAGACCGTAGAGAATTTTATGCATTAGAGGAATTATGGGGTGATGCAAAATTCACAAAAATTAATAGTGAGAACTAAATACGTCTTCAGGCGTTAAAAGAATTTTAAGCAAATAAATAATGGCGGAAAAACCAAAAAAGAAAAGTACGGCCACACAACCGAACAAACCTAATTATCAAATTTGGGTCATCATCGGTTTGATGACCTTCATCTTTGGGATTTCATACTTCTCAAATAACAATTCAATCAAAGAGATTTCATTCAAGCGCTTTGAGAGCATGGTGCTGAGCAATGATGTGAAAAAAGTTACTTTGATTGGTAATCAAAATAAGGTTGAAGTGACACTGAATGGTGAGGCCTTACAAAATAGCAAATACAAATTAGAGCTTGATCAGCAAAACAGCTTTGGTGTATCAGGCGGGGCTCAATATTTTTTCAAAATTGAGAACAAAGAAATTTTTGTTAAGAAAAAAGATGAATTGAATGCTAAGTTGAAAAACGGTGCGGAATATGAATATCTAGTAGACGAGAGATCGGATTACACGAACATATTTTTGAATTCTGGTTTCTTCATTATTATCATCTTCGGGTTCTGGTTATTGATGAGGAGAATGACAGGTGGTGGTGGTCCAGGCGGACAGATTTTTAACATAGGAAAGTCAAAAGCGGCTTTATTCGATGCGGATAATAAAGTAAAAACTACCTTTGATAATGTTGCTGGGTTAGACGAAGCAAAAGAGGAAGTAAAAGAGATTGTAGATTTTTTGAAAAACCCTACCAAGTTTACTAAACTAGGTGGTAAAATCCCAAAAGGTGCATTGCTGGTTGGCCCTCCAGGTACTGGTAAGACTTTGCTTGCAAAGGCAGTAGCTGGTGAAGCTGGTGTTCCGTTTTTTACTTTATCAGGTTCTGATTTTGTAGAGATGTTTGTGGGTGTCGGTGCTGCGAGAGTAAGAGATCTCTTTAAGCAAGCAAAGGAGAAAGCACCATGTATCGTCTTTATTGATGAGATTGATGCTATTGGTAGATCAAGGGGTAAAGGGCAAATGCCTGGTTCAAATGATGAGAGAGAGAATACCTTGAACTCATTATTGGTGGAGATGGATGGTTTCTCAACTGATTCGGGTGTGATCATATTGGCTGCTACTAACAGACCAGACGTATTGGATGTTGCCTTGTTAAGACCAGGTAGATTTGATAGACAAGTAGGTATTGATAAGCCAGATATAATAGGAAGAGATGCTATTTTTAAAGTGCATTTAGAGCCTATAAAAACTGATGATACGGTTGATTCGAAAAAACTTGCAGCTCAGACTCCAGGTTTTGCAGGAGCTGAAATTGCGAATGTTTGTAATGAGGCTGCTCTGATTGCAGCAAGGAAAGATAAAAAAGCTGTAGATCTTAAGGATTTTGAAGATGCAATCGATCGTGTGATTGGTGGCCTTGAAAAGAAGAGTAAGATTATATCACCAGAAGAAAAGAAAATAGTTGCGTATCATGAAGCAGGTCATGCAGTGTCAGGCTGGTATTTAGAGCATGCAGATCCGTTGGTGAAGGTAAGTATTGTTCCGAGAGGTATGGCAGCATTGGGTTATGCTCAGTACTTGCCTAAAGAGCAGTATCTGTATCAGACTGATCAATTGCTAGACGAGATGTGTATGGCACTTGGAGGAAGAGCAGCCGAGGAAATAATTTTCGGGAAAATATCAACTGGGGCTTTGAGTGATTTGGAGAGAATCACCAAAATGGCTTATAGTATTGTGACTGTGTATGGCATGAATGACGTGATAGGTCATATATCTTTCCATGATTCTAAACAATCAGAGTATAATTTCAATAAAATGTATTCAGAGGCGACTGCAGAAAAAATTGATAAGGAAGTAAAGTCTATTATTGATAAAGCATATGGTAGAACCAAAGCTTTGTTGATTGATAAGAAGCCACAATTGGAGATGATTGCTAAAGAGCTTTTGAAGAAAGAAGTTTTATTCCAATCAGATCTAGAAGATATGATAGGGAAGAGACCTTTTGAGAAGGAAACTAACTATCAAGCATTCACTAACGGAAGTTCTGAAAAAGGCCCTCAAGAAGAGAAAAATGAAAAAGCACTTGAGGAACTGAAGTCTACTATAAAGACCGAAGTAGAAGGTGAAGAAGAAGTGGTAGAAAAAGAAACTGGAGAATTGGAGTCTTAATTGAACACTAGTTTTTATTATAAAATATAAATTGGGGCTTATTTGATAAGCCCCTTTTTTATTGATGAAAAAACATACATCCTTAGCGCCTGGTAAAAAAGCATACTTCGCAAGTGATTTTCACTTGGGAGCTCCTAACCCAATGGAGTCATCCAAGAGGGAGCAAATTATCGTTCGTTGGTTAGATGCTATCAAAAGCGATGCTGGAGTACTTATTCTCGTTGGGGATTTGTTTGATTTTTGGTTTGAGTATCGACATGTTGTACCAAAAGGATACGTGCGATTTTTGGGCAAATTAGCTGAGCTGAATGATAGTGGTATGGATATAGTAATATTTACTGGTAATCATGATCTGTGGATGCAAGACTACCTTGAGACAGAAATAGGAGCCCAAGTTGTGCATCATGCAACTTCCTTTGATTTAGGTAATAAAAGATTTCATGTAGCCCATGGTGATGGTTTGGATCCACAAGATTGGAAATTCCGGTTGATCAAAAGGGTTTTTACCAACCCTCTTTGTCAGTGGCTATTTAGGATGTTTCATCCTGATTTTGGAATTACATTGGCCAATTGGTGGTCGTCCAGCAGTAGAGAGGAGCTGCAAAATGGTCATGAAGATCTATACTTGATTGATCATAGTGAAAATATTGAGAAGGAGAGGCATCATGATTTTTACATCTATGGTGATTGTCATTTTGATAAAGAAGTTAAACTGGAAGGTGCAACCTATTATAATCTAGGAGACTGGATTAATAAGTATTCTTATCTCGAATTTGATGGTGAACAAGCGACTCTCAAAAGGTGGGTTGTATGAGGTGTCTAATTGTTGTTTTGTTGTTGAATAGCCAATTGTTGCATGCTCAGTGGAGTGAGATGGCTACTGTCGAGAGTAAGGTAGGAATTGAACTTTCGACGGTTGATAATAAAGGGAATTTGTATTTGGTGTATTTCACTGGAGATGTTGTGAAATACAATGCCTCTGGGGATTTACTAGTAGAGTATTCTGCTGCTCAGCAAGCAGAAGTGCATCAGATTCAAGTTACTACACAATTGAAGGTTGTTTTATTTTATCAGAATTTGCAGGAGTATTTGATACTGAACAGGTATCTGTCAGTTCCGACGACCTATAGGTTCTCAGATTTTGATTTAGGGTTTGTATCAGAGGTAGCTTCTAGTTATCAGCAAAACATATGGGTGGTAGACTTGAATTCATTTTCAATGAAGATGATTGACCCAAGTAGAAATGTAGTTTTGGAGGAGAAGTCATTGGCGCAGGTGTTGAATCAAGACAATGTTGAAATTGTAGACATGATGACACATCAGAATAAAATGTACTTAGCTACACAATCTTCAGGCGTATTGATTTTTGATAACATGGGTAACTATCAGACAACTTTAGATGACCTAAGTCTAGGTGAGTTACGTTTTTGGCAAGATGATATTTATTATGTTGAGAAGGATCAATTGGTCTTTAGGAATTTGTATTCTCATGATATTAGGAAGTATAGATTGCCAGCAATAGAAATAAGTAATTTTTGGTTCTTTCAAGATCGTCTATACGTGATAGGAGGGTCAGGATTCAAGATATATAAGTATCTTAGCGGCGAATAAATATTTGAGTAACTGAATGAAATTTGTATTCCCGAGTTTGTGTTTGTTCGTAGTAATTATGTCCGTTTTTACGGGTTGCTCCGATGCTCCAGATTGTGAGCAAGAATTGCCCTCTGATTCATTGAATGTTGTGTTTTATGACAATGATTCTTTTGAGATAGCTAGATTTAAGTTTGAGCGAATTATTGCCGTCGGAGCAAATTCTGTGTTTTATGATAGTGGGGATTCTCTTTCTTCATTTTCTTTACAATTGAACCCTTCAAGTGACACAGTTGATTATCTCTTCATTACAGGTGTAACACAGGATATTCTAAGTATTAAGTACGTTCGGAAGATGGATTGGTTGTCTGAAGATTGTGGGCCTAATATGGGGTATAGTGGTGTTAAAATTATATCTACAACATTCGATTCAGTAAATGTAATTAACGGTACAATAGACGAACTAGTAAATGAGAATATACAGATATATTTTTAGTGTCATACTACTCGTTTGTGGAGGGGTGTCAGCTCAGGCACAATATGAGAAAAGAGAAAAGGATTGGAAGCCATCGGAATTGTTTTTGTCTGCAGATGTAATTGGTCTTACTCGATTAATTTCAAATGATTTACAGGGAGAATTTCAAGCCAAAGTGGATTTTGATAGATTTTATTTGGTGGGTGATCTTGGCTTGAGCAAATTGAGTTCCACAGGTGATGGATTTGATTATGAAAGCGAAGGGAACTTCTTTAGGGTAGGCCCCCAAATCAATTTGATGCCCTATAATAGGTTGAGGAGTAATATTTATTTTGGGTTAATGTATGGGCATGCTGAATTTTCCGATGAAATCGAATATCAGAAGTCAGCAGGTAATTGGCCAGATGCAAATTTGTCTATTAGCAATGATAAGATGAAGTCTAATTGGTTTGAAATGAACTTAGGTTTGAACGCTAGAGTATATAAAAACTTTTATATGGGCTATGTTGTTAGATTGAAATTTGCTCAGAATCTGAGTGGTGCGGAGGTGTTGTACCCATATGAAATACCTGGGTTTGGCAAAGGAAATAGTACGACTGTTTTTGGGTTTAATTATTATATCACTTATAGAATACCTTTTAGAGACAAGCCAATACCAGTTAAGCCCAAGAGGATTGTGGAGAAAAACCCTGAATGATGGGAGAAAAGAAATTACTTGGAGGTATTATTCTGAGGCGTGAGATTCGTCGATTTGTTCTAGCAATAGTAATGTTCTTGTTGTCTATTATCATTGGTGTATCTGGGTTTTACCTGATTGAAGGGTTTAATTTTTCTGAGGCCGTATACATGACGATGATTACCTTTTCGACTGTAGGTTTCAATGAGGTCAGACCACTGAGTGTAGAAGGAAGATGGTTTACCAGTTTCTATATATTATATAATCTGTGCATTTTCGCATATGTGGTATCGGTTGTCTCTCATTATATGTTTGAGGGAGAATTCAACAGATTGTTTAAGAAATATTTTTATGACAAAGAAGTTAGGAATATGGAGCATCACGTTATTGTTTGTGGTTTTGGTAGAAATGGGTCAAAGGCTTGCGAAGAGCTGAAGAAGAATAACGTAGATTTTGTTGTTTTGGAACGCGATGAAGAACGTATTATTTGGATCAAAGAAAACACTGCGTATAAAGCAATCAATGGTGATGCCACAACTGATGAGGTTTTATATTCTGCAGGTATTCTTAAAGCAAGAGCTTTAATTATTGCAACACCTAATGATGCTGAAAATGTTTTTATGACGCTGACTGCTAGGGAGTTGAATCGTGAATTGAATATTGTGTCTCGGGCCTCAGAAGAGACTTCTGAGAAGAAGTTACTTCGAGCTGGTGCCACTACTGTGATTATGCCTGATACTGTAGGAGGGATCCATATGGCACAGCATATCACTCAACCTGCTGTGGTAGAGTATTTGGAAATTTTGTCTGGTGGAGGCGATTCTGGTTTAGTTATGGAGGAAATACACGCAGAGGATCTCAAAGAATCTTATTCGGGTAAGACTATAGAAGAATTGGATATTAGAAATAAGACAGGAGTATCCGTGGTTGGTTTTAAAAATGAAAATGCAAAGTTTATTTTCAACCCTTCGTCAAAGGAAGTATTGTCAAATGATACTGTTGTTATTATCCTTGGGATGCAGGACGAAGTACATCAATTCAAGTCTAGATATTTGGCATAAAAAAACCAGACATAGTAGTCTGGCTCTTTAATTTCGTGGGTGGTGTTTATTGTTTATTTTGTTGATATAGTGGCTTCTACAAGCGCTTCTTCTGGTTCTCCAAATCCTATTAGCTTTCTTGCTTGAACTAATTTGTCCAGCGCAAAATCTATTTGAGCATGGTTGTGTGTTGCCATTAGAGAGAATCTGATTAGTGAATCTCCACTCTTGACAGCAGGAGAAATTACCGGGTTTACAAACACACCTTCTTCTATCAGGAATTGAGTAACCTTGAACGTCTTTTCATTATCTCTAATATAAACAGGTATAATCGGAGATTCTGTTGGTCCAATTTCAAAATCAAGGTCTCTTAGTCTTTTAATTGCGTAATTGGTGTTCTCCCACAGTTTGTCAATAATTTGTGGTTCATTTTTCATGATCTCCAAGGCTGCTAATGCACTTGCTGCAGATGCTGGAGGGATGCTGGCACTGAAAATAAGCGCTCTAGCATGATGTTTCATGTATTCGATCATTACCTTGTCACCAACCACAAAACCGCCTAGAGAGGCTAGTGATTTACTGAATGTACCAACGATAAAGGTGACGTCATCTATTAGTCCGAAATGGGAGGCAGTACCTGCACCATTTTTTCCAATTACACCTACTGCATGGGCGTCATCAACGATGATATCAGCACCGTATTTTTTAGACAAGTCAACTATCTCAGGTAGTTTGGCTATGTCGCCTTCCATGCTGAAGATACCGTCCACTATGATCATCTTAACAGCCTCTGGTTCTAGTTTTGCAAGCTGAGTTTCCAGAGATGTCATGTCATTGTGACGATATTTGATCACTTTGGAAAAAGACAACCTTGTTCCATCTATAATAGAAGCATGATCATATTCGTCTATGATGATGTAATCTTTACGCCCCGTCATAGATGAAATAACACCCAAGTTGGTTTGGAATCCAGTACTGAAAACTAATGCAGCTTCTTTGTCAAAAAAGTTAGCTAATTCCTCTTCCAGTTTAACATGTAGATCTAATGTTCCATTCAAGAACCTTGATCCTGCACATCCTGTCCCGTATGTGTTAATAGCTTCTTTTGCTGCTTCTTTGACTTTAGGGTGGTTGGTTAGGCCTAGGTAACTGTTAGACCCAAACATCAATACTTTTTTGTTATTGATTATTACTTCCGTGTCCTGATTAGAACCTATTTCTCTAAAGTATGGGTACAATCCTGCCGCTTTCACCTCGTCAGCATATGTGTACTTTGAGACACGATCTTTTAATATACTCATTAACAGTTTATTTAATTATCCTTCGGAGTGAACGAAGGAGGTTAATCAATTATGTTTCTTCTTAAATAGCCTTTTTATATAGCCTATGTCTTTTATAAACCTTGCCATTGATATTCTCAAGGGCTTTGTTCATCATTTCATTATTTTCTAGTACCCATGAAGCTTCTCCGCCTACCATCTTTTTTCTTCGACATTCCTCAAAAGCCTTCATGTAGAAATACGCGTCTATGCCCAATTTCCTATATTCTTCGACAACTCCAAGAGTGATAACCCTCAAGCGATTTACTTTTCTTTTGTAATAAAGTAGTTTAAAAATTCCAAATGGAAGTAAACGTCCTCTTTTGACATGTTTTAGTGCCATGTTGAAGTCTGGAATAGTCAATGAAAAACCGACTGGTTTCCCGTCTTTTTCAGCTATTAAAAGAAAATCTGTATCTAAGATCATTTTCATTTCTTTGCCCATATGCTTGAATTCGTTTTCAGTCATAGGTACAAACCCCCAGTTCTTTTCCCAAGCTTCGTTGTAGACCTTGAAAACCAAAGCGACTTCATTGTCAAAATCTTTGATATTGGCCTTACGGATAGTTATTCCTTTCGATTGCAGTCTTTCATATATCCGTGGCATCACCTTAATAAGCTTGTCAGGCACATCTTTTTCATCAATCCAATAGGACAGTATATCTTGGTCTTTCGAAAGCCCAAATTTTTCTAAAAAGTCAGCGTAATAGGTTTTGTTGTAGGTCATCATGATTGTTGGAGACATGTCATGCCCTTCTACTAATAATCCGCAAGTTTCATTAGTTGAAAAGTTGTATGGGCCAGTCAATTCTACTAAACCATGTTTTGAAACCCATTCTTGAGCTGTAGATAATAATATTTCCGCTACTTCATAGTCTTCAATCACTTCGAAAAAACCGAATTGGCCAATTTTTTTATTGGTGTAGTCTAAGTAATTATTGTTCTTGATTGCAGCAATTCTTCCTACTACTTGTCCACTCTTTTTGGCTAAAAAGTATTCTGCTTCTGAATGTTCGAAAAAAGGGTTCTTTTTTCGATTAAATAGCTCTTCCTGCGCTACGAATAATTCTGGCACGTAGTGAGGGTCATGATTGTATAAGTCGTGAGGAAAGTCAATAAATTCTTTCAACTCTTTCTTTGAGCTGACTTGTATGATGTCAATCATTGTACAGGTAGTTAGTATTAGATTAGTTGTGTTGCAAAAATGTAGCAAAGATAATATGAAACGTTATTTAATCTTTCATGTTTATGAGAACAAGAATTATTCTTTTGTTTTTGAATAATAAAATACATGCAAAAAAAAGGACAGAATTTCTTCTGCCCTTCCGAGTCGTTAAACTACTTATTCAGTATTTTTATTAAGAAGCCATTTGTACTTCCAATTTTTCTTTTTCAATTGCCTCGTCTAGTGACATTTCATCTGAGTATATAGCAACTGCTGTGTCTCTCAAATTATAGTTCGAGCTGAGTACCTGGCCATATGCACCAGTCGATTTTATCTTCAATATATCGCCTCTCGTGGTGATTGGCATTTTAATATCTCCAAAAACATCAGAACTCTCACATATCGGTCCTACAACGTTGTAATTGTCAGTTCCTATTGTTTGATCAGCGCTTATATTTTCGATCTCATGATATGAGTCATACAAGGCTGGTCTAATCAATTCTGTCATTCCGGCATCAATGATAGCGAAATTTTTGGTAGCACCTTTCTTTACGTATAAAACCTGTGAAATTAAAGATCCAAATTGGCCAACAACAGATCTGCCCAATTCAAAATGAGCGGTTTGATTATCTCGCAAATTTAAATTTTCTTCAAAAACTTGAAAGTAGCTTTTGAAATCTGGAATAGGGTTTTTGTCTGGATGAAGGTAATCTATACCTAATCCACCACCTAAGTTGACATGTTCAAGTTCTATGCCTTCTGCTTCTATTTCGTCCAACAGTGTATTCACTTGGTGACATAATTTCTTAAATGGGTCCATTGATAAAATTTGTGACCCAATATGGAAATGAACTCCTGTAAGATTGAGGAATGGCATTGTCTTGATTTCGGCTATTGCTCTACTCACCTCACTGATTGGAATACCAAATTTATTTTCGCTAAGCCCTGTTGTGATTTTGTAATGAGTCTTTGCATCGACGTTAGGGTTGATTCTGAACGAGATACTGGCTACTCTGTTGTTTTGTTGAGCAATTTCGTTGATTACCACTAGCTCTTCAATGGATTCACAATTGATACTGTGGATGTCATTCTGAATCGCAATATTGAGTTCTCTATCGCTTTTACCAACTCCTGCAAGAACAATTTCTGATGGAGCATAGCCACATTCGATTGCTTTAAGAATCTCGTTACCGCTTACACAGTCCGCTCCAAAACCATATCGTTGAATGGTTTGCAAGACTTTGGTCTCAGCGTTGGCCTTTACTGCGTAGTGCACCTTGAACTTAGAACTTGGTATAGCATCATTGAGTGCTTGTAGCGTTGATTCTAAAAGTTCTAAATCGTAATAGTAAAAAGGTGTTTGTACTGCCATTTTCTTGAATTCATATTTTGGATGATCAAAAGTATTTTTTACTTGGGGTGATATGAAATAAATGTTAAATATTTTCATATACTTTGCAGCCTGTTAATTATTTAACAATATGAAGAAGATTTCAGACATTGTAGAAGAGGGGATTCGTAAAATGCCATTCGTTGAGGAGGCGATGAACGCGGGCTTAATTAATTACTCATCGTTGGCACGGATGTTACAACCATTTGTTTCAAAAGAACTAATGAAGGAAGCTACGGAAGCTTCAATATTGATGGCGTTGAAACGTAGGTCTACAATGGGTATGAATACCTTGAACTTGAACCCGAAAAATTTTAGGGCTCATATCGGAGATGTTTTTGTCAGGTCAGGGTTATCTACCTACACATATGCTAATTCTCCAACATTAACTGGGAATCAGACCAAGCTCCTACATGAGGTGCAAAGTCTGCCCGATACATATTGTTCTTTTACACAGGGTATGTATGAACGAACGATGATTGTGAGTGAAAACATTAAGGAGGGAGTAGAGCGAATCTTTCGGAATGAACAATTTGTAACTGGTAGTCAAGAACTAAGCTCGGCAACTGTTATGCTAAAGGCCACTAATGTACGTGCATATGGTTTGTATTACTACATCTTTAAGATGATTGCCTGGTATGGTATCAATATCATAGAAGTAATTTCTACTTCCAATGAATTCTCTATAGTAGTAGAGTCAAAGAATATAAATGAGGCGTTTTCCGTCTTGATGAAAATCAAGACGGATGACAGTAGTATTTAGTTTTTCGATTCCAAGTATTCTTCTGGGTCTACATATTTCCCGTTCTTTAAAACCGAATAATGAAGATGAGGACCTGTTGATAACCCAGTATTGCCTACAGTTCCTATGATCTCTCCTTGTTTCACTTCTTGACCTTCTTTTACTTTTAGCTCGTTCATGTGAGCATAAAGTGTTTGGAACTCATCGTCATGCTTAATGATAATTTTGTTGCCGTAGGCTTTGTCTAGATAGGCTTCTACTACTTTGCCGTCTGCAGTAGCTTTTACAGGAGAACCTGTTTTTTCTTTGAAATCAATACCGAAATGGTATTTTTTGTCTTTTGTTCGAGGGTCTAACCTGAGCCCGAATCCTGAATTGATCACTGTTCCTTCTTTGATAGGGTGAGAGTTGGGAGGGTCACCTAATGGGAAGCCAAATATGCCAAATGACAGCATGGCTGCACTTATGATTGTTGTGAGTTGTGAAATCATGATTTTTCGTTTTTGTTTAATAATTGGACTTGTCTGTGTCAATTCTTCAAAACCTTGTTCTCCAAATTCTGAAAGACTCAGGTCATGTGCTTTTGCAAAAGAAAGTCCTTCGTCCATGTAGTTACTTACTTGGCTACAGATGTGATCGAGGATTTCTATACGAAAGCCTTTGGATAACCCTCTAGATTTTAAATCACTGGTTATATATAGTATTTGTGTGTTGTTGAGTTGACTCATTTCTTAGATAGTTGAGGATTCAATAATAAAATCATCGTCTGTACAAATTCAGTAAATTCATTTGTCTTGAGACTGGCCTCACTACTACCCAGTGGTGTTATCGAATAGTATTTTCTTTTTCGACCGTTAACTGTTTCTTCTTGAGCGAGGATTAATTCATCAGCTTGCAATTTGTGTAAAGTAGGGTATAGCGCCCCTTCTGTCAAATGGATTTTATCATGGGTGAGGAGTTTTACTTTTTGTGTCATTTCATATCCATACATCCTACCGTTATCAGTGAGTAATTTGAGAATAATGGTTTTTAACGTTCCTTTTATAAGTTCCTTTGAATACATATGACAATTATACATAAGAAATAGATGTATACAAATTATTTTGTATATATATAAGGTGTGTCGACATGATTTTTGACAAGTGAGGGAATGAGTATTTCTACCTAGTCTATTTGTAATCTTTCTAAATACAATTATTTAGTACTTAGAAACGATACTTAACTTGCTGCTTTTCAGAATATAAAGCAATTTGTACTGCTAACCGAGTAGCGTGGTGAAGTCAGACCTATAAATACGTCTTTGAAATTGAAAAGCCCGTTGTTACATTTGCACCCACTTTATATTAAAGGAAAGTTAAACTGATGCTTAAAGATTATAGTTTCAATTCCAATACGGGAAGACGCATGGTAAGATCCATTGCATTTCTCTCCATAATTTTCGCGGTTTTATTGACTCAGAATGTGGCAATAGCGCAAGATGCTAATGGCACTATCCCTAGTGATGAGGCAGTAGTCTTGAGTGGAGAAAAGTTATTTAAAGCTAACTGTGCGGTATGTCATGCAGTTCATGAGAAGGTTATAGGCCCAGCGCTTAAGAACGTTCATGAAAGACGTGATGTTGCGTGGATTACTGCTTTTGTTAAAAATTCACAGAAAGTAATCAAAGGAGGAGATGATTATGCAGTGAAATTGTACGAAGAGTATAATAAGACTGAAATGACTTCATTTGATTTTAGTGATGAAGAAGTACTTTCAATTCTAGCCTATCTGCAAGTTGAGTCTGCAAAGGTTCCTGTTGCTGAGGTAGCAGTTGTCGCTGATGGACAAGGTGCTGTTGCTGCTGTTGAGCAACCATCACAATTTGTCAATGTTGTGATGATTGTGCTGGTTGTGGTGTTAGTCTTGATCTTAATTGTTTTGGCAATGATTGTTTCTTTGTTGAGACAATATTTGACTAACAAAGAAGGACTAGATGAAAGTGCAACTGAAATAGTAAGTCAAAAATTTGATGTAGGTGCTCTTGTAAAGAGTAATGCCTTCTTAGGTTTGGTTGCTTTTATCTTTACAGCCATTGTATTGAAAGCCGCTATTGACGGATTGTTCACAGTGGGAGTACAACAAGGATATCAACCAACACAACCCATTGCATTTTCTCACCAGATTCATGCTGGAGAAAATCAAATAGATTGTAACTACTGTCATACTGGTGTTAGAAAAAGTAAGAATGCTAATATTCCTTCTCCTAATATTTGTATGAACTGTCACTCAGCGATCAAAACTGAATCGCCAGAGATAGCTAAGATTTACGATGCTGTAGAAAATAATACGCCAATCGAGTGGGTGAGAATTCATAATCTACCAGATTTGGCTTATTTCAATCACTCTCAACATGTAAAGGTGGGGGAAATAGAATGTCAGACATGTCATGGCCCTATCGAAGAGATGGATGTTGTATATCAATATGCTCCTTTGACTATGGGGTGGTGTATCAACTGTCACAGAGAGACTGATGTCAATACGAAAGGTAATGAGTACTATGATAATCTAGTGGAGCTTCATTCTGAGCAAAGTAAAGAAGCGATGAAGGTAGAGGATATAGGTGGTCTGGAATGTGCTAAATGCCACTATTAATTAATTTGAATATTTGGGAATATATCATAAAATGAAAGAGACCAAAAAGCAATATTATAAGGGGTTAGAGGAATTGGCCAAAAACCCTGAATTCGAAAAAAATGCTGACAAAGAGTTTCCGGAGTATTTGCCGATTAGTGGTGAATCAGAGGGTGAAGGTTCTAGTAGAAGAGACTTTTTGAAATTGATGGGATTTGGTGTTGCAGCGGCTTCTTTGGCGGCTTGTGAAACTCCTGTTAGAAAAGCAATCCCTTATTTGAATAAACCTGTAGATGTGGACCCTGGTGTTCCAAACTATTATGCATCTACATATGTAAATGGAAATGACTACTGCAGTGTTGTTGTTAAAACAAGAGAAGGTAGACCGATCAAAATAGATGGCAACAAGTTGTCAACTGTTTCTGGAGGCGGTACTTCTGCTCAAGCACAAGCGTCAGTTCTTTCACTTTACGATAAAGAGAGATTAAAAGGTCCTGAATTGAGCGGCAAAGCTGTTTCATGGTCTGACTTAGATAAAGAAGTAGCAGCTAAATTAGCTGGTGCTGGAAAAATTGCTTTAGTAAGTTCGTCGGTATTTAGCCCATCTACATTGGCCACTATCGATTCACTTAAAGTAAAGTATGCTGGAATAGAGCATATCCAATATGATCAGGTTTCATTTAGTGGAATGTTAGCTGCCAACCAATCATCGTTCGGTAAGAGAGCAGTTCCTTCTTATGATTTCAGTCAAGCAGATACAATCGTATCTTTTGATGCGGATTTCTTAGGTAACTGGATCAATGGAACATTGTTTAGCAAGCAATTTGCTCAAACAAGAAGATTGGGAGATAAGAAAAAGACCATGTCTAGATTGTACTCGTTTGAGTCTAATCTTTCATTGACTGGTTCTAATGCTGATTATAGATCTGCAGTTAAGCCTTCTGAACAAACTAAATTAATTGCGAACCTTTACAATATGCTAGCTACTAAAGCTGGAGTTGCAAAAGTAAGTGCACCTAAGATTGGAGATACAGCAGTATTGACTAAAGCAGCAAATGATCTTTGGTCTAGCAAAGCAAAGTCTTTGGTAGTATCAGGTTCGAATGACGAGAATGTTCAAACCATTGTTAATGCAATTAACAACTTATTAGGTTGTTACGATACGACAATAAATTTAACCTCTTCTACTAATACTAGAAAAGGTGACGATAAAGCAATGACTAACTTCATCAAAGACCTCAACGCAGGCAACTATGGTGGAGTTATTTTCTTTAATAGCAATCCTGTTTATGATCATGCTTTAGGAGCACAGATCGCTGAGGGATTGAAAAAGACAAAAATATCAATTTCTACTTCTGATAGAAAAGATGAAACAACAGCATTGGTTACCGCTATTGCTCCTGATCATCACTATTTAGAGTCATGGAATGATTTTGAGCCAATCACTGGTAAATTCAGTTTGTCTCAACCAACTATCACACCTCTATTCGATACTCGCCAAGCACAAGAGTCTTTCTTAGCTTGGGCTGGTGAAGCATCTAATTATTTCGACTTCTTGAAAACTAAATGGACTGCAGATCAGTCCGGAGATATTCAAGGATATTGGGATAAAATCTTACAAGATGGTGTAGTTGAGACTACAGTAGAAGGTGAGGCAGTATCTTTTGCAGGTGATACAAGTGCAGCTGTTGCTATGCTTAAGTCTACAGGTTCTGGTATCGAATTGGTAGTTTATGAAAACTATGCAGTTGGTAACGGTACTCAAGGCAACAACCCTTGGCTGCAAGAAATGCCAGATCCAATTACAAAGGCTGTTTGGGACAACTACTTGACAATTCCTCCAAGTATGGTAGGAACAAAGTCAGATCAGTTCGAATTGGAATTGGGTGATATGAAAACTCAGCTGATGACATTGTCAGTTGGTAATCAAACATTGAAACTCCCTGCTTTGGTTCAGCCAGGTCAGGCACATGGAACGGTAGGTGTTGCGATTGGTTTTGGTAGAACAAATGCTGGGAAAGTAGCCAATGGTGTAGGTGTTAACGCTTACCCTTTAATAGATTATAAGTCAGGTGTCCAGAGTTTATCTGTGTCTTCGGGAGTTAATGTTGAAGTGAGTGGTGAAGAGTATAGAATTGCTCAGACACAAACTCATGAAACTTATATGGGTAGAGAGAATGTGATTCAAGAATCTATTCTTTCGAAATACCAAAAAAATGCTAAGGCTGGTAGATACGAGCCGATGATTACAACCTATAGTGGTAAAGTGAAGCCTGGTGCTATTTCTCTTTGGTCTGGACATGAGTATCCAAATCATCACTGGGCTATGACAATCGACTTGAACTCTTGTACAGGCTGTGGAGCTTGTACCGTTTCATGTCAAGCAGAAAATAATGTGCCTGTAGTAGGTAAAGAAGAGGTTCTTAACAGAAGAGAGATGTCTTGGTTAAGAATTGACAGATACTACAGTTTTGACCAAGAGATCGTAGATGGTACGGATGGTGTACTAGCGAAAAATAAAGCTATGGAAAAAGCTTCCGAAAATCCTGAAGTTACTTTCCAACCCATGATGTGTCAGCAATGTAACAACGCTCCTTGTGAGACTGTTTGTCCAGTTGCTGCAACTAGTCACTCTACAGAAGGTCTGAATCAAATGGCTTATAACAGATGTATTGGTACAAGATATTGTGCTAACAACTGTCCTTATAAAGTAAGAAGATTTAACTGGTTCAAATATCACGATAACGAGCAGTTCTCTGATAACTCTTCAATGAATAACGATTTGGGTAAAATGGTATTAAACCCCGACGTTACAGTAAGAGCAAGAGGAGTAATGGAGAAATGTTCATTCTGTGTTCAGAATATCCAAACTGGGAAACTGAAAGCTAAAATGGAAGGAAGAAGACCTATAGACGGTGAGATTACTTCTGCGTGTGCTTCGGCTTGTCCTTCAGAGGCACTTGTGTTTGGTGATTTGAAAAACCCTGAATCTAGAATTTCAAAATTATTGAAAATAGAAGAAGGTGAGAATGGACCAGAAGTGAATGAAGACAGAGCTTACCATGTATTGGAAGAGTTATCTGTGAAACCAAATGTTTGGTACTTCACTAAGATTAGAAACAAAGAAGAAAACGACGCTTAATAAATAGAATAATATGCACGCAGAAGCAGTAGTTCGTAAACCACTCATAACTGGAGGAAAATCAGTTCATGATGTAACTGACGACATTTGCAAAAGAGTAGAAGAAAAACCCGCTAAGTCATGGTTCTTGGCAATGGCGGTTTCTTTGGTTCTTTTAGGATTTGGAGCATACGCAGTTTTTACATTGGTATGGGAAGGTATTGGTAGCTGGGGTCTAAACAAGACTGTTGGCTGGGCTTGGGATATCACTAACTTTGTTTGGTGGGTTGGTATCGGTCACGCTGGTACTTTGATTTCCGCTATTTTGTTATTGTTCAGACAGCGTTGGAGAATGTCAATTAACAGAGCAGCAGAAGCGATGACGATTTTCGCAGTAATTTGTGCTTTGCAGTTTCCAATACTCCACATGGGAAGACCATGGTTGGGCGCTATTTGGGCGCTTCCATTGCCTAACACATACGGTTCTCTTTGGGTGAACTTTAATTCACCTCTTCTTTGGGATGTGTTTGCGATATCAACTTATTTCTCAGTATCTCTAGTTTTTTGGTATATCGGGTTGATTCCTGATTTTGCTACCATTAGAGACAGAGCAACTGGCGTACGTAAAGCCATCTATGGTGGCTTGAGTATGGGATGGGATGGAGCAGCAAAGACTTGGTCTCGTTATGAGACAGTAGCTTTAGTACTTGCTGGTTTGGCAACTCCTTTAGTTCTTTCTGTACATACAATTGTATCGTTTGATTTTGCAACATCAGTCATCCCAGGATGGCATACAACGATTTTCCCTCCATACTTTGTGGCTGGAGCGATCTTCTCAGGTTTTGCAATGGTATTGACGCTGCTATTGGTTACTCGAAAAGTTTATAAGTTAGAAGATTATATTACAGTAGGTCATATGGAATTGATGAACATTATCATCATGGTGACTGGTTCTATCGTAGGTGTGGCTTATATCACTGAGTTATTTATCGCTTGGTACTCTGGAGTTGAAGGTGAACAATACGCTTTCTTAAATAGAATAAGTGGACCTTATGCTTGGGCATACTTTTCAATGATGACATGTAATGTGGTCTCACCTCAGTTATTCTGGTTCAAGAAAATCAGAACAAATATCGCAGCAACTTTCATTATATCAATTATTGTAAATATTGGTATGTGGTTTGAGCGATTTGTGATTATCGTTACATCACTTCACAGAGATTTCTTACCATCGTCTTGGGCAATGTTCTACCCAACATGGGTCGATGTAGGAACTTATATTTTCACATTTGGTTTATTCTTTACTTTATTCTTCGCATTTGCTAAGTTCTTCCCAGTGATCAACATGGCAGAGGTTAAGAGTATTTTGAAAGCAACAGGCGAAAAAAAGAAATAAAATGAGCGGCAATAAGAATTTTGTTTTAGGAGTATATGAGGACGAAGAAGTGTTGCTTGGTGCAATTACTAAAGTTCGTCAAAGTGGAATAAAAATACATGAAGTGTATTCACCATTCCCTGTTCATGGAATTGATGATGTTTTGGGTTATAAAGGTTCAAGACTATCAATAGTTGCATTTATATTCGGTTTATTAGGGACTATATTGGCATTGACTATGCAAATAGGAATGATGACAGTGGATTGGCCAATGATCATTGGGGGTAAGGATTTTTTACCTTTCCCTACTTTCATACCAGTGACTTTTGAATTAACAGTACTATTAGGTGCTTTCGGAATGTGTGGAACATTCTTCGTGATTAGTAATCTTAAGCCTTGGGCTAAACCAAGGATATTTGATGAGAGAATCACGGATGACAAACATGTTGTAGTTGTTGATATTGATAAGAACTCATTGAGCGAAGAGGAGATCAAGAAATCATTTGCTGATGCGGATGCATTAGAAATTAATAATAAAAGTTTCGACTAATTCAGCAGATGTCAAAATTGAGTAATATGAAATTGAATACATATATAAAAGGAATTGCAGTAGTTGCTGGAGCATATATTATGTCTTCATGTGCTGCTGGAGTTGATAATACTGGGGTAGAGTACGCTCCTCAGATGTATCACTCGGTCGCTTACGAAGGGTTGGCTCAGGTAACGGATAAAGAAGCTGGTAGATGGTTGACATCACAAGAAGGTGATGCTGAATTTTATACTTCTAACCCGAATAATCCTAACGCTATGAACATGAGGGAGCCAGTTGCCAACACGGTAAGACGTGGACAACCATTGCCTTATAGATTACCTAAGGATTCTCTTGAGCTAGCAGGAAGAATATTAGTAAATCCATTGCCAATGACTGATGAGGTCATGTCAGAAGGAAAAGTTCTTTTTGGAAGATACTGTTTGCATTGTCATGGTGATGCAGGTCTCGGAGATGGTCTTGTAGGACAAAAAATGAAGGGGGTGACGCCTTACAACTCTAGAGCTGTAAAGGACAAACCTGAAGGGTATATCTTTCACGTGATTACACACGGAAAGGGAAGAATGGGAGCTCATGGTTCTCAAGTCAGTGTAGAAGATCGATGGAAGATCGTTCGTTTTGTTCAAACTCTCCAAAAACAATAATTCTTTAAATAGTATAATACGATGAGCGACGAAAAATATATTTTCTCTGCAGGTGCTAAGAAGAACCTATTTATCACATTAGCTGTAGGTGTTGTCTTGACTGTTTTGGGAGTTGTACTAATGAACTCTGGTGGACATCCTGATACACATGGCGCTGAGCATGCAGTGGAAGCTGTAGCTGAGCATGCAGGTGGACATGAAGAAGCAGCTGTAGAAGGAGGACATCATAGTGAATTCTCTTGGTTGACAAGACTGAAAGCAAATCTTTGGATTAACAATGTGTTCTTTGCAGGACTAGCTGTTATTGGTGTTTTCTTTATTGCAATACAGTATGTAACTCAATCAGGTTGGTCTGTTGGGGTTAAAAGAATACCAATGGCAATGGCAAGTTGGTTACCAATTGCTGGTGTATTGATGTTGGTGTTATGGATATGGTCAAATCATGATTTGTTTCACTGGACGCATGAGGCATTATATGACCCCACTAGCCCCAAATTTGATCCAATCATTAATGATAAAAAAGGTTATTTGAACTTTGGATTCTACATCGGTAGAATGGTAGTGTTCTTTGGTGTTTGGTATTTGCTTTTTGTGCAAATCAGAAAGCATATGTTAGCCGAAGATGTTGAAGGTGGAACTGCTAGATGGAAGAAAAATGTTGTTTTGTCAGCTATATTTCTTGTGTTCTTTGGTTACTCTTCATCTATAGCAGCTTGGGATTGGGTGATGTCAGTGGATCCACACTGGTTCTCAACAATGTTTGGATGGTATGTGTTTGCAAGTTGGTGGGTATCTGGATTGGCTTTGATAGCTTATATAGCTATTTTATTGAAAGACAGAGGGTATTTGTCTGTAGTTAATGCCAACCATCTTCATGATCTAGGTAAGTTCATGTGGGGATTTAGTATTTTCTGGACTTACATCTGGTTTTCTCAATTCTTGTTGATTTACTATGCAAATATTCCTGAAGAAACGATCTATTTTGTAGAGAGGTTAAAGAGTGATTTTTACGCGAAATTTTTCTTCTTGAATTTAATAATCAACTTTGCATTACCATTCTTGTTATTGATGACAAGACAGGCGAAGAGACATGCAAGAATATTGAAGGTAGTTGCTCCGATCATTTTGTTTGGACACTGGTTAGATTTCTACTTGATGATTACACCTGGTACGTTGAAAGAAAACGGCGGGTTTGGTTTCATGGAGATAGGATTGTTGATGGTATTTGCTAGTGCATTTATCTATGTAGTGTTACATTCATTGGCTAAGTACCCGCTGGTAGCGAAAAACCATCCAATGTACAATGAGACATTGAATCACCATATTTAGTATTTGAAATAATTTAATATAAGAGATATATAGCTATGCTTAATATTGTAATCTTAGTATCAGTTGTTCTAGTTGCGGCGATTTTAATTACCCTCTTCAGAGCACATACGTTGGTACAAGTAATTAGAGAGAAAAAGAATGCTTCACCAGTTGGTACTAGCAATAAAGTGAATGCCGCCTTATTTATGGTGTTCTTGATTGCTGGATCTATATTGTTTTTTGGCTATTCATATACTGAGTTTGATAGGTATACTGTACCAGTAGCATCAGAACATGGAGAAATTACTTTCGAGTTGTTTTGGATCACTATGGCAGTGACTGTTGCAGCTTTCTTCATTACTCATGTCTTATTGTTTTGGTTTGCTTATAGATATCAGCACCAAGATGGCAAGTTTGCAAAATTTTATCCTCACAATGATAAACTGGAATTGATCTGGACAATAGTGCCAGCAATTGTATTGTCATTATTGATTTTCTCTGGATTGAGAACATGGGTTAAGATTACTGATCAAGCACCTGTGAATGCAGAGATAGTTGAGCTATATGGATTTCAATATGCATGGGCTTCAAGGTATCCAGGGCCTGATGGAAAATTAGG
>JAOPTS010000027.1:44172-112210 GCA_051531955.1 Reichenbachiella sp.
GATGTAATTCATAGTGTTTACGTACCTCATTTTAGATTGCAGATGAATGCAGTACCTGGGTTGCCTACACAGTTTTGGTTTGTTCCTACTAAGTCTACGGCTGACATGGCTGCAGAAACTGGAAATCCAGATTTTACTTACGAACTAGTTTGTAATAAGATTTGTGGTAAGGGGCATTTTGCCATGCGTTCGACTATAGTGGTTGATGAACCTGAAGATTATGCAAAGTGGAAAGCTGAGCAGAAATCATGGTTATCTAAAAACCCAGAGTATTTATCAAGTTTAAGTGCAGCTCCAGTAGAAGTTGCTGAGGTTAAAGAAGAAATTAAGGAAGCGCACGCTTCATTATAATAAAGAAATTATGGCAGTTACTGAACTACAGGTAGAAGAGCATACAGCTCATGATGCGCATGATGAGCACGAGCATCATGGCAACTTTGTGACTAACTATATTTTTTCACAGGATCATAAAGTAATCGGAAAGCAATTTTTGATAACAGGTATTTTGTGGGCGATAATTGGTGGAGGTCTTTCTATTATTTTTAGACTTCAATTGGGTTTTCCAGATATGAACTTAGAATGGTTGAGACCATTATTGGGTGAATGGGTAACTGATGCAGGGAAAATTGATCCAGAGTTTTATCTAGCACTTGTCACGATGCATGGTACCATTATGGTATTCTTTGTTCTGACAGCTGGATTGAGTGGTACATTTAGTAATTTCTTGATTCCACTTCAAATTGGAGCCAGAGATATGGCTTCTGGTTTTATGAATATGTTGTCATACTGGTTCTTCTTTTTATCAAGTGTGATTATGTTCATCTCGTTGTTTATTTCAACAGGGCCTGCGGCTGGTGGATGGACTATATATCCTCCATTGAGTGCATTGCCTCAAGCGATCTCAGGATCTGGGTTGGGTATGACACTTTGGTTGGTATCAATGGTATTCTTCATTGCGTCTACATTGTTAGGAGGTATCAATTATATCAGTACAGTGATCAACCTTAGAACTAAAGGGATGTCATTTACGAAAATGCCTTTAACTATTTGGGCGTTCTTTTTAACTGCAATTATTGGAGTGCTTTCATTTCCAGTATTGGTAGCGGCAGCATTACTGTTGGTATTTGATAGATCGTTCGGTACGAGTTTCTACTTGTCTGATATTTATATTGGTGGAGAAGCATTGCCAAACACAGGTGGTAGCCCGATTTTGTTCCAACATTTATTTTGGTTCTTAGGACACCCAGAGGTTTATATTATTATTTTACCAGCATTAGGTATTACTTCGGAAGTAATTTCGACTAACTCTAGGAAGCCAATTTTTGGTTATAGAGCGATGATAGGGTCTATGATGGGAATTGGTATTTTGTCATTCGTTGTATGGGCTCATCATATGTTCGTGACGGGTATGAGTCCATTCTTAGGATCTATATTTACAATATTGACATTGATTATTGCAGTTCCATCTGCGATCAAAGGATTTAATTATATCACTACGTTATGGCAGGGTAATATTCGATTTACTACCGCAATGATGTTCTCCATGGGATTGGTATCCTTCTTTATCTCTGGTGGTGTAACGGGTATCTTTTTAGGTAATTCTGCACTGGATATATTCTTGCATGATACTTACTTCGTAGTAGCTCATTTCCACTTAGTAATGGGTAGTGCAGCATTTTTTGGAATGGTAGCAGGTATCTATCACTGGTTCCCTAAGATGTTCGGAAGAATGTTAGATGAGAAATTAGGATATATTCACTTCTGGTTAACATTTGTAGGGGTTTACTTAGTATTCTTCCCTCTCCATTATATTGGTATTGCAGGATTCCCTAGAAGGTACTATTCATTTACGAATTTTGATGCGTTCTCTGGATTTGGTGACTTGAACATGTTTGTTACAGTAGCAGCAGTAATAACTTTTGGTGCTCAATTTTTGTTCTTGTTCAACTTCTTCTATTCGATGTTCAGAGGTAAGTTGGCACCAGAAAATCCTTGGCAATCAAACACTTTAGAGTGGACTACACCAAGAGAACCTGGTCATGGAAACTGGCCTGGAGAATTACCAACAGTATACAGATGGCCTTACGATTACAGTAAACCTGGTGCTAAAGAGGATTTCATCCCTCAAACTGTTCCTTTGTCTGAAACTCCAGAATCCAACCTGACTCATGAAGCTGAAGAAGCTAAGAATGAAAAGGTTTAACTAATGGATATAAGACCTAAAAAAAGGTTATTTAAGAAATTCAATACGATTACAATCATTGCCGTTTACTTGTTAATACTAGTAGGCGGCATTGTTCGTAGTACAGGTTCGGGTATGGGATGTCCAGATTGGCCGAAGTGTTTTGGTTCTTATGTACCTCCCACCAATGAATCGCAATTGCCAGAAGACTATCGGGAAATTTATGCTGCTAAGCGTGTAGCCAAAAATACAAGACTTTCAAAAGTGTTGTATGCAATTGGGTTGGATGGATTGGGTGATGAGGTAGTAAATGGTGAAGGTATTGAAGAGGAACATGCTTTTAATGCTACTAAGACTTGGATTGAATATCTAAATAGAATCCTTGGTGTCTTGGTAGGGTTTTTAATATTGCTTTCAACGATTATATCTGCATCATATATTAGGACTAACACCAGAGTTTTTGTCTTCTCAGTTGGAGCGTTGTTATTAGTGATCTTTCAAGGGTGGATTGGTTCTTTGGTCGTAAGTACAAACTTGTTACCTGGAATGATTTCATTTCATATGGCATTGGCAATTGCTCAAATAGCGTTGTTGATCTATATTCGATTTTTTACCTATAAGGATGAAATTAGGGGTTTGGTTACTTACAAGCCGCATAAAGTAAGAAGACTATTACGTGTTTGTATGATTTTGTTTTTTGCTCAAGTGATCATGGGATCACAGGTTAGGGAAGCAATAGATATGGTAGCAATGGATTTAGGTGAAGATGCTAGGTGGTCTTGGATAGGAGCTTTAGGGCTTATATTTTATGTGCATAGATCGTATTCCATTATCTTGCTTTTTCTACATGTTTATTTGATTTATAGATTGACAAAAAGCATAGAGAATTTTTCTACGTCGAAATATTTGGTTTGGAGTTTACTGTTATTAGTGATATTGGAGATACTGTCTGGTATTGTCTTGTCTTACTTTGCTTTGCCATATTATATGCAACCGGTACATTTATTATTAGCAGTTATGATATTCGGAGTTCAATACTTCTTATTTTTGCTAATTACTGATAAGTCAAACGATATAATAGGAGTCAATGGGTAAGGGAGAGGCAAGTATCGCTTTAAGTTATAGTACTGGGGAAAGAGTAAAAGCTTTCGTGGAGTTATTAAAACCACGTCTGTCATTTTTGGTGGCATTTTCGTCTGGGTTTGGGTATATCATGGGTACGCAAGGTCAAGTGAACTGGCTGACCTTAATAGCATTGTCTATTGGAGGGATTTTGGTCTCAGGAGCATCAGTAACAATCAATCAGATTATAGAAGTTGAATATGATGCCTTGATGAATAGAACAAAGGCTCGTCCATTACCTACAGGCAAGATTTCAAGAAATGAAGCCATTATTTATACAATAGCAGTAGCCATAGTTGGTTTGGGCATATTATATATTACGACTAACACGATGACGGTATTGCTATCTGTACTCTCATTGATATTATACTCATTTGTATATACTCCTGCCAAACGTGTAGGCCCAATTGCTGTTTTTATTGGTGCTATTCCGGGAGCTTTACCTCCATTGTTGGGGTGGGTTGCGGCTACAGGGTATATTGGAGTAGAGGCAGTGATTATTTTTGGTATTCAATTCATCTGGCAATTCCCACATTTTTGGGCGATCGCCTGGGTGTCGGACAATGATTATAAAAAAGCTGGTTTTAAATTATTACCTAATAATGGCAAGAAGGATTTAAAGACAGCAATTAACATCATGATCTATACTTTGGTCTTATTACCTTTGGGATTGTTGCCAGCATATTTTGGTTTGACAGGTTTAAATTCGGCCATAATAGCTACAGTATGTGGTTGTGTGTTTTTAGCACAGACATTTATGCTGATGAGAGATAACTCAGATAAGTCAGCACTCAAAATCATGTTTGGTTCATTTTTGTATTTGCCAATCGTGCAAATCGCATTTTTATTAGATAAAATTTAATATGGACGCTTCAATATCATTGAAAAAAGATAAAAGTACTTCGTTCAAGATGCACCCCAAGAAATTTGCATTGTGGATCTTCTTGGTGTCGATAGTGATGATGTTTGCTGCTTTGACAAGTGCATATGTGGTGAAGCAGTCTAGTGGAGTATGGTTATACTTTGAATTACCTCAGATGTTTACGGTGACTTCTGTCATTGTAGTTGTCAGTAGTATCTGTATGCATGTAGCTTATCTTCAAGCTAAGAAAAATAGTGTGAAGGCATTAAGATTGTGGTTAGGAGCTACAGTGGTTACGGGTGCTAGTTTTTTGATAGGTCAATGGTTGGCTTGGCAAGAATTGATAGCCGAAGGTGTTTTCTTTGTTGGTAATCCAGCAGGATCGTTTGTGTATGTTCTTTCGGGTGTACACGGTTTCCACTTGATCAGTGGGCTAATATTTCTAATAGTCGTGGCATTTGCCGCATTTAAATACAAAGTTCATTCAAAAAGCCTGGTGCAGATAGAAATGTGTGCAACATATTGGCACTTTTTAGGTGGACTTTGGTTGTATTTATACTTATTTTTGACGCTTAATCATTAATTAAAATATTCAAATCATGGCTGGAACGGCAGTAGTAATGGATAGTAATGAGAATATCTGGAATGGTGGTAATGAACCATTGAAAGCCAGCTATGGAAAACTTATGATGTGGTTTTTCTTACTATCTGATGCATTTACATTTTCTTCTTTATTGGTGACTTACGGAGTGATCAGATTTTCACACCCAGCGTATACTGGTGAGATTGAAAATTATGTTTTTTCACAAGAGTATTGGCCAATTCCTGAAATGGTTTTCAATGCGGTTCCATTCTTACATGGGTTGCATTTACCATTAGTATTTGTAGGAATAATGACCTTTATATTGATCATGAGTTCTGTAACTATGGTATTAGCAGTAGATGCAGGTCATAGAAATGACAAGGCTGCTGTTGAGAAGTGGATGCTATGGACGATCGTAGGTGGGTTGGTTTTCTTAGGCTGTCAAGCTTGGGAATGGGCTCACTTTATCACGGGTGTAGGAGGGGGAGGCGCTAGTCTTTCTTGGAACGAATATGGTCCTCCGAATTTTGCAGCTCTATTTTTCTTTATTACAGGTTTTCATGGTTTTCACGTATTTAGTGGAGTAGTGATTAATTTCATTATATTCTATCAAGCGACAACAGGTGTACTTGAAAAAAGAGGGACTTATGAAATGGTAGAAAAAGTAGGTCTATATTGGCACTTTGTGGATCTAGTATGGGTATTCGTATTCACATTCTTCTATTTGGTTTAGTTGGACAGTTAAAAGATTTTATAGATATGGAACAAGAAATTAAAGGCTTAGATATCGTACCTGTTGACAGTGCGAAAATCAAGAAGATCTGGACAGTAACAGGAATTTTATTCTTGGCTACAGTCATAGAATTTATTATTGCTTTTACAGTAGGTGCTGGTACATTCAAAACGTCAATATTTATTCTATTGACAATATTCAAAGCATATTATATTATTGGTGAATTCATGCACCTTTCACACGAATCAAAAGGTTTGATGTGGGCGATAATTGCACCATTGACATTTGTAGTGTGGATGATAATTGCTTTCCTTATTCAAGGAGAAGCTATTTATCAAACTATCTACGGAGGGTAATTCACCCCAATAAACAATATTCAAATGCCGTCTTATGACGGCATTTTTTTTATCTATATGAAAATAGCAAAAGGAATATTCCTGTTTTTGATATTACTCTTTCCAGTATTGATTTACTTATTCCTTCAAGGTTTTGGGGATAATCAGTTCAATATTCCGGTGTATTATCAATCCGGACTGGATACTACTATAGTAGAGTGTGGTGCAATCAAAACGTTCGGCCAGTACACTGTTGATAAAATGAGTGTTGATGAGCCTCGTGAAGATGGCGTGGTGTTGTATGATATGTTTGGCCTCCTGACAAAAGGCGATGTTTATACTAGAAATAATTTACTGAGTTACCTTGAGAAATTTAAAAGAGACAGTAGAGTGAATTTGTTAACCGTTAATTCTGATTCATCTAGGATGAAGAAATTAACTCATTATAATTATTTGTTTGAAAGGGAATTGTCTGGTACTGTGTTGAATGAGTTTGCTAGATGTGGTTTGGTTCTTAATGGAGATGTAGTTAATCAGATCGTATTGGTAGATAGTAAACGAAGGATCAGAGGGTATTTTGATCCAAGAGAATTAGAAGAGATTGATAGACTAAATACTGAAGTCTATATATTATTAGAAGAAGATGAAAAATAAAAAAGTAGCCTTATTTAGTATAATTGCTTTATCCATAATCATCCCTGGTCTTGTCGCAGCGATGTTGTTTTCGCCATATAAGATATCTGCGGATTATGATTGGTTGAGTGATATTCCTGGCTTCAATGCTTTTATAAATTCTGCTACAGCTGTATTTCTTATTCTTGGGAGATATTTTGCCAGACAAGGTGAGATATTGTGGCACAAGACTTTTATGTCTTTCGCTTTACTCTTAGGGACAGTCTTTTTGTTCGCGTATGTGGCCTATCATGCTACTATGCCTTCTGCTGTTTTTGGTGATATTAATTTGAATGGTACACTGGACCATAACGAAACGTTGAGGATAGGGAACTTAAGGTATGCTTATTTGGCAATATTGCTTTCTCATATACTCATGTCAGTAATAGTGGTGCCATTTGTATTACTAGCTTTTTATCATGCTATCGCTCAGGATTTTGTTAAGCATGTTGCTGTTGTAAGGTATACATGGCCTATCTGGTTATATGTTTCAATCACTGGTGTAATAGTCTACTTTTTAGCGAGTCCTTATTATCCAGAAGTGTAAATTGCACTTATGAAAACAAGATTGATTCTGATCTTCATTGTCTGTTTGTCAGGTATGCAAGATTTGGTGGCTCAGTGCGCTATGTGCAAGACAACTATTGTTAACAATGTAAGCAATGGTGAACTCGCTTTGGCAGAAGGTTTGAATTTTGGTATTCTTTATCTATTCGTCACACCTTATTTGGCTATTATGGTGATAGGTGGGGTGTGGTATTACAAGTATAAAAAGCATGGCAACAAAAAGCGCAACACAAGCTCTGTTAGAGTGTAAATGTCCAAGGTGTAGACAAGGAGATATGTTCAAAACAGGTCTTTTTGAAAAGTGGTACGATAGAAAAATGCACGATACCTGTTCGGTTTGTAATCAAATGTTTGAACCAGAACCTGGGTTCTATTTTGGTGCTATGTATGTCAGCTATGGTTTTTCAGTTGCGTTAGCATTCATAGTTGGGATGGTATTGTATAATATTTATGAAGATCCTGAGACGTGGCTATATGTTAGTGTGTTAGTTTTGTTATTGTCTATTCTATGGCCATTTATGTATCGATATTCCCGTTCTATTTTTATTCATGGTTTTGGTGGTGTTAGATTTGATAACAAGTATAAAAAAGATTAATTCTTTGTTTATTTTACTTGTGTATTAAACGCCATGAGCCATTCTTAATAAACTCGCACTTCGTGTTATTTTCTATTTAACACTGCTTATTTCAGTGATCCTAGTGATGCTGTTTTGGTATTCTAGGACCAATGATGCACAACTGGCAACTGAAATTGAAAAAACAGTCCATTCAAAAATGGGCTATCTGTCTGGTCGTGTAAATGATTTCAGCCAAGATGATTTACCGGCTGTAGAGGATGAAGTTAAATTTATAGTTTATAGCAAACGAGGCAAGGTTCTATTTTGGAATGACAATGCTTATATCCCATCGTTTGACTACTTCCCATTTAGAAAAAGTGATAACATCATCTCAACTGAGAACGGAGAGTATTTATTTCAGAAGAAAAAGGGGACTTGGAACGGAGAAGATGCCTATGTAGCAGGATTAATTCCGTTGAGACGTTCCTTCAAGTCTTCTAATAGCCACTTGTCTGATGTCTATAACACCGGTATTATAAGGAATAACATAAAAATTAGTAATGAGCCAGGTTCAATTCCAATTCTATATGAGGGTGAAACGTTGTTCAGTGTTGAGAGTAATGGAAGGTCATTTTATGATGAGGATATTAATTGGCTGATCACTATACTTTTATTTGTCTTTTTCTCTGGCGTTTTGATGCTGGGGTATCACTCAGCAGTATGGGTTAAAAAAAGATATAGCTTCTCTTATAGTTTTTACTATTTGATCCTATTGTTAGGAGTTGTTAGAACTGCAATGTTTTTGTCAGTGTTGCCAGATTCTTTTGGGAAACTCAGTGTATTCGTATACGGTATTTTTACCTATAATTGGTTCTATCGTACGTTAGGAGATAGTTTGATCAATGTGGTGATGATCAATTTGATCATATTTTTCTCTCTTGCTCATGGTTATAAAGCGATCCGCTCACTTGCAAGAAAATGGAAGTTAGTAGTAGGAAGTCTGTTGTTGATCAGCTCTTATTTTTCATTATTCCTGTTTGTTAAGACCATTGATTTGTTATCGGTTCACTCTCAAATCACTTTGGATATTGCGTCTAGTTTAGATTTTTCCATTGATCGAGTGATCGCCTATATACTGGTTAGTTTAATGGGGTTGTTGTTTTTTCAACTTCACTATTTGACTTATAAGGTACTTAGTTGGTCACAGTTTACAAAAGAGGATTTAAGGGTGTTGCATCTTGCATGTGGTAGTATTGCTTTTTTCTTATTGATATGGCAAGATGATTTTTTGTTAGCCTTTAGTTTGAATGTCATTTACATCATCGGGATCTATATGTTCGAGATGCCGCATAGTCTCAGGTCTTTTAAGTTCGAAAGTGTTAATTATATTTTGTTTACCGTGGTGATTGTTTCTATCGCTGGTGCTTTCATTATTTTCAAGGCGTTTGAAAAGGATCAACTGAATGAGATGCAAAAGTTTGCCACTTATCTCGAGGTAGATAGAGATTTTGAAGGGGAGTATTTACTCTTTGATATTCTGGAGCAGGTTAAGGAAGATGCGGTGGTTAATAGCAAAATGATTAACCCAAAGGTGAATGAAAAAAGCATTGAGAATAAGATCAAGAGGACCTATTTAAGTACTTATTTCAATGACTATGAAATTGGGATAACGTTGTTTGATAAAAAGGGAAAAGGAATATCTAGGAAGAATAAAGGGAGTTCTTTCAATACTAGGTTGAAACTATTTGAAGACCCAAAATATCAAACAGGTTATGAGAATGTGTTTTATGATGGACGCAAAGACCTGAACAGAAGAAAACGATATATCTGTTATAGCCCATTGGTGCGCTATGGTTTTGTCAATGGCTATATAGGAATTGAATTGAAGCTAAAAAAAGTATCTTCGAAAAGAGTACTACCACAGTTGCTACAAGATAGAAGTGTGAAGTCAAGAAGCAGTTTTGATTATTCTATTTTTTCAAAAAATGATATTGTGTTTAAGTCTGGGGAGTTTGAATATAGCGCCATGTTCAAATTGGATTGGTTAGAAAATGAATCTCTCTATGGTCATGGTATCGATGGTGCGGGCTACAGACATTTTGCGATTAAAGTTGGTGATGCTACAACAGTTATTTCTGCTCCAGTATACAAATGGAGAGATGTAGTGTCTAATTTTTCCTTCCTATTTGTGATTTATTTGACTGTAAGTTGTTTGTTGATTTTAATCAAATATTTGACTTCACTTAATAAGTCTAGCCTTAATTTTTCGACTAAGATTCTAGTATTTTCAGGGGCATCATTTGTATTGCCTATGCTGTTGGTAGCAGTAGCAGTTTTGAGCTCTACTGATAGTTCGTATCGTAAGGAAATCGACAAGTCTAACCTCAAGCAGACTCGTTTGATGGCAGAAAATTTGGATGACCCGTTTATTGAACTTAATGAGCGGAAAATGAACCGTGAGGATTTTGAAAATCAAATCTCCACATTTGCTTCTAATGCGTCATTGGATATCAATGTTTATGATACCAAAGGAATGCTGATGGCATCAAGTACTCCAGAGATTTTTGAATCCGGTATTATTTCAAAGTATATAAACCCAAGTGCCTTAAAAGCATTGTTGAACTCTGAAAAGGAAAGTTTAATTATGGAAGAGTCTATTGGGAAATTCCAATATAAGACCACTTATGTTACGATTAATTCATTAGAAGATGCCAGTGTGTTAGGCTTTTTGGCTGCCCCATACTTCGGTTCTAAAAATCATTTGAAACGACAGCAGCTCATCGTGTTCACGAACATTATTATTATTTTCACCTTCGTATTCATTTTCTCAATAGGGATCGCCTATTATGTGATTTCGAAAATCACAAGACCGATAATCGAAATTGCGGATCGTCTGCATGATACTGGATTTGTTCAGGCCAATCAACCAATAGAATGGGAGTCCGATGATGAAATTGGGACTTTGGTTCATGAGTACAATAACATGCTTTCTAAGTTAGAATCTACCAAAGCAGAATTAGCGAGGAATGAAAAGGAAGCAGCTTGGAGAGAAATGGCCAAGCAGGTGGCACACGAAATTAAGAATCCACTGACTCCAATGAAATTGACCATCCAGCATCTACAACGAATACTAGAAGGAGATGGTCGAGACAAGAAATCACTCGATGTATTACTGAACCAAATCGATACTTTAGATGAAATTGTAACTTCGTTTAGTCACTTTGCTAAGATGCCAACTCCTGTCAAAGAACCTTTTAATATACTTGAGACGCTTGAAAAATCTTTAGATCTACATGTCGATAAAGAACTGAATTTCAAAAAAGAAGCAGGTACATATATGGTTGAAGGGGACAAGAAGCTATTTGGTAGAATCTTCAATAATCTTATTTTGAATGCCTTTCAGTCTATGAAAAAAGTGGCGTCACCGTCGATCGATGTCTTGATTGTCAATCAATCAGACAAGGTGTTGATCAGTTTTAAAGACCATGGTGAGGGGATTGGAGAGGATATCAAAGGAAAAGTGTTTACACCCAATTTTAGTACTAAAGAGACAGGTTCAGGAATAGGTTTGGCAGTGGCTAAAAGAGGTATAGAACATGCCGGCGGGAAAATCTGGTTTGATTCCGAAGTAGGTGTTGGTACGACCTTTTATGTAGAAATGGCGAATAGCATCATTGAAGAAAAAGGCTAATCTCCCACGGTGTAATTATCTTCGCCTTGTAATTTGTTGATTTGTACGCTGTTGAACCCCTCAATACTATATCATTCCTTTCTTTCTAGAAAGATTAGTTGTGTAGCCTGGCTTCAGGTAGCGATATTCTTATGCTTAATGATTTTTACCACCAAGGCACATGCTCAATCTAGTGAGGTATGTCTTGAGGTGAAAGGGAGGGTTATTCAATTAGCCGATAGTTTGATTGTTGACCCACAGAGTGTATCGGTGCAGGGAGATGATGCATTTAAATTTGACCAATCCAATAATCAAATCACATTTGATGAGCCGACTCAGACTGAGGTCTGTTTTCGTGTACTGCCCATTTACAAGGGTATTGTGAACCAAAACAAAAGCATGGATTTATATGATTCTACAGTCAGCTTTTATGATAAGAATAAGCCACTACAACCTGGTTATGAGAAGGAAGAGCTGTTCTCAACTCCTGATATCTATAAATCGGGTAGTTTGACAAGAGGTGTGTCGTTTGGCAATACACAAAGTGTAAATGTGTTGTCAAATTTTAATTTTCAAATGGATGGAAAACTGACTGAGAATTTAAATGTTAGAGCAGATATAACGGATCAAAATGTACCATTTCAACCGGAAGGAAATACACAGCAAATACGTGAATTCGATAATGTAACCTTCGAAGTTTACAATGATGATTTGTCTATCAAAGCTGGAGATGTATTGCTCAATAGTCAGGATGGCTATTTCATGAAATACAATAAAAATGGTCTTGGTGGTCTTGCCAATGTTAAGTATAATCTTTCTAAAAATGTAAAGGCTACTACATCATTGGCTATCGCTTCTGCTAAAGGTCAGTTTGCGGATGTTACAGTAGAAGCTCAAGAAGGCTTACAAGGTCCATATCAACTGAAAGGGCCTAATGGTGAGCAATTTGTTGTCGTACTGGCAAATTCTGAGCAAGTGTATTTGGATGGTAGGTTATTGAAAAGAGGGTTTAATCATGATTATGTAATAGATTATAATCTTGGGGAATTAATTTTCAACCCGAATGTATTGATTACTCAATTTTCAAGAATCAGGGTGACTTATGAATATTCTGACCAGAACTACAGTCGATCGATTATTGTATTTAATCAAAATGTAAAGGCTGGACAGCATGAATTTAATGTGGGGTACTATCGTGAAAAAGATGACCCTAACCGGCCTTTGGCTTTTACATTAACCAATGAGGATAAAGAAGCAATTAGTGAGGCGGGAGATGATGAAATCCCTGTTCCGATTGACGCCTCTTTGTTGACCAATTACAGTGATGACGTAGTGTTATATGAGCGCATGGATACATTGAGTCAAGATGGTGAATTAACGAGTGTTTATCAATATTCTAGAGATTCTACGGCAGAACTTTATCGCGTATCATTTACCAATGTAGGTCAGGGCAAAGGGAATTATGTACTGTTACAAAATGATGTCAACGGTAGAGTCTACGAATGGACCTCCCCTTTACTAGGACAAAGTCAAGGAGATTATGCAGCTATTCGATTTGTGCCAGCGCCTAACAGCCGACAATTAGTGACTTTAGCATCTAATATCAGAATTAGCCCCTATACGCAATGGTATACCGAGGTGGCATTCTCCAATCAAGATTTGAATTTATATGCAGACAAAGGAAATGAGGATAACAATGGCATGGCATTTAAGAGTGGGGTTAGGTTGCAGGATCTTCCTATCAAGTTTTTGAATGGTTATAAAATATCAACTGATCTCAATTATGAATACGATGCGGCTAATTTTGAAGTGATTGACCGATATCGCCCTATAGAGTTTGATAGGAATTGGAGCTATGACGTAGAGCGTGATACTTTTGAGACCAGTGATAATATAATTAATGTGATCACTAGGCTAGAAAAGGATGTAAATAATCAATTGATAGGTCGGTATACGATGCGAAATAAGGCCAATGTAATAGACGGGTATCAACATGAAGAGAAGGTAAAGAAAAGCTTTGGTCAATTGAAATTGTTGGGTTCTCACTTTTATATGAAAAATGAGAACCCATTAGAGAAGTCACAATGGAGACGATGGTCTGGAGAGACTTATTTTGATCGGTTTTTTGTGGTGCCAGGCTATCGATTCGAGGAAGACCGAAATGAAGTTAGTAATGCTCCAAATGATTCGTTAATCAGAACTGCAATGAATTATCAGTCACATAAATTCTATCTTCGGAACAGACCTGAATCTAAAATTCGTTACAATTTTGACTATGTATTGAGAGAGGATCAACAGGTATCCAATGGAGTGTTATTGCCTTTTACCTACTCCAGAACTTCTAGCGCCAATGTCAATGCGACGATTTTCAAAGACCATATTATTGATCTAGTTTTCACATATAGAGAGTTGGATTATCAGGGAGAATATGACGATTTGGAAGATGAGAAATTGATTCTAGGCAAAGCATTTTGGAGAGGGAGTTTTATGAAACGTCACCTCAGGACGGATATGTCATATACGACCTCTAGTAGTCAAGAGATATTGAAAGAGTACATATATGTGCAAGTTGGAACTGGAGAAGGAACGCATACCTGGCGTGATTTGAATGGAGATGGTGTTCAAGATTTGACGGAATTTTTTGAGGCGGTAAACTTTGATGAACGTAATTATATCAAGGTTTTCGTGCCAACCACAGAACGAATTGAAGCCTTCAACACCATTTTTAATTTTACTATTAACATCGCCATGCCAAGGTCATGGCGATCACAGGGTAGTTTTAAACAAGTGTTGAGTAAGTTCTCTAATAACACCAATGTTAACATCAATAAGAAGACAACTGATGACGGTTTTGATGCTCGATTCAACCCTTTTTCGTTGGATATATCTGATGAGCGATTGGTGTTTGTTCGAGATGCTATAAGGTCCTCATTTTTCTATAATCGATCTGGAAAAGGGTTAGGAGCGGACTTTACCATCTCTACTAAAAGCGCAAAGCAGTTGGTGTCCCGGGGAATAGATTCTAGATATAATCTCGATTATTTGTCCAACATCCGATATCACCTCAATAGTGATTGGATGATTTCTCTTGGAGGAAATTTAAAGGAAAAGGAAAATGCCTCGCAATTCAATGAAGACAGAAACTACCTGATCAATACCAAGGAATTGATTCCCGGTCTGATTTGGCAGCCTAAGAACAACTTAAGGTTCTCTACTATATATCAACTGTCCTATAAGGAAAATGAGAAAGCTATGGAAATGACTGAAAAGTCAGAAACGAATACTATCCGTTTGGAATCGAGGTGGTCAAATGGTGTTAAGAACTCCCTGAATGGTAGCTTTTCGTATTCTCATATTGCTTTTGAAGGGGATGAAAACACTGCCGCAGCGTATGAGCTACTTAATGCATTACAGCCAGGAGAGAACTATTCTTGGCAACTTAATTACAATCAAAAGTTGCTTTCTGGCCTTCAGCTTAATATTGGTTATGAAGGGCGTAAATCTCCTAATTCTAAATTCATCCATCAGGGTCGAATGCAAGTTGTCGCACTGTTCTAGAAGTTGGCAGTCATCATTATACTACTTGTGGCACGGTATGTGCAAGTCATCGAATAATGCACTGCGTTCATATAATAAATTATGATCTAAGTGCTGTATTAAGGTAATTCGTATATCACTAATCAGTTAAATGTTATGATGGTTTTAGATTATTTAGTAACGAATAGTACTAGAATTTACTGGAGACTATTCAAGTTAGTGGCAATGGTTATCTCGTACGGTATTATGCTTTCTTCGTTCTGGTTAAACGTGTAAAAAGGAAGAATAACCTGATGAGATTTCGGATTACAGGTTATATGTAAAAAATAGGGGTTGCTTATTGCTTGGCTAGCCCCTATTTTTTTTGACCGCTCTCATGAGTTTGTTGGCAAAGATGAAATCTTGCAACTCTTCGCATTCACAATCAAAAATATTATCATTGTTACCTTCCCATAGTTTGTGTCCTTGGTGTAGGAATACAATTTTTTCTCCAATCTCCATCACAGAGTTCATGTCGTGAGTTACTACAACGGTCGTGATATTAAGCTCGTCTGTGATGTCTTTGATTAGATTATCAATTCTAATTGAAGTTTGAGGATCTAGGCCTGAGTTAGGTTCGTCACAAAATAAATATTTGGAGTCATTGACAATGGCTCTTGCAATGCCAACTCTTTTTTTCATTCCTCCACTGATTTCAGAAGGCATTTTTGAGTTGATGTCCGCCATACCAACTTTTTCCAAGCAATGATTTACTCGATCGAGTTTTTCATCCATTGGCATATCAGTCAATATATTGAGTGGGAACATGATGTTTTGCTCAACATTAAAAGAATCAAACAAAGCACCACCTTGGAATAGCATGCCTATTTCTCTTCTGATTTCAGTTTTTAAATTTTTTCCAGCACCAGTGAATTCCCTTCCATCAAATAAGATGCTGCCTTCATCAGGCTGTATTAATCCTACGATATTTTTCAGTAAAACACTTTTACCCGTTCCTGATGACCCAATGATTAAATTGGTTTTACCTTGATCGAAAATTGTAGAAATATCCTTTAGGATCTCTTTTCCGTCAAATGATTTTTTGATGTTGTTTACTTCTATCATATCAAAGCATCAATTGAGTTAGTAGAAAATCTGCACATAAGATGGCAATACAGCTATTAGTTACAGCAGCCGTACTGGCTTTACCTACTTCTAATGCCCCACCACTCGTGTAAAATCCTTTGTATGAAGAAATGGCTGCTACCAAAAATGCGAAAACATATGATTTGGTGAGTGCAAAAATAATGTTGTATTCAATGAATTCTGATCTAATGCCATAGATGTAATCTGTTGAAGAAATCACACCTGTTAAAGTTCCTGCCAAGTACCCTCCCAATAAGGATAGGAAAGCTGCAATTACCACTAACATTGGATACGTAATGATGGAAGCGATTATTTTAGGTAGTACCAAATATGAACTAGCATTAATGCCCATCACTTCTAGTGCATCTATTTGTTCTGTGATTCTCATGGTACCTAACTCACCAGCGATATTGGACCCCACTTTGCCTGCAAAAACAATCGCCATGACAGTAGGCGCTAGTTCTAGTATGGTCATGTCTCTAACCACAAGTGCAATTACATAATCAGGTATAAAAGGACTTACAAGATTGTAAGCTGTTTGTAATGTGGTTACCGCACCGATGAAACTAGACACAATAGCGACAATGAAAATGGTGTCTACACCTATTTTCATACATTCGTCTATTATGAGTCGAGTGTAAGTCTTAAAAGACTCACGCCTAACGAACATGGAGGTAATAAAAAGAATAAATCGGCCTAGGCTCTTCATTTTATCAGATTGATTGTGGCGGAAAAATAATAATTTTAGACTTACTAAATGGTATATCTATGGGCTATGTCTGATTAAATAGATCATTTAATAAAGTAATAATTAATATATGTCAGTTTGGATCGTAAGTTTGTGTTCGAATTGGATCTGTAACTAGTGATATATGAGTAAAAATATTGTGATTTCGGGTGGTACAAAAGGGATAGGTCGCGCTATCGTTGAGCAATTTGCAGCTCAGGGTAATCGTATTCTTACTTGTTCTAGAAATGAAAAGGAATTAAAAGAGTTAAAACTCCAGTTGGATTCAAAATATGGCAAAGAAGTTGTTTTCATATATAAAGCTGACTTGTCCAAACCAAAAGAAGTTGCAGGATTTGTAGAGTTCGTATCATCTCAGGTTGAGAAAGTAGATGTATTGGTCAACAACACAGGGATGTTTATACCTGGAGCCATTCATGATGAAGCTGAAGGTAGCTTGGAGTCAATGATCAACACAAATCTTTACAGTGCTTATCATTTGACTAGAGGTCTAGTAAAAGGAATGATTGACAAGAAGTCGGGAGATATATTCAATATATGTTCAGTTGCTAGTGCCAAGGCATACCCTAATGGTGGATCATATAGCATTTCTAAGTTTGCCATGTATGGAATGTCACAAGGTTTGCGTGAAGAGTTGAAACCATTTGGGATAAGAGTGATTTCTGTATTGCCAGGGGCAACATTGACCGCTAGTTGGGAAGGTGTTGACTTGCCAGAAGAAAGGTTTATCAAGGCTGAGGATGTGGCACTTTCTGTTTGGAATGCTCATAGCCTGTCTAGGAATACCGTGATAGAAGATATTGTCCTTAGGCCGCAATTGGGGGATATTTAATAAGAATGTTTTGAGCAGATTTAGGCTCATGAATCAATAGCTGTTTAGTTTTACAGTACTAAAACGATAAGATTTTGAATCAAAATAAATATTGCAATTCACTAACTGAATATTCTCGTAGAGAGACTATTGAAGTTAATATTGGAGAGGTGCCAATGGGAGCAACGCATCCAATTCGTGTTCAGTCGATGACTACCATTGATACGATGGATACTCAGGGTTCCATAGATCAGACTATCCGTATGGTTGATTCTGGTTGTGAATATGTAAGAATCACCGCGCCTAGTATTAAAGAAGCTCAAAATCTTGAGGAGATTCGTAATGGTTTGAGAAAGAAAGGTGTAGAAGTGCCTTTGGTTGCAGATATCCATTTTACTCCGAATGCTGCTGAATTGGCTGCAAAAATAGTAGAGAAAGTTAGGGTAAACCCTGGGAACTACGCGGACAAAAAGAAATTTGAAGAATTAGAATATACGGACGAGTCCTATGATCAGGAACTAGTTCGTATTCGTGAGAAATTCGTGCCCTTAGTGAAGATTTGCAAAGAGCGAGGAACTGCCATGCGTATCGGGACCAATCATGGTTCGCTTTCAGATCGGATCATGAGTCGATTTGGAGACACACCAATAGGAATGGTCGAGTCAGCTTTGGAGTTCTTACGAGTTTGTGATGATTTGGATTACCATGATATAGTCTTGTCGATGAAGGCAAGTAATACTAGAATCATGGTGCAAGCCTATCGTTTGTTGGTGCACAAACTAGAGGAAGAAGGATTGAAAGCTTACCCTTTGCATTTGGGAGTAACTGAAGCAGGAGAAGGTGAAGACGGAAGGATTAAATCAGCAGTAGGTATTGGTGCCTTGTTGGAAGATGGTCTTGGAGATACCGTACGAGTGTCATTGACAGAAGAGCCAGAATTTGAATCGCCAGTTGCTAAGTCGCTTATTGATAGATATCAAAATAGAAAGAGCCATCATAAGATTGCTCCTATTGAATCATCTCCCATTGATCCGTTTGTTTATCACAGGCGTCAAACACAAGAGGTGTTAAATTTTGGAGATACTAATGTTCCAAGAGTGATCGCAAATTTCAGTGCGGAAGAGGCAGTTGTTGTCAAAGATTTAAAGACGATTGGCCATTACTATTTGCCTGAGTTGGACAAATGGAAAATGGGGGATACTGGAGCTGATTATATCTACTCTGGAGACAATCCAGTTTCATTCATGTTGCCAAATGGTTTAAGAGAGATTCTTAACTATACGACTTGGAAAGACCAGTCTGATAAGGAGAATAAATATCCTTTGTTGTCTTTAGGTCAGGTGGAAAATGAAAAGGTTGACGGAGTGAAATTCATTGAAATTGATGCTTCTCAAATCGACCAAATATCTAAGTTGAAAAGTGTCAAGAATGCTGTTCTATTGATTAATACAACCAATGATCATGCAATGGCAGAGATCAGAAGGTTCGTTTTTGAGCTAATCCTGCAAGAGGTGAGTCTCCCTGTTGTATTTGAAAGAGAGATTAAGCAACCTGACTTGTCAGAATTTCAATTGACCTCAGCTACTGATGTAGGAGGCTTATTGGTAGATGGGTTAGGAGATGGTGTGATGTTGTCTGGCAATGGCAATAAAAAAATAGAGAATGATACCGCATTTGGTATTCTGCAAGCTGCTCGTACTCGGATGACTAAGGCAGAGTATATTTCTTGTCCTTCATGTGGTAGAACATTGTTCGACCTACAAGAGACAACTGCCAAGATAAGAAAGCGTACAGATCACCTCAAAGGTGTGAAAATTGGGATCATGGGATGTATTGTCAACGGTCCAGGCGAAATGGCTGATGCTGACTATGGATATGTAGGCTCAGGCAAAGGTAAAATCACGTTGTACAGAGGACAAGAAGTAGTGAAACGTGCTGTGCCTTCGGAAAATGCAGTGGATGAACTAATAGATATTATTAGAGAAGATGAAAACTGGTTTGAGCCAGAGGAAAAAGATGTATTGAACTAATGGAAAATCAAGAGAATAAGAAAAAGGGGTTTTTCGACCTCAGTGAGGTATTTGGATATTTTTTTAAGAAAAGAAATCCCGATAACAAACCGGATTTCAATACACGAGCAATGCATATTATTAACAAAATTGCCATTAGCGTTTTCTTATTGGGGATCCTTTATTTTGTAGCGAAGAAAATGCTTTTTTAGAATGATCAATATAGAGGACTTTAGAAATTTTTGTTTGAATAAACCAGGAGTAACTGAAGGAACGCCTTTTGATCATTGCACCTTGGTTTTTAAGGTGATGAATAAGATGTTCGCTTTGGCGAATATGGATAATTTTCTATCTACCAACCTAAAGTGTGATCCTGAACGAGCGATAGAATTACGAGAGCAATATCATGGAGTTAGGCCAGGCTTTCATATGAATAAAAAACATTGGAATACAGTGCATGTGGACCAAGATGTTTCTTGGGAAGTGATGAAAGAATTAGTGGATCATTCGTATGGGTTAGTGGTGAGTGGTTTGACTAAAAAAGCAAAAGAAGAGTTGAAGAGTTTAGAGAATGAGTTGTAATTGCAATATTTCAAGAGATAGTATTATTATTCTCGCCTCTGGACTACATTGAATTGTATTATTAATCAAAATAATTACTGAATTAAGGAAATATTCTACAATTTTGGTAGTTAGTGTTATTGATCCACTGTAATGTGGAAGTGAATAAAAATTTGTGAGGAGAAGTCTTTTTCCAATATTGTTGGTGTTATGTGTTGTTCTTTACTCTTGTAAAGACAATGTGGTGTGTCCTGCTTTTCAGAGTACTTATATTCTGAATGACTCGATGCGGATGGCTCGTTATTCCCTTTTCTTAAATGATTCCACCCCTAAAATTGCGATGGGTTCCCGTCGGACTAAATTTGGTGTAAACAAGAAGTCCTTCAAAATTCAAAAGAATTATGATCTGATGACTGCTCCTAAAGAGAATGAATTAGGTCCTCCAAAAAAGGATCCTCTTTATTATAACGATACCCAAGCGGAAGTTTTCTTAGCCAGTGATTTTGTTGACATAGATTCTTTGGGTGCAGACTCAGTTAGTGCCGCACCTTTGTTTGCTTCTGTCGAAGAAGAGGATGAAGTGAAATACAAATATCGTTACCATCCCAAAAACTCATACAATCAGGAGCAAGAATATTACAATAAATACTACGGTGAGTTATTCTTAGATACTAGACCTACAGAGGCAGAGTTACTGATACAACAACAATTACTGCATTTAAATGATGCGCCGGCAGACAGCACTGAAGTAGAAGAGAAAAAAGGTCTGTTTAGAAGAAAGAATACAGAGGAAACGGATTCTGAAGAACCAGAGATGGATCAGGAAACTTTAGAAGGTGCCGTAGAGCAGCCTACTGATTGACCTGTAGAAGAAGCGCAAGATTAGTATCTTCGCTTATAATTAATCACACACTATATGTTTCACAATTCTCCATTAGCTGAAAGGTTAAGGCCTAATCATTTGGATGAACTGGTAGGACAGGATCATCTCAAAAGTCTCCTGGGTAGAGCGATAAAAACTGGTGTGGTGCCGTCTATTATTTTATGGGGACCTCCAGGAGTAGGGAAAACTACCATAGCTAATATTATTGCCAATTCCGCCAAGATGCCTTTCTATACACTAAGTGCTATCAACGCTGGGGTGAAGGATATTAGAGAAGTTATTGCCAAAGCTAAATTCGGGAATAAATCCATTTTGTTTATTGATGAGATTCATCGCTTCAATAAGTCTCAACAGGATGCCTTATTGGCGGCTGTGGAAAAAGGGCTGATAACGCTGATCGGAGCGACTACCGAAAACCCAAGCTTTGAAGTCAATGCGGCATTGCTGTCTAGGTGCCAAGCCTATACACTCAATGCCTTGTCCAAAGTAGAATTACGTCAGTTGCTAGACAATGCATTGTCTAAGGATGAAATTTTATCCAAAAAGAAAATCAAGATCAAGGAGGACGAAGCTTTGATGCGGCTGTCAGGAGGTGATGGCAGGAAATTGCTTAACCTTCTCGAGATGGTAGTAGAGTCACAAGATGACTTGAAGGAAATAAGCAATGATTTAGTTATAGAGATTGCGCAGCGTAAAACTGCCATCTATGACAAGGATGGAGAGATGCACTATGATATCATATCAGCATTTATCAAATCGATAAGAGGAAGTGATCCGAATGCTTCTGTGTATTATCTGGCTCGGATGATTGAGGGAGGAGAGGATGTCAAGTTCATCGCGCGTCGATTATTGATATTGGCATCTGAGGATATTGGTAATGCAAACCCAACGGCATTGGTGATTGCCAATAATGCCTTTCAAGCGGTAAATGTCATTGGCTACCCTGAGGCTCGGATTATTCTATCACAGTGTGTTACTTATTTGGCTTGTTCGGCCAAGAGTAATGCGGCCTATGCAGCAATTAATGATGCTCAGAGGATTGTGCAGAGTACGGGCGATCTACCAGTGCCGCTCGGTATTCGCAATGCACCAACTAAGCTGATGAAAGATAGTGGGTATGGGAAGGGTTATCAATATGCCCACAATCACAATGGTAATTTTGTGGAATATGAATTCATGCCAGATGAATTAGTGGGGAACAAGATTTATGATCCAGGAAAAAATCCTAGAGAAGATGATATGCGCAAAAAATTGAAGGCACAATGGAAGAGTAAATATGGGTATTGAATCTATGAATTAGAGGGTGTGGCTTTTCTGTGGCGTATTATAATAAGATTTTAGACATTAGAACCAAGATGAAAATCATGAATCTATTGTCTAAAATCTAATCTTTTGATTGAGATAGGTTGAGAGTTTGATTCTCATCTAAACTTATGGAGCTTTTAGTCCATAGTGGTTTAGTTATTACTCGATATTGAAGTTGACTTTGGTAGTGTCCCAAACAATAGAGACCACTCCTTCTTCAGATAAAGTAATGGTGAATTGCTCAGTTTGATCTGTAGCTTTAGGTGTCGATCTAAATCTTAGGACATCTTTAGATTCTTTATAACTGTAGTGTCCCCATTGTTTCGCGTCTTCATTGATGATGATCGTCCATTGGCCTTCATTTGGGATGGTAAATAAGGAGTATTTCCCTGCAGCAAGATTTTTTCCTCCAATCGTTACATCACTTGATATTTCAATTGTCGTACATTCGTTGGCTCCTGTTCTCCAGACTTTACCATAAGGAACCAATCCGCCATAGATCGCTCTGTCTTTTTTGTAGGGAGCACTATAAGTAATGGTGATTGTTTTACCATTAACCTCTGCTGAAGTAGTTTTAAATGGACTCGCTTTTGGCTTTTGTGCTGTAGAGTCGAACGAAATAAGTACCAAGAGACTGAAAAGTATTGGGCTTAACTTAAGGAAGGTGTTTTTCATGTTAATATGGGTTTTAAGTATTCTACGTGAATAAATCAGTAATAGTTCGTTTTGATATTTTAAAATAGACATAAAAAACAACACTTATTGTATATTTGAGCCACAATGAAAAATGGGTTATATTACCTATTCATTCGACAATGAACACCTTATAGTTATAAATGAACAAGCCTGTCAAGATTCTTATTATTGATGACGATGAAATCAATAATCTTATATGTACGAAAGTAATTAAAGATTACAATCCTGATATTGTTGTTGAATCGTTGACTAGTTCAACCAGAGGGTTGACCTATCTCGAAGAATTAATCAAAGACAATCACCAAGGATTACCAGATGTGATTTTGTTGGACATTAACATGCCGACGATTAGTGGTTGGGATTTTATTCGTGAGTATAGAAAAATGATGACCGAAGTTGATACTAACAAAATCAAATTGTTTGTATTGACCTCATCACAATACTACCAGGATGCAGAGCTAGCTGATCAATATAGAGAAGTCCAAAAACTGTTTACCAAGCCATTGACCTCTGAAATATTAAAAGAGGTAGACACTTATTTAGTATAACTCTTCTAGGGATATCGCCTGTCCAATCTTACCTTTGTCGTCTTTAATTTGGAATTAATATGATCATATTGGATAACGCCGTTCTTTCTGACGATTTGAAAGAAAAACACTTCGTTTGTGACTTGAACAAATGCAAGGGGGCTTGTTGTATTGAAGGGGATTTGGGTGCTCCACTCGAGGACGATGAGTTAGCTTTATTAGAAGATAGTTTAGCAGTAATCAAGCCTTATTTGAGCCCCGAAGGCGTCAAAGCTATAGAGAAAGACGGCCCTTATATATTGGATGAAGAGGGAGACCATTCAACCATTACCATCAACAATCAAGAATGTGCGTTTGCTATCCATGACGAAGATGAAATTCTAAAATGTGGGATTGAACAAGCTTACTTAGATGGTAAGACCAAATGGCAAAAACCAATTTCTTGTCATTTATACCCAATCAGAATAACAAAATATGACCACTATGATGCCTTGAACTATGACCGTTGGGAGATATGTAGTCCAGCATGCGCATTAGGAGAGGAATTGAAAGTGCCGGTATATAAATTTCTGAAAGGTCCATTAGTTAGGAAATATGGAGCAGATTGGTATCAGAGTTTAGAAAAAGAAATTGATGAAACAGCGGATTGATTCCAATCCTTAATTGAACATTGAGCAATGGCAAGTGATAATTATTTAGATCTACTCAATCCATCACAACGTGAAGCGGTAGTGCATACCGAAGGTCCAACCATGATAATTGCGGGTGCAGGCTCGGGAAAGACACGTGTGTTGACGTATCGTATTGCTCATTTACTCAAAGAAAAGAAAGTAGATCCTTTTTCTATTTTGTCATTGACCTTTACGAACAAGGCGGCAAAAGAAATGAAAGCAAGAGTCGAAAGTGTTGTTGGTAACGATGCGCGGAATCTTTGGATGGGGACTTTTCACTCGATTTTTTCTAAAATCCTAAGAATTGAAGCAGAGAAAATTGGATACCCCAGTCATTTCACAATTTATGATTCTGACGATTCTAAATCATTAATTAAAAACATTGTCAAGTCATATGGCTTGGATGATAAGCTCTACAAACCCAATGTAGTTTTAAATAGAATATCAAGTGCCAAAAATAGATTAGTCTCCTGGCACGAGTACATCAACAACCCTGTCTTTGCAGCAGATGATGCTGAGAATGGAAAGCCTGAAATGGGCAAAATCTATCAAGAGTATGTGAAGCGATGCTTTAAAGCAGACGCGATGGATTTTGATGATTTGCTGTTCAATACCAATGTTTTGTTTCGGGATCATGCGGATGTTTTGAACAAATATCAGCAGCGATTTAAATATGTGATGGTAGATGAGTTTCAGGATACGAATGTGTCTCAGTACCTCATCACCAAGAAGTTAGCCGCTGTTCGTCGTAACATTTGTGTAGTGGGCGATGATGCACAGAGTATCTATGCCTTTAGAGGAGCAGATATTCAAAACATTCTCAATTTCGAAAAGGATTACCCTGAATTGAGAGTGGTGAAATTGGAGCAAAACTACCGATCTAGTAAGACGATAGTGGGTGCTGCTAATTCTGTGATTGGAAAGAATCAAAACCAGTTACGTAAAAGTGTCTGGACGGACAATGGAGATGGGGATTTGATTGAGTTGATCAAAGCATCATCTGACAATGAAGAAGGGAAATTGGTTGCTTCTGCCATTTTTGAATCCAAAAACAATAATCAATATCACGATTCTGATTTTGCTATTCTCTATAGAACCAACAGCCAATCAAGGGCGATGGAGGAGGCTTTAAGGAGGAATAATATTAAGTACAAAATCATCGGAGGCTTGTCTTTTTATCAAAGAAAAGAAATTCGGGATTTATTGGCTTATATACGTTTAGGAGTCAATCAAAATGACGAGCAGGCATTACGTAGAGTGATCAATTTGCCCAAACGAGGGATAGGTGCCAGTTCGGTTGAGAAGATAGTGTTGACTGCTGCTGAGAATAATGTTGACCTCTGGGCAGTATTAGAAAATGTAGGACAAGTTCTCAACGGTCGAGCAGCAGCTGCAGTAGGGGAGTTTGTTGCAATCATCAAGAGTTTCAAGCTAGCAGTAGAGACTAAGGATGCATTTGAGACCGCATCGTTGATTGCGAAAAATTCAGGCTTGCTCAAAGAACTATATGATGATAAGACAATCGAAGGTCGCAATCGTTATGAAAATGTTCAAGAGTTATTAAATGGGGTAAAGGAGTTTGTAGACACACCCGATCGTGAAAATAAGTCTATGACGGCTTTTGTTCAGGATATTGCGTTGTTGACAGATGCAGACAATGATAAAGATGAAGATAAGAATTATGTAACAATGATGACGATTCATTCCTCTAAGGGGTTGGAGTTCAAAAATGTTTTTGTTGTAGGTATGGAGGAGGATCTATTTCCTTCACAAATGATGATCAGTTCTCGACAGGATTTGGAGGAAGAACGTCGTTTGTTTTATGTGGCTATTACACGTGCTGAGAAAAAGCTTTACATGAGTTATGCATTGACCCGCTATCGTTTTGGTAGATTGAAAACTTGTGAGCCTAGTAGGTTCTTGGAAGAAATTGACAAGGATTTCATCAAGGTGAGTCAAAGGTTCAGTGCCAAGTCTTCTTCTGGGGATGATTACGCCAAGACCTTTATCAGTAGTACTAAAAGTCCAGTACTAAAGCCTGTCAATCAAGCAATCGTACACAAGCCATCAGCTAATTTCAAACCCAGTAATACCAATAAATTAGCAGTAGGTGACAAAGTGGAACACCCAAAATTCGGATTTGGAGAAGTAACCCAAATTGAGATTCAAGGGGCGAATAAAAAAGCCCATATCAAATTTGAAAAGGCAGGCGAAAAGACGCTGTTGCTTACTTTTGCTAAGTTGAGGATATTATAAAAAAGGCAGTCTAGTTAGACTACCTTTTTTTTTAGCTTTCAAAGGAGTCTTAGATAGTCAATCACAACTATTATACGTCTTTACGACCAGTGGGATGTTGGTGATTTCATAAAATCCATTTTTTATTCCATTCATTGCTTTGGGGCAGTCTGACGTGTATTCTTCAAAAAATATCTTGAATTTATCATCTACTCTGTTGTTCATATAGATTGTTGCTGCGCCATTGTTAGGGTTCGAACCATTCTGATCAGAAATACTATGTACCTCTAGGTTGGTTTCTTCTGGATTAATCCTAAACCAGCTGTATTCATCCTTTGTGAAATAGTGTAGAAAAGTACCGTCAGAAGGTAGTTTACCCTTTTTATACAGATCAATTTCCCCCTTTCGAGCTGGTGCATAAAAAACGAATGCCCTTGATAAGTTCTTTTGACATAATATTCTTGTTCGATTCTGTAGCCTATAATATCTTTAGAAGAATAAACTATTATGGAGTCATTATCATCTTTACTAATGCAATAAAGGAAGGTGTTGGTCTTGTGTCTCTTTCCAAATTTCAATAATTGAACCTGATCCGTGTGGTTATCGAAATATAACTCTCCATCCTCAAAGTCATATTTAGATAGGTACTTGTCCATCTCAAGAAGTGAATGTTTTATAAATATTTCATTCTCATTTGGCTCTGTAAAGATGGAAGAAATAGTCAGTAGTATTATGAGAATTAGATTCATTGAGGACTAGAGGTTGGGAGTTGGTCTTAATTGTACTAATGTAAAAAAGGATACCACAAATGCAGTACCCTTTATCTCTTAATTGTAAATGGGAGGCCCTATTTCTCCTCTGGTGACATGAACTTATGAATCATCAATTAACAAGTTCATAGATACCTTTATGTGTTGGCCCAAACATAGTGTTCAAAAAATTAATTATCATGGCATTAGTTGGGTAGATGTGCTATTCATTTACTTGTTATACAATTCAATAGCATTTGTTGCTTCATTACTGAAATCTGGACAGGTATTGTTACCAATAAACCCACCGAATTCACAAACCACTTCTTTTTCAGCATTGTAAACCACAGACCCTGCGTCTGGACACATATAGCAATGGTCGACTTGAAATACACACGCTCCTTTGTATTCGTATTGTGTAATTCTACTGGGTTGAGAGTTTTGTTCGTATTCAATTACTAAATCTTCGAGCCAATCAATCTGATCAACAGGGTCGAGGTAGGTGCAAGTTGTCATTTCTGTAAACCCTAATGTTTTGAACTGGTCTATGTATTGGTCATCAACTAATATAATAAATGTTCGCCCAGTACCACAGGCACATGATTCACAATAGCCATGGTCATCTATACTGTGATGGATATTGAGTGCAATAGCATCAATTGATGAATGGACAAATAAAGCATTTAAAGTATCTGCAATAGCTCCATCTGAAAGAGAATGAAACTCGAATCCCCAAGAGAAAGGATCTCCGCATTGGACTTCTTTGAAATACATAACAGATACATCAGTGGGAAGGGGTGTTTTTAGTTCTACGTAGGGCGTTTTATTCCCTCCAAAACACACAAAAGAGTCTGTCCTTTGTTGAACAGGAGCGAAGAGATAAATGCTATCTACTTGAAGGATCTCAGGTAGCTCAAAAAATGAGTATTCATTATTATCTATTTCTGCTTTCCAACCACAGCCATCTACAGCGACAGATCCATGGTCTATTATTAAGGTAGACTTAGTTGAGTCATCAAGATCTTTAGGAAATGGATCTATGATAGTTTCTGCTTCGCAGTTGTATAAAAGAGCCGAGAGTAGCAATAGGTAGATGAAGTTTTTCATTGAATAAAATTTTAGTTTTTCTACCTACAAGACACAACCTACATCCAAATGGTTGGAATGAAAAAGCTAAATTATAGTAGCTATACTAATGAGTAATGGTATAGACATATCTATAATTATCAGTGATTTGGGGCTTAAGAATTTCCCCGTTGAGATACAATGTCTCAAGAAAAAACCAATCATGTTGATCTTGTTTGTTTATCAAGGTTAGTGTGTCAGATATTGATCCTCTCCATTGAATAACCACGGTATGTTCACCTTCTCCAAATTTATCAAAATTGGGTTTTATTACGCTTTGTGATAAAAGGCTGTCTCGTAAAAAAGCATAGGGCTTAGATTTTGAACCAATACCATCATGTTTGATGGCTTCATCATTGACCAAGTCATAGATGTTGGCATATAGGATATTGATAAAGTCAGGGTGATCACTATGAAGCAAGTTTTCACCATTGTCATTATTAATCATGATAGATGAGGATCTTGAAGGTCCTGGGTCGCAGCAATCATCACTTGATCCACAACTAGTAATTAAAAAAAGCATTAGTAGATAAAAGGTTGGTGTTTTCATAAGTGTAAATTTAGTTTTTCTACCTACAAGACACAACGTGAATCAAAATGGTTGGAAATTCTAAAATAAATTTCAATAACAGACGTTGTAAATACTGTTATATTTACTTCAAATTTAATAGGGCAGAGACATGAAGAAAGGGATAATTTTAAGTGTAATTGGATTAATTGGGGTAGTGTTTTTGAATAGTTGTGGAGAGGATGAAAAAAACACAGCCACGATTCAGGTGAGTTTGGTGGATGCACCTGGTGATTACGAGAGTGTTTTTATTGATTTGGTAGATGTTCAAGTAAACACAGGTGAAGATTCATGGGAGTCATTGGAAAGTGCACAAATGGGAGTGTATGATTTGATCCAATTGACAAATGGGACGGAAGCATTTTTGGGAGAAATAGAATTGCCTGAAGGTCAAATGGGTCAAGTACGATTGATCTTAGGAGAGAATAATGAACTTGTAGTGGATGGGGTGACTAAAGACTTGACAGTTCCTTCTGGTAGCCAGTCAGGTTTAAAGCTAAATGTAGATGGTGATATTGTTGGAGGAGTGACTTATAAATTGATAATTGATTTTGATGCAGCAAAATCAGTAGTTGAGGCAGGTAATAGTGGTAAATACAATTTGAAGCCGGTTATTCGTGCTGAATTCGAAGCGCAGACAGGTGCTATTGAAGGTGTTTTAAGTCCTGCTGATGTAGAATCTGTTGTTTATGCTATAATGGGTACAGACAGTGTCTCCTCTTATCCAGACGAGACTGGAGGTTTTATGCTTAGAGCATTGGATGCAGGTACATACGATGTAGTTGCGATCTCATCATCTCAAGATTTAATGGATACTTTAACTGTCGAGGATGTGACAGTAGTTGTCGGAGAGGTAGTAGAATTAGACTCTTTATTTTTCGAATAAAGAAAGAAAATTATAAGTAAAGACGACTTGAAGAGGTCGTCTTTTTTGTTTTAGGTCATTTCGTTTTATTGCCATAGGGACAATGCTTACATCCATTGTTGCAGCAATAACCTCTATTGAGATGGTATTGGGCTGTGAAGACCATTAACCCAGACTCGTTGAAGTAAAAATCTTCCTTTGTTGGTGGAGTAGGGTTTTTGTCTTCTTCTTTGGGCATGGTCTGATGGTAATTCGAATTCCTTTGTCTAATTTTGATGCGAAAGTAGCAGAGTTCTATCATGGAACTCTTTTTTATTATTTAAAAACGCTAACAATGGTACAGGAAATGACAAGTGAGCAAGCGATAGCTTTGGAAAACAACCACGGTGCACACAACTACCACCCACTTCCAGTGGTTTTGTCTAAAGGTGAAGGAGTTTACGTGTGGGATGTAGAAGGAAAGAAATATTTTGATTTCTTGTCTGCCTATTCTGCAGTGAACCAAGGACATTGTCACCCCAAAATCGTAGGGGCTCTTACCGAACAAGCGCAGAAATTGACGTTGACTTCAAGGGCATTCTATACGGATACCTTAGGTGAGTACGAAAAATATATAACGGAGTACTTTGGTTTTGACAAAGTGCTACCAATGAATACAGGTGCCGAAGCAGTAGAGACAGCTATCAAGTTGGTCAGAAAATGGGCTTACGAAGTAAAAGGTATAGAAGAGAATAAAGCGAAGATCATCGTGTGTGAAAATAATTTTCATGGGCGTACGACTACTATCATTTCATTTTCTAATGATCCAGATGCGCAGAAGAACTTTGGCCCTTTTACAGCTGGTTTTGAAAAAATACCTTACGATGATATCGAAGCATTAAAAGCAGCGGTTAAGCAAGAAAATGTTGCAGGTTTATTGATGGAGCCTATTCAAGGTGAAGCAGGAGTTTACGTGCCACAAGAAGGATTCTTGAAAGCAGCAAGTGAAGCTTGTAAGGATGCAGGCGTTTTGTTCATAGCAGATGAGGTACAGACGGGAATTGCTAGAACGGGTAAGTTATTAGCAGTGGATCACGAAGATGTGAAGCCAGACGTATTGATATTAGGAAAAGCTATCTCTGGTGGTGTATATCCAGTATCGGTTGTATTGGCAGACAATCATATCATGGATGTGATCAAGCCTGGACAACATGGTTCAACTTTCGGTGGCAATCCATTGGCCGCTAAAGTGGCAATGGCTGCTTTGGATGTGATCAAGGATGAGAAATTAGCTGAGAATTCTGAGAAATTAGGTGTTTTGTTTCGAGAGAGATTAAATGCATTCATAGAGACTAGCGAATTAGTCACTTTGGTGAGAGGTAAAGGGTTGTTGAACGCGATTGTGATCGATGACGATGAAGATAGCTCTACGGCATGGGATATATGTGTGGCCTTGAAAGACAATGGTTTGTTGGCTAAACCGACACATGGTAATATCATTCGTTTTTCACCGCCATTGGTGCTAACAGAAGAGCAACTCCATGCGTGTTGTGATATCATAATCAAAACACTTTCTGATTTTAAAAAATAACATTTCAAACCCCATCCTAACGATGGGGTTTTTTATTACCCAATCATTTTAGCTCGTTGTGTTGGGGTTTCAATGAGCTATGTTATTGCTACAGGGCTCATTGCGGAGTTGCCAATGGCCTGTGCTAAGGTTACAGGGCTTTATGTTGTCAGTTCAGCGGTCATTGCTAAGCTGACAGGAGGCTATGTTGAGCTGTCAGTACTTGTTGTTGCCTTGCTACTACTTTGTGTCATCCTTCCAATGCTCGTTGTTGTCCTTCCAATAGCTGTTGCAAAGAGTTCAGTACTTCATGTTGCCTTGGTAGTGGGTATTGCTAAAGGTTAAATTGTGTTGAATTGAAATAGACATTCCATATCTGTTTGTTGTGGTATTTGATGCTTTCTGTTAGTTTACAAGGAATAAAATATTGTATGGACATTAAGTTGTTTACATATGATTGTCATGCCTCAATAAAATAGCCTTAATTATAAAATATGTCATATTATAAGTATTTGTGGATCTCTTTAATAATGCTTTTATCATTTTCTTGCACGCGCGCACAAGAAGATCGTAACCCTTATAATCCCGAGGTGAAAATGAAAATATTAAGAGATGAGAAAGGCGACAATCCAACGAAGATGCATTTTTTGGTCTTCGGTGATTCTAAAGGGTCTAAGTATTTTCCAAATGTTTTGAAACGTGCGGATGCTTTGCAACCGGATTTTTGTATTACAACAGCAGATTTGGTGAATACTGGCGGAGGAGAAAAGGGAAAATATGATTATCAACTTCTCGATTCAATGGGAGGATGGTTTATGCGAAAATATCCTATGTGGCCGACTGTAGGTAATCATGAAGAAAATGGTGGAGATGATGGAATTGAAAATTTTACGAATTTTTACGGAATGGAAAAAGCCATGTACAGTTTTGAATATGGAAATGCCAAATTCATCGCGTTACCTTGGCCTAAGGTAATCGAAGATCCAAAGAAACTTCAATGGCTGGAAGATGAATTAAAAACAGCAAAAGGGAAACACATTTTCGTCTACAAGCATCGCCCACACTATACGCTCGGTTCGAAATCATATAGTGATGTTGAAGGAGTGGAAACGGAGGTTACCAAATTGTATGATAAATACAAAGTGACGGCAGTCTTTAGTGGTCATGACCATATTTATTATCGAACTAAACGAAATAATACCAGCTACATAATTTCGGCTGGAGCAGGTGCAAGTATTTACCCTCTTAAGCGTGAGGGAGATTCAATTGAAGGTGATGTGTATTATGGGAAGCGTACTGCTATAGAACTCAAAGATGGAGTTGCTCCATATAAATTTCATGCTGCCGATGGTACAATATCAGATTTGCCCGAGGCGATGTACTATGTGCTTTCTGTAAGAATTGATGGGGATAGAATCTCGATTGAAATGATTGATGAGAAAACGGGTAAAGTTTGGGACAGTGCAGAGATAAATTGAAGTATTAAGAACTCCCTCACAAAGTATCTCGCTAAGAGCTCAGTACTGTGTGTTGTGGCATTTAGTGCTTTTTATTAGTTTACCAGGGATAATAGATTGTTATATGCCCTTAATAATATCAATATGAAAAAACTATTTACACTTATTTCATTTTTAGCTATTGCACAATTCTCATTTGGACAGGAGAAACCAAATATTATTTACCTCTTGGTAGATAATTGGGGATGGGGAGACATTAGTATACAAGGAGGAACCTTACAAACGCCAAATATAGATGGGCTCGCCAATGAAGGTATGCGCTTTACCAATTACAACGTGCAAAACCAATGTACGCCGAGTCGTTCCGCACTTCATACTGGTAGGTTACCAATCCGTTCGGGGACTCAAAAGGTGCCTGCTCCGGGAGAGCCAGATGGATTGGCGCTTTGGGAATATACAATTGCTGAATTATTGTCTGATGCGGGTTACAAAACTGCTTTGTATGGCAAATGGCATGTTGGTTCTCAAGTTGGGAGATTGCCCAATGATCACGGCTATGATGAATGGTGGGGAATCAATGAAGGCTCAAATGCAGCGGGATATACTAGTACTGCACAATTTGACTCTACTGTAGCGACCATCCCTTACATGTGGGAAGGGAAAAAGGGAGAGAAGTCCACAAAAGTGAGGAAATACGATCTTGACGCTAAGAAAAATTTAGACAGAGAAACAACGGAACGTACAATAGCTTTTATTAATAGAAATGCGGATGAAAAGCAACCCTTCTTCGCTTATGTAGGATTTACACATTTTCACCCACCATGGGGGGTACACTCAGATTTTGACAATAAATCAAAAGCCGGAGTTTACGCAGATACTAAAATGGAAGTGGACTATAATATAGGTTTGATTCTGGAGGCTGTTAAAAGTTCGGGAATTGAAGAAAATACGATCGTAGTATTAATAGGAGATAATGGTGCTGCCAATTATCCTTCCCCAGGTTTGGTGACGGGCGAAGTTGGCGGGTCAAACGGCCCTTGGCGAGGTGGATTGAGTACTGCCTATGAAGGAGGTATGCGGACGCCAGGTATGATTAGATGGCCGGGAAAAATAAAAGCTGGGATTGTTACCGATGATATTGTATCAGATTTGGATTGGTTTCCGACGATTGCAAACCTGGTGAAAGAAGGGAAAAGAATTCCAAAAGACAGACCAATAGATGGAATAGATCAAAGTGATTTTGTACTTGGTAGGCAAGAAAAATCAAATAGAGACTATGTGATTACTTACATTGGAAACCAAGTTGCTGCAGTGAAATGGCGCAACATGAAAATACACTTTTTTGCTTTCGAAGGCACGCATTCTGTTTTGCGAAAATATACCTTTCCTCAGGTTTTTGACATAAAAGAAGATGTCAAAGAAAGTTATGAACTCTGGGGTAACGAAGGCTATGTACATGCTTGGGTGATGGAGCCAGTTATGAAAATACTAACTGAAAAAGGTACAAGTATGATACAGTACCCAAACATTAAGCCTGGAGAAAACTTTAAGGGATATAAAAAGTAAAAAGGTTTATAGTATTAATTCGGGATTGATATTGTAACCAAGCTAAGGAGGGATGCTGTAATCAGGCATTGTAGGTCTATACTGATGTAATGATAATGCAGAAATTATTCTGGCTGAGTTGATGCGTTAGCTTCAAAAGCACGCAAGGCATCTAAAGTGCTATAGGCTATGATGATTTGTTCATTATCAAGCGTTTTTTTAGTGCGTGGTTGAGGTGTGGTGAGTTTATTTCTCAATAAACTAGATAAATATCTATTCACAGGGTACATTATTATCTTTACGGATAACAAGTCCACCATCTTCCAGATCACAAATTGCTTTTGGAATGGTAATAAGATTATTGCCAAAAATATCTAGCGATGTTAAATTGGAAAGGTTTCCAATTTCTTCTGGCAAACTGATCAATCTATTCCGGTACAACATAAGCTGTCTAAGGTTTGATAAGTTTCCTATTTCATCAGGGATATTAGTCAACCCTGTATAAGTAATGATAATCGACTCTAAACTAGTCATCTGACCAATTTCGGGTGGCAATGTTTCGAGTTCATTGTTAGCTGCGCCAAGCTCTCTTAGGTTAGTTAACTTCCCAATTGAAACAGGGAAAGAGGTCATGCCAGTACCTGTAACACTTAGAGATGTTAGAGTGCTCAAATCTCCAATGTTACTTGGTAAATTTCCGATGTAATTATAGTTAAGCCTTAAATGTCTGAGGTTAACAAGATTAGTTATTGAAGCAGGAAGATTGCAAATACTTCCTTGTTCAAAATTCAGTGATATGAGATTAGTCAATTCTACAATTTCATTTGGAAAAGAGCATTCAAGCTTTACGCCTTTTCCGTAGTTGATTGTAGTCAGGTTCGGTAATTTGAAAAATACCTCAGGAAACTCATCAAATTGATTATCAAATGAAAGGTGTTTGATTGATGTTAGGTTGATGAAACTTTGAGGAAGTTGCAAAATGCCATTGAAGGTAAGGTCTAGATATTCTAATGCAGCTAGATCTCCAATTTCTTGAGGGAGATTTGTCAATAAATTTTCAGAAATGGATAGCCCCTCTAAGCTCTGGCTTAAGAAGCTAATTTCTCTTGGGATTTTCGTGATTTTATTATTGTTAAAATTGAGGTAGTCGAAATTTGATAAAAGTGCGATTTCAGGAGGTAAAATAGTTATACCTTTATTATAAAGATCTAGATGATATTTTGAAGAAACACTATCATAATAGATGCCATCCCAATTGTCAAAATGGGTATTAGGGTCACTAAAATCCCAATCTATTGTCATTTCTGGGTTCGCTTCATATATAGCCTTTAGACCTTCCAGCTCCGTTCCTACTGGACGTATAAGTTCAGTGTCTTCCTGACAAGAAACACAAATTAAAATTGTCAGAGATAGAATTAATTTAGGGACTGAATTAGGAACAGAATATTTCATGGCCAGTTAGGTAATGATTATTAAAATTAGAGACTTTCTAGCATATTTACAAAGCTTCCATTCAAATCTGGGAAGCATTCTTCTCAGGGAAGTCATGCGTTTAATTTAAAATCTACCTTCTTTAGGTGTAATTTGTAATACACCATCATATCATTTATACTGAAATCAAATTTTGTAGATATGTATTGTTTTGCAGATGTTATTCGGACGGAATTGATGCGTTAACTTCAAATGCACGCAAGGCATCTAAAGTGCTATAGGCTATGATGATTTGTTCATTATCAATCGTGTTTTTAGTAAGTTGATAGAGGTGGTAGGAGAGTTTGCCAATGAATTGTTTGTTGGCGTCATAGTGATCATATTGGTGATTGACATGAACAAGGAAGTCATCATTGGTAGTGCGTACGATCTGATACTCTTTAGAAGAGAATGGTTGGCCGTTTGATACGCACATATATATAATCCCCTCATCATTTTTATCCATCGAGACGAATGAGAATGAGAAGGCCTTTTCTTCATCTTTTAGCGTCAAGAAATGTTCTCCAATATCATCACTACCAAACTGAGCAAGTTCAGTTTGGTCCGTATTGACCATGTTTTCAATGGTATTAAAATCATAGTGATGAAAGGGGATGAATGAATTTTTATCGATCATAAGATTTTAATTTAGTTGGTTTAATTGACTCCCGTCAAAAGCTTCAATCCAAGAGCAAGCTATCGTCGAAAGGTGTAATATTCATCAAGCGCAAGAATTATTTGCAGTCATTATCGAATTTAGAAAAATCATTTCAATATTCCATTCTTCAACAATTATAATTTTGAAGCTATTCCCTTAGGTGTAGTTTATGACGCTAATTATAATTTTGATGAAGCATCATGAGTTGAACGGTATAAGTAAATTCTTGCATGAGTTTTTCAAAGTTCTTTGCTACGCTATATGATTTTCAGAAAGATACAAGGATGATTGTATGGACCAATTTTGGAAAGTATGGATAGCATTCGGTGATCAATTTTGTGTCATGAATCATTGGTTCAGATCAAGTGTTTACGAGCATTGTAAATAATGATGGTATAGAAATCACATTTACTATTCCCCTCTCTTTTTATATGAATACGATAAACTAATCCAATCTATAATCACTGAGTCCTATTACTCTTTGCCGCATCATTTTATCCATGAACGTATTGTCAAAACTATTGTTTTGGGTAGGAGTTAGAATGATTTTCCAATGATCTACAAAGAGTCTTAAATGATTGCCTTGTTTGTAAATAGTCAGCTTGTGATAGGGTATGATCAGGAGGTAAGTGTCGAGCTTGACTCTAAACCAAAGAATGATGCCTTTGGGTCTTAGTTCAATATTAGTAAACTTTTGATGGTTGTCATTGGTGAACAAATCCCACACCTCTTGGTTAGCTTTTTTGATCAATAGGCGTTGAGAACCAATTCCTTTCATAGTAGGCCTGGTCCAGAGCGAGTAGGGGTTGCCAACTAGAGCATTGAGCTTTCTTACTTTTTCTTTGGTGAGTTTCGCTTGAGGTATGAGCATATAGGCTATACTCGATGCAGCTAAATTAGTTGTAGACTCTATTCAAAAGGTACGCATTTCCGATAAATGTTTTGGCACCACGCGCATTTATGATAATTTGCTTATCAAACAACAACCCATGATTAAACGACTATTAATTATCGGGGCGGGGAGGTCTTCTTCCACCCTCATCCAATTCATATTGCAAAATGCTGAAGCCAACCATTGGGAGTTGACTTTGGGAGATCTGGATGCTGATTTGGCTCAGGCAAAGATTCAAAAAAGCCAACATGGAAAGGCGATCCGATTTGATATTGCCAATGCTGATGATCGTAGATTGATCAAGGAATTTGACTTGGTGATCTCGATGTTACCTGCGTTTTTGCACCTGGCTGTTGCAGAGGAGTGTGCCGAAGCTGGTGTCAACATGCTCACCGCCTCTTATGTCTCTAAAGAAATCAAAGCACTGACACCCTTGTTTGAAAAAAATGGAGCGTCTTTGATCATGGAGATGGGGCTAGACCCTGGTATTGATCACATGTCGGCGATGAAAATTTTGGATAGAATCAGAGAGTCGGGAGCAGAATTAAAAACATTTGAGACTTTTACGGGAGGGTTGTTGGCACCATCCAACGATGACAATCCATGGAAATATAAGTTCACATGGAACCCGCGAAATGTGGTGTTGGCGGGACAGGGCTATGTTAAATTTATACAGAAAGGACGATATAAATACATTCCTTATCATCGCTTGTTCAGAAGAACGGAGATGATTCATATACCGGATCATGGATATTTTGAGGGCTATGCCAATCGTGATTCTTTGAAATATCTGGGCGCATATAAACTACAGGGTATAGAAACGCTCTATCGAGGTACTTTACGTAGAGTAGGTTTTTGCAAGGCTTGGGATGTTTTTGTACAGCTGGGGGCTACAGATGATTCGTTTGAGATGCAAAATGTTGGTGAGATGACGCATCGACAGTTTATTAATTCTTTCATGTCTTATAATCCCAATGATTCAGTAGAGTTGAAAGTTGCGCATTACATGAACTTTTCGATGGAATCCGAAGAAATGTACAAACTCAAATGGCTAGGAATGTTTGAGGAGGAGTTGATTGGGTTGGATAAAGGGACCCCTGCACAGGTATTGGAACATATTTTGAAAAAGAAATGGACGATAGAATCAGATGAAAAGGATATGATCGTCATGTGGCACAAATTTGAATATATTGAAAATGGCGTATTGCAAAGAATACAGTCCTATACTGCCGTAGAAGGGGAGGATTCAATACACACTGCTATGTCAAAAACGGTAGGTTTACCCTTGGGAGTATGTGCCAAATTGATCCTCAATGAGAAAATAAAAGTGACTGGTGTCCACATCCCGACAGATAAATTGATATATGAACCGGTATTAATGGAACTAGAACAGTACGGAATTACGTTCAACGAGCAACTAATAAACGAATAGTATGAAGAAAATATCAATTGCAGCCTTGATCATGGTGATGACACTTGTCTCATCGGCGTTCGCTCAGAAGAAGGCAATACCTCCTTATATGATTGGCAATGCCTTTCCGGATAGTGTGAGGGATTTTAGCATTCAAAGTATGGATGGGAACATGGTGAAGTTTGGAGATGTACTGGATCAGTACAAAGGACAGAAAATCGTGGTGGATATGTGGGCTACTTGGTGCAAGGATTGTATCGTAAGTCTACCTGACCTCAATAAATTGATGGATGCTGACGCTCAAGTGGCTTATGTGATGATCTCGGTAGACAAAGATGAAATGAAATGGAAGTCAGGGATTAGGAAGTTTGATATTCGTGGAGATCATTACCGTAGTGTCAAAGGTTGGGAAAGCACGCTTTCTAATTACATCGTATTGGATTGGGTGCCAAGATATTTTGTGCTGGATGAAGAAGGTAAAGTGATAGAGCCAAAAATTGTAAAAGCCAATAGTCCTGCCTTGTATGGGGCCTTGTCTATCGTTAATTAATAATTTTTCTCAAGCTGTATTGAATTTGATCGTCTTGGTTTTTGAGTCTTAGTTCTGGACCATAGAACCAGGCGTTCCATATTTTTTCTTCACTGGTAAAGATGATTTTTTGATGACGAGTATTGATTTCTAAGCTACCAGTTTCCATGATATTGTAACTGTTGCTAATCGTATATCTTCCGGCAGAATCAATGGTCATGGTGAGGTTAATCAATACCATTTTCCCTTCTTTACTTCTTGAGTTGAATATTTCCCATTGGCCGATGACTTTGTTTTCAAACTCTTCATAGTTTGGAATTTTCTTGGTTCTCTTGAATCTGAGTTTTAAGTGTCTGCCAATTTCGTCTTTCCCACTTAAGATTAAATCGTCGGGATACATCATGTAGCTCCATTTCATGTTGTACCACCGCGTGCCGTTACTGGTGAGCTCGATGGTCTTGGCCCCATTGTTATAGAGACCGGATAGATCACCGTTTTTTTTGGCTACCGCAAAGGTTTTATTTTGATTGAATTGGATAAAGACGTCCTCAAAAGGTTTTGAGTACTCGTCCATTTTGTAGTCGCCGAGCTGCCATAATCCTTCGAATGAGGTGGAAGTAGAATTACAAGCGGATAAAGCAAGTAGTAGGATTAAATAGTGTTTCGAATTAATTGCTGACATTGGTAGGTAGTGTAATATGGAAGGTTGTTCCTACTCCAACTTCACTTTCCACCTCTATACTGCCGCCTAATTTTTCTGCTAATGTCTTGATGATCGATAGTCCCAATCCATTGGAGGGTTCGCCACTAGTCGGTCGAGCGCTCAATTTGGTAAATGGCTTGAACATTTTCATTTTATCTCTTTTACTCATACCAGGACCTTCGTCCTTTAGAGAGATTTTAATGTTCTCTTCCAGTTGCTCAACTTGTAATTCAATATTTTTTCCAGGCTCAGAAAATTTCATAGCGTTGCTCATTAGATTGTCCAATATTCTAGAAATGATTCCTTTGTCGGAATTGGTTTTCATTTCTTTTTCTAATCCAATGATCTCAAAAGTCTGCTTTTTTTCCTGTAACCTGTTTTGGAAATGAGTACTCCATTCTTGAATGAATTCAGACAAATCAAACTCAGCGGTTTTGATTTTTGTCGCATCCATGTTTTTGGCTTGCGTGATATCCAATAGATCGCGAATCATTTCATTACCTCGAAATACAACATCCTTTATTTTGACGATGTAATCTTCCTGATCGTCGTTGAGCGTGCCATCCAATGAGACCAATTGGACCAATCCTTGTATGTTATTGAGTGGTGTGCGGAGGTCATGCGCTACAATGCTCATCATACCGTCCCTTTCTCTATTGAGGTCACTGAGTTTTGAATAGGAAGTACTGAGGTGCTGGAAAGCCTCTTCAATAGCTATGTTTTTTGTCTGTATTTCTTGATTTGCTTTTTCGAGTTCCAAAGACTTGTCTTCGAGTTCTTCTTTCTGTAGGATCAGTTCTTGGGTACGTTGATCCACTTTCCGCTCCAGCATTTCTTGTCGTACGTGGATTCTACGGCTAATGAGCTTGATGATGATGTATGCTCCCACAATGAGGCCAAAGACCATTATGACGAGCGACGTGATTTGGTTATTGGTCAATCCTTGAGAGACAGAGTCTTCTGTTATAGAATCAATATTAATTATAAAATGTAGAATCAATTGTTGTTGTTGAAAGAGAACTAAATTTTTAAAATATTGGCTGGCCTAAGGTTCTGAGCAGTCTTACAAAGACTATCAGATTGAAATATACTCAAAAGACAGAATTAGTCGATAAGTATTTACTAATAATTGGTAAGATAGAAGAAGATATTTAATTTCTTGGTAGAGCGATTTGAAAGGCTGTGCCTTTACCTATTTCACTTTTGACTGTCATGGTGCCGCCCATTCGTTCAACCAATGATTTTATAATGGACAAACCTAGTCCGTTTGATGCTTCACCACTAGTCGGCCTTGCACTCAGTTTGGTAAAGGGTTTAAACATCTTCTTTTGATCTTCTTGACTAATCCCTGGTCCTTCATCTCTAAGTATAAAACCAAATTTTGTTTTGGTTATTTTGAGTTTGAGGTAAACAGATTTACCTGGCTCGGAAAATTTCATGGCGTTACTCATGATGTTGTCCAATACTCTGGATAAGACCCCATCATCTGTCATGACAGTTTGGTTTTCAATATTACCTTCTACTATGAGTTGTTGGTTTTTTTCGTTCAGAGGTTTTTCAAAGTTGCTACGCCATTTCGTGACAAAATCTAAGAGATCGATTTCCTTTTTCTTCATCGGTCTATTGGGGTCTTTGGCAGCATTGATATCTAGCAAATCTCGGATCATGTCATTACCTCTAGCAACTACGGATTTGATAGTGTCTACATAGTTGGTTTGCTCTTCGTTGAGGGTGCCATCTAATGTAAGGAGCTGTATCAATCCTTGAATATTATTCAGAGGAGTCCTCAGATCATGCGCTACGACACTCATCATACCGTCTTTTTCTCTATTGAGATCGGTCAACTCTTGATTGGTGATATTTAATTTTTCTAACGCTTTTTCGATTTCCTCGTTCTTAGTCAGGATGTCATCGTTTTGTTCGGTGATTTGAAAATTGGCTTTCTCTAACGACTTGGCTCTTTTTTCTAGTTCTTTTTTCTGTTGGTAGACTTCTTTCGACCTTTCTTCAACCTTTCTTTCCAGTGCGGCTTCTTTGAGTTTGTGCCTTTTTTTGAGAATAAAGATAAATGCAACAAAGGCAAATAATAAGCCTATGATCATAAAGGATACTCCGGCCACCTTATCCACAAAGGAATCATTGATGACAATTTCTTGCACTTGTGTGGTTAGGATGGATTCTAGCAATAGAACCATGTATAGCTGTTGATTGTATTAATAATTGTTACAGTATTACAGGAGGTGATTGCAAATATGAAGTAAGATTTGTTGGGATGCAAGTATGCGCTTAATCATGTGAAGTGCTGATCTCCATCAAAGTCTAGTTTTATTTCTTTCTTTAGTTTTACGGGATTAAATGCAGCGATTTATAACATTCATATTGTTTATTGGGATTGTGATTCATATATTCTATTCTTCAGGCTTCCTGTTGGATTATTATTTGAATTCGAGTTTTTACATAGAGAATTGTGAAAACAAGGATGAGCCAGTTCTGCAATGTGATGGTAAATGTATCTTGGCTCAGAAATTAGCTGAAGCAGAATCGAATTCCAATGAGAATCAAGGGGAGTTCATTCCTCCTTTGAATATTGAATTTGTGATCAGTAATCATGTGGCCGAGGCAATTGAGCATTCCGTAGCTACTACAGAAAATAATATTACTTTCTATCATAATCACTACTTGTTCTTACTAGTAGATAAGGCAATTATACCTCCCCAAGGATAAATACAATATTACTCGATAGGAGAATAGGTTGCTACGACCGACGCTCTGTAATTAATTGTCTAATTAAAATTTATAGTAATGAACAAGTATCTATTGATCATAGCGCTATTAGCTATGGTGTCTTTCATGTCATGTGAAGAAGAAAATGAAGAAAAAATTGAAGAAGTAAAACGCATCGAACTAGCGACTATTTCCAACGATGATTATACGGTTATTATATCTGGAGAACAAACGTTGGTGGTTGGTTATAATCGCTTACATGCCAGTGTTACAGATGGGAATGGTGTCCCTGTGGACTCAGAGAGCTTTATGGTGATGCCGATGATGACCATGATGATGGATGATGCAATGGAAATGGAGGGTGAAATGTCTATGATGATGCATTCTTGTCCAGTGGAATATCCTAACGGCATGGGGTTAGAGGCTGGTGAGATAGATTTTGTGTCCGTCTTTGTCATGCCGTCAACTGATATGGGGTCATGGACTTTGGATTTGATGATGATGATTGATAATGAAAAAGTCGAATTATCAACAGGTATCGATGTAGTTGCTATTGACGATGCGATTGTCAAATCATTTGTGGGCTCAGATGAGAGTAAGTATTTCGTGGCAATGGTTCCTAATGAAGCACCTGCTGTTGGTAGTAATGATTTTGAACTTGCAGTTTATCAGAAAAAAAGCATGATGGAGTGGCCGGCTGTTGGAAATCTGTCAATTGAAATAGATCCAGAAATGCCGACCATGGGGCATGGGTCTAATGGCAATACTGATCCGGTATTTACCAATAATGGACATTATATGGGAACAGTGAATTTCACGATGACAGGCTACTGGATGATAAATGTAGATGTATTGGATGGTGAAACACTGCTGGGGGAAACCTCTTTTGATATTAGATTCTAAATATTAATAGTCGAGCAAAGCAAGTGGATTAACCTATTGCTTTGCTCAATTTCCTACTTCATGTATAAATATACCCTGACATTATTTTGGCTGCTTTTCAGTTTACAACTGAATGCTCAGCATAATCAGCATCAAGCTTGGCTCGATTCGATGGTGAAGGAGGATTATATTGCGCAAGAAATTGCACTCGACGAACTAGTTATAGAAGCCGAGACTGGCAAAGTGTCAAACCAAACCCAGACCATTACTACAGAGGCTTTGATGGACACTAAGGCGAGTATTTCATTAACCAAGCGTGGTAATTATGCTTCTGAGCCAATATTGAGGGGAATCAATTCTGATAGATATACAGTGAGTATTGATGGCATGCGAGTCTTTAGTGCCTGCACTGACAAGATGGATCCTGTGAGCTCGTATATCGAGCAAAATAATCTCGCATCGATTAATGTGGAACATGGTAACGCTAGTTTTATGCAAGGTTCTGGGACAGGAGGGGGAATAGACTTTCGATTGAAGAAGCCATTTTATATCGAACAAAATGTATCTGCTTTGATCGGGTCGAGATTTCAAACTGTTAATAACGGGATTGATTTTTTCTCTGATGTCAATGTGAACAAGAATAATCTGGCAGTTAGAGGAAGTTTTACTTACAAAAAGGGAGGAGACTACTATGCTGGTAACCGTGAGTTGGTGGAGAACTCGGGTTACGAAAAAATAAATTATTCGTTGGGTGTGCGTTACAAATTAGGGGGGAATTCATTGTTGACATTTGACTATCTCGGTGATGATGCTTGGGAGATAGGTTACCCTGCTTTGCCGATGGATGTTAGCAGTGCCAAGGCCAATATGACGTCATTGTCATGGTTGATTTTTGACCAATGGAAGTTCTCAGAAATAGAAGTCAAGACGTATTACAATGAAGTGGTACACATCATGGATGATTCTAAAAGAGACAATCCTATCCAAATGGATATGCCTGGTGAGACGAATACTTTTGGCATGTTTGTTCAAGGCGAAATTAAAACTGCTAAACGCCAAACATGGCAGGTCAAACTGGACTATTTTTATAATAGATCTTATGCTGAGATGACCATGAATGTGGAGGATGAAATCCCCATGTATATGGAGACTTGGCCTGATGTAAGACGCAGCGCACTTGCTGGAGTGTTGAGTTGGAATGGTCAATTGACGCCTGTTGACAACCTGACTTTAGGGAGTCGAGTAGAACATAATTACACCAAAGTAGCGAGTGAATTTGGTCAGGGACAATTAGAAGCGATAGGGAAGTCAAGCGAAGCACGGTCCAACTTGCTTGTTAATCTGAACGCTCAGTGGGGCCATCAGTATACTGATTGGTTCAAAGGAAGTTTGAGTGCATCTTTGGGACAGCGCCAGCCAAATATCACGGAGCAATACGGTTTCTTTTTGTATAATATTGGTGATGGTTATGATTACATCGGTGACCCAGATCTCAAAAAAGAAATAGCTTATCAATTCAACGTAGAGCATCGAGTAGGTTATGATAAATTTCAACTGACTACTTCTCAATTCGTTTATCTATTCCAAGATTACATTATTGGGGTATATGACCCAGACTCCAGTCCTATGACTGTTGGTGCATTTGGGGTCAAAGAATATGAGAACATCGATGAGGCGACCATGTTGGGTGCTGATCTAGAGATGATGTATGAATTTTCTGAAGTGGTATCGGTTAACACCAATGTGAGTTATGTCTATGGTCAAAGTAGTGAAAATGACCCTTTGCCCTTGATTCCTCCATTGAATGCAAGGTTGTCTGTGCCTGTCAAATCGAAGTATGGAGACATTCAGCCAGAGGTAGAATGGAATGGCAGTCAAGCTAGAGTAAGTGAGAGCTTCAATGAAATCTCCAGTGATGCTTACTATTTACTCAACCTTAGGTATTCATTTGAGCATCCATTAGGAAGGTCGTTAATCAAAGTATCCATAGGAATTGAAAATATACTGGATCAACAATACCGCTCACACACTGATATACGCCGCAGGGAATTTGATGGAGGGATTACCAACATCTATCGCCCGGGACGTAATCTATACGGTCAGCTATCATTCAAGTTTTGATTGGAAAATCAATAAACAACAGCAGAGTCACAAATGTAATCGGGTAAAATCCCCATTGATTTGATGCGCTGCTCATAGTGCTCTGGTAAGGTATTGCCTGTGAGTACGAGTGCTGTGTCGATTCCGAATTTGTTTCCGCCAATGATGTCTGTAAATAATGTGTCACCGACCATTAATACTTTTCCTTTGCCTACTTCTTGTGCACGTTCTGTGTGTTGATAAGCGTAGATAAACATAGTTGAATCTGGCTTGCCAAATTTGATAAACTTGCGGCCCGTTATTTTTTCAACCATTTCGGCGAGACTGCCAACAGCTATGGCTACTGCCCTGTCTGAGACAGGGTAAGATTTGTCAGTATTAGCTACAATGACCGGGATGTTTCTGAGACGGAGCAAATTGATCAGTTTATTGATGTCCGTACGCCAATCGAAACCTTCGTCATCCAGAAATACCAGTGCATTGACATCATCAATGTCATTGAGGTCTAGATCTGCAATCGAAAGTGCTTTGAGACCTGTTTCTTCTAGATAGTGTGCAGATTGTTTTGTTCCAAGGTAGGCTACTTTCCCATGATTGACTTTTTGTTTGAGGTAATCACGAGCTAGCATGCCTGAAGAGATGATTTTTTCTTCGTTGATCATGTCAAGGCCTGCCTCTATATAGCTTTCTGCTAGTTGTTGTGGTCCTCTCGAAGCATCATTGGTTAAGATGTAGTATTCAATATTGTTGCGATTCAGATATTGAAAGGTCTTACCGATATTTGGGATTAAGCCACTAGAGTTTTTCAAAACACCATAGGCATCAAAAAAAACTACGTCATACTTCTTAACTACATCTTTAAAATTCTGTATTTCCATATTCTATAAGTTTAGGGCGGTTAATATTTTTTGTTCATCAAAACTGTCTATCTGAGGAAAGTAAATATCAAAAGCCTCTCTTTGCAATTTGGTAGCATAGATTTCGTGAAAGAAATATCTTCCATCTTTGACAACATAATTTAAGATAAAGAAGCGGTAAGCTTCTTTGATAAAAAGAACCTCGTTGCGTGTCAATGGGAACTCTTTGTGATATTCTATCAAGAAAATAATAAAGCGATCTTCATTGATAGGGTCAATGAAGTAGCTGAACTCCTCTCGATCTCCAATGGTTGAACAAACACGGCTAAAAAAGTAGAAGTCCATGATTCTGGAACTCATCCTGAACCAATCATAATCCCATCTAGAATAGAATTTTTGATCGTCATTTAATGAGAAATTGCCAATATTCCAGTCTACAAATACTGGGATAGATGCCCAAGAATCTACTTCAAGTTCTTTTGTGTTTTGATAGAATAGATCGATTTGCGTTTTGATGGTTTCAATGTTACCACGATGTTCATATTGGCCATCTTCTGTCTCCAGTAAGTTCAGTAAATGATCCAAATCTGACTTCAGTGTCTTGGACCAAGAGGGTAGTATGTTTCGGGTGTTGTGACATGTTTTATGGAATTTAGCTAACTCTGATCCAAGGTTTTTGATCTGACTTTCATCCAGAATTTTTGGTAGGAGTGAATTGATTTTGATGGGATTGTAGAAAACCACCCAAGCGTCAATTATAGTGTCTTTGTATCTATAGGTATATAGTTGGTTCCCTTTGGTTAATGACCGTGAGATAAACTGATCATAAGGATCGGGTAAATTGATTGACAAGGAATTGACCAAAGAATGATCTTCAAGAAAATGTTCATAAGTACCGAAGTAGGATAGTTTGGCTATAACTACCGTATCCGTGTCAAGTTTGATCTTGAATACATGATTGGTTGAGACTCTTGCACTGATGTCATTGATAGAAACTATTGTTCTAGAGTTATCATAGCTTTTCCATGCTTCGACGACTATTTCATTGAAATTAAGTTGTTTGTCCAAGACTTTGTTTTTTAGGGTTCTGTATTCTAAAGGTAGTATTTGAATTGATAAAATCGCCTTTTTTGTAAAAAATAATGCCAGTTTAATTGATAGTTATTTAATTGTTTTGTTTGCTGAAAACGCCCTAAAGGCAAACGATGAGTGTGTTGTAAAAAACATGGTTACGGTAATTAAACCAAAAACCAAAAAAAATCTTTTCTAAGGAGCAGATGCTTGTTCAATAGTTATAAGGAATTCGATTTAGAAATCGAAAGGGGGCCTTATTCTGTATTTAAGTTTTGCAAATAGATTAAGATACAAGAGAGTGAATTCTATAATTGGTTTGGGGATTTTGAATCTCTCCAAAAATATATTTAGGTCGATTTTTGGAGTGACACTATATCACTGCTTGAAAATGTTCAAGCATTTCATGATATGGATAGATTTTAATTGGTCTCTACCGTCTCTTATAGAGTTTGAAGTCTAAAGTCACAATTGAAATAAAAGCACATACAGGTATTCATACAATAGATAGAGCAACCTCTCCCAATGAATTTGGAGGAGGCTTGGTGTTTTTCTCTTAGCAAAAAAACTTAGCTAAGATTTCGCCTAGCCACATGGGGTTTGAAATTATTTCTGATCTCGGAGACGAGATGCATATAGGTCAAATTGTGACTTACGAAATGGGGATTCTCTCTGTGGTAAAATCAAATTGTGTGACAGAGATTACCCATCTAGATACGCAGCGATATTTTGTCTATGAGTAAAGATTTGGCACATATAGTATGTGGCATCATGAATATTGGTTCGAATCTACAAGTGATGAAGTAATTATGAAAGATAAAGTTTCTGATAAATTACCGATGTGTTTTTTTATGAAATCATGCGTCAGCTATTGATTAAGGGGTAATTGATGATTATTTACCAGTTTGTAGATGATGAAATATTGAGAATTCTTAAATAAGATTTATTCTTATTTAAGAATAATATTTCCTGAATAATATTCTAGTTATCTATTTTTATTAATTTGTGGGAAGAAAGATAACTAGTCAAGCTGTATGAGCAGAAATTACCTTCAGGAATTGATCCAAGATATAGACGATACAAAGTCTAAAAGAAAAGCCGATGCTTCAAAGGCCTATGATTTTGGCATGGAATTATTATTTAATTCTAAGACGAAATTTGAGGAATTGAGCAAGGAGCTGGACGATGCAGATCCACAGTATGCTGTGATTTCTGATTTATTAGCTGCTGAGATATTGCAATGTGGCATTGATTATTTCAAAGCTGCCAATCAAAGCACAGACTTTACAGGGGCCAACGCGCTTGAAATTCTTAGAAGTGCTAAGGAAATCGCAAGGAACACAGAGATGTCCCGGAGAATAGATGAAAATATTCAAGGGGTTGACGATTGGGTCAATAACCAATATTTGAAAGATAGCCAGGAGAGAATTTATAATTTTCCTTCAATCGCACTAAAGACTGCCTTCTCTTTTATGACCTGTGATGGACATATAGATGCCAATGAAATAGCATTGATCAGAAAGATGGCGCTAGAAAGTGAATTGTTTGGCAATATCAATGTCGAACAAGAGTTGGAATTCTTAATTGAAGTCATCAATAAGTTGGGGATGGGGTTTTTGAAGGATTACTTCAAGTTACTTCAAAACGCTAATCTGAGTGAAGAACAAGAGTTGATTTTGGTAGAAGTAGCGATCGAGACGCTAAGTGCGGATTCAAAAATTGATTACAACGAAATCAAATTTTTTAGAATCTTCAGAACCATGCTGCATGTGAATGATGATCAGATTCGTGAAAAAGTACCTAGTATTGGCGAAGCTTTCCTTGAAACGGATATCTTCTCTAAATCATACCTGGATCAATTGTTTGATGATTACTTCCAGCATGCGAGTATTCCTGTGTTTTCCAAGATGCTTTTAAAACATCAGCAGGAATATGTAATTCCAGCAGAATACAAAGACTAGGGAACGGTGAATATTTGAGTCAACTTGATTGATTCTTTTTCCTCGGTAAAATCATAGATGACATTATAAGCTCCTTCGGGACAAGACCCACAGTCTATTTCAAATATCAAATGATAGATAGAGGTAGTGGTGTATGCGCTGGAATCTACAAATAATGTAAAGTCAGTATGGTCTGGCTCGAATAGTTGTTTGCTGAAGATATCTACCATTTGGTCAGCGCTATAATGCAGAGATTCCTCATCGCAGATACTACAATAGACACTATCGGTCATCATTGAAGTAAGTCGAGCTAATTTTTTTGATTCGAGGCTTGATTGAAAGTCTTGCCAAAAACTAGGTTTTGAGGCTAGTTCAGTCTTTTTGGAGCAGCCTAGCAGCATAACTGAAAAAATAAAATAGGGAATCAGGTGTTTCATTATTTCAAAAATAACACCTTATTATATATTTGTGGTTGTTAAACATGAAGAACAATGGGAAGAGCATTTGAATTTAGAAAAGCAAGAAAAATGAAACGTTGGGGTCAAATGGCCAAAACGTTTACTAGAATAGGGAAAGATATCGTAATCGCAGTAAAAGCGGGAGGGTCTGATCCAGGTTCGAATTCTAGGTTGCGGGCAGTAATGCAAAATGCAAAAGCCGTTAACATGCCAAAAGATAATGTCGAAAGAGCTATCAAACGAGCGACAGACAAAGATCAAGGCGATTATAAAGAAACATTATTCGAAGGCTATGGCCCACATGGTATAGCGGTATTAGTAGAGACTGCTACAGACAACAACAACCGTACGGTAGCCAATGTAAGGAGTTATTTTAGCAAGAACGGTGGAAACCTTGGTACTCACGGTTCTGTAGAGTTTATGTTCGATCATACATGCAATTTTAGGTTGAAGGCGGAAGGTTTGGATGCTGAGGAGTTAGAGTTGGAGTTGATCGACTTGGGGGCAGAAGAAGTTTTTGACGATGAAGACGGCATGATGGTTTATGGCGGATTCGCAGATTTTGGTGCTTTGCAAAAATATTTTGAAGAGAATAATATCGAAATCTTGTCTTCAGGGTTTGAAAGGATTCCTCAAAACACTACCGAGATCTCTGAAGAGTACCAAGAGGAGGTAAATAAGCTATTAGAAAGGCTAGAAGAGGATGATGACGTTCAAAATGTCCATCACACGATGGCATAAAACATATCCATTAGGAAAGAAAAAAGGCGAGTCAATTGATTCGCCTTTTTTGATAGATCAGTATTAATTAATAATAATTAAAAAGTATGGTTGATTATGTTAATTATTAATATTACCTTTGTGGAATATTTTAATAATACAATTATGAGTAACGGTACAGTAAAGTTTTTTAACAACGACAAAGGATTTGGGTTTATTACACCTGAAGATGGTTCAAAGGACGTTTTCGTTCACATGAGCGCTTTGAGAGACGAACTACGTGAAGGTGACAAAGTTACTTTTGACGTAGAAAGTGGTCAAAAAGGATTGAATGCAGTAAACGTAGAAGTAGTTTAATTACTACTTTGACTTTATAGCGTCAAAATTGAACCTGTCAGAAATGATAGGTTTTTTTATGCCCTTTCGGGAAATGTGAAATCCATGAAGTTTGGATTAGTGTAGCTTAATAAGCGCACGGCCAGCTTTTCTTTGCTCTACATGTAAATGTGCGTTTGCTATTTCTTCTAGTGGATAGATTTTTCCAATTGCTAACCCTTTCCAGTTTGATTGAAGAGCTGCCAATATATCTGAAATTGCGTCTCTTTTTTGCGGTAGTGTAAAATCATCACTCCCTAAAAAGTGCAGCGAGATATTCTCGAAGACTAAGTTCCAAAACGGGAATTTTTCCAGTTCCTTTCCTTTGGCATAGCAGGCCATCGAACCACCATTCTTCAACAATTCGATATTTGACGTGAGGTTACTTCCAAAGTCGATTTCAACAATGTGATCTAGACTCTTGGGTTCGATTTGGTTCAATTCACTTGTTAGTAATACTTGATCAGCCCCAGCTTGTTGGGCTATAGTTTTATCTGCTGCTTTTCTTACAGATGCAATCACATACGCTCCTTTATGCTTGGCGATGGCGATCGCACATTGACCTACTGCACCATTTCCAGCTTGGACCAATATTCTTTTTTTGGAAACATCTCCATGGCACATAATGGATCTATGACCGGTAATGCCTGGTATGCCTAACTGTGCAGCTTGTTTTGGATCAACATTTTGAGGTAATTCAAAAATTAATTCTGTAGGAACACTACAAAATTCTGCAGCCGTGCCGAAAGGACGGTAAGATTGGGCACCTATGCACATTACCTTTTTACCTAACCAGTTCTTATCTACATCTTGGCCTATAGCACTGACTTCTCCCATGCCGTCACTTTGTGGAATTACAATTGGGTAGGGCATGCCCAATGCGAATGTGTCGCCTCTTTTTTTCGTTTCACCAGGGTTGATTCCTGAGTATTGTATTTTGATTTGAACTTCCCCACTTTGAGGTAAAACTGTAGGTTGCTGTCCAACCTGTAATACTTCTGTTGCTAGTCCTTGTTCTGTGTAATATGCTGCTATCATGGTAGAATGGTTATTTACTGAAGCTACTCACTTAGAAGGAATAACTAGCAGAAACAGTAAAATTGCGACCTTGTTCGTCTGCAAAATATCTGAGTCGATTGAGGTAGTCACGATAAGATGTGTTCAATAGATTGTTAATGGAAAATCGTAAAGCTATTTCGTTTTTTCTCATGCTTACTTTTGTGCCAAAATTAAAATTGAACAATAAGTAGGCGTTAGGCGGTGGTGATAAATCTTGTTCCTCTACGAATCTTTTTTGTTCAAACATGTATTTGACCTGTACTCCAACATAAGTATTCCTTAAATTCTTGAATTTGTTAAAGGTGTATTGCGTTGATGCATCAAGGTTATTGGGGGGCATGTAGATTAAAGGCTGTTTTAAATTTAAATCCTGTCCATAAAGCATGGTATAAGTGAAAGTGCACTTGAGATGATGAGATGGGTGGTAGGTAATTGCTAAATCTAACCCTGATATATGTGCGTTTTTAATCTGATTATATTCGAATACGTTGAAGGTGCCACGAATATTGGTTTCCTGTTCTTCTTGAGGTTCTAAGTAGATGTAATTATTGAAGTATTGTGAATAAAATTGAACTTGAAAAAATAGCGATTCGAATGGGGTAAGGTCAAATGAAAGATTGCTTCCAAACATTGATTCGTCTATTAAATTTCTATTACCTCTTTCAATGCTCGCTACTCCTTGGTGCAAGCCATCACTATACCATTCGTTGACTTCTGGGCTTCTTTGAGAATAACTGATGCTAAAATTAGTTTTTATCATTTGAGAAATACTATAACCTAAACCGGCAATAGCAGAGTAGTTGATATTGTGATGGTCAAACCGCTCTATGATTTTAGGGGTTGATTTGGTGATGGTAATAGCCTCCAAGTGTCTATAGGATACTCTTGCTCCAATTTCAAAAAAGAGGCGGTCTTTTCCTTGTTTTCCTATTATGTATAATCCTGTTTTATTGGAGTTATAATCAGGGATTAAAGGAAGGGTGCCAGTGTTTTTATTGTCATTTTTGTTGGTGGTGAGAGTGTTTTGGATGCCAGTTTCTAAATCAAAATCGTTGGAAAAAGTATGGTCGTATTTGAAGTCTAAATCATGTGCAATTAGCAATAAGCTCATGGCAGGTTTGGAAGATCGACCACCTCTTCTTACGTCATATTCGTTGCGTTGATTGAACTGTCCAGCATAAGATATACTAATGATTTGGTGAGGTGATAGTATGTGATTGGTATTGAGCTTTACAAGTTGGTGGTTGATTTTTTGTCTAGGTTCATTAATGTTATACGAAAAATGATCCTTTGTATAAAGAGGAGGTTCAGTCTTCATTGCATCTTCTAGATCGTCTTGATTGCCTACATGTGAGCCTTTTAAAATTCCGATACTGGTATTGAATGTACTTAGGTAAAAAGAAGTTTTCCAATTTTCTGTAAGACGCTTTTCTAGTTGTAAAGACCCGTTGATTTCTTGTCTTCCTGTGTTGGTCAGGAAATAGTCAGGAGCATAGGTGTCCCCTAGTAGTTTTCCTGTTAAGTTAATGCGCCAAGCTGCCCAATCAGCTGTCTTTTCAATTTTGGTGTTCAAGGTGTGTCCTAACCCGTTGGTTTGAAAAGCGTAATTGATATTGCCATGTAAGTGAGGGTCCATGTTAATCGGGCCTGGTTCGACCATCAATATGCCTCCGACTGAATTTCCGTTGTGTGCCAATGTTTGGGCTCCTTTGATTACGGATATGTGATCTGCAGAAAACGGGTCTATTTCTGGGGCATGGTCAACACCCCATTGTTGTCCAGCTTGTACCACCCCATTGTTAAGTATAGAAATCCTATTTCCATAAAGTCCATGAATGACTGGTTTGGAGATGCCAGATCCGTTTTTGATTACACTCACTCCACTAATTGATTCAACCATGTCAGCAAGGTTTTTATTCCCTGCACTGTTTATATCTTCTTCGCTGATCGACTGACTGACCATAGAGCTTTGCGTATGAATATCACCATGAACGGTGACTTCATTGAGCATTTCTTCATGATGGTCCAAATGAAAGTCATGTTGGGTTGTTTCTTCAATTTTGAGGTAAAATCTATCAGATTCAAAACCCATATGACTAATGACAACATGGTATTCTCCTGGACAAAGATTGTCAATTTTGTAGTCTCCGTTTACATCAGAAACCACGCCTTGTTCTGTTTCTACAAAGCGTAATGTAGAAAAGGCCAATCCTTCATGCGTGCTACGGTCTTCAATTTTTCCAGATAGTGAATAGGAACAGTTTTGTCCAAATACTAGTGAGGCCGAGAAGTGTAGTAGTGTAAATAGTAATATCTTATTCAATTCTAACAGGGAATTTTATTGAAATGTCTGTGGACCCTCCTGCATTTTCAGATGATCCGTCATTTGGTTTGGTAGGTTGGTGTTTTAAATCAATGACCAATAGTCCAGAAGATACATCCCCAATTTCCCAGCTAGTAGAAAGTCCAATAGGGTTGTCATTGTCATCTTTGTCCGTGTAAGTGAAGTTCATATTTAATTGGCTGGCTGGTGTGTAAAATATTTGATGGTCTACACCTTCTTCTTCAATTTCAGATGTTAGTTCTTCTACTGGGTCTACAGCTTCGTTGTAGAGTTTAATAGAAGTTTCGTAGCTAGTGTTGGCACTTAATGGAGCAGTAGTGTATTCTGGAACTCCAATCCCATCAATATCACGAAATATGAATTTAACTTCTTCTCCTTTTAAGTCTGATGTTGTGAATGTTAATTCTACAGTTGTGATCAACTCATCTTCATTTGGTATTTCTGGATCACTATCATCACAAGCATTTAGTAAAGGTAGTATAGCAAAAAGGAATAAGTTTAAGTGCTTTTTCATAATGATGAAATTGATGTTAATGCAATAGAGTTGCAATTTGAGATAGAATTATTTTAATTGCAACAGTGTTGCGAAAAAGATTATGAAGAATTCGAGAAATACAGCAGGTAAGCAAGCAGTTTTAGAACTGCTAGAGTCATCTAGTTCTGCGAGGAGTCACAAAGAAATTTTGACTGACTTGAACGGGCTATGTGATAGAGTGACTGTCTATAGAATATTAGATCGATTGATTGATGACAATGTGATTCATAAATTTGTGGATTTAAATGGTGTGACACATTATGCGGTTTGTCAAAAATGTGAAGAGCATAACCACCATCACAATCATGTTCATTTTACTTGTACGCAATGTGAATCTGTAGTTTGTCTGGAAGATGTAGAACCGGTTGTTAAAATTCCTACGGGTTATCAGGTACATCAATCTTCTTTTACATTGTCTGGGCTGTGTCCAGATTGCTCATCCTGATTGTTCTTAAAAGGCTTCTGTGATGGCGAAGTATACACCATAATCATCCTTGCCTCTTGCGTAATCTAAACCAATATTAACTCCTCTTATAGGTTCAACGAGAAAGCGAATGCCTCCACCTAATGCGGGTAATATAGAATTTCCTTTCATTTGATCAAAGTCATCCCCTACTAAAGCCAAAGAACCGAACAGTACGGTGCCCCATCTCTTGTAAACATTCCAACGCCATTCTCCTTGCACATCATAGAGTTGATTGGCTCGATATCGCCCAGAAGTATACCCGCGTACATCCTGACCCTTTGACCCTGCAAAACCTAAAATTGGCTGCTCTTCAAATGGCACATCATTGAATCCAACTTTAGCATATAAGCGAGAGGCTAGAACATGTTTAGGAGTAAATGAGTGATAGTAGTTAAGGCTATATTCCATCAAAGTGAAATTTGTGGCACTGCCATAAGCGTCATTAAAGAATGCAAAGATCAAATCCGTAAATAATCCGCTTTTAGCATTCAATGGATTGTCTCGTGTGTCATAAGCAGTCTTGACGCCCAAGCCCACGTACCTTGAATTATTACTCCCTAAATCGACGATTCCTGATCCATCTCCAGGCAGTCCAGGAATGTTTAAATCAAAATTGGTGTCGAAATTCGAGACTTTGAGGTGTATACCACCATAAAGCGGCCCTTTGATTCTTCTTAGGAAATTGAATTTTGCTATTTGAATATCGGTACTGTAGCCAATGTTAACCCCCTCTATTGGAAGGTTTGGAAACTCTTGGTAGTATTGGAAATTAAACCGTGAAATTACACCCAGGAAATCAAACCAGTAATTGTTTTCTTGAAAATAGACCTCTTGTAAAAGCGCACCTATCCAAGTTTCGTTCTCGGCGTAGAATCCATGAATGAATGTTGATGAAGACTGTAAAGTGGTGTCTTCTGCATTCATTGAGTAGAACAGTCCTCCAGTTAATGCCAATCCAAAACCTTGCACTTCGTTGTATGATGGGCTAGGTACAGCCGCCCAGCTTACTTTTTTCTCTTGAGCAAACGACGGGAAAATCAGTAATAGAATGAAACAGGTTAAAGCTAATTTTTTGATCATGATTAGAGTGTTGATTCTACATTGTATTATCTATTTGTGTCGTATTTAGATAAATAGAACTTGTGTGACAATTTGCCTCCCGAACTCATTTTTAATTAGGTCTAGTACTTTCGACTTACTACTGTTGAGTTCTTGTTTCAAAGGAGCTGAATTGAGTGTGACGATCAAGATATCACTTCTGATTTCAATTTTGGTGGTCCTGTTGGCAATGGCTTTCCCCATTATTTTATTCCATGTCGACATCAAAGTAGTCTGATCAAATTTTCGATCAATATTGTAGGACTTCAACATGGCATCAACGAGATCTTTCATCGTGGCAGTACCGCGATTTCTAATACTTGCTGGATGTGGTTTTTTTTTAGCCATTGGACTGTAGTGGATCTTGCCTCAAAACTACAGTAAGGTTGGCATAGAGTTGAGGCATTTGATTTTTAAATTCTGCTGGTCGTTCGAAAAAATTCTCAACAGCTACCGAGAAGAATTCAGATAGGTTAGTGGCTGCATAATCTCTGAACATACTGCTATTCCCTTGATTGATCCTAGTAATTTCTTCTTTCGCTAATTGATTCCATTGACTCATGGCCTGCTTATCAATGAAGTCATATTCAGAATTATTGATTCGATCTTCTAGGTGTAGTGCATGTGCCATTTCGTGAAGTCCTAGGTTTCTTCCATCCGTTTGATTCAAATAGCCATTGACGAAATTGTCCCATGAAAGAACAATAGCTCGTACTCGTGGATTGACCTCTCCTTTGTGGTATTGTTGATTGATAGTAGAGTAGTAGTTCGTCGGGTAGACTAAGATTCTTTTAAAATGAGATAGTACTACTTTGGGGTAGCCAAAAGTTAACTGGACGGCACATGCTGAAATGAGCACTTTCATTTCCTCAGTTACTTCTGCTATTTGTCTTGGAATAAAATGTTTGATACGAATAAAGTACTGGACTTTATGTTCGAATTTTTTCTTTTGTTGTTCGTTGAGCTGGTTGTAATAGGGAAAGTGTTTTTTAAGAATAGCTTTCCTCTGTCTTCTGATAGGAACACCCACGCTCGGTAAGTAAATGCCTAAGTTAATTTTACCACTTACGACTAAGCCTACAATGAGTGTCATAGTGAAGAGGAACATCCAGAATGCATCCCAGAGCGAAGTGGTTTCATATGATTGTTGTAAGATGATCATGAGCTTAAAAGTAGAGTGGCTAGATGATAAAACGAAAAAGCCTGTCTACAATTATTGTAAACAGGCTTTGTTTCTTGATAGTCCAATTATTTTATAGTTGTTGCAACAATGGCTTTAGATCTACTGCTTTTTCGATTTCTGAAACCACTTCGCTTACAGATACTCTTCTTTGCTCCATAGAATCTCTTTCACGAATGGTCACAGTACCATCTTCTAGCGTTTGGTGATCAACAGTGATGCAATAAGGAGTGCCAATGGCATCCTGTCTTCTGTATCGTCTGCCAATCGCATCTTTAAGATCTATTTGTGCATTCACTGAAAATTTCAGCTCGTTCAAAATTTCTTGCGCTTTCTCAGGCAATCCATCTTTATTTACCAAAGGCAATACTGCTGCTTTCACAGGAGCCAATGCAGGGGGGAGGTTGAGTACCAATCTAGTACTACCATCTTTCAAAGTTTCTTCGTTGTATGCGCTCGTCATTATGGCTAAGAACATTCTATCCAATCCAATAGAAGTTTCTACTACGTAAGGCACAAATGAAGTCTCAGTTTCATTGTCAAAGAATTGCAGTTTTTTACCACTATGTTCTTCATGAGCTTTTAAGTCAAAGTCTGTTCTAGAGTGAATTCCTTCTAACTCTTTGAATCCCATTGGGAAATTGAACTCGATATCACAAGCAGCATTGGCATAGTGTGCAAGGTTGAGGTGGTCATGGAACCTATAGTTCTCAGTACCCATTCCTAGCGAATTGTGCCAGTTGATTCTTTTTGTTTTCCAGTTTTCGTACCATTCCATTTCTGTACCTGGCTTTACAAAAAATTGCATTTCCATTTGCTCAAACTCTCTCATTCTGAAGATGAACTGACGAGCAATGATTTCATTACGGAACGCTTTACCAGTTTGTGCGATACCGAAAGGTAGTTTCATTCTACCCGTTTTTTGCACATTGAGGTAGTTGACAAATATCCCTTGCGCAGTCTCTGGTCTCAGATAGATTTTTGATGCGCCATCGGCCAATGAGCCCATTTCGGTAGAGAACATCAAGTTGAACTGGCGTATCTCCGTCCAATTTTTGGATCCACTTACAGGACAAGCAATCTCCAACTCATCAATCAATAGTTTCAAATCAGCAAGGTCATCTTCTTCGATGTCCTTCTTCATTCGAGCATTGATTCTATCTATTTTTTCTTGATTTTGAACGACTCTTGGATTAGTCGCGATGAATTGCGCTTCATCAAAATCATCACCAAATTTCTTAGCAGCTTTGATTACTTCTTTGTTGATTTTGGTTTCGATTTTCAAAATGTAGTCTTCTAATAATACATCGGCTCTGTATCTTTTATTAGAATCCTTGTTGTCGATCATAGGATCGTTGAAGGCATCTACATGACCTGATGCTTTCCATGTCTTAGGGTGCATGAAAATAGATGCATCTAATCCTACGATGTTTTCATTCATTTGTACCATGGCTTTCCACCAGTACTCACGGATATTTTTCTTTAATTCAACACCATATTGACCATAGTCATAGGTTGCACTGAGGCCGTCGTATATTTCACTAGAAGGGAATACAAAACCATACTCTTTGGAGTGAGCAATGATTTTTTTCAATAAGTTTTGATCGTCATTTTTTGCCATGCCGCAAAGATATATCAATCAACAAAGGAGCAAGGTTTTTTGTGCAATTTTTAAAAGAAGGAAAGAAAATGCCCGTATTTGATGTGATCAAATGTATGCATTGAAAGAACCTGTGATGGTCTAAGCTGACTAAGCTATCATTATTTGGGTAAATAAGCTATGTTGTCTGTTGCCCTCGGGCATTTTCTCCTTACTTCGTATTTGTGCTTTCGAATATTTTGTCAGCTGATTTGGCGATGAATCCTTGAAACAACGTGCCGTCAGCTACTGGGTAGCGTTTGGCGAACTCGTAGTAGCAGGAAGGAATTTCTTTAACACCTTCTGTAAACTCAATTTGAGATATATCAGCCATGATACTGGATTGCTCTAACAACTCGTCAACACTGCCTTTGATTTCTCCTCCAGCAGAGTTGAGTGTGAAGCCATTTAGTTTTAGGAAATCATTCATGGACTCCATGTCGTTGATGCTTTGCAACTCATTGACGTTGATAGTAAAGTGATTGGCACAAAACCCATAGACGTATAACCATGCAGCATATTCTGATTCGTTCAAGAGCTGTTGGTATTTCTCGAATTCGATATTGCCCCAAGGTCTGCCTGTGTATAAGCTATCTGAACTACTCATCAAGTCACTTGTGATGTCTTCGATGATAGTATTGACCAAGTCATTTAAATTGCTAGAAAAATTTTCTAAAAGCAATTCACTAATGAAGATTTTGGGAGCGTCATTGTCAGGGTGTTCAAAATGCTTGGCATTTAGTTTCTTTTGCTCAAAGTGATAGGTGCCTTTTTCTACATATCCTTCTTTGATCAGATGTTTGGCTAGAATATCAATATTTGTTTTAGGGTGGTTGAATGTCCTAAAGGCGATATGATCATTACTGATCTGCTCGCCTTGCTGTTCCAACAACTCATGAATGATACCTGCAGATGGTGTCATCTTTTTGTAAGCCGCCCAGCAATTTGATATTATTTCTTTGTAGTTCATCTCGCCGCAAATAGAATCAATATAACTAATATGGTAGGTCATAGGGTTGTAAATGATTTGAAATAGATTAGTTTATGATTAAATTGATTTAATTTGTTGATTATAGTGATAGTATTGACTTAATTATAATTATTAATCAGAGATGAAAAGTCAAATTGATGAAATGGATAAGGCAATTTTGAAACGGTTAAGTGCCAACGCACGGGTGCCTTTTTCGTCATTGGCGAAAGAGCTTGAGATATCTAATACAATGATTCACCAGAGGGTCAACAAATTGAGACAGATAGGTGTGTTGGAGCATGCAACTTTTAGGTTCAATGCCAAAGCCCTGGGCTACACTTCTGAGGCAATTACCAGAATTGATGTGGCGAACGCCAAGTATATTCCTAAGCTCATCGAGGAGCTCAAAGTCATACCAGAGATTATTGAATGTTTGAATATCTCAGGGAAGTATGCGCTACTAATCAAAATCCTAGCAAAGGATAATGAGCACTTGAGGGATATTTTGTATGGCCAAATTCATGTATTGGAAGGGGTGGTAACGACCGATACTAATATATCGTTTGAGACGGCATTTCAAAAAAATGTCGTGTTATAAAAAAAGGTTCTAACTATTGCTAGCTAGAACCTATCACTTTTATTGTAATTTCTTTTGAGATTCTTAGCTAGTATGTTTCCATAGCTGGCTGAAGTATCACCTTACCTAAGGGCGATAATCAAAATTCTAAAAATCAATTATTTCCTTCTTCTCTTTGGTAATTACATCATAACACTAAGTGCTGTACATGCAAACACGAACCCGTATGTGATGACAGTACCTATAAACACCTGTATTGTAGTTTTGCTTGCTGATCTAAATTTTGGTTTCATGGTAGTTGAGTTTAAATTTTTCTATGATCAATATGGTTTTATGCTGCTTTATCATCGTCTGTTGATGTACCCAGTGTTTTGATTACTGGAACTTCAATGTAGTTGAATTCATAGCCAAAGAATGAACCGAAATCCTCACCGGCTTCTCTCATATCTTCGTCTTCATTCTCAAAATACCAGTTCACGACAACCTTTTTTCCTAATTTCTCTACACTTTCTAATTTTCTTAGAATGTTGAATAGGCATTTACTTGAACTTGTATTGAAGTATTCAAATGCCATGTTAACAGTCAACTTACTCACGTTAAGCTGGACATAGTTGTCAATGTTTTCTAACAGCACGTTATAAAATGCTACCGGGTCTTCAGGACTAGACTTACCTCTCATGTCCAATAACTGGTTTTTTGGATTGAAATATACAGATGGTGTCACTCTTGATGGTCTGATAAAGTATCCTTTCATGTTGGTAGTATTTAGTCGTGCTTGAGCGCTTCATAATAAAGCTTAATACAAATGTGTGTGATTATACTTAATAATAAAATACGGTATTTGCTTAATCGATTCTTTAAGGAATTTACGAAATAACTATTATATAGTTACCTACATTGGTATCTAAAGTACTCTTAAAAATGCTTGTGATGGTTTTTCTGCATCTATCGTATAGGTGATTTACCTAAAGGCTATGATTTTCTATGAAAGAAGAGATGGTTTTATATAAATCTAGTAAAGCTGGTTGATCATTTAGCTGAGAGGTATGATGGTCTACTGTCTTTTTATCTTTTCGTTGAGCTGGACCTGTAAGGCTATTTTGTGCCCCTTGATCAAAAACGTTTTTTATTGATTGCTGAACGAGTGGTTTTAGTAAATCGAAGGAAAGATTAGTGTCTTTCAAAATAGTTTCAGCGGCAAATAACATGCGATTGGTGAAGTTACTGGCAAAAACAGCCGCAATATGTAGCCGCTGTCTATCTTTGGTAGTAGTGATTTGTGCCTGATTAGACACTTGTTGAGCGAACGATAATAGTTTCTCTTCACAACCTTTATTTGACGCTTCTATCAAAAGAGGAATTTCTTTTAATGAATCAAGTGCAACAGGACTAAAAGTCTGAAGTGGGTAAAAGATTCCAAAATGAGCCGTAGTGCCTGCCAGTGTTTCGATGTTGACAGTTCCAGAGGTGTGAACAACTGTCGCCTCAATTGGGAAAGAAGTAGATTGGGCAATCAACTCTATGGCTGAATCACTGACGCAGATAATGAATATAGTCGAGCTACTTTTTCTGAAATCTAAGGAAGTAGTTGTATCAATATTGGCGTGTTGCTCTTTTATTGAATTGAGTACTAATTCATTCCTTCCATAAACCTCATTGAGTTGACCTAAAGAGATAAATGACTGGATGAATGATTGGGCAACCTTCCCTGTTCCGATGATGGTAACTTTCTCCATATAGCTAAAATAAAAAAGCCCAGGCTCCTATGATAGGAACCTGGGCTAATTTCTATAAAAGTTGATTACTTTTTCTTACTATTAAAATCAAGTACTATCGGAGTAGCAATGAAGATAGAAGAATAAGTACCAATTAAAATACCGATGATCAAGGCGAAAGAGAATCCTTGCAACACTGCTCCACCAAACACGAATAAGATAATAACTACTATCAATGTAGTGATTGAAGTAATCATCGTTCTGCTGATCGTGTTGTTAAGTGCCTCGTTGAATACTGGCTTCAAGTCTGAACCTTCTTTCAATCCAAGGTTTTCTCTTACTCTATCAAATACAACCACTGTATCATTGATTGAGTAACCTATGATGGTCAACATCGCTGCGATGAATACCTGATCCACTTCGAAAGAGAACCCTAATACATTAGCTATTGCAAATGCAGACAATACAAATAATGTATCATGGAACAATGCAATGATTGCACCTAATCCAAATTGCCATTTTCTAAATCTAATTAAGATGTATAGGAAGATTACGATCAAAGCAAAAATTACTGATTCGATAGATGCATTCTTAATGTCATCTGCGATAGTAGCACCTACTTTTGATGAACTAGCAATGGTGAAGTTGCCTTCTCCTGATTTGGTGTCATCTTCTACAAAAGTCAAGCCAGTGAAATCACCAATACCTGAAATTAAAGCTTCTTTTACACTTGCGTCAGCTCCGTCAGATTCATCATCGATCAAGTAACTAGTTGTTACTTTCAAGATGTTGTTGGCGCCATAAGTTTTTACTTCAACTCCTTTGCCATCAAACGCGTTTGCCAATGAAGTCTTCAGTGCTGATGGTGTTACAGGGTTTTCGAATGCAACTACATATGATCTACCACCAGTGAAATCTACACCGTAAGTCAACCCTTTAGCAACTAATGCTACAATACCAATCCCGATGAAAACACTAGAGAAGATGTAAGCCATTTTTCTCTTAGAGATGAAATCAAAATTAATTCCTGACAAAACATTCTTGGAGAATGGAGTCGAGAATGAAATCTTGCTGTCGTCTCCTTTTTTAGTCATCCACTCTATTACTACTCTAGTAATGAATACTGCTGAGAAGAATGAACAGATAATGCCTACAATCAAGGTAATCGCGAATCCTTTAACAGGACCTTGACCTAAGAAGTAAAGAATAAAAGCTACTAATAATGTAGTCACGTTTGCATCTACAATAGAAGAGTAAGCCTTTTTGTAACCAGCAGAAATTGCTTGTTTTACTCCTGATCCATTTCTTAATTCCTCTTTGATTCTTTCAAAGATCAATACGTTGGCATCAATAGACATACCAATTGTCAATACGATACCTGCGATACCAGGCAATGTCAATGCAGCACTCAACTGTGCTAAGATTCCTAAGATGAAGAATACATTGAAGAACAAGGCCAAGTTGGCAACCAATCCACCTTTAGAGTAATAAGCGATCATGAAAAGAATCACGATACCCAAACCTGCTAGAATTGATAGGATACCTTGACTCTGCGCTACTTTACCTAATGTAGGTCCGATCACAACATCTTCTACAATTGTAGTAGGAGCTGGTAAGCTACCTGCTTTCAAGATGTTGGCTAAATCTTTGGCTTCTTCTAAAGTGAAATTACCCGTGATTTGAGAACTACCGTTTGGAATCTCTCCTTGTACATTAGGAGCAGAGTATACATAGTTGTCAAGAACGATAGCAACTCTTCTGTTGATGTTTTCAGAAGTTAATTTCTTCCATTTTTTTGCACCAGTTGCATTCATGTTCATGCCAATACAAGGAGCAGACCTTGAATCTAACTCTTGTCTAGCATCTACAATTACTTCACCAGTCATTGGTGCTTTACCACCTCTACTTGTTTTGATTGAATACAATTCAATGAACTCATCTTGACTCAATGCATCTTGAGACGCAACAGGCTTAACTGCCCACAAGAACTTCATAGTAGAAGGAATGTTTCTTATTACAGATTCATGCTTCAACATTCTGTTGATTTTAGCCGTATCCTTCAAGTTGTAAATCAACCCGTATTGCGCTTGTAATAAGCTGAACATTGGAGATACTTGTGAAGCAACTGCTGCTGAGTCTAATGAAGTACTGTCGCTTGCTAATTGAGAAGCAAGGTCGCTAGTGTCTGCATTATCTTCATTCAATAAATCATCAATGTTGTCTACTGGAGTAGCTGTTTCAGCTACTTCACCTTCTGTAACAATGTTTGGTAATTCAGCTTGTTGAACTTTTACAAACGCATCGTTCATCCCTTGTAACGTAGGGAAGATTTCTTGTAATTCGTTTACTTCCCAGAATTCCAACTTTGCAACACCTTGCAATAGTTTTCTAACTCTGTTTGGATTGTCAACACCTGGTAATTCAATTTGAATTCTACCAGTCCCTTGTAATCTCTGAATGTTTGGCTGTGAAGTTCCGAATCTATCAATCCTTGTTCTCAAGATATTGAATGATCTGTCAATCGCACCGTCCACTTCGTCGTTGATCAATGACAAAACGTCATCATCAGAAGTACTCAAGCTAATTCTGCCTCTGTTGGCAGCAGTAGCAAATACGCTAGCTAAACTTTTAGTAGGCGCAATTTCTTTAAATGAATTGTAAAATTCATTTACGAAATCTAATTGAGTTCCTTTGATGTTAGCCTTCGCCAAATCTAAAGCCTTCAAAAAGTCAGCGTCTTTGCTGTTTCCACTGATTCCTTTTACGATTTCAACAGGTGAAACCTCTAAGGTTACGTGCATACCACCTCTTAAATCAAGACCGAGGTTCAATTCAGTCTCTTTGATTTGTTGGTAAGTATATTCGATTCCGAAAAGATTGTAAACAGGTTCTTTCCATATTGAATCTAGGTATTGCTGCTTCTTACCATAATCCGTTGTGTTATCTACAGTTGCTGCTGCAGTTGCTTCGTCATTTACTCTTTGCGCCACGAATGTGAACGACAAATAATAGACACAAAGCAAAGAGATTACTACTGTGAGTAATACTACTCCTCCTTTATTTTTCATTGTATATGATGTTATTGATAATTAGTATTCTTAAAAAATCTTATGAGTGTGTTGGCTCTGTGAAATAGAGCGACTTCCTTATAGTATAGACTATTAAGGTGCGTTAGGGGCAATGATGATATTGAAAAGTACCTTCAGTAATTTGACAGGTATTTTCTCATTAAATGTAGGTGCTTGTGATTTTGCCTCTTCCGTTTTGAATGATAGGATATTGAGGATGAAAAAATCAGTGGCAATTTGCTGAACTTGTGATACAGGCGTCACAGCTTCTAATGTACTGATCTGTTCGATTGATTTTTGATCTTCTTTCTCTGATTTTTGAGATTCTTGATCTTTTTTGATTTCACAAGTAAGAGGACAGTCGAAATACTCCTTCAAAATAGGTTGCCCTACTACAGCTAACCCAATGATCAGTCCGATCATGATTATTAGCCCTTTGGAGTTCGATATGTCTTTCAGCATTTTCATACAGGATGACAAAAGTAGATAAATATTCGGTAGTTCAAAGTTGAATGGACAAAGATTGTTGCCTTATATAATATATGTGCTCCGATCATTAGGAATCTATTTGTAGTTTTGGGCATGGTGCAACCGCTAGTGTCAGTCGTATGTCTATGTTATAATCAGAATCAATATGTTGTTGATTCTCTTCAATCAGTATTAGCACAGGATTATCCTAATGTGCAGTTGATCATCGTAGATGATGAAAGTACAGACGGTAGCAAAGAAGTGATAGCGGAATTTTTAAGAGATAGGCCTGAAGTTCCATTTGTTTCATTGAATGAAAACATAGGTAATACAGGTGCTTTCAATAAAGGGCTTGAGCTGGCAACTGGAAAGTATGTGATTGATTTAGCTGCGGATGATATGTTGTTGCCAACTAGGCTTTCGGAGCAGGTAGCTTTTTTTGAAGATCAAGATGAAAGAGTAGGGGTTATATATAGTGATGCCGAATATATCAGTGAGGAAGGAGAATCTAGAGGTAAACATTACGACGACCCAAGATGGACGCCTTGTATTGGGAACATATATACAGATTTGGTAAGTGGATATTTTATTCACCCTGCTGCCATGATGATCAAAAAAATGGTCTTGGATGAGTTAGGAGGGTATGATGCAGAGTTAGCTTATGAAGACTTTGATTTTTGGGTGAGGTCGGCCCGCATTTGGAATTATGCCTATCAAGGAGAAGTATTGACTCAAATAAGACAGGTGGAGGGTTCTCAGTCGACTACCTTATATAAAAGGGGAGATAATAAATTAGCATCAACCATCTTAGTCTGTCGTAAGATTCAAAAGATGAATCAAAACGCGGTAGAAAATATGGCTTTAGCCATTCGACTTCAATACGAAATCAAGCATGCTTTTTTGACAGGACATAGAGAGGCGACAAATGAACTGCTCAATATCTTGAATGAAATAGGTGTTTCATCATGGGAGTTTAAGCTCTTGAAAATATTCAATTGGGGAATCAACTTTTCGTTCTTTAGAAGTGTGATTCTAAAAGCGAAGTACCATTGATTATCTTCTGTTGTCATTACCCTCCAGCATGCTTAGGTAACTTTCATACCTCGTATCAGATATTTTGCCCTCATCATATGCAGAGGCAATCGCGCAACCAGGTTCATGTGTATGCATACAATCATTGAATTTGCAATGTCCTAACAAGGCTCGCAGTTCCGGGAAATAATGGCTCAACTCATTAGGTGTGATTTCAGCTAATCCTAACTCTTTAATTCCGGGAGTATCAATAATGAAAGTATTGGGTTCCACAGTGAATCTTTCAGCGAAAGTAGTCGTGTGCACTCCTTTTTGAGCGAAATCAGATATTTCTTTCGTTTGTTGTTCGGCTTCTGGTACTAGCTCATTGATGATGGTAGACTTTCCTACGCCAGAATGTCCCGTGAGCAAGGAGGTTTTACCTTTGAGCTCATTTTTTAGATTTTCTACATCGTCATGATCCAAGGCAGAGGTATACCAGGCTTTATATCCCAGTTGCTCGTATTCCTTCATTTTGGCCTTCAGACCTTCGAGTTCTTCTGCACTCAGTAGATCTATTTTGTTGCAAAGAATTACTGCAGGGATCCTAAATGCTTCTGCTGTTACTAAAAATCGATCTATGAATCCCAATGAAGTACGTGGTGTACCAACTGTAGCGACGACAATGGCTTGATCTAAATTAGAGGCTATGATGTGACTGTGACCTTTTTTCTTTGGAGATACCCTGATGATATAATTTTCTCGAGGGTGAATTTCAGAAATGATCATAGCTTCGTCATTCCCTTTGTCTTCAATCATGGTGACTTTGTCACCTACCGAGACAGGATTGGAAATCTTCTTGTTCTGAA
>JAOPTS010000028.1:0-4214 GCA_051531955.1 Reichenbachiella sp.
TTTTGACCTGAGACAAGGGGACCGGGCAAAAGGCACTTGAGCCCATTGCGACAGCCGAGTGCTCCGTTCCATATTACTTAAATCAGAATGAGAACAAGTCTCCAGTAGGCATGCCTCAAAACCTTCATTTTTTGTTTTTGACTCATCGGCTCCGATCCAATAAAAGCATGCTGTAAATTAGTTCTCTTTCGATTATTTAATTGGCATGGTGGTTGTAATTGTATTATCCGCTTCATCCAAAAAAGTCAAATGCAGTGTATGTGATATATTTCTATTAATTAACGAATTTGCATAAGACAAATATAAAAGGCTGATTCTGTTATTACTAAAAGACCTTTCATAATTGACTAATGGATACCCTATCACCGTAGTATCTTTATCATTAATAGAAATAGTGCCATCCATTGTGAGTACAATGCTGCTTGTATCAACATTATAGGTAATACAGTCAATTCCGTNNCAAACTCAATAGATACACCGATGCTATCTGCCATTGAATTAACGGATGGTGATAGTGGCGTGTCGTCACAATAAGGGACTTCGTCATAACATGCAACGAGTATACCGCAAAAAAGTACCCCGAGAAGCATATGCTTGATTTTAGAATAATGCATTTGTATTTCCTTTTTAAAAGAGAGTTAGATTGCAACCAGGTATCTAAGGTCAGTAGCTGTACCCGTGTAATCAATATACATAACCTCTTTGAGTAGGAGCGCCATGTAATTGTAAACCTGAGTATTTTTAGTAAGATATTTGTTAATTGCCTTTTTCCAGTTCTTATTGCTCATTGACTGTAATTGAGTATGTTTGTTTTTAGATATGAAGGGCAGCCATACTGAGAGTTTTGAAAGGTTTTTACGGTTCTTGTCGAGTATGCTTGTTAAGGTTAAGGTCATGTTTCGTTTTGATAATAGATCAACAAAGGTACTCCCGTCGAGTATTACCGACACTTCGGCTTCAGCTTCTTTTCTGAGATACGTATATGTGTTATTAGAAATAATAGTATGTATCAACTTAATTTCAATTTCTGCTAAGCTATCGAGATGAATATAAGAGTCATTTTTCCATGTAGTTGAATCGAGAATGTCAATCCTATAGGCTAGGTGTTCATTGGCCTTTCCAAAATCAATAATTCTATTTGAAATTTCGGTTGAATCTGATTGAGATAATAAATAAGAATTATTAAAAATATATGCTGACAAAGGAAATGTGCCTTGCTTTTGATCAACTTCCCATACTGCATCGAGTAATAAATTTTTTAATTTATGATTAAANNTATTCGCTTTAACTATGCCGTATGAGCTCTCGCTAATCATATGCATAAGGTCAGGGTTGCCCCATATCGTGTTTACAAGTGGGATGACTTTTCTGTATTGAGATAAATTAATATGGTTCGAAAGGTCATATACAATTTTGTTAAAAAAGGAATAACGAAAATCCATTGTAATGGGCTTTAACTTTTTCTGTAATACTGTAATTGTGTTCAATAATTGTGTATTATCTACTACTCTTGGAAGAGTAACGTTTAAATGAGCATTTTTTAATAATTGAACAAATCGAAGCTTGTCGAGTAATTCAGGGTCATTGAATACTGTATCAGCCTTAAAAGTCACGCTAAAATTTTTAATAATTTTTTGTCTCAAAGATTTTATTTTTAAGTTAAATCCTTTATTTTCAGGCATTGTTTGATCCTGAGGCATAGTTAATAAGATCTCTTTACAAATGTCGTTATTTGAAGCAGAGCTATTTGCTTGTTTACACGCTTCAAAAAGTTCAGTAACCTGGTCAAAATAAATAAGAGGAATAGTGTTCTCATTAGCGAATATTTTACTTTTTAAAAAATATTTTTCTTGTGTATTTAATTTTGAGTTAAATTCATTAAATATATGTTTTTGTGCTGACTGCATATTCTTTTCAATAGACGCTTTATTATCGGCCGAATGGTGATCTAAATCTTTTGCGTGTAAAATTGTAAGAGATAACAGTACGATAGTAATAATGTGTTTCATAGATAATTGCATAAATTGTCCTTTGTCGAAAAGTAGAGAAAAGATGCTTTATTCAACCGGTGAGTCATAATTAAACATCTAATAGAAGAGTCGTATTGCTTGTATTTTTAAACGTGAATATTACTCACCGTAATACCTATCACTGTAAATATATACATATCTAATTTCTCCTCCACTGTCCGTATTCCAGTTTAGTGCAGCAAAATGACCGTATATCAAGGCAAAAGCATAGAGAGGTTTAACACCATATTCAGCTACGTAATCATCATATATGTTTACATTTATGTTGGCCCAATTATTATAACCCTTGTTTTTGGCATAATCTAAATCAACCCAACCGGTTTGATTCCACCAGTATGAATTGCCGTTTCTAGAATAATACAACCAGCGTTGCGCTCCATCCTCACCAATTATTGCCAGTGCAATATTTGAAGCATGTGCCTTGTCATTTTCATCCCACACAAATCGAGAACCTTCATCAATCCAGCCCCCTTGATTATAGGTGTAGATCAAGGCTTGATTTCCCCATCCTGTTCCTCTGCCGTTAGGGTTTAAATACATTCTTGCACCACCTGTAGAATTTGGATATATTTGTACGGTATGGCCACCATTTGAATAAACTGACCAGTTTGTTTTAGAGCCATATTTATGACGAACCCCTTCAATGTCATCTCTTGTTAACGAACGGGCATCAAATGTTCCCGTCTGTCCTTGACTAGCAATCATAGTTGAGCCTTTTGATGTAGTGTGATCTAAAGACATCATGTGCCCTAATTCATGGGTAAGTGTTCCATGGTAACTGTAATCAACACTTGTAGGGTTGTCTTGTTCTGTAAAATTTGTATTGCTGCACATAACAATATCAATTTCTGATAATTCGCTCGTACCGGTATATGTGTCAATTATTATTGTAACGGCTGAAGTGCCACTATTACAAGCATTGCTTACATAGTCGCCATGACCCCCACGGCAAGTAGTCCACCAATCAATTACATTGTATCCATCATCATCATCAGAGTACCAATCGTTACCATCACCGCAATCTCTTCCGGTGGTGCCACCAAGGTAAGGGTAGTATTTTGCTGCAGCCCATTTCCACGTATTTGCTGCTTGAGATACTTTAGGGCGGAATTTTGTAGGTGTAGAGGTGTTAGTCCATATTTTTGGATTAGTCCTCCAGTAGGTTGTTAATGTTTTGTAGCTATAGGATGTATGAGCTAAGAATAATAGTATAAATAGATATTTCATAAAGTTTCCTTTTCAATTTAGAGAATAGATTAATTAGATGTTAAGCGTAAAATTTCTGAAAAAGATTTTTTAATCTTATTTAACTGAGTGTTTTTTTCGTCGTGTTTTTGAGTTGCTTTCATGTAGCCATGGTCTAGGCTTGTATCGCTGATCAAATATGAAGATTTGATTTCATCAGAAGCGAAAATCAACCCTTTTTTCATGTATTTTAGTGCGGTGGAGTTGTCGGCCATAGAGTTAATAAAAAAGATGCCTTTGTCTCCTTCTTCAAACAGAACGTGATGTACATTATGTTTCCATCGTCTATGGTCCTTTCTGTTTGGACCAAAAAATGAATAGACTTTAATGTTGTTTTTAAGTGAACCCTTTAATGTTTCTTCAATAGTTATTTTGTAGGCTGTGCGAAATCCGCCACCTTCTTTATAGAGGTATTTAATTTTTGAAATAGTTCCGATAACAACGTTTTCAGATGTTAAAAATTTTTCATTTAATGAGAATACATCGCTTGTTGCACAAGTTTCCTTTTTTTCAATAAATTCTTTGTCAATAAGTCCGGCAGCAATTATTGGTTTTAAAATTTCAGGTTTTGAAAAATTGTTTGCCCAAATAGGTTTTGTCATGAGGCAAGTTATTGATAATACAAAGATTGTTAAATAAATGTTTTTCATTGTAAATATTCCTTTTTAAGTAAGTTCAAGAATCGTCAATAATAAACATTTATAATAATGAAATACAGCCAGTTATAAAATACGAATTTAATTTTACAATGCGTTTATGCACGTGTGTATAAGGGTGAACACCGGTTGGGTGATAGATGATGAAATTACAAATTAAGTTGTTAGAAAATAAAATAATATTTTCTAACTTATAATTATCTTGGTTGGGATAGCTACTTCGTAATCCTATCTAAAAAGGTTTTTTAGATAGGATCTATCCACTTGTAATTGCAGGCAACGT
>JAOPTS010000028.1:4278-12815 GCA_051531955.1 Reichenbachiella sp.
GTTACAAGTGACTTACGAGATACTGCTTGTTTCTAAATTATTTATAAAAGGTGCATCTGTCACGTAATCAGCCTCCAGGAATTGGTCTCCAACGATCGCTGAGTGCGGCCAGTATACTATTGAAATTAATATAATTTGTTAAGATGAACCCATTGAAATATATATCTAAAGTAGAGTCATTGTTTTTTTGGGCCATTAATATGAACCAATCTGTAATTACAATTAAAAATTACACTATACCAATTTTGATGTTGATTGTACTGATCTGCTTTTCGAGCTGTAATTCAACCAGCACTCACGCAGATGAAGAAGATAAAAGCTCTTCTAGCACTTTTGCTTCTTCTGAGCAAAATGAAACTGCTGACACTTCCAGCTCAAACGACAATCAGGAGCTGATCACTGAAACATCTTCGGAGAACACCCAACCAGATGAAGAATCATCAGAGAACGACCAACCAGATGAAACATCATCAAACACAGAATCAAGCGAAAGTAAATCGGATATCACTGGCACCATTTCTAGCTCTGATACTGATACGAATATAGGTGTTTCAGAAAACAGTTCCAGCACACCGAGTTCTTCATCATTACAGAGTTCCGAAGTTGAATCCTCCAGCTCTACTGTAGCTTTTTCATCAATTGCAATAGAGGCACCTGAAAGTATTCTGTTTGTGGGGAACAGTCTCGTTTATACGAATGACCTTGATAATATGGTGAAAGAGATGTTTGCAGCAAGTGGAAGATCTCTCACAACTGCAACGAGAGTACCCGGGGGTGAAACCATGTGCGGTCATGCAGGCACTTCTGAGACAATGAACGAAATCAATTCAGGCAACTACGATGTAGTTGTATTCCAGGGGCACAGCTGGGAAAGCTATGGTTCCGATCAGATAGACGACTTTCTTAATTGCGGATCACAGCTATATGATGCCGCAAATGAAGCAGGTTCCACGGTGTATTTTTATCAAACCTGGAGAAACATGGGTGGACCAGAAAATATGATACACACCATATCTCTTTCATATCAGAGTTTATCTGAACAGAACAATGACGCACCAGTAATCCCTTGTGGAAGAGCATTCGATGTCGTAGATCAGGAAAAAGGTTTTGAATTCCTGAGAGTCGATGATATACACCCAACATGGGAAGGTACCTATCTGGCAGCCTCAACTTTTTATGGAGCCTTAACAGGAGAATCCCCCGTAGATAACACCTATACTGCCGATATCTCGGATGCCTCCTATTATCAGACTATCGCCTGGGAAATGATTCTTGAATATGGTCCCACCTATTAAACCGACACAAAACGAGAAACTATATCATCACTAGAATTGTAAACCCAAATAAAAAAGAGACGTTCAAATGACAAACGATTTGAGGATGAAAAACAATACTCATAACAAGTAAATTCAACCTTATCAACAAGTTTCCCTCTTAAATACCCTGCCCATTCCTATGTCCAGCAACATCATGAATGTGAACACTTATTGTATCACCATTATTTGATTCAGTTAACACAAGAGTAACAGTACTATCTGTTTCAGGATTTGTAGTGCACGAAACTATAGCGGCTAAAAAACAGCTGAGGAATATATTCTTAAGCATGAAAGTCCTAAATAATATTATCGAGTTCCTATATTAGACGAAATAATTTAAGAAATGTGATACTTCTTGTTATAACGTTTTTAATTGAGCGGATTACTTGTAATGCCGCTCCAATGAATTGTTATTTTTCAATCTTCTACTAAAAGTAATCAATATTAATCCATTCCTTTGTATCATCATTTGATTTAAGTGCCCTAATTCCTTTCTGAGTCTTAATAACTACATCATTAAATTTATCACCCCAACGTAAAATAAAGAACAGCTGATTTACTTTTGGTATGTTTTGGGTTGGGCTATATAATTTTACATTGTGCTTTTTATTTGCTTCCATATAACCAACATCATCAAAATACTTATGTACACTTATTAAAGAAACAATAAACTCGTCTTTGATGCACCTATTTACATTTTTTATAACACACGAATAACAATCTTTGTAGTGAACATATTGAATCCAATTAAAGGAAATAAATTATTGAGAAACTGACAATGGGAAAAACTGAATATTAGCCTGATACACTTGGCTGGCCTCATGCTCATAGTCAGATGCAATCTTTACCATTTTATCGTGAAAATCGTTTATGAGATTATTCATTGCATCAATCCCATTTTTATTTATAGAAAACGTAGAACAATTTATATTACGATCAACTTTGGGAATTCTCTCAATCGATTCTAGGCCGAGTGTTATAACTTTTCGTTGATGGTTTCTAATGGCAAGAGATTTTGGCACATAGGGAGTTGTTTCTATAATACTCTCTGTTTGCTTATAGAGTATTTTATTTTTTCTAGTGTATTGTGTAATAAGGTTTAAGCTCAGAAGTATTTGTACCGCCTCCTTTGCTTCTTTAGCAGAAATTTTTGGAATAAGCTGCAATCCAAGAAATTTGTAATCTTCGTTAAAATCAAGGAAAGTCACAATTTCACGGATGGGGGAAATATACCATTTTTCTAAAAAGCGGGTGTGCGACCTCTCTAAAATATACGCGTCTTTTGCAGGTTTTAAGTAGAGTAGCTGATCACGATAATACTCTTTTTCTGAGTCATCGCTCGCACTATCATAATGTATCAAAGTTTCAAAATAGAAGGTTTCTCGTTTACCTAATTTCAAAGTTTTTGCAATTTTTAGAAGTGAAGCTGTAGAGAATTTTTTTCTACCCGCTAAGACATTCGCAATAAATGCTCTTGATTTAAAACCAGCTTTGTTAGCAAAGTACTGATATGAAAAAACTGGGTTACGCTCTTTTTCAAAAGCAAACCAAGCATTGAGATAATCAGTTGTACTCCAATAATTATAAATCGAAATCTTATTCATATGCTTATACAATAACTTAGTATTTAAAATAATGATAAATTTTAATCTTTTAAATACCAGTATTATGTTACGTTCATTTTACAATTGAGATAAAACATTAATAGTTTGAATTTGTATTTTTTTGTACTTGCTTTAAGGAATTACACTATGATAAAAATTCTATTTTTCTTAATTATTTTCATTTGGGGCTGCGACACTAAGCCAACTAATACTGGTGAACAATCTGGAATTTCCACTACAGGGAACAACGGAGCAATAGCTGCAAAATTTATAGCAAAAGCAGATACCGATACAACAGCCTTCGAAGGCAGCTTTGCTTATTTGTATTACAAACACAATAATCTGCTTATCGATTCCGCAATAATATCACTGAATAACGAAATTCTTTTTGATAGCCTCGAAACGGGATTTTACGATATCTTTGTTCGTAATGATTCTATAGCTATAGGAAACAGTTTAAATATATCTGTATCTTCAGATAGTACGGTCTCCGTATCAATAGTTCTCAACATTAATATTACTATTAACAATACAACTATAAATAATGCAGAAGGCGATATAATAGTTCTCAACGGGCCATCAATATCAGACACCATTGTAATTTATAAATTTGATCATTCTGGCTCTGCCGCAAGTGGTAACTCTTTCCCCTCGAGTAGCTCTGTGACTCCCCTATTATCAAGCATTTTTGAGCTTACTCCATCCAGTATTCCCAGTCAACAAGTCAATACAACCTACAGTAGTTCACAAACCAATACTACCTACAATAGTTCAAGCGCTTCATTACAATCTTCTGCTAAAATAGATTCGTCAAATGTATCACCAAACCCTCATTTATCATCATCTGCCAATGGTAGTCATATCGAAATAAAATATTTGAGCGATCTACAACATCAAATCGTAGATTCAGATCAAAGCAAATATGATTTAAAATTTAATACTAATGTAAATGAAAACGCTATCACACTCAATGGAGCTCAGTACGCTAAGGGCCTCGCAACCTATGCAAACTCTTCGGTTGAATATTTTTTAAATGGAGAATGGGATTACTTAGAGGTTGATATAGGGCTTGATGATATGAATAGTGATTCAGACCCAATAGATAACGTACAAGCGGCTGCAAAATTTAAAATTATACTTGATGGGGTTCTTTCATATATTAGCCCTGTTATGCGCTTTCATACAAACACCCAAAGAGTTCGACTCAATATTGTAGGGGTAAATACTATGATACTTACTACAAACAGAGAACCAAATACTAAATCTAATTACACAGTTTGGGCAAATCCTGTTATTTGGAAAGGTGATTCATTGGACTACGTAAATCCATATTCTTTAGTTGAAAATAGTGTTCCGTACTCATTTGTGAAGCATACAACTGTTGACAACCCTAATTTAGGCTCTGGTTGGACCAGTTGTCGTACCTTTGATATAAATAGTATCGGGTATATTCTTTGTATAAAAATGGTAAACGGAGACGTTATTATTAGAAAAATAGATGCAACTGTCTCCAATACTCAGCAGGTACATACATCAATAATAAAAGACAGTATTACCTCTTTTGAGATATTTACACTCCACAATCAAAATAATATTTTTGTATATGACTCTACTAATGGCGAATATTCTATCTATTCTTTAGCTACTGATGGCTCAATTGATTCATTGCTACTTACCGATACTATTACTGCAGGTTGGGACGACTTTACATTTTATACTATTGAAAATACGCCCTATATTTTTCCAACCAATAATTCAACTGGAGCTATTCATATATACGAATTGACTCCAAATGGGGAAATAACAACATTAGTTTTTGACACTATTGTTACACCATCGTATAACAATTCTCGTTATTTTGAAGTTAATGGCAATCCATTTATCATTATGAACAACAGCAGTAATGCAGCGCATGCCACTTACGCTATCCAAAGTGATGGCTCATTAGGCGATCTGAAAGAGCTTAATGGATTTACTCAAAGTTGGACTCTTGTAAGACCATATTACTCAGGAGGAAAAACATTTTTATATCTATATGACGATTCCACAGGGAACATACAAAACTATCAAATTCTTGATGATGGATCGATTGGTCCGATTAATTCCCATTGGTATTGGTCTTCGGGGTGGAGTGAAGCAGAATTTGTTGAAGTCAATGGAAGAAGTGCTTTATTTATTTTGAAAGGTGAGTCAGGACGTTCTGAATTGATTCGAAACACTATTGAGAGTATAATGCCGTAAAAATATTAGGCCCAAATTGGACCTAATATTTTTTAAATTTTTATAGTCCAGTCCAATTTGATGAAATATTCCTAGGATATCCAGAGTCTTCTTGTTCAGGACTCACTTGATACCTTGAGTACTCATCATCTTGAAAGAAATAAATTTTATTTGAATTTGTTGGTGATACAAAACCCATATCTAATGATGTGAGAGATAGAGTTGACCAACCCCATGCAATGCTATTTGATGAACCAGTTGCACCTTCGGGATTACGCACTTTATATTTAATGTAACGAGTTCCACTAAAAAAGTAGAGATAATCATCATTCCAAGGAGATTCAATAATTGCATCGATTTTATCAAAGGTTAAGCCATCCCAGTGATTTTCAAATTTCGCTGGCCCATAGGTTACAGCCTTTGTAGATATTTTATATTTCAAATACTCATCACCGTAGAAAAAGTACACATAATTAGTACTCCAAGGTGATCTAATCGCTGCATCAATTGTTGGGAATTCATCTTCTAAGCCAGGAAAGTACGCTGATATGTATCCAGTTTCTGTTACCTTGTCTTGCGACATGCTATACTTTTTGGCGGTATATCCATCAAAAAAGTATACTAAATCAGAATCCCATGCTAATGATGCATTGAGCTTTGAATAAACAATTCTTACTGTATGTTTATCATGTGCGCTTAAATCTAATCCACCGTTTTCATAGCATTGGCCTCTATTCATAATTGATACATCATCATTAATAAGAGTACCTGTTATATGCCTACCTTCTAATGGTTGCCCCACTCGTTGTGTATGTTTTAAGCCAATAGCATGACCAAGTTCATGGGTAATAGTTCTAAGAATCCTACTATCTCCTAGCGGAGTTAGATTTGCTCGATTAAATACAATCCAATTACTTACGCCATTAGAATTTTTAGTATTTGTTGAGCTAGCACACGTTGTTGATGTAGAAGAATACGAATGAGGACTTGATGAATGCTTTGAGTCCCAGAGTACAACATCACCACCAGAAGAAACTCGGGTCATTTTAATTGCTGAATTAGCATCATTCCAACGTTCAATAGCATCATCTACAAAAGACTCCCAATCCGAAAGACTCGAATGCACCTCGACTTTTACATCACCAGTATACGAATCAATAACAAAATTTGACGATGACCTGTCTTTTTGTTGAGCTACTGTCTTAGCAGTAATATTTTTATTTGAGTAGTAAAAATACTCGTCTGAAAAAAACAAGTCTCCTTCTACTGTTACACCATTATCTGATGGGATAATTCCCGAAGTATCATAACCATCTTGAATTAATAGATCATAATGTGCTTTTTCCATTTTAAATAGTGAAACATTTTCATGTGATGGTGTATCAACTTGATGCTGTGCTACAGGTGAAGTATCGGTGCATGAGGCCAATGCCACAAGCGATAATACACTAAATATTTTGAAGTAATTTTTCATAGTATTCCTTTGTGTTAATTTAATGATGATAAAAAATTAGGTTAATAAAATTAAATCCTTAATTATTCAAAATCTTATACTGTAAATCTGTTTCCTCTCAGGAAACACTATTTCATATCACTTCTTAGTTTAATTGCCACTAACTTGTCTACCGATATATAATCATGTGCATTTATTGCAACAACCTTTTTATTAGTATATCAAATACAATGTTCGGACTTTTCTTTAGCGGATTAATTCTCTTTCAAAAGGAAATCGAATGAGTGATACCATCGAAGACCTCTTTGAACCGAATGAACAACCAAAAGAGGGACTTTCGCCCCTCTCTTTTTAAATCTTAATGTTTTAGATAATACTATCTAAGATCATATTTATCATTTCTCTCATACCATTCAGCATATTCAAAAAGCATTAAAAACTCTTCTGATGATGGAATATGCCAACCATCAGGACAAATACCTTGTGCTTTAGGAACTTGTGCATCATTATTCATCACTTCATCGAAACTATATAAGCGACCATATGTTTCACAATGAGCAGGATTATTATTGTAGCATTGTGAACCAGCTACCCAGTAGTTAAGGTTTTGAGTCATCCATGTCATAAAGCGCGCTTCTACCGTAGTGTAACTTTGACCATCGCGATGATCATACAGTGTTCCCACCTGCGGCTTATCAGTTGGGTCAAATTCTATAATAGAAATATCATCGATATACATTTTTGCTACGTGAAGCGCCGCCATAAAGGTCAGTTTAACATCCCCTGATCCTGATGTCCTAAAGAGACCTTTATACGTTACCCATTCATCGGTTAATTGCACAGACTTACCAATGGCCAATTGGGCTCAACGTTTCGCGAGTTAGCAGTGGTTTTCATCTCTATGGAAAGCCATTGCTTGATCGCGTTGTTGGGCCCAGATGGTGATTATAGATACTGATTCACTTGAGTCAATTAAATTTGAATTTTTATTCAACCAGGATTATCTATTGTTGGAAACATATCATCGCTGATTTGCAAATGGAATACACCTATACCATTCTTTAATATTTTAAGATATGATCGCTCATATTTATTCGTATAAGTTATTTGAGGAGCATTTAAAATATTTGAGTAGTCTAACTCAGATATATCAGTAATTTTTGCATTACTAATGTTTAAATATTTATACAAAAAATTTGTTGTGTCCACGTCATCATAATTTGAATATTTTAAAATCACTAAATCTGGGTTTTCATGGCGATAAACGTCTTCAATTATTCTGTTGGGATAAGGAATACTATCTATAGTCGAAGAAATGGCAGCACTAGATTTGAAATCAAATATATTGACACTCACATAAGACCGAAAAATATCTTCGAATACAACGTACTCTTCATTATTGATAAAATTACCATTAAGATATTGGTGTCTCGTTTCAGGAAATGATTCAAGGTATAAATTTTTAAATTCCTCTATCTTAGTAATTGGTTTAGTCGGAGAGTTATATCCTAAAAAATAGTTTACACCAGATGTATCTTCTGAGTCACATCGATGAAACATATCTGACGAAGTGCAACTCTTATTTTCCCATTTTGTTCTTGCACTAAACAATACTAAGCTATCGTTTACAGCCTCAACAATTATTTCATTATTTTCAACAAAATCTTCTGGTCCATATACAACCTGTGTGCAGCTTGTAATTAGGATTAGAATTAACAAATAACCAAATTTCATTGATTTACCTTTATCAAACCGTTTTTATAAATGAACGCATTTACTCAATTAAATATATTCAATACTATAAGATATAACAAACTAATACATCTGTACTTTGTTCCAATTTCTCCAATACCTAGAAACGTTATAACACCCCACCAATAGAAACCACATAATAGATCTCATTACTATTAGCAATAGTATCCCGGATATACTCCGTAACAGCCT
>JAOPTS010000028.1:12848-13248 GCA_051531955.1 Reichenbachiella sp.
AGGGAGAGGATCAGGGCTTCCTAGCCTTCATTAATAACCAGGACGAGGTATAGGCTGCCTCATGTGATAGTAATCCATGTGATAATAATTATCTTCAGGTTTTTCTACTCGCTTTGCCTCAATAGTACTCGGTTGAAATGTCAGGGGATGATATTCCGCTTTTGAAAAATCAAGTGATACATAATATGGAGTAAATACAGCATCAGTCGAATCTTTATCATTTTCACTGGTAAAATCCTCGGCATCTGAAGGGAAATTATCAGAACCGAGTGGCCCTGCACCAATACTTTCAGAAACACCAGCCACATTTATAGTACCTAAATATATAAATGGACTTGCAGGATCTATTTGATGGTCTAGAATCGGAATTTTTATAGTAATGGTAGTTTTACTCTTATCC
>JAOPTS010000029.1:0-18782 GCA_051531955.1 Reichenbachiella sp.
CGGAAATAAATAACTCTTCGTACTCTCCTGCCTCAAAGAGAGTTTGGCTCCCCAAGACGTACTCTTCACCTTGACAAATTGTAGCGTTAATATCTTCTTCAAAAGTAACAATCGTTGAAAGCGTCAGGTTAACAAGGCTGTCACAAGCTAGAGAAGATTGGAACAATTCTGTATAGGTTCCTGCTTCATTTAAAGTCTGCGTGCCAAATATGAATTCATCACCATTACAAATGCTTAGAACGACACTTTCTTCATACTCTGTTGTGTTTTTATTAATTGTTAAAAACTGAACTTCTTGCCAATAACAACCATCTACATTGCTGTAGGTTACTTCTAGAGTGTAATTGCCATTGTCTAAGTTTGTGAAATATCCTTCTGTGCCTGAAATGAGATTTTCAATATTTTTAGTATTACCGGAATATAGTTTAATATCATATTCTGAAAATAGCGGATCTTCTTTGCTAATATAATTCTCCCCATTCCAAATTTCCATGACATCTAGAGTGCCGTTTTCAAGACCACAACTGGTATTGTTGGTTTTCTCCCACTTATTGGAATTATAATTCAAGTCATAAACTTCTACAGTTGTGTTGCCGTGACACTCCCACCCCGAATCAGGGTTGTAATAGTACGCATCTATATAGTATGTGCCTGGATACTCTAAACCAGAAATGTAATTGGTGTTAGCGTTTTGATTGAAGTTTATGTAGTCATTGTTGTAAATATATTCGTAGTTATCCTCTTCTCCTTCTTCTCCTTCCCAAAAATAATAGTATTCAAAATAGTAGTATTCAAATTCAGGATCGTCTTCTGTTATTACTATATCATCTACGGTAACCTCGTATATATGAATAGACCCGCCTGGTGATTCGCACTCATTGTTTGATGGTATGTTAATGCCAGTGATTTGGATGCCATTGTGCTCAACATATTCTTCGAAAGTCGCTGAGCAGCCTGTTTCGTTTTGAATAAATTCGATTGTTATAACACCAGGATCCCATATGTAAGCATATGGGTCAGAGTCATAATTTACCTTGTAATTTCCCCATTGATAAATGTTAATGGTGTAGTTAGATTCAGAATCCCAAAAGTCTATGTTTTGGCCATCAACGGTGATACTCTCTACTGTAATATACCCGTTAGGGTATTCACAACTGGTGATATCCTCTTTGTATGTCTCTATAATAATCTCAGAGCAGTCTGTTGCAAAGACTTGGGTGAAGGGAGTAGTTAAAAAAAGCAGAAAGAATATTCCTTTGAAAAGGAAAAGAGATGGTTTTTTAAGCGGCATTGAGGTTAGGTATTTGGGTTGGCTAATCGCTAGATTCAATTTTCTCCAAAAGTAATGCTTTTAAAGGTTTTTTCAAATTGATTAGTACACTGGGGTTGTTAAAAAACAAGATCTAAAAAATGAGACTATTTGTTTTGATACTTATCTAGCTATCAGCTCTGAACAGGAATGTTGAAATAAAATTGACGGTATTTTCCTTTCGTACTTTCTGCCAATTTGCTACTGTGATGTCTGTCAACGAAATCTTTGCACAATATCAAACCTAGACCTGTACCAGTTTCGTCAATCGTATCAATAGTACTGTTTCGAGGGTCTATGTTGAATAGGAAGTTTTTCTTTTCACTCTAGATGCCTACTCTATTGTCTGCTGCGCCGAACTCTACATTTTCATTTTGCCTGATTTAGATTACAGGGATGATATTAAGTAGACCCGTTCTTCAATCGAACCTTATTTCAATCATTACTACTTAATTGATCATATTTTACAATTCCTTTAATAATTGTATGGTTATGAGGATTATCTATTTAATCAATAAGCCTTTAGTCTAAGATTTGTTAAATTCGCGTCTTCTAAGAAATGTGTTTAACCACGATATTTGTTGATCGGGGCTTTATACAATCTTCAATAGATTATTTATTCAGTAAAAGGTGGGTGCTATCCACTAAAAAGATCAGTTAAAAACATGACAAAATCTAAGATCATTTACACTAAGACAGACGAAGCGCCAGCTTTGGCTACTTATTCATTTTTGCCAATGGTAGAGGCTTTTACTTCTGCTGCAGGAGTAGAGGTAGAGACTAAAGATATTTCTTTGGCAGGTAGAGTTATTGCTTCATTTCCAGATAATTTGACTGCTGAGCAGCAAATCGGAGATGCATTAGCTGAATTAGGGGAATTAGCTAAGCAACCAGAAGCTAATATCATCAAGTTGCCGAACGTATCTGCATCTATTCCACAGTTGGAAGCAGTAATTGCAGAGTTGAAAGCACAAGGATATGATCTTCCTGATTATCCAGCTGATCCAAAGACGGATGCTGAAAAAGAGATTAAATCAAGGTATGCTAAAGTATTGGGTAGTGCAGTTAACCCAGTATTGAGAGAAGGTAACTCTGACAGAAGAGCACCGAAAGCAGTAAAGAATTACGCTAAAAAGAATCCGCATAGTATGGGGGCTTGGGCGGCTGATTCTGCTACTCATGTAGCATCTATGCCAAGTAATGATTTTTATGGTTCTGAAACATCTACTTCTGTAGCTGATGCAACGGAATTCAAGATCGTTTTCAACGGTAAAGAATTAAAAGGGTACGCACCGCTATTAGCTGGTGAAGTGATTGACTGTTCTACTTTGAGTATTAGCTCATTGAAAGAGTGGGTTGCAGGTGAAATAGCTGACGCTAAATCGAAAGGTGTTTTATTCTCATTACACATGAAAGCAACGATGATGAAGGTCTCTGATCCTATCATCTTTGGTGCTGTTGTAGAAGTGTTCTACAAAGACGTGTTCGAAAAGTATGCTGACTTGTTCGCTGAATTAGGGGTGACGGCTACTAATGGATTGGGTGATGTTTATGCTAAGATTACAGGTCATGCACTAGAAGCTGAGATAAAAGCTGCTATTGAAGCCGTTTATACTGATGCTCCAGAATTGGCTATGGTTAATTCTGACAAAGGAATTACTAATCTACATGTCCCTTCTGATGTTATTATTGATGCTTCTATGCCGGCAATGATCAGAACATCAGGTCAAATGTGGAATACAGCTGGTAATCTACAAGATACTAAAGCAGTTATTCCAGACAGATGCTATGCTAGTGTATTCCAAGCGACTATTGATTTTTGTAAGAAAAATGGCGCTTTCAATCCATCCACTATGGGGTCTGTATCGAATGTAGGTTTGATGGCTCAAAAAGCTGAAGAGTATGGTTCACATGACAAGACATTCCAATTAGCTGAAGCAGGTACTGTTCAAGTAATTGACAAAGCTGGAAACGTATTGTTAGAGCAATCCATCCAAGCAGGCGATGTATTCAGAATGTGTCAAGTAAAAGACGCTCCTATTCAGGATTGGGTGAAATTGGCTGTGAACAGAGCGAAAGCTACTGGCGTTCCTGCTATTTTCTGGTTAGACAAAAACAGAGCACATGATGCACAGATCATCGCTAAAGTAACTACTTACTTGAAAGATCATGATACTGCTGGATTGGATATTCAAATCCTAGCGCCATTAGAAGCAACTAACTTCTCATTGGAAAGAGTATTGAAAGGTGAAGATACAATCTCTGTAACAGGTAACGTATTGAGAGATTATTTAACTGATTTGTTTCCAATCTTAGAATTAGGTACTTCTGCTAAAATGTTGTCTATCGTTCCTTTGATGAACGGAGGAGGATTGTTCGAAACAGGTGCAGGTGGATCAGCTCCAAAGCATGTTCAGCAGTTCAATGAAGAAGGTTATTTGAGATGGGATTCATTAGGTGAATTCTTAGCATTGGCTGTTTCTTTGGAGCACTTAGCGACTACATTTGACAACCCTAAAGCACAAGTATTGGCTGAAGCATTAGATGTCGCGACGGACAAATTCTTGGATAACGATAAGTCACCAGCTAGGAAAGTCGGTAAAATTGACAACAGAGGGTCACACTTCTACTTGGCGATGTACTGGGCTGAAGCTATGGCTGCTCAAGATAAAGATGCTGACTTGAAAGCTAAATTTGCTCCAATGGCAGCTGCTCTGGCTGATAACGAGGCGAAGATCAACGAAGAGTTGATTGGTGCTCAAGGTAAGCCAGAAGATATCGCTGGATACTATCAGCCTAATGTTGATTTGGCTACTAAGGCAATGAGACCAAGTGCTACTTTGAATGCTGTATTAGCATCGTTGTAAAACTAACTCGTCATTGAGGGTAACGAAGCAATTCTTCTCGGTTTAGACTGAGTTAGGTATTACTTGTTTCCTCTCAATGATTAATAAAATTACACCAAATAGAATGTTGCATTTCGAATTGCGGCATTCTATTTTTGTTTAGACTATTTTAGCAATTGCTCGATCATTGGGTAGCAATGCTCAACTGATAGACTGATTAACCGTATGACTCGATCATGGAACTAAGCGATTACCAAATCATATTACTTTTTGCCGTTGGTGGCTTCATAGCTATCATGGGTTCTTTAGTTACTTCTCGGTTGTTGAGACCTAACCGTCCCAATGAAGAAAAGATGACTACTTACGAATGTGGAGAGGATCCAGTAGGGTCTGCTTGGGGAAAATTCAATATTAGATTTTACGTGGTGGCCTTGGTCTTTGTATTGTTTGAAACCGAATTAATTTTCTTATTCCCTTGGGCAATCGTCTTTGGTAACGAAAAATTAAATGCCTTGACCAATGGTAGTTGGGGTGTGTTGGCATTTGTAGAAATGGGCTTATTCATATTGGTGCTTGCTGTAGGTTTGGCATATGTATGGGGCAAAGGTTTCTTGGAATGGGAGAAACCAGAAGTGAAAACAATGAAGATTGATTCAAAGGTTCCAGATTCGTTGTACGATCAATTGAATACTAAATATCAGTAGATACTGGATGCTAGAGCCAAGATGTTAGACTCAAAACTAGGTCTAGTATCTAAAATCTACCTTCTGAAATCTACCTTCTAATATCTAAATTAATGAAAGGATTACTCGATCAAAAGTTCAACAATGGAGGTGTAATACTCAGCAGCCTCGAAGATTTAACCAATTGGGCAAGAATGTCCAGTATATGGCCTATGGGCTTTGGATTGGCTTGTTGTGCGATCGAGATGATGGGCGCGTATTCTTCTGGGTATGATTTGGACAGATATGGGGTGATACCCAGAGCCAGTCCTAGGATGTCAGATGTAATGATCGTAGCAGGTACGGTGACTTACAAAATGGCAGATAGAGTGAGAAGGTTGTACGAACAAATGGCTGAGCCAAGATATGTCATATCGATGGGGTCTTGCTCTAATTGTGGAGGTCCATATTGGGAGCATGGTTATCATGTGGTCAAAGGAGTAGATAAGATTATCCCCGTGGATGTATATGTACCGGGATGTCCTCCTAGACCTGAAGCGTTGATTGGTGGAATCATCAAGCTCCGTGAGAAAATAGAAAATGAAACTTTGGTAGAGCCAGCTGGCTTGAGAGAAATAGTAGAAAACCTAGCCTAATGGAAATAGCGCAATTCAAAACATTGATCGAAGATCGTATAGGTCTAGGGTCAGTTATTTCAATTATAGAAAATGCCACACCAGATGCATTGGAGGTGAGGGCAAGTGATATTAAAGACATATGTCAATTCTTGCGAGATAACGAACAATCCTATTTTGATATGCTGTCTTGTTTGACCGCCATAGACAATGGGCCTGAAGCAAATACAATGGAAGTGGTGTACAATCTCTATTCGATTCCGTTGGAGCAATCGTTGATGCTGAAAGCAGTGATCAGTAGAGAAGTAGCCAAGATCGATTCTGTAGAAGAAATTTGGAAGACGGCTGATTGGCACGAACGTGAGGCTTATGATTTGTTTGGTATCACATTCGATGGTCACCCTGATCTTAGAAGAATATTGATGCCCGCAGACTGGGAAGGTCACCCGATGAGGCAAGATTATGTGGAGCCGGAAGAATACAGGGGAATGAAAACCATTAGAAAAGAAGGAGACCCTGCATCATGAGTCAAAAAGTAGAATATAAATATCAAGCGGATAATCTTCATAATTCTGACCCAGGGTTATACTCAGAAAAGAATTTGAAAAGAGAGGAGATGATCCTCAATATTGGACCACAGCATCCCTCGACACATGGTGTATTGAGACTGGAAGTGGTGACTGATGGAGAGATAGTAGTAGATGTGATTCCTCACTTGGGTTATTTACATAGATGTTTCGAGAAACATACCCAATCAGTACCATTCAATCAAGGTTTACCTTTTGTAGATCGTTTGGATTACGTAGCTGCTATGAATTCAGAGCATGCTTGGGTGATGGGTGCAGAACGTATGATGGGAATAGAAAAGACCATTCCTAAACGAGTAGAATATATTCGGGTTCTTGTGGCGGAGTTGAATAGAATTGCTTCACATTTTGTTGCAATCGGAACCTACGGTTTGGATATAGGTGCTTTCACGCCATTCCTTTGGTTGATGAGGGACAGAGAGCATATCTTGAGAATGCTCGAGTGGGTGAGTGGTGCTCGAATGCTCTATAACTATATATGGGTAGGTGGTTTATTTTATGACCTGCCAGTAGGTTTTGAAGAGAAGTGTCTGGAGTTTGTCAAATACTTAAAGCCAAAACTTGAGGAGTTGAATGGCGTCTTGATCAATAATAAAATTTTTGTAGAGCGAACTGCCAACATTGGCGTATTGGACCGCAACTTGGCCATTAATTATGGTGTGACAGGTCCAATCTTACGTGGTTCTGGTTTACGCTATGATATCCGGAAAGTGGATGGGTACTCTGTTTATCCAGAGATTGATTTTGAAGTGCCTATAGGTACGGGGGCGATGGGACAAACTGGTGACTGTTGGGATCGTACTTGGGTCAGAGTAGAAGAAGTCAATCAGTCTGTTCGCATTATTGAGCAGTGTCTAGAGAAATTGACGAAAGAGCACAAACGAACGAAGGATTTTGATCCTAGAGCAACTGTGCCAAAGAAGATAAGACCTAAAGAACAGGATTTCTATGTAAGAGCAGAAAATCCAAAAGGGGAATTAGGATTCTTTTTTAGAACTGATGGGCGTTCGGATATTCCGGTTAGGAGTAAAGCAAGAGGCTGTAGCTTCTCTAATTTGTCTGTGTTAACAGAAATATCTAAAGGTTATATGATTGCGGATTTGGTCGCTATCATTGGATCTCTTGATTTTGTAATGGGAGAGGTGGATAGATAATTTTTCATTCAAGTCACTATTGTTTATTTTTAAAACAATTCCACCATAACCTAAACTTCCTATGAATATCAATCTCTGTCAAAAGATACTTGATGCAGATCAAATCCGTAAAGCAGATCATTATACGATCAAGTATGAACCTATTGCGTCCATTGATCTAATGGAGAGGTCTTCACAAAGGTTTGTCTCAACATTTAAGGGTATCTGCAACGAGAGTTGCGCTATTACGGTATTGTGTGGTACAGGGAATAATGGTGGAGACGGTTTGGCAGTAGCCAGGTTACTGATAGAAGAAGATTACAAAGTAGAAGTATATCTAATAGGTGATCAAGAAAAGGGAAGTGAGGATTTCAATACTAACAACGAGAATATAAGGTCGTACATCGCGCCAAAAATGATTATTTCCAAAGATCATTTCCCTGTGCTAAGTAAAAATGCAGTTGTTATAGATGCCATATTTGGATATGGGCTATCTCGACCAATCGAAGGGTTAGAAGCGGAACTGGTAGAATATGTCAACAATTGTAAGATCCGTGTTGTTGCGCTGGATATCGCATCTGGTTTGGGAACTAATTTTAAGTTTGAAGGGCCTATCATGAAAGTGAAAAGAACGATCACTTTTCAAGTACCCAAATTGTCCCTGCTACTTCCCGAAAATGAAGAGTATGTGGGAGGTATGGATGTTGTAGATATTGGGTTGAACAAAAGTTTCATGGATACCTTTCCATGCAATTATCACTTCGTAAAGCCGGTGTTTATTCAATCATTCCTTCGGAAAAGAAAAATTTTTAGTCATAAAGGAACGTTAGGTCATAATTTGATTATAGCAGGGAGCTATGGTAAAATGGGAGCGGCTGTGTTAGCTGCTAGTGCCAATCTCAAAACGGGGAGCGGGCTGGTAACATGCTGCATCCCAAGTTGTGGAATGGATATATTGCAGACAGCTATTCCCGAGTCTATGGCTATTGTGACAGAAGGACAACATCATTTGTCAGGAGCCATTGATCTCAGTGGATATGATAGTATTGGGTTAGGACCTGGGATAGGGAGTTCGGAGGAAACGAAGGCGTGCATCCAACAGGTGATAGAGCAGGCTGAGCAACCCTTGGTAATAGATGCTGATGCACTCAATATCATAGCGGCGAACCTAGGCTGGTTAAAGAAACTTCCAAAAGAGTCTGTATTGACGCCACATCCTGGTGAATTCAAAAGAATCGTCGGGGAATGGAAAGACGATTATGAACGATTGGTCTTGCAACGTGCTTTTAGTCTCAAGTATCACGTGCATGTGGTACTCAAAGGAGCATATACTAGTATATCTGCCGCAAATGGTGAAGTGTTTTTTAATACTACAGGAAACCCTGGGATGGCAACTGCCGGTAGTGGTGATGTTTTGACTGGAATAATTACAAGTTTGATTGGTCAAGGGTATTCTTCATTGGAGGCAGCGCTACTTGGTACGTATATACATGGCTCAGCTGCAGACCAATTTATAGAAAATACTGCGCTTGAGTCTCTTACTGCTAGGGATATCATTAGTAAGCTTGGAAATGCCTTACTAGATATTCATACTACTCCTTCTAGTTTGAAAAGGTAAAGTGAAACTTAAGCTCGTTTTTGTCGTTAGTTTTTGTTAACTTATAATATCACCATTCTGAAAGCGGTTTTCAGTTTTGTCATCGTGATAGGGAGGTAATAGAATATGGTTAAAAAACTACTCATTGTAATTGTCATTTGTGTTAGTATTTACGGGTCTGCTTTTTCGCAGGTTAAGGAGCATGGTGTGATGTATACTACTGAGTTGTTGACATCTGACCAGACTGTAGCCGAACTCAAGAATAAAATTGAGGTTTACCCAAATCCTTCCGTAGAGTTTATCATTGTGGAGATCTCTAATTCAGATTTAGAAAAAGTGAAGTTTCAATTGCATAGCTTAATTGGAAATACGGTGGATGTGCCTTACGAAGAGGTAGGGAAGAACAAATACAAAATCAATTTGCAAGAATACACTCCTGGCTATTATTTTTTGATAATTAAAGATGATGTCACGTATTTCAAAGAAGCTTATAAATTCCTAAAGAACTAATTTTATTAAGGTTGAATATAAAAAAGCCCATCAGTTGTATTACTGATGGGCTGATTTTTTGTCTATACTTTTTGTTCTTATTCCAAAGAACCGTAGTGCGCTCTAAACAAGGTCTCATACTTGTTGGCAAGCTCGTTGTTGTTAGTGCCTCTAAATGATCTAGCAAGCTCACTCAACGACAATAGGCCCTTTTGGAACTCGTATTTATTGTTGATGTTGTTCGCAAACATGTAGGTCAATGATTCATCTGCTCTAGAGCCAATTTTGTCTGCCATCTCTATAGCCATCTCATTTTCATCTAACTGCAACAAGTATCCTACTTGTTGTGTACTGAAGTGATCGAATCGAATGGCTTCATCAGGCATTACTTCAAGACATTTCATCAAAGCCTTTTTAGCTCTTTCCTTATCACCAATTGCCAATAGTTTGTCAATCAAAGTGTTGAATGTAGCTCTGTGATTCAAGATGAAATTCCGATAATCTTCTGAGTAATAAACATCAGGGTTATTCAATTCTCTCCAGAAGAAATTATTCATCATGTTGTCATACATTTTGTCAGCATCAATCAACATTTCATTACCTGCTGGATTCTTGATAGGCAATAGTCTGAAGGCATTTCCTTCTTGAACCATGTATCCTTTCAAATTGAAGTTAACACTCGAGGCAGAGGTGTTGTTGAAATAGATTGGTCTTTCCCAATTGTTGTGAACAATCAAATCCAAGATCGCAAGATCCTTTTTCTCCAAGCCATTACCTTTCATACTCCAAGACATATTATTTGTCAACAAAGATTTGTATTCAGTAGGGATGATATCCAATTGTTGTAATCTGGTAGTGTCTACTTTCAAAGAGAAATTACGAGCAGGAACAGAATTATATTTACTAATAGAAGTAGGTACCTGTAATGCTGGATGCTCCTGTTTGATCAAATTCATGAATTGCGCAGCACTCATGGTTCCACCTTTGATTTTTTGTCTTTCTACAACTGGTAGGTAATCGTTGAGTCCACCTTGTTTGTAGTTGTCCAAAGTCAATCCAAATGGAAGTGGTTTAGATTCGTAAGCATCACGCATCATTTGTGCGATGTACCAATCCGTATTGAAGTAACTCAATACGATAACTCTCACATCTGTTCTGAATCCTTCTACTTCCTGTACATACCAGAGAGGGAAAGTGTCGTTATCTCCGCCAGTAAATATGATGGCATTGGGTTCACATGATGCTAAGAAGTTTTTTGCTGAGTCGACTGAAAAGTATCTATCAGATCTATCATGATCATCCCATCCTTCGGCAGCCATAATGACTGGTGCAGAAAGGCAAAGTAGAATAGAAAGTATGGCAGCTACTTGTCCGTTTTTGATTGCGCTTTTTAGTCCATTGAATATCGCGATAACGCCTAGTCCTATCCACATAGCAAATGCATAATAGGAACCAGCATAGATGTAATCTCTTTCTCTAGGTTCTATAGGCGGTGAGTTCAAGTACAGCACAATAGCAGCTCCTGTCAGGAAGAACAACATTCCAACGAAAGCGAAGTTTCGTGGGTCTTTATAATATTGGAAAAACAATCCTATGACTCCAATGATGAGTGGGATCATAAAGAGTTTATTTCTCCCTTTATTTTCGTCTAACATGGAGGGAACGTCTTCTGTCGCGTCAATAATACCAAGCCAACCGGCTCCTTGAATGTCTGATGCTCGACCTGCAAAATTCCACATGAAGTAGCGGAAGTACATGGTGCCCAACTGATGTTTGAACATGTAAGTGAGGTTGTTGAAGAATTTGGGTTTCTGCCCTTCAGAAAGTCCCATGATTCTTTTGTACTCCCTTACATGTGCGGGTTGAGAACTATAGGCTCTAGGTAAGATTGTCGTATGTGCAGGATCATAAACATAATCTAGTTTGTAATCTGACACTTCGTATTCCTCTTTTCCTTTAGTATATACTTTGGCACCTTTCTTTTGATCTATTAGATCCGCTGTAAAATATTGGCCGTGTAGCAATGGTCTACTTCCGTATTGCTCTCTCTTAAGATAAGAGACATAACTCAATATGTCCTCCGGGTTGTTTTCATCAATAGGGGGGTTGTAGTTAGATCGAATTAATACAATGGAATAAGAAGAATAACCAATCAAGATAAAAGCAAATCCAACGAGTGCGGTGTTGAGGGTGACTTTACTTTCCTTAACAGAATAATAGATACCATAGACCAAGCCGATTAAACATGCTAGAACAAAGAAGATAATTCCAGACCCGAATGGTAATCCAAGGTTGTTGACAAAGAAAATTTCCATTTTGCTGGCGAAACTAGGTAGGCCTGGGATTACTCCGACTAGGATGATGATCACAATAGCTCCACTGATAGCTAGCGTAGTGAGTATTCCTTTTTTGGTAAGTGTTTCTCTTTTTTTGAAATAGTAAACCAAACCTAAAGCAGGAAGGGTAACCAAGTTCAACAAGTGAACTCCAATAGACAATCCGATCATGTAGGCGATCAAGATGATCCAACGATTTTCATCAGAAGAGTCTTTTATGTTTTCCCATTTTAATATGGCCCAAACTACAAAAGCAGTGAAAAAGGAAGACATGGCATATACCTCAGCTTCTACTGCCGAAAACCAGAACGAATCTGAGAAGGTGTAAGCCAATGCGCCAATGGCACCGCTACCGATGATCAATAGATTGTTGTAGCTTTCTTCTCCAACTACTAATTTTTTAGCAATGTGTGTAATAGACCAGAACAAGAAAAGAATAGTGAAACTACTACTCAGTACACTGAGCATGTTGATCCAATAAGCTACTTGCTCTACATCTCCACCTGCCAAGAATGAAAACATTCTTCCCAACAAAAGGAACAAAGGAGCTCCTGGAGGGTGAGGAACTTCGAGTTTATAGGATACAGCGATAAATTCACCACAATCCCAAAAACTTGCGGTTGGTTCTACAGTCAATGCGTATACTGTGGTTGCAATGGCGAAGATGATCCACCCTGAAATATTATTCAGTTTATTATAGTTCATAATGAAGTATGAAAATTTTTACTGGCGAAAATAGTAATAATTGTATAAAGTAATATTTACTTTAAACTTAACTTAAATAGTATTGAAAGAAAGTGTTCTTGCTTTGACTTAACATACTTTACCATTTCTTAACAATATCTCTGTCCTATGGTTTTGAAAGAGGATTTTTGCTGTCCTAATAAATTTCTTATGCGTATTTTTTTTTTACTGATTATTAGTCTAATAATTAATGCTTCGGCGGTATTTGCTCAAGTTGATGAAGACCAAGTAAAAATAATTGAGATCCCGTTAGATTATCAGTCTTCAAAAACAAGGTATTTTGATTTACTTCATACAGAACTAAATGTCTCCTTTGATTGGAAAAATGAGGAGATGAATGGAGTTGCCAAACTAAGACTGAAACCATACTTCTATGCACAGGATGCTATAGCATTAGATGCCAAATCCATGCAGGTAAATTCTGTGTCTATGATTAATGGGGATTCACAGATTTCTTTGGAGTTTGATTATGATGGGAAACAAATTGCTATTTCTTTAGACCAAATCTATCAGCGCACTGACACGTTTGAGTTGGTGATTGATTATGTGTCCAAACCCAATGACGTCATCACTAAAGGAAGCGAAGCAATCACAAGTGATCAAGGGCTATATTTTATCAATGCTGATGAGGAGGACCCAGACAAACCACAACAAATCTGGACGCAAGGGGAAACCGAAGCATCATCTGTATGGTTCCCAACGATAGACGCACCGAATGAACGATGTACACAGGAGATTTCAATTACAGTAGCAAATAAATTCAATACTCTATCGAATGGTCTGCTGGTGGAGTCAGTAGAAAATCAGGATAGCACTCGGACGGATACATGGGTGATGGATCAGCCACATGCACCTTACTTGTTTATGATGGTAGTAGGTGAGTATGCTGTTGTCAAAGATCAATGGGGAGAATTGCCGTTGGCTTATCATGTTGAATCGGCATACGAAGACTTTGCTGATGATATCTTTGGTAATACACCTGAGATGATTCAATATTTCTCAGAGATGCTAGGTTATCCTTTTCCTTGGCCAAAATATGATCAGGTGATAGTTCGCGACTATGTGTCAGGTGCAATGGAGAATACAACTGCTTCGGTCTTTATGGATCGTTTGCAGGTGACAGACAAAGAATTGATTGATTACAATTGGGACGATATCATAGCTCATGAGCTGTTCCATCAGTGGTTTGGGGATTTAGTGACCTGTGAGTCTTGGTCTAACCTGACGCTGAACGAAGGCTTTGCGAGCTATTCGGAATATCTCTGGAACGAGTACAAGTATGGAGTGGATGAGGCGGATTATAAACTACAGATAAGTAGCGAGCAATATTTTGCAGAGGCGGAGGAAGAACAGAAAGATTTGATTCGATATTATTATTTGGATCGAGAAGATATGTTTGATGGTCACTCTTACAATAAAGGAGCGGCGGTACTACATATGCTAAGGAGCTATTTGGGAGATGACGCTTTTTTCGCTGGTCTCAACAAATACCTGACCGACAATGCTTACAGTACAGTAGAACTGGCAGACTTACGTTTGGCATTCGAGGCAGTGGTGGGTGAGGACTTGAATTGGTTTTTTGATCAATGGTTTTTCTTTTCAGGTCATCCTGAATTAGCCATCACGCAGACTTATGAAAATGATACCTTGTCTTTGACGATTCAGCAATTACAAGAAGGTGACTTGCCAGTCTATCAGCTTCCCGTCTTTGTTGAGATTTGGTCTGGGGGTAAAAGTCAGAATTATCCTTTGGTGATAGAGGAGGGACTTGAGACCTATCAATTTTATATGGAACAGCAGCCCGATTTAGTGGTCTTTGATAGTGAGCGACAGTTGCTCGCGAAGGTAGTTCATGCTAAATCTGAGGAAGAGTTGTTATTTCAAATCAATAATTCTAAAAGTTTGGGAAGTAGGTTAGAAGTGATGGATGCTTTAGCTGATATTGAAGATAAGAAAATCAAAGAACAAATTGTTACTAAAGCACTTCAAGACCCTTATTACATTATTCGACAAGCTGCGATAGAATATTTGTATGACAATAAAGTGAAGCCAAAAGCGATCGTACCACTAGTCGAATTGGCCATGGATGATGAGGTGTCTCATGTGAGAAGTTATGCGATTGGCTACTTGGCTGAGCAGGATTATAAAAAGTATGCACCAAGGGTGAAAAGCGCCTTGAGTGATAAGTCATACATGGTACAAGGAGTGGCGTTGACCAGTATGGTAGAACACGAAGAAGATATAACGCCAGTCATCGAAAGGTTCAAAGACGAGAAGAGCGTTCATATAGTTTTGCCAGTGTCGGCCTATTATCTAACTCAGGCTACAGAGGAGTCATTCGATTGGTTCGAAGGAAAAATTGAAGTTTTGGATAGTGACGCACTGTATTATTTTATCCAAGTGTACTCACAGAAGTTGTTTGATGCCAATGAAGATCGACGGGTGCGAGCAGTTGATTTGTTTTACGATTTGGCGAATGATGATGGTGATTACTTAACTCGACTGTCAGGTTATCAAGGTTTGCTGCTGTTGACGGATATCGAGGGTGTAGATCAAAAGCTAGAAAAGATTAAAAAGACGGAGGAAGACCCCCGCCTCATTGAGTTGTATGAGCAGTTCTAATTGAGAATCAACGGATCCAAAGAGCTGGTTACTACAAAATGATAATTAGGTCGTGCCAAGGGGTAGACCTCTTTGGCCCAAGTTTGTCCTTCGGGGCTATTTAGCATTTCATTATAAATAGGCATTAAGAATTTTCTTCTGCCTGTATTGATCAGGAATTGATTTATTGTCTCTTTCGCTGGTGAATAATTGTTCGAAATGGCTTGGACTGCCCACGCTGTGAATATTTCGCTATTCCCAGTATTGGTAAAATCAAATGCTAGATCTAATTTCTTTAAATGTTCAGTTCCAATATTAGAAGGGATCGACCTGACGAATTGTAGCCATTCGTGTGAGCTCCATTCTGAGGTGGCGTATGACGTAGCTAGCGCTTTTTTGTCCTGATTTACCAACCAATGCGTTAGAGCCCGTTCTACATTAGCAAACTTGTCAGAGATAGGTGTGGGGCAGTTGTCAGGTAGTCCAGGTCCAAATATCCATGGGGAATAAACAGTGCTGTCTATTTTAAGCTTATTTTCTAGTATCGAGGTGAACTCATTTGTGGTCATCACCTTGAAAGCATTACTGGTAAAGTATTCTTTGAGGAAAGTATCCCATTTGTCTCTACCTATTTTCTCTTCCAACATTCTCAAAAAGAAGTAACCTTTGTCATAGGCGATACTGGTCATGCCGTCATCTGGACTCCTTCCGTCTAGGTTTAAAAATAGATGGGTGTCAAGTTGTTGATTGTTGGCTATCATCTCTTCTACTTCAGATCTCAGGTCTTGCATGGATAGCAGCGCCAACATCTCAGAATATGCTCTACCATACAGTGACTCCATGATACGGTATTCAAAGTAGACGGTGAAGCCTTCATTTAACCAGAAGTCATTCCAAGTTGCGTTAGTGACCAAATTGCCCGACCATGAGTGGGCTAACTCGTGTGCAACAAGCGAAGTAAGTGATTTGTCTCCAGCAATGATGGTGGGAGTCGCAAACGTCAATCGAGGATTCTCCATTCCGCCAAAAGGAAAGCTTGGAGGTAATACGATAAGATCATACCGCTCCCATTGATACGGTCCGTACAAGTCTTCAGCTGCTGCAATCATCTTTTCTAAGTCTTCAAACTCGTAAGCTGACTTTTCCAATAAAGAGGATTCAGCATAGACACCACTTCGTTTCCCTAAGGCTTGAAACTCAACATCTCCAACACTCAGTGCTAACAGGTATGCCGGGATAGGCTGTTTCATTTCAAATTGGTAGATGCCTGTTTCGTTCTTAGAGGTAGGGTTTGATGCACTCATCAAAGCAATCAGATTGTTGGGGATAGTGACCGTGGCATTGTAAGTGAATCGTATTCCTGGCGAGTCTTGTATCGGAATCCAAGATCTAGCTAGTATGGCTTGCGATTGTGTAAATAGAAATGGACTGGTTTTGTTGGCCGTTTGTTGTGGAGAGAGCCATTGGACAGCCTCTGCATCTGGAGAAGTGTGATACACGATGGCTACTTGTGTGGTTTGGTTGTTTATTTCTATACTCAGTGCTTGCCCCAAGTGTGGTAGTTCGCTTCCTAAGTTATAATTTAAAGTATTACCATCTTGATCAGACACTTTTTCAATGTTCAGTGATTTTGTATCAAGGAGCAGTGCAGTTACATCTTTGGCTTTTTTTATATCCAGTTTTGCAATCGCATGGATCACACTGTTTTCAAAATCGACAGTAGCTTGCCAGTTGAGATGCGTTACTTTGGCTTCTAGTGGTTTAGAAAAGGAATGTTTGTCCATAATGTCAATTTGAGTGTTGGTAGTATCGATTTTTGTTGTGCATGCTCCAAGTATCAATAGTGTACTTAGTAATAGCTTGTAATATTTCATTATTTGGAATGTTGAATTGAAGGCTTGTAAAATACAATCGTTTAAACTTTTACCAAGTATTGAAACAGCTAAAATGTTGGTTTCAAAGCATTTAAAAAAGGCTATGCTATTTAATCGAAAATACTTTGAAAATATTATGGTAAAAGTTTGATTATGTATCAAAAGAATCTAGTTTTGCATCTCCTAAAAATCAGGTAGTGAAATGAAACGCACACGGATTTGAAGGAAGTTCTTTAACAAATAATAGTAATTGGGGGGATACCAAAGCGGCCAACTGGGACGGACTGTAACTCCGTTGACTTATGTCTTCACAGGTTCGAATCCTGTTCCCCCCACCATTGGCTTTGACATGAGAATGTCATTGTTTAAAAAGCGGGAGTAGCTCAGTTGGTAGAGCGACAGCCTTCCAAGCTGTAGGTCGCGAGTTCGAGCCTCGTCTCCCGCTCTTTTTTTAAGCCGATGTAGCTCAGGGGTAGAGTGCTTCCTTGGTAAGGAAGAGGTCACGGGTTCAAATCCCGTCATTGGCTCTATTTACTGGGATATTTCTGTTTACACAGAGTTGTATTGGCAAATGATTGTAATGTGTAGTGCATTGCATTTTTATATTTTAATAAATTTTTAACTAAAAGGAATTTTCAAACATGGCTAAAGAAACCTTTGACCGTTCGAAACCACACGTGAATATTGGTACAATTGGTCACGTGGATCACGGAAAGACTACTTTGACTGCTGCTATCTCTTCGGTATTGGCTAGTAAAGGTCTTGCCGAAATTAAAGATTTTGGTTCAATTGACAATGCTCCGGAAGAAGCAGAAAGAGGTATTACTATTAATACTTCTCATATTGAATACGCAACTGAAACTAGACACTACGCACATGTAGATTGTCCAGGTCACGCGGATTATGTAAAGAACATGATTACTGGTGCTGCCCAAATGGATGGTGCTATCATCGTTGTAGCTGCTACAGATGGTCCAATGCCTCAAACTAGAGAGCATATCTTGCTTTCTCGTCAGGTAGGTGTACCTGCTTTGGTTGTTTTTATGAACAAAGTGGATTTGGTAGATGATCCTGAATTACTTGAGTTAGTTGAAATGGAAGTAAGAGAATTACTTTCTGAGTATGACTTCCCAGGAGATGATATTCCTGTAATTGCTGGTTCTGCTCTTGGCGGATTGAATGGTGAGCCTGAGTGGGTTGCTAAGATCGAAGAGTTGATGGATGCTGTTGATAATCATATTCCTATCCCAGAAAGAGCAGTTGACAAAGATTTCTTGATGCCTGTTGAGGATGTATTCTCTATTACTGGTAGAGGTACTGTTGCAACTGGTAGAATCGAAAGAGGTGTTACTAACACTGGCGATGCTGTTGATTTGATCGGTATGGGTGCTGAAAACATGAAGTCTACAGTGACTGGTGTTGAGATGTTCAGAAAGATATTGGATAGAGGTGAAGCTGGCGATAACGTTGGTATATTGCTTAGAGGTGTTGAGAAATCTGACATCAAAAGAGGAATGATTATCTGTAAGCCTGGTTCTGTAACTCCACATGCTCACTTCAAAGCTGAAGTGTATGTGTTGTCAAAAGGTGAAGGTGGAAGACATACTCCATTCTTTAACAAATACAGGCCACAGTTTTATATCAGAACAACTGATGTAACTGGTGAAATCTTCCTTCCAGAAGGAGTAGAAATGGTTATGCCTGGTGATAACGTTACTATCGAAGTTAAACTTATCAACAAAGTAGCTCTTGAAAAAGGACTAAGATTTGCGATGAGAGAAGGTGGTAGAACTGTAGGTTCTGGACAAGTAACTGAGATCTTAGATTAAGGTTTCTTCCAATAAAAAAAAATAACAAAATGCGTTTCATTATTTAATAGTGAAACGCATTTGTTTATAACAATAATTTATTCTAATTTTGCAATCCTTTTTTAGGGGATTGTATCATACGGGTGTAGCTCAATTGGCAG
>JAOPTS010000030.1:0-65092 GCA_051531955.1 Reichenbachiella sp.
GTTTTGATATTCCAGTGACAGACTTTACCGAATCAGGCATGATTTTGAGTGATATATTCCAGTTCAAATTTGATGGTCAGTCCGGGGTAAGTCCTTCTACGATATTTGTAGATAACATCTATTTTTATAAGGCAGAATCCGAAGTAGGAACTGACGCTACGTTGAGTGCTATTCTGGTCAATGATGTTGCGATATCAGGATTCGATGCAGCAATTACTGCGTACGAAGTTGAACTTCCATTTGGAACTATAGAGATAGCAACTTTGGCTGGAACAGCTACTGATGACAATGCGTCAGTGAGCGTGACTCAGGCAACTGAATTAGAAGGATCGGCTTCCGTACTCGTTACAGCTGAAGACGGTACTTCGACTACTACATACACAGTTAATTACTCTGTCGCAACAGAAGCGTCTGTAGACGCTACGTTGAGCGATATTATGGTTGGTGACGTATCTATCGGTGGTATTGATGCCGCAACACTATCATATAGTGTAGCACTTCCATTTGGAACTACCGAGATTCCGGTCGTGTCGGCTATTAGTACTAATCTAGCAGCCACTATGGTAATCACTCAAGCAACTGAAGTTGCAGGAAGTGCTACTATTGTGGTAACTGCAGGTGATGAGACTACCACGCTGACTTATACTGTGAGTTTCAGTAATGTTATACCATCTACAGATGCTACATTAAGTAATTTGAACATCGACGGTGAGATAATAGCAGATTTTGGCGCGTCAACTTTAGCATATTCAGTAGTGTTACCAACTGGTACAACTGAAGTGCCTGTTGTATCTGTGACCGCTATGGATGCTAATGCTAGTGTAGTGATTACTCAAGCAGAGTCTGTTACTGGATTAGCGACTGTAATCGTGACCGCCGAAGACGGCGTTAGCGTGAGTACCTACACTATTACTTTCTCAGTGGGTGTAGTGACAGCAATTGGTGTTGACCTGGCTGATTCTTACCATGTATATGCTAAAGACGGAATGCTCAATGTGAAGATCTCAGTAGAAGGTTCACGAGCGTTTAGACTTGAAGTTTATACATTGACTGGTAGAGTGCTAGTGTCTGAAAAGCTATCTAATAACAGTATTGAAATGCCTATCAATGCAGAGGGGCTGATTGTTGTTAGAATATCCGATTTGGATAACAACACGACTTGGATGACCAAGATACTGGTGAAGTGATCTAATAATATCGCAAACCAAAATTTATATTAGTTCTAAATCACACAACAACATACTATTAGAACGCTCGAGCCGGGGATTTCATCCTCGGCTTTTTTATGTAGATACATCTACTAGTAATGTTATTCTTGCATCATTGAGTTGATTCATTGACACGGAGAAAATAAAATGATCGGCACGATTCTATTATTTGAGGTAGGCCGCTCCTAGTATGCTAGGTTTATTGGTCACAAGACCAACTATGGCGAGAGATAGGTTGTTATTCAATAATAAAATCAGAAGTTGAAGCAGTGACGATGGATTCATCGTCGAAAGTTATCGATACAGTTATCGATTGATCCTTTATTTTTGTGTCTTCAATTAGACTTAAATAAATTGAATGCTCATAGTCTCCAAAGACGTTTATTCCATTTTTTTGATCTGAAAGAAAGTCAATGAATGATTTTTTTTCTTCGTCGATATTTGATGGTATGATTGAGAATAAGATAGATATATCTTCTCCTGACTCATAATCAGATAAGCTAGTACTTATTTGTTTGTCTGAGTAAATTTGAATCGATTCTATTGTTTGAGTTGGGGTGTATGTGGGACCAGGACTTGCTATGGCTGAACTAATGAAGAACGGACTGTTGGTAAAAGGACGAGAATTTTTCATTGCTAAGTACTCTAGTTCTAAAACATTAATGCTCAAAACACTATTTTGATATAATGTAGATTGGTTCCCGGAAAATTGCCGATCCTGAGTAATACTTCCCACTAGTAAACCAATTGATTCAACTTTAGTTTCTTCAGTCCAGCCTCCACCTGAACATGACGGTTCATCTCCAATTGAACAGGAGAAAGGAACTATTAAGTAAACTACTAATGCTATTTTAATAGTTTTTAGATATTTTTTAGGTTGGTTCATATTATTAACTTTGTCACGTCCTGAAATACGGCTACAGGTAAAAAGTTAAAATTAAGCTACTTTACTGTACACCTGTTCAGGGGTTTTAAGTCCTAAAGATAGGTGTAATCTTTTATTGTTATAGATTTCGATTGCACAATTTGTTGCCTTCTTGGCATGGCTTGTACTGACGAAACATTGATCTAAATAGAATTCATCTTTGAGGATTCCATTGACTCTTTCGGCTACTGCGTTTTCATAACAATGATTCTCTTCTGTCATGCTGATTTTCATTTTTCGTTTGGTGAGTTCTGACACATATTGTTTGCTACAATATTGGATACCTCTGTCGGAATGATGAATCAAATTAGAACCTGGTTTTGCTTTTCTGAAAGCAGACTTTAATGCTCTGAGACAGCCTACCAATTCCAAAGAATCACCGGGACGCCGGCCGCTTACATCATATCCTACTATTTTTCTTGAGTATAGATCAGTGATTAGTGCCAAATAACAGAAGCCTTTGACGGTTCTTATATAGGTAATATCTGAGACCCAAACTTGATTAGGTTTTGTGATTTTCAAGTCCTTTATCAAGTTATTGTACTTGTGAAAGTGGTGATAGGAATTGGTTGTTTTGAAAGAGGCTTTCTTTCGCCTGACCAGCATATCATTGTCTCTTAAAACGCTGAATAAACTATCTCTACCTATTTTAATGTTAAGTTTATGAAAATCCTTTGCAAGGTGTTCATGAAGTTTTATCGTGCCTACTCTGGGTTGTGTTTCCCGCTCTTGTTTAACAAGACTGATGACCTTGGTTTCATCACTTTTACGCTGAGTTAACCGTACTTTGGACTTGTAGTAAGCATCTCTATTGAGACGCAGACACCTACATATTTCTTGCACAGTGGCAAGGCCTGTATTTCTTGATATTTCTACTGCAATCATGAGGGCTTGATGTTTAGATTTTTTTTTAATTCATCTACACTTTCATAGCCTAAGTTTTCAGCAGCTACCTCCAAGAAAGAGTCCAACATCAAGTTGTCAAGATCCTTTTTCAAGAGCAAGTCCTTGAGTTGTTCTACTTCTTTTTTTAGCGCTTTTATTCGTCCTATTTCGTCGGTTGTTTCCACAGTGATTCGGGTGTTCATGAGGTCTTTACGGTCATACTTTTCGATCCACTTATTGAGTGTGGTTCGGTTGAAACCATAGATGCGACCTATTTCAGATTTATTGTATTTACCAGTACTAAGTTCGGCCAAAACTTTGAGTTTGTAACCCTCGCTGTACCTGCGATTGATTCCGTCATTCTTATACATTTTGCTACGTGATGTGTAGCCTTATTTTAGGACGTCACACTTTTCATGATAACGCCTGTGTAGGGTGGTGTGCCCTCAGACTGTGATTAAGACAGAAAGATAACCGATCCGTACACAACCACAAAAGCTTGTTTAGCCATTCTGTTTAGTCGGAGTTGCCGTGCCATTGTTGGCACCAAGGCCAACAATGGCGAAGATTTTCTGATATGAAAGCATATCATTTACCTACTCATTAGTAGGTTTAGTTTTATTTGGGATTATCATTTGAGGCGAATATTTCTTTCTGCTTTACTTTGTAAGAGCAGGTTAAAAAAAATAGCGGTTTGGGAGTAATTCCAAACCGCTATTGCTTCTATATGATGATAGAGGATTTTTTATTTCTTTTCTCTTTGATAATAACTGACAATACTCGCTTTGGCTAATGTATTGTTCCACAGATAATAGCCAACGACAGCAGGATTGGTGTTTTCATCTAGTCCAAGTTTATCTGTTTTTAAAGCATAGACTGTAATGATATATTGATGGAGTCCATGACCTTCAGGAGGGCAAGGTCCGCCATATCCATTGGCGCCATAGTCTGTGATACTCTGAATAGTTCCTTCAGGGCTTAAATTTAACGTTACGTCTCCTGTGCCTGCTGCCAGTTCGTTCGTATTTGATGGGATATCAAATACAACCCAGTGCCACCATCCACTACCCGTTGGGGCATCTGAATCATACATGGTTATCGCAAAGCTTTTAGTTCCTGCTGGTGCATTGTCCCATGATAATTGTGGAGATTGGTTGTTTCCGGTGCAGCCGAAACCATTGAATTCTTCGTTGATCGTTGCTTCTCCTCCTAAACTGTTACTTTTTAGGGTAAAAGTGTTTTGGGCGAACAGTGTGCTTGATATAGAGAGAAGCAGAACTAATATTAAACTCGATTTTTTCATAATACTTGTGTTTAGTTGTATGAATACAAACCTAGGGCTAGAGGGAATGATTTAGGTGCTCTATTTGGTTCAAAAAGTATTGATAGAAGTTCAATCTGTTTGGTATTGTTTCGGTGTTAGGCCGTATTTTGTTTTAAAAGCTGTGATGAAATTGGACAGGGTTTCATAACCAATTTCTTCATAGATGTCTGAAGGACGCTTTTGATGCTCTTTCAATAAAAAGGCTGCACGTTCTAATCTCTTGTCTTGAAACCATTTTATTGGAGAGACGCTGTAGTGTTTTTCAAACTCCCTCTTAAATGTTGACACGCTCATGTTGCATAAAAATGAAAGCTCTTTTATAGTCAACTTGTTCAATTGGTTGCTCTCGATAGTCTGTATGAATTGTTGGCTTTGATTGTCTCTATTGCTAATCAAGGAGTAAAGGAAATTCACACTTTTACTTTCTAATAGGTAGAGCATGATTTCTTCAAATTTGACTTCTAAAATATTCTTCTGACTCGGTTTTGAAAGTTTAGATAGATCCAAAAGGCTGTCAACAAATCTTGTGATGAACAAGTCATAATCAAAAGGGTAAGTGGAATAATGGATGTCAGGTTTGCCTTGATTAAGTTCGTATTTTCTTATGAAATTTGATACGGCTTCATTTGAAAAGAAGAAAAGTACGCTTCTATAGTTTTCTCGATCACTAGAAAGCTTTTCCGTCATTAGACAATGACCAGATTTCATTAATAGAAACTGGGAGTTGTTAATGGAGTAAGAGGAGTTGTCAAAAAAAACTTCTTTGGTTCCTTCTTGAAGAAAGCTAAAAGTGTTTTTGTTGAGTATGATTTGTTGCTTGGAGATTTCCTGAGTGCTCTCATATTCGTAAATCTCAATGGACATGGAGGGGGTTAAATTTAATTCATCAGGAAGGGTGATTGTTTTCATTTTTATTTTTTTGAATTGTAACTCTTCTCTAGTTCAAAGATTAATTTTTTCTCTTTAACTGAACGGATTTTAGTTCGTTAAAATAAATTGCCATCTTCCCAAATCAAGCCACCCTCCGTGATGCTTGACGTGCATTTTGTTTTGGTTATCAAATGATGAAAATCGAAGATTTTCATCACTACCTTTTTTCAACCATGTGACTGGGCGTCCCAGAGGCAAAGCGAAGATTTTCCGGTGCTGGAAGAAAGCAAATAAGCTAAACTCTACCACGAAACTGCCTGGGATATCAGGCCTTGTTATGTGGATTTGTCTACCAGTATTCGATTTTCCAAGTCTATTTGTTCATGTAGAATTCTTGTTATTTCTATCTGATATTTGGTGATTATTCTGTAAAAAATAATGTGGCGATTGGCTCGGGAACCAAATAAGTTTTTGGTAATCTTATTATAATTCTTGCCAACGTTGGGGTTGCCTGCTATATTAGAGCAGCTTGTCAATAGCATTTCATAATACTTGTCTGCTTGTTCTTCTGACCAAGCGTCAACCGTATAAAGCCAAATGTTAGACAAATCTTGAACAGCTTCATTTGTTAAATGATAGTCGCTCATTTATTTCTACTAGCTTTCAGTTCTGATAGGTGTTTTTGAGGGTTAAAGTTTTCCGAAATTCCACTATCTATCCCAGTTTGAATAGCGTTCTTTAAAGCAATTGTCTTGTTCTCATCTTCTTCCAAAAGTCTTAGCCCAGCACGAATTACTTCACTGACATTCTTGTACCGTCCTTCGGAGATGATTTGGTGAACAAAACTTTCAAAATAATTGCCAAGAGATACTGATGTGTTTTTATTCATAACTTTTACTTTAACTAAAGGTACCAATAATTGGTATATATTAGAAATATACCCTGTCACATAACGCCTCTGTATCAAGCATGGCGTGTAGTATTATTTTAGTTTCTTCCACAAGATAGCCAAATCTCTGATTTGCGCTATCCCTTTTTGATCCCATAGTGCTAACCTGAGATATGGCGGGACTTAAAGAAAACTGAGAACTTTCGTTTACTGCTGAACCGCCATGATTTGATCACAGCATGTTAGCTGTATTTTTTAGCTTTCCCATGTGATGTAATCCAGAGACCCATCCTCATTAATATTTACTACTAGAAGTTGATTACATGGTTCATCATCAATATAGATTGAGTAGTCAAATGTTGCAAAATATGATGCTTGTGGGTATATCCCGATTCGAATCAATTTGAGTTTTTTAAGCAGCAATGTTGGTTTATTTACTGTCGGGTTGTCTAGATCAATGATTTTAGATAGTTCCTCTTCGTAAAACTCATCTGCATAGAAATTCAAGTAATCAGAGGTCATACTAACTTCTTGCGTAAAGTCATTTCTGATGTAATCGTGGTTCTTCATTTCAAGGTTTCCAAGTTTAGCCAAGAATACTTCAATCTTCTCAATAGTTTCTAGATTTATTGATTTGGTCTCAAAATTTAAGTCGAGCCTTATTTTTATGTCACCTATTTGAATTGAGGTTTCGTAAAAGTCTTCAAGGTTATTCAAATCAATTTGATCGAATAAAGATAACACTGTTAATGAGGATTCTTGATTCAAAGATTCGGTTGTATGCTTTTGCTGCTTCTTCTTGAAAAAGTCTAATATTCCCATTTTGTTAATTCTTAAGTATGCGCTGTTACAGCTAACACCTGTGTAGGACGATGTGCCCTCACAGCTTGATTAAAGTAGAAAGGTAGCCGATCCATGCACAACCACAAAAGCTTGTTTAGCCATTAGCCCAAATTTAGACCGCTAAGGAAATGACGAATGCATTATCGGTATTCTAGATATTCCGCGTGTAACGGTGGTGCTGATTCTGGCATTGATTCGGAAAGCTCGCATGGGCATTTGTACCTACACCATGTTATCAGTTTTTTCTTTCGGTTTCAGAAGTAGAAAAATTCCTACTGTAGAAATGCCACAGACCAAAACTAATGCTAGAAGTTCACCAATTTCCATAAATGGCAAGACTGTGATTACCATGTAGGTGGCAATTGAGATTAAAACGGATGAGGTGAGTGTTAATAGAGTGTTCTTGAATGTCGATTGTGAAAAAATTGATTTAACGATCATTGCGATGTTAACGAGACAGAGAATCCAAGTAGTAAAGAAAATGCTGAAGTCTGCTTGATTGGCATTAGCGAAGTTGTAGGAATACTTAAAACCAAGTAATAAGTTAGTAATACACATTACCACAAAGGTTATGAGTCCTATTTTAAGAAATGACGATTTGATCTCCTTAAGGGGAATTAATAGTGATGTTAGAAAGAGTAAAACGCCAATTATTTTAACGATATGGAATAATATGGGCTGTTCTGAGTTGTTGCCAAAGTCATGAAATCTGAACCAGATAAAAGCTCTTAGAAGAGAAGTTAGGATCAGACTAGATGTTCCCACTAATGATAAGCTAAGGATTGATTTATAGGTTCGATTCATACAGTATTACTGATAAGGCAAATATAAAGTGCGTGTGCATTTTATGCCTACTATGTTTGATCCAAATCTAGTTGGTTTAAATAATTCCAGATGGCTGTAAGGCCTTAAAAGGTGAGTGGGATCACCTATTTGTACAACTAGTTTGCCTTACTTTATAATCAATTTTGATGCATTGCACTTCAACTTCAAGCAAAGTCAATCAATAACTAGAAGTTGTTAGAGCCAAGATAAAAAATCTTGCGTCTTTTATCTTGGTTCTAAAATCTAATTAGCGTCAAATACCTCCTTACTTCAACCCTAATATTTTTTTCAAATGTGCTGGGTCAGTCTCTCCGCTAGCAAAATCATCAAATGATTTTTCGGTCACTTCGATGATATGTTCTGCGATGAACGGGGCACCTTCTGTGGCGCCTTGTTCGGGGGATTTGATGCAGCATTCCCATTCGAGTACTGCCCACCCGTCGTAGTTATATTGGCTTAGTTTGGAGAAGATGCCTTTGAAGTCTACTTGACCATCTCCCAATGATCTAAACCTACCTGGTCTATCTACCCAATCTTGATACCCACCATATACGCCTGACTTACCCGAAGGGGTAAACTCTGCATCTTTGGCATGAAACATACGGATATGTTCGTGATAGTAGTCAATGAATTTGAGATGATCCATTTGTTGCAAGACAAAGTGACTCGGGTCATAAAGTATCTTGATACTAGGATGGTTGTTGGTCGCTTCAAGGAACCTTTCAAAAGTAACCCCATCATGCAGGTCTTCTCCGGGGTGCAATTCATAACACACTTCCACCCCTTCTTGTTGACAGTGGTCCAATATCGGTTGCCATCTTTTAGCCAGTTCTGCAAACCCTGCTTCTACAAGTCCTGCAGGACGTTGTGGCCAAGGATACATCGTATGAAACAACAGGGAGCCAGAAAAGGAACCCATGACGTTCAATCCTAGATGCTTACTCGCTGTAGCAGCGTACATCATTTGTTTGGTGGCCCATTCTGTTCTTGCCTGCGGATCGTCGTGAACCGCATCAGGAGCGAATGCATCAAACATGGTGTCATAGGCTGGGTGTGAAGCAACCAATTGCCCTTGTAGATGCGTGGAAAGTTCTGATATTTCTAAACCAGCAGCATGTACCGTGTCTTTGATTTCCTGACAATATGCTGTGCTTGCAGCGGCCTTCTCAATATCTATAACTCTGATGTCCCATGCTGGAATCTGAACTGCTTTGTATCCCAAACTGGCTACCCATTCGCAAATGTTTTTCAGATTGTTATAAGGTGCTTCGTCACCCAAAAATTGGGCGAGGAATATGGCAGGTCCTTTTATAGTCTTCATATTAATTCTAAGTTTTGATTAGTGGGTAGGTGAGACCCAAACGTTTCCATTTTGTGAGGATTCAACAACTGCATCTACCAGCGCCATGCCATGCACACCATCCGCTATGCTTGGGTAGTCAAGGATAGTAGCGTCTATTTTTTCACCTGCAAAATGCGAGCGTAATGCTGTTGCGAAATTTCGATAGATATTGGCAAACGCTTCCAAGTAACCTTCGGGATGTCCACCAGGCGTACGTGTATGCGCGATGGCCTCAGGTGTTAAGTACCCATGGTTTCCACCAGCTCTTAGTGTTTCGCTAGGCTTGCCGTGCCATTTGACGATGAGAGAATTGTTGTTTTCTTGATTCCATTCAACGCCTCCCTTTTCACCATATACACGAATCTTAACTGCATTCTCTTCTCCTGCTGAGATTTGCGAAGCGGATAATAGACCAGGTACGCCACCTTCGAACTCTAACAAGACCGTTGCATCATCGTCCAATAACCTTCCTTCTACTACAGTAGTCAGCTGCGCCAACACTTTGGTGATGTTAAGACCACTGACATATTCTGCCATGTTCGCGGCATGTGTACCAATGTCTCCATAGCAACCACTTTTGCCACTACGGCTTGGGTCAGTGCGCCACGAAGCTTGTTTAGAACCACTGTCTTCTTCTTTGTCTGTCAACCAACCTTGTGGGTACTCTACAGAAATCTTTTTGATTGCACCTAATGCGCCATTTCGGATCATGGCTTTTGCCTGCTTGATCATAGGATAGCCTGTATACGTATGTGTCAACGCAAAGGGTAAACCGGTTTCTTCTACTATAGCTTGAAGTGCGGTAGCCTCATCCAAAGTAAAGGATAACGGCTTGTCAATGATGACAGGAAATCCACTTTCAAGAGCGGCCTTCGCTGGGCCAAAATGTAAATGATTGGGTGTGACAATAGAAACAAAGTCCATGCGCTGACCCTCAGGTAGCGCAGCTTCAGTTTTCATCATGTCTTCATAGCTGGCATAACATCTCTCAGTGGGCAAAAATACTTCTGCACCAGAATCAATACATCGCTGGGCATTGCTACTAAATGCGCCACAGACCAATTCGATTTGTCCATCAAGGTTGGCGGCCAGTCGGTGAATGGCACCAATGAAGGCTCCTTGGCCTCCACCAATCATTCCCATTCTTAATTTTCTGTTCTTCATATGTGTTAAGCAGCTTTTTTAGAGAAATGCAAAGCACCAAACGCCAAAATCAATATCGCGGGTAATGCCGTCATGAGTCTTAATGTTTGAGGTCCAGTAGTATCAGCATCCATAAAGACGCCCATGATGGGCAATACAAGAGAGACAGAAAACATGCCTAAGCCTCCCATGATTGATAATCCAAGTGCACCACTTTGCGGTATTTTTTCTGCCACAAAACTGAGCATTGTTGGCCAGAAATAGCAAACACCGATAGCGAAGACGCCTGCAGCAGCAAAAGTCATGGCGCCAGTTGCGTAACTCAACCAGTACAATCCGATAAACGAGAAGATGGCAGAGAACATCAACATTTTGGTGATGCTGAGTTTTTTAACTACTTCTCCAGCGAAGAACCTTCCGACCACCATGATGCCATTGACGAATGCCAATATCAACAACGGAGCAACTCCAGAGGTACTGAGCAAGGAATCAATTCTTTGGCCTGTCCCTAATTCTGTAGCAGCAGTTAGCATCATACAAAGGGCGATAAAGATGAACAATGGTGAGATACACGCTTTTAGCATATCTCCGTTAGATACACCTAATGATACACGTTCGGTTTGTGGTAATGTTTTGCCCCAAAACAAAACAATATATCCTGTCAATGGAATAAATAAGGTACCTACTAACACCATCCAACTCCATCCTAAGACGTCTACCAACAAGTAGGCTAGTACACTGCCGATTACGATTCCTAATGGAAACCAGATATGGAATCGATTGAGCATTTTGGTTTTTTCGTTAGGGTATAATGTTGCAATTAATGGGTTGCAGGCTGCTTCTACCATACCATTTCCAATTCCTATCAAAGTAGTACCTATAAATAAGGTCCAAAAATCTCTAGCAAATAGGGTGATGACGATTCCTGTCACATGGCCGACCATGGCGAGGTTCATGATTTTTTTCATTCCGAAGTAATCCACTAATGGGCCTCCGATAATCATCGCCAAGGTAAATCCCCAAAAGGCAGGTGCAAAGGCGAGCCCCAAATCGGTACTGCTCAATCCATAGTCAACTGTAAATACCCCTTCCAATTTTGCGCGAATGGCAAAAGTCATGGAGGTAGTGATCAGCGCCATGCAACTGGCAACAAACAATTTATTCTTGCTTGTAGTGTCATTTGTCAAATCCGTCATGCTTATTGATTTATTTGTATAAATTTGATCACAGTGCAATGCACTGTGCTATTCAGCTAGGCTGAAGCAAAGTAAATTAACAATCTGAAGTTTTTATTCTGTTTAAAATAATTCAATGGTGAAAATTAAACAAGACGTGATCCATTTTGAAGAGGAGAATGGGTCGGTCTATCAGGCAGATACATGTCAGCCTTTGGTTGATGCGGTACAGCGAGGCAAGGTGGAGTTCAAAGCCTTGGCGAGGAACGCTTACCCTGGCAATCGTTTGACAAATGACACTGCAGGCTTAAATACGATCGGTTATTGGAGTGCAGATGAAAAGCAAGATTGGGGCTTGGACTGGCACAGAAATGAAGGGGTTGAGTTTCATTTTTTGGAATCTGGATTAATGCCTTATTCTGTCGAAAATACAGAGATAGAACTGTTGCCAGGAGATTTTACCATCACCAGACCATGGCAGCAACACAAGGTGGGCAACCCGGAAGTTGGCGTAGGGAGATTTTACTGGATCATCATAGATGTAGGAGTCAGGAGACCCCATGAGCAATGGACTTGGCCAGACTGGGTGGTCTTGTCAGATGATGACTTGCAACGGCTGAACTTGTTGTTTAGACAAAATGAGCAGCCTGTTTGGAAATCGACTCCTGAGATCAAAGAGCTATTTACCAAAATTAGAAAGACGATTCACTCAGACGAAAATGGATCAGCAGCCTCTAAAATCAGGTTGCATATCAACGAATTATTGATACTGTTGATAGAGATGTTTGACAGAGGCAAACTTGAACTGAACGAGTCTTTGACTGATAGTATGCGTTCCGCCAAGCAGTTCATCGGTGAGTTGTCCAATAACCTGATCTACCCATGGACGATAGAAGAGATGGCTACTTCGTCTGGCCTAGGTGCCACGCGATTTACACACCACTGCAAACAGCTGACGAACCTGACACCTATGCAGCTACTGACAAAGAAACGGTTGGAGATGGCGAAAAAGTTGCTTTTGGAAAATGAAGATCAGAGTGCTACCCAAATCGCCTATAGATGTGGTTTTGCAACGAGTCAATATTTCTCGACAGTTTTCAAGCGTTATGAGCGGGTGTCTCCACAAGAATTTAGGAGAAAGTCATTGGCATTAGTATAAGTTCTTCAATTGTCAGTTTTACGACGCTTATTTATTGTTGAAAATTTTTCGTTGAAATATTTTGAACAGATATGATTGCGTAACTCTATATTTTGTGGTCATAATTGATAAATGACTATTTGAGTGGTGGATTTTGTAATAGTAGATTGATCGATTTAATAAACAACAAATAATCAAAGCATGATTAAGGCAAAAAGAGGGTATGGATACTTGTGTTTGATAGTCATGAGTATATTGGTTTCATGCCAGGAAAAAACATATGACGAACAAGCCATACCTGATGAATACCGATTCTCACAAGAGGTGTTCTTTAACTATCTTAATGAACCAGTAGAGCTAGAGGTAATGCCCGATGGTAATATCCTCTACATAGAAAGAAAGGGAGGGATTAGACTCTATGATCCAGTTAAATATGAAATGGTTCTTCAAGATAGTCTTCCTGTTTTTTATGGCTTTGAGGATGGATTGATGGGAATGGCACTTGATCCGGATTTTGAAGAGACCAAATGGATATACCTATATTATTCACCAGTAGGCACAGAGTCAAAACAACACCTGTCTCGATTTACTTTAACTGATCAAGGAATTAAAGACGAAAAGGTGATTTTGATTGTACCGACACAACGTGACGAATGTTGTCATACTGGTGGGTCGATTGAGTTCGGGCCAGGCAAGTTGTTGTATGTATCCACAGGAGATGATACCAACCCGTTTGAGTCAGACGGATATGCACCTATCGATGATAGAGAAGGCCGAGAATCATTTGATGCCAGAGGTACTTCTTCTAATACGAATGACTTGAGAGGTAAAATTTTAAGGATTAAACCAGAAACCGATGGAACGTATACGATTCCAAAAGGAAACCTCTTTGAAGATGATGATCCATTGACGAGACCAGAAATCTATGTGATGGGATGTCGTAATCCATATAGAATCACAGTAGATCAAAAAAGGAATTGGCTTTTTTGGGGGGATGTGGGACCCGATGCTGGAGACAATCATGATGTCAAAGGTCCTAAGGGACATGATGAAATGAATGTAGCCATGACACCTGGTTATTATGGTTGGCCATTGTTCATTGCCAATAATCAGGCCTATGGAGATTATGATTTTGACCTAAAGGAAGCGGAAGGGTTTTTCGATCCATTAAATCCTGTCAACGATTCTAAAAATAATACAGGGATTCAAAATTTACCCCCAGCACGTGAGGCGATGATCTACTATCCGTATGTCAACAGTGAGGTGTTTCCACAACTCAAAAATGGTGGTCGTACAGCGATGACAGGTCCTGTTTATTATGGTGATGCTAAAAATAAGAATGAAAATAGGTTTCCTTCGTATTTCGATGGTCGCTTACTTGTCTATGATTGGATGCGTGATTGGATATTTACTGTGATGGTTGATGAGAGTGGTAAGGCTTCTGATTTTGAACCTTTTATGCCATCTCAGAAATTCTATAACATCATTGACATGGACTTTGGCCCAGATGGCACACTGTACATGATAGAGTATGGAACTGCTTGGTTCTCGGCCAACCAAGATGCGAGATTGAGTAGAATTAATTTCAATAGAGAAAATAGAGTGCCTAAGATGGAGGTAAAACTTTCTGCCAATACAGGTAGTGCGCCGTTGACTGTGACGCTAGATGCGAGTGGTTCTGTAGATTTTGATGGTGATGCGCTGACTTACGAATGGAAAATTGGAGGTGAGTATATAGAAGGTGATATAGTGGAATATACATTTGAAGAGGATGGTATTTATTGGCCAAGGTTGACCTTGGAAGATGCAGCTGGTCATACCTTGATGCAACAGTTCAAAGTAGAAGTAGGTAATGATGCACCAGTTGTCACGGTGAATATCAAAGGAAACAATACCTTCTATTGGGCGGGGCGCAATATAGAATATGAAGTCAGTGTAAATGATAAACAGGATGGTAGTATTGGGAATGGCATCACTCGTGAGGTAGTAGAATTCGAAATTCTGTATACTGAAGGGATGGATCAGGCTCAGATTTTGGGGCATCAAATGCCTGTGACTACAGGAGAATCATTGATCCAAAAATCAGATTGTATGTCCTGTCACAAGTTAGATGGTAAATCTGTCGGGCCATCATTTGTTGAAGTAGCTACACGATACGAAAACCAGACAAATGCTCTCGATGAGTTGGCAGCCAAAGTAATCAAAGGTGGTAGTGGTGCGTGGGGAGACCACTCAATGTCGGCGCACCCCGATTTTACTCCTGATGAAGCAAAAAGTATGATCACCTATATCATGTCATTGACTGAGGAGGTTGAGGAAACCAAAAGTCTCAAGGGTGTATATACAGTTAGTGAAGTGAAGAAAGGGAAAGAGGTGATTTTGAGCGCTAGGTATAAGGACAAAGGAGCAGGTGAACTATCCTCAATTATGGATATGGAGATCAAAAAGTTAGTTCATAATGTGGTGGAAGCGGGGAGTTATAATATAAGTGAGAATATAACCACCGACCGGAGAAAGAAGATGATCAACAGAATAAATAGTGGAGGGTGGTGCATTTATTCAGGAATAGATTTGACAGATGTAAAATCTATTGATTTGAAATTGCTTAAAACTTCTGAATTGCCAGTTGAGATCTCTTTATATCTAGACGGACCTGAAGGAGAATTGATAGGTCAATTGTTATTGAATGGTCCGAATGACCCAGGTCAGATTGAGACAATAGAATTAAAATCTACTTCAGGAGAGCATGATATTTATTTTGTCTTCAACAGCGAAGACAAAGAGAAAAATTTATTACAAATCAATACTTTAACTTTTAATATAGATGAATAAGATTTTTTTAATAAAAGGAGCAGCACTTGTAATGACGGTCTGTATGTTTTCGTTTTGCTCTTCCGAAAAAAAGGCTGTTGTTGTGGCCATTGATACTGAAATGAAGGAAACAAAGACATTAGAAATAGGTGTTCAACTTTATACGGTAAGAGATGCCATGTCTGCAGACGTAGTTGGGACTTTGTCCAAAATTGCCAAAATTGGATATACCAACTTGGAATTAGCCTCATATGATCAAGGTAAATTCTATGGCATGGAGCCGGTCGATTTTAAAGCCATTACAGATAGCTTGGGATTGAATATCATCAGCTCACATATGCCTCACGCTGATCTTACTGGGGATTTTGAGCAGGTATTGGCTGCAAGTAAGGCACTAGGGCTTAAATACATTGTATTGCCATGGATCAGTGATGAGTACCGTACGATTGCACACTATGAAAATTTCATCAAAATATTGAACGAAATAGGACCTTTGAGTGCTAAAGAAGGAATCAAAGTGACTTACCATAACCATGATTTTGAATTTGATACATTGGATGGAAAAGTGCCTATGCAAATGATTTTAGATGGAACTAGTCCAGAATTCGTTAATATCGAATTGGATCTGTATTGGGTGAGTAAAGCGGGGTTAGATCCGATTGAATTCATGGCGAAATATCCTGGTAGATTTATAGAATGGCATGTTAAGGATATGGACGCTACGGAAAGTCAAAACTTTACTGAAGTAGGAAATGGCGTGATAGACTATGCAAGTATTTTTGAAGTTACATCTGATGCCGGCATGGAGTATTTCTTTGTTGAACAAGATCAGTCGGGTGACCCGATGAAGAGTTTGGAGATCTCTTATGCCAATGTTACGAAATTATTAAAATAAGGAGTTTGAGATATTTAGGGTTGGTATGGTTGTGCATGGTCGGTTTTTCGTCATGGGCACAACAGATAGAAGGAACAGTAAGAGATAAGATAAGTGGAGAGGCTCTGGAAGGAGCCTCTGTCACGATCCAAGGTGGTGGAGGAAGTGTTTCTGATGCTAATGGAAAGTTTGTTATTTCCGATTTGGACCCAGGTAGTTATACTTTGACAGTTAGTCATCTGAGTTATGATGCCCAACAACTTCACAAAGTATGGGTAAAGGCTAATAAGGTTGCCTATATAGAAGTGCGATTAGACCCCAAGATCGAAGTATTGGATAGGGTTGTGGTAAGGGCCAACCCGATTATTTCAGATGTCCAATCATTAGAAATTACCGAAGAAAAAATCAATAGAATAGCCGCTAGTTACAACGATCCAGCTCGTTTGGTGGTGTTAAGTCCGGATGTTTTGGTCACCAATGATCAAAACAATCAAATCTCAGTGAGGGGGCTGTCTCCTAGTCTCAACAGTTGGAGAATAGAAGGGGTAGAAGTGGTCAATCCCAATCATCTGTCCAATGCAGGAACTTTCAATGACCAACCTGCTGCAACTGGCGGAGGGGTCAATATCCTGAGTGCCCAGGTCCTAGATAACTCAAGGTTTTTGATAGGCAATATGAACAGCACCTATACCAATGGTGTAGCAGGTGTGTTTGATATGAACCTGAGGAATGGTTACGCGGGTGATCATCAATTTACTGCACAAGCCTCATTTATTGGATTTGACTTTAGTGCAGAGGGGCCATTATCATCGGCGCATAAGAGCAGTTATTTAGTTAATTATCGATATTCGTTTACTGGACTACTGGGTTTGATGGGAGTGGACTTCAACGGAGAGACGATAGCTTTTCAAGATTTGTCAGCCCATGTCAATATGCCGTTTGATAATGGCGGGTATTTGAAGTTTTACGCTTCGGGAGGTTTGAGTAGCAATGATTTTAATGCCAAAACATATGCCGAGTCTGAAGTAGAAAAGGATCGCTCGGATATTTTATACGAAGGTAATATGGGGGTGATAGGAGCTAAATTAGAAGTTCCGGTTACCGAAACCATGCAACTACAATGGAGCGCTGCTTATTCTGGCAGTGATCAAAGTAGAGATCAGACGATTCATGATGATTTGGATATGGTGCTAGCCAATAATTCTTTCGAAATGAAAAGTACTATACTAGCGAATCGACTTGGACTAAAATGGTATAGAGGAGCTTCGGTCTTGGAACCTGGAGTGGTGGTAAATTATTATGATTACGAGTTGAAAAGCCCACCTATTACTTATTTGGATCCACTAGAGCCGGCGCTATTGATCAACCCGTATTTGAATTGGGACTGGCAACTGACACCAACTATCCGAATGACTACTGGAGCTTCTGTCTATCATATGTCTCAAGGATTATCGGAAGATCAGCATGCAGACTATCGAATGTCATGGGTGTATGACAATGAGGGGATGGAAGTCTCCTTGTCTGGCGGTAAGTACAGCCAATTGCAACAGCCCAAATCTTCTTATATCAACTACACTAGTATTGGACAGGATAGTTTGTTATTGAATAGTCAAGGGATATTGAGTAGCTATCGAGGGCTGGCTAAGGTGGCCAAAAGCATAAAAAGTCATGTGGTCAGCGTGGAAGGCTTTTATTATTCCTTTCCGGAGGTGACTGAACGCTGGATGAATTCATCAGAAGAGATATATGAAAACAACTATGCCGCCACGACATTGGGAGCAAGTCTATCGGCATCTAAGTCATCTGAGACTTTTGATTATGAGGTAGGAGTAACATTATTTAACTCTACTTATAATGAGGGGGTATCCACTCCCTATAATATTCGTCATTCAGTTAGTGGAGCATTGGGTAAGTCATGGAATTTTGAAGGGAACTCAAAGCGACGAACCTTGTCTATCAATATCAAAGGAATATACCAAGGCGGCCTACATCAGTTACCTAATACGCAGGACTACAAATCACAATTGGCCAGTTATCAAAGGTTAGATTTGCGTATACTTTGGGTGAAGTACAAAGAGAAGTCGACCCGTTCATGGTCGTTGGATATTCAAAATTTGATGGGTAGAGAGAATGAGGCTTTTCAATATTATGACAGCTTTACACAGCAAATAGAGATGAATTATCAATTGGGTATGATCCCGATATTAACCTATAGAATAGAATTCTAATGAAGATCAAAATCGTAAGCATCCTGTTTTTTCTAATATTCGGAAGTTTTGCCTATTTGCAGTTTAATGATCCTGACCCAGTGTTTTGGGTAAGTATCTATACTGTGGTTGCTTTGGCCTCCCTTTTGAGGGTATTTGGTCTGTCTCATTCGATGGTGTTTTTGGTGATTTCGATTGTGGTAGTTGCGATATCAACCATTTATATACCAGGATTTTTTGAGTACCTGATGCAACCCAATAAAAATGAGATAGTGGGCGAGATGGTCTATAAAAAGCCTTACATCGAGGAAACAAGAGAATTCTTGGGACTGTTGATGGCAGCTGGCTCTACTTTTTATCAGTATCGGTTGAAGTAGGAGGGGATTCTTCGATACTTCATGCTCGATTATCATCGATCCTGAAACTCAGAATGACAGGGATAGTAATCATCTGTCTCTATTCTTATCCTCCTGATTAAGCAAAAATAGTCCTCCACTGTCCTCCTGAGTGAGTGACGGAGGAGCTCGTATCGAAGGGGGTAAGTGGATGTTTGAAGGTATTGTTCCACACGTAGGTTAATCGAAGCGGTTCTACGACCAACGATTTTGAATAGTATGTTGCTGGTTTATGTGAGAGGCATTATATATTACAAATATAGGGATCGTAGCAGACGCTACGACTAGTGGGAAATCAGGGGGTAATTAGAGTACTCCCAAAAAAATGAATGAAAACTAACTTTGGAAAATATATGAATGGACAAAGAGCACTTGTTACATTGTTATTGCAATTGTTTTACTAAATACTATTGGCACTTTTATCAGATGGGTTTTGTTAAAAAAAATGAATGCATTTCGTGACTTGTATAAGGACAATGTTTTTGTGAATGGTTTATTTGGTGCTCTTGTTTTTATGTGTTTTATTTTTTAATCAGAATGCTATAATTAGTCCGCTCGGTCGCATATAGCGTACCCCAATCATGCGCGTTTGAGTGCAACGGAAACGCATGTAAAATATCCATTCGAAAACACCAAAAAGTACCTCTAGAGGTCTGTGTCCCACTACCGAAGTGGGGGTGCCCACTTGCGAAGTACCCCTCCCCACTTCAAAGGTGCAACGTTGAGGTAAATAGGCTAAACGTCGGAGTAAAAAGATGCAACGTTGGTGCAAAAAGGTACGATCTTGAGGTGAAAAGGTGCGGCATTGGTACAAAAAGGCTCAAACATGGACCTATTAGGTTCACCCGTGCAGTACTAAGGTGCAACGATGACCATCAGAGGAGGATTGTTGCACCTTAGTGCTAGTCTCACTTAGTTCAGCGCGCTGTTGCTAAAACTCAAAGAGCCAAATCCGCTCGGTGGCAATTGTATTGCGACTGAAACCTTGTTTGGTATTTCCGACCTGTCGCTAGACCCATTCATCCTCGTNNACGAGGATGAATGGGTCTAGCGTTTGCAATGCGATACTGCACTATGAAGGGTAGTCATGATGTAGGTAATTCAAGTTACAAGCTTTGAACCATGGTATCCTCGTCACAGATGAGGTTGAGTTGTAATAACTCATTGCAACGGAAACGCGTGTGAAATACAAGGTCAAACACCGCCACACCAAATTCTTTTTAGATTAGTTCGCTTCTAATCTCACTCGGCCATCTGCTGCGTATAGTTCTATATTGATACCTCCACCATTTAGCGTTCCTTTTATCATCTTTTCCTCGTGATTGCCATTGATGGGTAGGTTGGTGGATACAGCGTCACCCACCATAGAGATGTCAGATGCGATGTCTTTTGGGATACGAACTACGATGTTGCCATCTGAGGTTCTGAGAGATAACGTTCCCGTCAATTTATCTATTTGTCCTGCGATTTGTCCATCAGAGGATCTGGCTTGTAGAGATCCACTCATTTCGTTGAATGCAATATTGCCATCCGAAGAGGTAATAGTGAAATCACCCGTTGCTTGACTGACCGCAATATTGCCATCACTTGTTATTAGTTCGCTATTGCCTGTGGCATTGGAAAGTGATATGTTGCCGTCTGAGCTTTTGAGGTAGATGTTACCCTTGATGTTTTCAGCTGCAAGGTTTCCGTCACTGGAAATCATCTTTATATTCCCGTTGATGTTGGAGCATGCGATATTGCCATCTGAGAGGGTTGCTTTTACGTTTCCGTTTATGGATTTGATACCCAAGTTACCATCGCTAAGTTCTAAAGTCTGGTTCGCAGATAGGCCTGCTATTGCGACATTGCCATCGCTGGCATTGATCATGCAGCTTGTTCCTTTTGGCACATAGATTTCGAATGATATAGATGTTTGATCGTCCCAATTCATGAAGCTGGAGGAACTTTTGTTTTTTGATTTGATGGTTACAACCTCTTTAGTATTATCAATGTTCAAGGCCATTTCTTCTGGTAATTCGTCTCTACTAATCTTTTGTAGTGTGTTACCTTTTTTAACAATGAAATAAATTTGAACCTCATTTTTATCGTGTGGGAATACACTCACATTTCCGTCACGTGCATCAAGGATGAATCTAGGAGATTCACTGGTTTTATAATTTTCTTCAAAAGAGTAATCTTGCTTTTGTGCCCATGATAGGTTCACGATGAGCAATAGAAGTATCAAGTTGATGATAGTTTTCATAAGTGTGTTTTTTTGAGTTTGTATCTATTAGACTACTCCGAATTGTAAATGGTTGCAACTAATAGGATTTAATATTATTCATAGAATTCACTAGACTTGCATAAACCAATTCTAATCACCTACATTGAGCACCTCATCCATTCATTTGTTAGCCAAAGGAGATAGGACTGCTTTCCAGTCGTTGTTTGATCAATATTTCTCTAGTCTATGTGGGTTTGGCTATAAGTATATAAAGGACGTACAAGGAGTCGAAGATTTGGTGCAAGATGTTTTTGTTTCTCTATGGGAAATAAGATCCCAATTCGATCATCCGAATGCTGTCAAGGCATATTTATACACTTCTCTGCGTAACAAATGCTTGAATCAACTGAAACATCAAATAGTAATTGAGAAGCATCAAAGCAGCTTGATTTATGAGTTAGAGTCCGAGCAGTTCTTTACTGGGCAGGTGATAGAAGAAGAAGTGTTTGGGCAGCTGTATAAAGAGATCAAAGAACTACCACCTTCTTGTCAGCAAGTAATGTTATTGGTCCTCAATGGACTCAAGAATCGCGAGGTTGCAGAAAAATTGAAGATCTCCGAAAATACGGTCAAAACACAAAAAAAGATAGGTTATGCCAAATTGAAGCATCAACTAGGATCTTTTTTCGAAGTTATTATGCTCTCGTTTTAATATCCAAATAGAAATAGTTTCACCTCGCTTCACCCGTTTTTGGCCTCTGGTTGTTTTAGTTCTGTAAGCAATCAAAATCATGGACGAAAAATTTTATATCGCAGACCTCATAGCCCAAAAAATCAAGGGGTCAATCTCTACTGATGACCAAGTGAAATTGGACGATTGGTGCAGTGAAAGTGAAGAGAATCAATTGCTCTTAGATAAAGCCATACGCCTAGATGCACAATTGGATAAGCTGGAAGTCTATGCGCTGTTTGATCAAGGGCATGTATGGGTTGAACTAGAGAACCGTCTATTCCCTAGCAAGCAGGTCGGGTTTGATCCAAGTGTGTATTTGAAATATGCAGCTTCCATATTACTACCCTTGCTTTTGATGGGATCTATATTTTATTATTTCGTCCTCAGGACCGAGTATCAAGATTTAGCGATGGTAGATCAATTGATCCATCCCAAAGTGGAAAATGTGACGCTAGTATTGTCCAACGGAGAAGAAGTCATATTGAACCAATCGACCCAACGGACGACAATTACTCAAGGAGTCACAACAATCAAAAATGAAGACAAGGCCATTGTATATGAGATATCAGATACGACTAAAAAAGAGTATTTAGCAGAGGTCTTGGCATTCAATGAATTGAATATTCCTCGAGGAGGGTCATATAAATTGACATTAGCTGATGGTACCAAAGTTTGGTTAAACTCAGCGTCTTCTTTGAGATTTCCGGTTGCATTTGCTGATAACAAACGAGAAGTGTATTTGACTGGAGAGGCATATTTTGAAGTAACACACAACGGCAGTCCATTTGTTGTCAATGCTCAAAATATGGATGTCAATGTATTAGGTACTTCATTTAACGTGACCGCCTATCCTGATGAAGACCTGTCTACAACTTTGGTAGAGGGAAAAGTAAAGATCGATATCAAAGAGAATGGGGCGTTGATTGCTTCCGAATTGTTAGCGCCGGATGATCAGAGTGTCTGGTCTGACGGATCATCCGAGTTGGCGGTAGTAGCAGTTAATACCTCCAACTATACTTCCTGGAAGGAAGGGAAGTTGGAGTTCAATAATGACGATTTGGAGCGTGTAATGGGCAGGCTGGCAAGATGGTATGATTTTGAATATCGCTTTGAAAACGAGACAGCCAAAGAATATCACTTTACTGCTCAATTTGATAATCACGAATCAATTTCATCGGTTTTGAGTATGCTTGAAAAAACCACTGATATAGAATTCAAGCTTCAAGACAAGACAATTATTATTCTATAAAATAGAAACGGGAAGTGCTGTAACACCTCCCGGATCAATTAATTCAAAACAAGATCGCAACCTTATTTATACCGTAAAACTATGAAAAATTCTCTCAAAAACTCAATCATTTTTACCGGCGCTCTGGCAGCACTGATCATATTGTTGTCTGCCACTGTAGGGTATGGGCAAGAGTCACAAAAACTTTCTCTAAAAATGGACAATACCACTTTAGAAGAAGTGATTATCGCCTTAAAAAAAGAAACTAATACTGTTTTTGTATTCAATCATGAACAGGTAAGTAGCGTCACGAACATCAATATCGATGTGCAAAATGGTACAATAGATGATGTGTTGAAACAGGCGTTGATAAATGCCAATCTTAGATTCGAGAGAATTGGAGACAAAATTGTCATTACCACCAAAGAGGAGGTGAAAATCGCTAACCCGAGAGGGTATAAGCAGACGGTGAGAGGTGTTATCATAGATAGAGATTCGAGATTGCCATTGCCCTTTGCTACAGTTGTGGTACTGGGAACGGATCCTTTGCTCGGTGCGGTGACGGATCTAGATGGTAACTTTAGAATCACCAATATACCCGTAGGCCGGTATGATATACGGATGTCTTATGTCGGGTATAACGATACGGAGCTGCCTGAGGTGTTGGTGGGGTCGGCCAAAGAGGTGGTCCTGACTGCTGAGTTGACTGAGCAAATTCAATCATTGTCTGGAGTCACAGTGGTCGTAGACCGCAACGAGCCCCTCAATGAGATGGCAACAGTGAGTGCAAAGTCATTTAATGCGGAGGAATCCAAGCGTTATGCCGCTAGTATCAGTGATCCAGCACGTATGGCACAATCATTTGCAGGAGTATCGACTGGAGATGATTCTTCCAATGAAATTATCATCCGCGGCAATTCTCCTAATTGGTTGTTGTGGAGGTTAGAAGGAGTAGAAATTCCAAGCCCGAATCATTTTGCCGAAGAGGGGTATTCTGGTGGGGCGGTGAGTATTTTGAGTGCTAATATGCTGGGTAACTCGGATTTTTATACTGGTGCTTTTCCTGGCGAATATGGTAATGCGCTTTCGGGAGTGTTTGATATTAACTTGCGAAATGGTAATAATAAGGAGAATGAGTTTGTCATTCAAGTGGGCGTATTGGGTGTAGACTTGTCTGCAGAAGGCCCTTTTAAAAAGGGTTATGATGGCTCTTTTTTATTCAATTACAGGTATTCGACCTTGTCAATTCTCAACAACTTGAATTTTGAAATTTCAGAAAATGCTTTACCTAATTATCAAGATTTATCATTTAAAATTAATCTCCCTACTAAAAAGGCAGGTACTTTTTCAATTTGGGGTATAGGCGGATTGTCGGATGTCTCTGAGGAGTACTTGCCAGACACTACTAATCAAAACCAAGAATTTTCGGATGGGTATCAGGAAATTACAAAATCAGGCATGTATGCAACAGGTTTGAGTCATGAGGTTTTTTTAGATAAGAAATCATATTTGCATACGGTGATTTCGTCTTCTATGAGTTTTAGTGGTCAAGATTTTGATCAAATGGATAGTTTGGGAGTTATTGCACCAGAATTTATTGATGATTTGCAAAATAGAGCCACTAGAGTTAGTTCTTATTACAATCGTAAAGTCTCCAGTCGTTTTACAATTAGAGCAGGAGGAGTTTTCAATGCCTTGAATTATCGTTATTCTACCATAGAAAAGGATGAAGATACGCAAGAGTGGAATACCTATTTGGATAGTGAGGGTAGAACTAATCTATATCAGGCATATATTCAATCTAAATACAAGTTCTCAGATAAAGTTTTTGTGACAGCTGGATTGCACTATTCACATTTTGCATTGAGTAAGGATAATTCCCTAGAACCAAGATTAGGAATGGCGATCAAATTGCCGAAGAGACAAAAGGTAAGTTTGGGTGTTGGTCTGCATAGTAGACATGAAAGTATGCCGATCTACTTTGTGGAAATAGAAGATGAACTGGGGAATAAGACCTACCCTAATAATGAATTGGGGCTGACAAAGTCTATGCATTTTGTAGCCTCATATGAGAAGAGTCTATGGGAAGATGTGACCTTCAAAGTAGAGGCCTATTATCAGTATATGAATAACCTGCCAGTATCTACCAATCCAGAAGAATTGTATACTCCAATTTTTGGAGGGATCATTCCTGATGATACGGTTGCGAATATTGGTAAAGGTCGTAACTATGGCCTGGAGTTTACCTTTCAAAAATACTTTACCAATAACTATTATTTCTTGGTAACCAGTTCATTGTTTGAGGCTGAGTACCAAGCAGCAGATGGTGTTTGGAGAGACTCTAAATACAACGTTGGCTATATCAACAATTTTGTGGGGGGTAAGGAATTCAAATGGAGCGACAACAAAATGATAGGGGTCAACGGAAAGTTGATTTGGTCAGGTGGCAAGCGTTTTACTCCTGTTGATTTGGAACAGTCTATTATAGAAGAAAAAACAGTCTATCAAGAAGGTGAACTCTTTACAAGCCAGACTAAAGATTACTTGCGTTTGGATGTAGGGGTGAGTTTGCATTTCTATAAACCAAAATCTGAGCATGTACTGTCTCTGAATATTCAAAACGTCACCAATCGACTCAATACATGGTTTGAAGGTTATGATTCTGTCAATGAAGAAGTCTTTGAGTATCCAATGGCGGGCTTAATACCAATACTTAATTATAGGATAGAATTTTAGTTGTAATACGGGAGTGTGACTATTACTTTAATAGTCTTGTTAAGAAATACTAAGCTTCTATATAGAGATGTTTGAGTAATAATATTCCTCTCCACTGAGCGTATGACATGCATAAATTCTAGTGTATCAGTATTTCATTTTTCTCAAAAACGGCATTCAAATAGCGGGTACTAGACAAAAGAGCCAAAGGCAAACTTCTAGCGCCTTTTTTCTTGGCTCTAGAATCTTAATTAGGATATCTAGAGAATTGTATTCTCAATTAAACTTATGATGCTTCCAATCCATAGGGTGTAGTTCCGCTCTAATTGTTGTTATAACTATAGGTAGAAGTAACATTACAACACTACGGTGTTACATATATCTATCTTATTCATGAGACAGTTAATCAACGGTCTTTGTGACATGGGTCTACTACTGACCTTGAGGTAAGTCCCCAAATTGCTGTTACTATTTAGGCATATTCTATTTGGATTTTTTATGAGCGATCAGGATCAAAACAAACAAGCAAAAAGAAAATTCTTCATCATGATGGAAGTAGTCATAGGCGCTATGATCGTAGGGTTTTTGTATTTTTTGTTGAGTGTTTTTATGGAGAATTAGCGTCATAACTAGAATGGGTGGGAGATGTTTTATTGAGACGAGTTGAATTTTAACTAAAGCTAAATTATGAAAAACAATTACTCAAAGTTGCAGAGATATTTGCGCTTTCAGACTAATCTGTGGGGTAAGAAACTCACATTGTTAGGTCTGATGGTGATGATGGTGTTCTGCGCACATGCACAAACCAAACAGGTGAAAGGAGTAGTCCGCTCGGATGATGGTCTTACGCTTCCAGGTGTTACCATAATGATACAAGGCACTACTACAGGTACTGTTTCTGATATGGATGGTAACTACACGCTCGATGTAGCAGAGGAACAAGTATTGGTCTATTCCTTTCTTGGTTTTATCAGTCAGGAAGTACAAGTAGGTAGTAGATCTGTTATTGATGTCATGCTCGAAACTGATATTTCTACATTAGAAGAGGTTGTAGTAGTGGGATATGGAGAGATGAGAAAAGCGGATTTAACTGCTGCACAGACTTCCATTTCTGCTGAAGAGATCTCTAGAACGGTTAACACAACTATTGATCAAGCTATCGCAGGTAGATCGGCTGGTGTGTTTGTGAGTCAAAACACGGCTGCTCCAGGAGGAGGGATTTCGGTGAGAATTCGTGGGTTGAGTACAATAGGAGGTAGTAACGAGCCACTTTATGTAATAGATGGTATTCAAATTGAAGGTGAGAATTCACAGAGTGGAACTAACCCTTTGTCATCGCTAAATCCAGATGATGTGGCGAGCATAGAGATCCTACAAGGACCATCTGCAACAGCCATTTTTGGGTCAAGAGGTACTAATGGGGTAGTGTTGATCACGACTAAAAAAGGTAAAGTAGGTGATGTGAAAATATCCTATTCATTTAATTATAGTCTACAGACTGCTCCTGAAAAATTGGATTTGATGAATATGAGGCAGTACGCACAAATTGATAATGAGTACAAAGAATTAACTGGAGGTGATTTTCGGGAAGATTTTAAAGACCCTTCATTATTAGGAGAGGGTACTGATTGGCAAGGAGAATTGTTCAATAATGCAGCCATGAAAAAGCACCAGATTAGTATTAGTGGTGGTAACGAGAAGACTACCTATTATTTGTCGGGAGAGAATTTATCTCAAGATGGGGTCGCTGTTGGTTCTGGATTTGAAAGAACCTCAATGAGGTTGAATATGGAAACTAAAGCTAGAGATTGGTTTTCTATTGGAACCAAAATTAATGTATCTCAAACAGATGAGCAGTTGTCTTCAACTCAGTCTAATTTAATAGAGGATGCACTAAGATTGGCACCACAGATTCCAGTGAGGAATATTGATGGAACGTATGGCGGTGGTAATGTCGATAATAATGCTGAACAATTCGCGCCAGTTAACCCAATTGCGATTGGGGAAATCACCACGAATGAACGCCTACAGAGAAGGTTATTAGGTGGGCTCAATGCAGGTTTCAAAATTATTGATGGTTTGGAGTTCTTGACTAGTTTCAATACTGATATTAAATACACTAGTTCTACTCTTTTCAATCCTACTTATGAATATGGATGGCAAGTGAACAATATCGCAAAATTGAAAAATACGGAAAATAAGAGTACGTACTGGAACTGGAACCAGACCTTGCAATATATCAAACAGATAAATAAGCATCATATCAATGCAAAGGTGCTTCATGAGGCACAAGAGTCTAATTGGAATAATATTAGCGCCACAAGAAGTGGGTTCAGTACAGATGGTGTTTTGGACTTGGAAGCTGGTAACCCCGATCTTTCATCTAATAGTGGAGGACAAGGAGATTGGGCTATGGATTCCTATTTTGGCAGTGTAAATTACAATTTTGATGATCGTTATATTGTGACTGCTAGTTTTCGTGCTGATGGTTCTTCTAATTTTGGTCCAGAAAACAAGTGGGGATATTTCCCAGCTGTGTCTGGTGCATATAGAATCTCTGAAGAAAGTTTTTTTAGTATAGGGTTCGTTAGTGATTTGAGATTACGATACGAAATCGGTACGACAGGAAATCAAGGGTCAAGTGGGCCAATCTATGCTACTATGTCATCAGCTATCCCTACTGATGTGGGGACAGGTTTTAGACCTGCTAGTTATCCTAATCCAGATTATAAATGGGAAGAAACTAAAACGAATAATTTTGGTTTGACTTTAGGACTGTTTGATAGTCGCATTCAGATTGATGCAGATTACTATATCAAAACAACTGACAATCTTATTTTGCAGTCAGAACTTCCGTCGTATATGGGTACAAATGGTAGCGCTTCTGTTTCTTCACCAACCGTTAATATTGGTTCGATGGAAAACAAAGGTTGGGCTTTCTCGATCAATACGATCAATATTGATAAAGGTGATTTCAAATGGGAATCAAATTTTAATCTCTCTTCTAACGATACTAAGATCACAAGCTTGAGTTCAGGTGCTACTAATATTACTATTAGAGGAGAAGATTGGTTTTTAAAGAATTTTGCTCAACGTTCGGTTATCGGTGAATCACCTTGGCAATTCTTTGGGTATGAAGAAGAAGGAATCTTTGGTAGTGTTGAAGAAATTGAAGAGAGTGCTTTGCCTGTAGATGGTAATGGTGATGAGTATCCAATAGGAGAAAATAGTATCTGGGTAGGTGATGTGAAATACAAAGATCAGCTAACAGAGGATACCTCTGGAGATGGTAAAGCAGATGCTGGTGATGGTATTATTGATGAAAAAGATATGACATTCATTGGTAACCCAATCCCTGAGCTTTATGGAGGGTTTACCAACACTTTTTCTTATAAGGGATTTGGCTTAAGCATCCTAATGACAGGTAGCTATGGTAATGATATTTACAACTATTTACGCTACCAAAATAGCAACCCTAATAATTTGAATTTAGGTCAAAACATGTTTGTGGAAGCCTTTGATTATGCTAAGGTTGGTACTGATGCGGATGGTAGTCCTAATTTGGAAAACCCAGGGACTAATGTAGCTAGAATGACCACCTCTAGTGTCAATGGAAATTATGATCGTTTGACTGACAAGTTTGTTGAAGATGGGTCTTACCTAAGAATAAAGAACATTACGCTTTCTTATCGTTTGCCCTCTTCTTTGATAGATAGACAAGGGGTGGTAAGGAACGTGACGTTGAGTGCTAGTGCACAGAATGTTTATACGTGGACTAATTATAGCGGTTATGATCCTGAGATTGGAACATATGTTGGAGAGAGTCAAGGTGTAACCGCAGGAGGATTTACAGGTGTAGATTATGGGCGTTACCCTTCAACTCCGGTATACTCATTTGGTGTAGCAATTGATTTCTAAAAACTTAAAGTAGAAAAAATGAAAAGTAAAAATTATATACTAGTTGTTCTTCTTTCAGTTATGGGGCTATTGGCATCATGCTCAGAAGAATTTTTGGACAGACCGCCCAAAGACAGGTTGGTAGATGCTGGGTTTTACAGCAGTGACGAGCAGATCTTGGCAGCTACAGCTCCTTTATACAGTGCTGTATGGAAAGATTATATAGATAAGTCTAATTTCAAGTTAGGCGATATTAGAGGTGGTTCGCTATTTCGCGCTTGGGGAGATAGAGATATGGTAGAGTTTAATGTGACCGCTGTATCTGATGCTAGTCAGACTGCTTATCGTTCTTTTTATATTGTAGTGGGACAATCCAATTTGGCCATTAACAATATCAATACTTACGCTGGTAGCGGAGTATCGGCGAAAATAAAGAACCATACATTGGGTGAAGCACATTTTATGAGAGCTACTGCTTATTCTCACTTAGTTATGAATTTCGGCGCTGTTCCTATTATAGAGAACAACTTAGAACATTTGAATAATCCACAACTCCCTAGAAATAATGTAGAGGATGTATGGAGGTTTGTTCGTGAGGATTATGAATTTGCTGCAGCTAATCTAACAGAGGAAGCTTTGTCTGAAGGTAGATTAACAAAATGGTCTGCATTGGGTATGTTGGCAAGAACGCACTTGACATTAGCAGGATTGGATGGTAGTCCAGGAGGTAGGGACCAAGCGCATTTGAACAATGCCATGGCTTATGCGGATAGTGTCATCACTATGAGTGGAAAGTCATTGTTGATTGATTATGAGAACTTGTTTTTATACCCGTATGACAATGGGAATGAGTCTCTGTTTGAGTTACAATGGGTGTACGCTCCTAGTGGATCTAACACATCATACGAAGCATCTAATACTATGATATCTCAAATAACATATAGTAATGATATAGCTGCAAATGGTGATGGTTGGGGAGGTGATTTAAGTGCTTCTTGGTGGATGCTGAGTCTTTATGACGGGTTGATGGAAGATGATGGTGCAACAGCTGGTTTTACATCAGATGATAGACTTAAAGCTACTTTTATGTTACCTGGTTTTACTTATCCTGAGATTACTCAGAGAGCGAAGGATGATGATGGTAATGATATAACTCAAGGCTTAGTATTTGATCAGCCAGGCGTTGATGACACTCAAAGCTTTGCGAGTATCAAGAAGTATGTTGTGGGTAATGCAAACGACTTGGATGGACAAGTAGAGGCGCAACGTTATCCTAATAATACCTATATGTTGCGTTTGGCGGAGATGTATTTGACTTATACAGAAGCATCTCTAGGTAATGATGCAACTACAACAGATGCAAAAACACTAGCTTATTTCAATGCAGTACATATGCGAGCAGGATTGCAGGAGTTTGGGGATGATGCTTCTGAAGTATTGACATGGGATGTCATTTTTGAAGAAAGAGTCAAAGAGTTTGCTATGGAAAGTATGACTTGGTACGATTTGGTAAGATTGCACTATTATGATCCAAACGAGGCTTATGATATTATCAATGGTCAGGATAGAGGGTTATTTGTTATTAATCCAGATCAATGGCCTAATCCTCAGGGTTGGACTTTTACTAAAACGGATGTAGATGGGTTTAGAAATGCTGTTGCTACTTCTGGTAATTTCTTAATTCCTATTCCGGCATCAGAAATGAGTCAGTCACCAAGTTTAGGTGGGGAACCAGTTCCTTACGATTTCGGTGAGTAACAGTCTCAATAGATCATTAAAAATTGAATAATATGAAATCAATATATAGATATAAATTAATTCTTCTGATTACCGTGATAGTTGGTATAGGAGCATTGGGTTGCTCAGAAGAAGAAACAGGAGGTTCACCAAAGGTGGATTATATTAGAGTCACCGACCCTGCAGCTTCAGATTCATTAATCCTATCAGCTTATCAAGGACAAATGATAGCGATTATGGGAGAGAATTTAGGAGATGTAGCGCAAGTATGGTTCAATGATTTGGGAGCAAGTCTTGATCCATCATTTATTACAGGTTCAACTATTATTACAAATGTGCCTTCTCAATTACCTGCTGAAATCACTAACATGATGACGATGGTGTTCAAGAATGGTGATTCGTTGGCATATGATTTTTCTGTAGATATCAGTGAACCTTCTATCGATCGTATTTTAAGTGAATATGTGGTAGAAGGTGATATTGCTGTTCTTTATGGTGATTATTTCTATGCACCGATGAACGTGACTTTCACGGGAGGAGTTGAGGGGACATTGGTTGCTCTTGGAGATCAAGAGGCTCATATACAAGTTCCTGTTGGCGCTGAGCCAGGACCAATCACTGTGATGTCTAATTTCGGCATGGCAGAGTCCGAGTTTTGGTTCATTGATAACCGAGGAACATTTGTTGACTTTAACACGCCTTTGTCTGGGGATATGTGGCATCCAAGTGGAGGGGCTTCTGAAATGGTTCCTTCTACCGATGATATCGATCCGATTGACGGTAGTTTCCTTTATACTAAGGGCGACTATGGAGCATGGGGCTGGATGGAGCTATTTACTGGGGAAGCTGGTGCTGCGGAGTTAGCTGGAATGGTTAACATACCAGAAGATGCATTAATCAATCCAGCAAAATACAATTTCAAATTTGAGGTTAATAGCCTTGAGCCATTGACGGGGTTGGTATTGAATATTTATATCGGAAACAATGTGGGAGGAGCGAATAGAGGCTACAGTGATACTGGTGATGATGATACTTATTCTTGGATTCCCAATGTGCATACAGGAGGTAGATGGGAAACCATCACGATTCCTTGGGAAGAGGCATACAGTGATATGAAAGAGTTTTCTTATGATGCAGCTGGGTACGGAATTTCTATGGTAGTACAAGGTCCAAGTGGGCTTGTATTAGATTTTGGTATGGATAATCTTAGAGTTGTTCCAATTGCAAATGATTAATATTTTAAAAATAGAAATATGAAATTATATAACATAAAATATATAGGCTTCTTGGCTTTGCTAGTTGGCTTCTCATTTCTCTCCTCTTGTGAAGAGGAAGAAATGACAGGGTCGAATGCGGTTGAGTTGTTGAGCTTTGGGCCATCTGGTGTAGCGCATGGTGATACAATAGTATTCATTGGTAATAGATTAGATGAGGTTACTTCTTTGGTGTTTGCACCGGGTATAGAAGTAACAAGTGATGCATTTGTAACACAAGAATCTAGTCAGTTTACGGTAGCAGTTCCTACTGCTGCTGAAGCAGGATATATATTGTTGAAGACTGCTGATGGAGATAGTATCAAATCTAAGTCTATCTTGAATTTTGATGTTCCTGTAGAGGTAACGGATGTTACAACAGAGGCGCGTCCAGGAGGAACAGTTACAATAACTGGTGATAATATTAATTGGATTGAAACCGTGAAATTTACTGAAGAATTGATAGTTCTTCAAGAAGATTTTGTTAGTCAATCTGCTACCGAGTTGGTAGTTAATGTTCCAATGGAAGCTGAGACAGGATTCTTGATTTTCACATCTGGAGGTACAGACCCTTTGTCATTTGGTACAGAAGAGAAATTAATTGTAACACTACCAGCAGTAACAGCATTGAATCCTAAGGCCATTAAACATACCGATGATTTAACAATCGAAGGTACGGACCTAGATTTGGTAACTGAGGTTGTTTTAATGGAAGGTGTATCTGTTCTCAAAGCAGACTTCAAAAGCCAATCAGCTACTGCGTTAGTAGTTGCGGTTCCTGCAAATGTTGTCGCGGGGACTGTATTACTCAAGCAGCTCTCACCGATCAATGTAGTTTCTTCTATGGAATTGACGATTATTTTGCCAATTGGAGAAGGTGTAACACCTAGTCCAGCGGTTCCTGGAACGGATGATATTACCATCACTGGTACAGATCTAGATTTAGTGGCAGAACTTATATTGCCTACATCGGGAACTGTATTAGCTGCTGATTTTAAAAGTCATAGTGCGACAGAGATTGTATTGGCTGTACCAGCGAGTGCAACTCAAGGTGTGATTAGCTATAAGACGATTCATGGTTACGAAAACTTATTAGGGGTTACATTAAAACTTCCTTCTGAAGGCGATGCAGATGTCTTGGATTATTATATCTACCAAGATGCCATGCAAAACGGCTGGGAAGAATGGGGTGGCTGGGGCCATGACCTGAAAGATTTTGCTAACCAAGAAGAAGTGCATACTGGAGATTACGCTATTAAAGTGATTTACAATGATCAGTGGGGAGCACTGCAATTTGGTTCTCCTAGCACGGATGTATTGAATGGCTATAAGTATATGTCTTTCAAAGTATATGCATCTGCAGCTCAAGATTTGATATTCCAAATTGGTGACAATAGTGACTCCTATTTTAGTATTCCTCAAGGTTGGAGTTCAGTGGATTTATTGATAGAAGATATTGCAGGCAATGATAATGTTGGCGAGATCCGAATTAAAAACAATAACCCAAGTCTTCCTACAACACTTTTTATAGATGAGATAGGCTTGAGATTGGGAGATCCACCACCACCACCTTTGGATTATGTGATCTATGATGACGCATTGCAAAATGGTTGGGAAGAATGGGGTGGCTGGGGCCATGATCTAAAAGATTTTGCTAACCAAGAAGAAGTTCAGTCAGGAGACAATGCTATCAAAGTGATTTACAATGATCAGTGGGGAGCACTCCAATTCGGGTCACCAAGCACAGACGTGTTGAGTGGATATTCTAAGATTTCATTTTATGTTCACGCATCAGCGGCTCAAGATTTGATATTCCAAATTGGAGATAATGCGGATACTTATTTGAGTATTCCATCGGGTTGGAGCAGAGTTGAGTTGAACATTTCGGATGTAGCAGGTAATGATAATGTTGGAGAGATTCGAATTAAGAATAATAACCCAACTCTACCTACTACACTCTTTATTGATGAGATTGGCTTGTATCTGTAGAGTAAGAATAATGTATGACTGGAAAAGGTCATTTAGTTTAATTTAGTTTTAGCCAGACGCAGCAATGTGTCTGGCTATTTTTTTGACACCCTAGTTGAATGTAACATTATACAACACCTAGTGCAACATCACGCAGATGCAGAATAGCTTTTTTGTTATTAACCTTATTTGTGAAAACTCTCCCTCCTAAGCTGATATAAAATCACTGATTTTAGCATTATTAATTTTACACTTTGAATTTAACTGTTAGATGAATAGCATAATGAAATACGCTGTCCTGATATTATCCTTTGCATGTTTGCCTCTCTTGGGTCAATCTCAACTGATAGATAAACAGGCTACCAAGGAGACAAAATACTTATTTCAAAACCTCATACAATATGCTGATGACCATCTTATGTTTGGTCATCAAGATGATATGGCATATGGAGTTGGTTGGCAAAGAATAGAAGGTAGATCAGATGTCAAAGATGTTTCGGGTTCTTACCCTGCAGTACATGGTTGGGATCTTGGTCATATGCAGAAGGGCAATACCATTGACGGCATTGCGGTTGATGATATGAGACGATGGATGAAAGAGATTTACAAGAGAGGTGGGATCAACACAATCTCTTTACACTGGGACAATTTTAGTACAGGTGATAACTCATGGGACGTCAGCGAAAGTGTGAAACATATATTGCCAAATGGTAAAGACCACAGTAAGTACGTAGCTGAGTTGGATGCTTTGGCAGCATTTATCAATTCAATGAAAATCGGAGATACAGCAATTCCTATGATTTTTAGACCTTTTCATGAACATAATGGAGATTGGTTTTGGTGGGGTGCAAAAAGCTGCAGCGAAGATGAGTACATAGCCATATGGAAATTCACAGTTGATTATCTCAAGGATGATAAAGGGTTACATAATCTGATATATGGATTTTCCCCTGATGCTAGTAGGATGGGATCGACGGACTTAGAGGAAAAATATTTGTACGGCTATCCGGGAGATGACTATGTAGATATATTGGGGATCGATGATTATTGGAATGTTGGGCGTCCTATTAATAAGAAGAACCTGGCCGATCAAAAGGAGCTATTCGTCGAAATATTAGAGATGGTTACAAAACTGTCTGATCAAAAAGGTAAAGTAGCTGCGATCACCGAAACAGGCCAAGAATCAATCACCAACCCAAACTGGTTTAGTGAACACATATTAGATCCTATCAAGACTTCAGACGATATCAAAATGTCCTATGTTTTGGTATGGAGGAATGCCAATACCAAGCATCATTATGCACCTTACCCTGGCCATGAATCAGAGAAAGATTTTAAAAGGTTTTGTGAGGACGAGTACATATGGCTAGAAAATGATTTGCCAGCCATGTATAAGAAAACAGATAGAATAAAATGAACGAACTACATATAGAAAAAGTGAAACAGCTATTGGCTGATCATGAAGCATTTTTAGCTCAAAAAAATGAACCTAAAGTAGCCTCGAACGGCGTGACTCAGCGTTATGAAAACGCTATCATTACCAATGCGCACACTCCTGTGTTTTGGCGATATGATTTGAATCCTGAGACCAACCCTCTATTGATGGAGCGTCTAGGTGTCAATGTAGCTTTCAACTCTGGAGCCATTTTATTTAATGGAAAAGTATGTTTGGCAGTACGAGTGGAGGGCGATGACCGTAAGTCATTTTTTGCGATTGCGGAGAGTGACAATGGGATAGATAATTTCCGATTTTGGGACCATCCGATTACACTACCAGAAACACATGAGCCAGATACCAATGTCTATGACATGCGACTGACACTTCATGAAGATGGTTGGATCTATGGTTTGTTTTGTACAGAAAGGAGAGAGCCAAATGCCTCTGATGCAGATCAATCATCTGCTGATGCTAAATGTGGAATTGCTCGTACCAAAGATTTGGTCAAGTGGGAACGATTGGCTGATTTGGACTCAGGCAAGAACCAACAAAGAAACGTAGTGCTGCATCCAGAATATATTGATGGAAAATATGCGCTGTATACACGCCCACAAGATGGTTTTATAGAAGCTGGTAAAGGTGGGGGGATCGGCTGGTGCTTGGTTGATAGCATGGAAAGTGCTAAGACTGGTGCAGAGAAAATCATTGATCCAAAAGTCTATCATACGATCAAAGAGGTGAAAAATGGACAAGGTCCAGCACCAATCAAAACGTCTGAAGGATGGTTGCACCTCGCGCATGGTGTAAGGAATACCGCTGCAGGATTGCGCTATGTGTTATACATGTTCATGACCTCATTAGATGATCCTTCCGAAGTAATCCATAGACCTGGAGGGCACTTCATGAGTCCAGTCGAGGAGGAGAGAGTAGGAGATGTATCTAATGTATTGTTTACCAATGGATGGATCAAAAAAGATAATGATGAAGTATTGATTTACTACGCCTCATCTGATACGAGAATGCATGTGGCTACCTCTAGTGTAGCACAATTAATTGATTATTGTAAAAACACACCAGAGGATGGGTTTAGGTCCTACGCTAGTGTAGCAACTAGAAATAAATTAATAGATAACAACTTGACTTATATGAAGTCAATTGGATTAAAATAAGCTAGATGAAGGATGTAAATATGAAGGTTGGTCTTAGAGAAAAAGTAGCTTATGGATTGGGTGATTTCGCCTCTTCTATGTTTTGGAAGCTGTTTTCTATGTTTTTGCTGTTTTTCTATACCGACATATTTGGAATCTCTGCAGCAGCAGTAGGGACTATGTTTTTGGTTACTCGGGTTTGGGATGCTGCCAATGATCCGATCATGGGGTTGGTGTCTGATAGGACTACTACCAGATGGGGGAAATTCAGACCGTTTTTATTGTTTGGAGCGATACCATTTGGGATTGTTGGGGTGCTGACATTTACCACGCCCGATCTAGATAGTACAGGCAAGTTGATCTATGCCTATGTGACCTATACCATGATGATGATGGCTTATACTGCCGTCAATGTGCCTTATGGTTCTTTGCTAGCAGTAATGAGTGGTGATACAAACGAAAGAACTTCGTTGGCATCTTGGCGATTCATTGGAGCGTACTCTGGTGGTATGTTGGTGACCTCTACAGCTACAGTACTGGTTGCTTATTTCAGTGAAGGGACGTCCGAAGCACAAGGCTATCAATCGACGATTGCCATATATGCGGTGGTGGCGGCAGTATTGTTCATGCTGACTTTTTTGGGTACCAAAGAACGTCTCGTTCCTACCAAGGAAAAACAAGGCTCGTTGAAAAATGACTTAAAAGATTTGGCTAAAAATAAACCATGGTTCATCATGCTAGCAGCCAATATTAGCATCTTGATTTTTATGTCATTGCGTGATGGTTCGATATTGTTTTATTTCAAATATTATGTTCAGGATCAGTCTGTGAGTTTGTTGGGCACAACTTATGAAATGACAACAGCCGTTTTGTCGTCAGCCTATATGTCTATTTGGTTGGGTGCTAATATTATCGGAGTAGTATTAGCAAAGCCAGTTGCCGCGATTTTGGGAAAGAAAAAAACCTTTGCTATTGCAGCATTGGTCTCGGCGATATTGAGCCTTTTATTCTTTTTTCTCAGCCCATCACAGGTCATATTGATTTTTGTACTTAATGTATTTATTGGTGTTAGTGCTGGTTTGATCATGCCATTGGGATGGTCGATGTACGCAGACATTGCAGATTATTCGGAGTGGAAAACGGGTAGAAGAGCAACGGGTTTGGTGTTTTCTTCCTCTTCCATGTCGCAGAAATTTGGGTGGACGCTTGGTGGTGCATTATCTGGATGGCTACTTGCCGCATATGGATTTGAACCGAATCAGGAGCAGACAGATAGTGCATTATTAGGTATCAAGTTGATGTTTAGCGTATTCGCTGCAGGAGGTGCTTTGTTATCATTTATTGCCATACAATATTACAAATTGGATGAGGCCTTTATGGAAAAAGTGAGTGCGGAATTGAAATCATCAACCCAATCGATCAACAATTAATATGATAAATTTTAAGGCAGTTTAATAATTGTGTGCATCAAATATTGTGATTCATGAGGAATGAGAAGATACCTTATTGGAGGATTTGGAATTAATAAATAAGTAATTAAATATGAAAAGACTATCATTTATTTTCGGGTTGGTTTTATTGGTGATGAGCCAATCCATTGCAGCAGATCTAAAGTTACCTAGGTTGTTTGCTGATCACATGGTGTTTCAGCGAGGAAAAGAAACAAAGGTTTGGGGATGGGCAACTCCCAAAAAGAAAGTGTCAATCATTTTTGATGGACAAAAAGTCAAAGCCAAGGCTAATGCGGAAGGGTATTTCGAAGCTTACTTAGCATCTAAAGAGGCAGGAGGGCCATATGAAATGACTGTTGTGGGAGACACTACTTATACCTTTTCTGATATTATGATTGGTGATGTTTGGATCGCAAGTGGTCAGTCCAACATGGAGTGGCAGATGCAGTGGAATGTCAATAACTGGGAAGAGGAAGTGAAAGATAGTGACTACCCTAATATTAGATTTTTTCAAGTGCCAAATGAATTTGCTGCAAGCCCACAAACAGAAATCAATGGAGGTGAGTGGCTCTTGGCTAATGAAAAAAACAGTCCTTCTTTCTCTGCCATAGCTTGGTTTTTCGCTAAGAAGAATCACTTGGAGAAAGGGGTGCCAGTAGGTGTGATTGAAAGTCATTGGGGAGGTACACCGGCCGAGGCTTGGACTTCTATCGAAACATTGAGTACAACCAATGGATATGAAGATAGAGCGGACACGATCATCAACCCTAAAGTATCATGGGAAGAATTTGAAAGTCAAAATGGAGAGAAAGAAGCTCGTAAATGGGAGTTGATGAGAGATAAAGAAGGTGCTGTATCAAGTGGTGCTCAGAAAGTTGATTTTGATGATTCGAAATGGATCAGTTATAGCTTGCCTTGTAATTGCAAAATGACTGATTTGGCCTGGTTGAGGAAAGAAGTGATTTTACAAGCTGATACAAGTAAGGATATTAAGCTTTTTATAAATAATGTAGTGCAAGAGGCTTTTATCTTCTTTAATGGAGAGTTGATTTACAGCAAAATCTGGAGCGATGATATCGAACCTATAGCGATTGCAGATTCATTAATACGAGATGGGAAAAATGTAATTTCTTACAGAGTAGCCAATTCTTGGGACAACAATGTGTACTTCGGGAGAGCAGATGAGATGTGGCTAGAAGTCAATGGTCAAAAGCTTTCATTAGAAGGAGAGTGGAAATATTCTAATGATATAGAACCTAAAATTCCGCAATCAATCAAGATGTATCAAATGCCTTCTTTTTTGTATAACACTAAAATTGCTCCAATAGGTGGATATACTGCACGTGGTGTGATTTGGTATCAAGGAGAATCAAATGCAGGTGAACCGCAGTATTATCATGAGTTGTTTACTAACATGATTTTAGATTGGAGAAAATTGTGGGGAGATGACCTTGCGTTTTTATATGTGCAACTGGCCAACTTCATGGAAAGAAAACCTGAACCAATGGAGAGTAATTGGGCAAAACTCAGAGAAGCACAAACACAAACATTGGCTTTGCCTAAAACAGGAATGGCGCTGGCAATCGATATCGGAGATGCTAATGATATTCACCCTAGAAATAAACAAGATGTAGGCGCTAGACTATGGTTAGCAGCTAGGAAGGTGTCATATGGTGAAGATGTCGTGTACAGCGGTCCGAAATATGTGAGTCATCGAGTCATTGATGGGAAAGTACATCTGACTTTTGACCAAGTTGGAGGAGGTTTAAAATCTTCAACGGAAAAGATAAAAGGGTTTGTGATAGCGGGAGCAGATCAGAAGTTCTATTGGGCCAAGGAAGTCTCGATAGATGGCACTGGAGTGGTATTAAGTGCGCCAGAAGTTTCAGAACCTGTTGCCGTTCGTTATGCATGGGCTGATAACCCAGAAGCAACACTCTATAATGAGGAAAACTTGCCCACTATTCCTTTTAGAACAGATACTTGGTAAAACAAACAGGAATTAACTAGATAAGAAAGCATGAAAAAATTATTGATAGTAGCCATGATCATAATGGCTGTCAGTACTTCTTGGGCTCAAAAGTTCGAAGGATTGGCATTGACTCCTCCTATGGGGTGGAATAGTTGGAATAAATTCTCTTGCGATGTGGATGAGAATTTGATCAAAGAAACAGCAGATGCTATGGTGTCTAGTGGGATGAAAGATGCAGGGTATGAATATATCGTCATTGATGACTGTTGGCATGGTGAAAGAGATAGTCTTGGGTTTATTCAACCTGATCCAACTCGGTTTCCTTCTGGAATCAAGGCTTTGGCTGATTACATTCATTCCAAAGGATTGAAATTCGGGATTTATTCTGATGCTGGTTGGGAAACTTGTGGTGGTAGACCTGGTAGTAGAGGTCGAGAATATCAAGATGCGATGACTTATGCAAATTGGGGTGTTGATTATCTTAAATATGATTGGTGTAATACAGAAGGGCTCAAGGGCGAAGGAGCGTATCTGACGATGAGAGATGCGTTGTATGAGGCGGGTCGTCCTATTGTTTTGAGTATTTGCGAATGGGGTGATGACAAACCTTGGGATTGGGCACCTCCTATTGGTCATTTGTGGAGAACTACCGGGGATATTTACAACTGTTTTGATTGCGAAGAGGATCACGGGACATGGTCATCTTGGGGTGTATTGCAAATTATTGACATGAGAGAAAATATTCGTCAGGTGGCCGGTCCAGGTAGCTGGAATGACCCTGATATGATGGAAATTGGAAATGGAATGTCTATCAATGAGGACAGAGCACACTTCTCCCTTTGGGCGATCCAAGCAGCACCATTAATTGCGGGGAATGACATCAGAAATATGTCAGAGGAAACAATGAAGATATTGACTAACAAAGATGTAATTGAGATTGATCAGGATAGTCTTGGTGTGCAAGGTTACAAGCATCTGGATGAAGAAGATTATGAAATTTGGGTTAAGCCACTATCGAATGGTGATGTGGCACTTTGTTTTCTAAATAGAACAGAAGAACCTATGAATATCACTTTTGATTGGAAAGCGAATATTTTGAAAGATCCAGATTTTGGGCATTCATATGATTTCAATGAAGTCGATTATTCAATATATAATGTATGGACAAAGAAGAAGCAAGGTACGACCAAGAAAGTATTGAAGGCCAATCTGCCAGGTCATGATGTATTAATGGTGAGGTTGACTAAAAAATAATGTAACGAAAGTAAAAGAGTCATGAGAGATAAATTGAATGGATTATTATTTTCAATGTTTTTGTTGGCGCAGGTAGCATTTGCCGAAGAGGCAAAGTTGGTTGCCAGTGTAGAGGCAGAAGACGGAGTAATGAATGGCGTGAATGTGTCTAGTGAGGACAGTGGGTATAGTGGAGATGGATATGTGACAGGCTTTGATAACAACTCTGATTATCTCACAGTGACAGTCAACATGGACAGTGCGGCACTATATGAAATTTTGATCCGTTACAGTGGTCCCAATGGGGACAAAACTCAATTGGTTTCTGTCAATGATGAGGGCGCTAGTCCAATAGGTTTTTCTGCGACTAATCAAAATGAATGGAGAGAAGTAAGTGCTGGTAAATACCTGTTGAATCAAGGTAGCAATACTATTAAAGTTCAGAGTAGTTGGGGCTACACACTTGTTGATAAGTTTTCTGTCTTCACGACAGTTCCGCTATCATTTAATATTGCTAAAGACTTGGTAGACGGAGAAGCCAATGATAAAACAGTGGCCATGTATGACTTTATTAAATCATCTTTTGATGTTCGGGTGATTTCTGGGCAAACGGATAGTGATTATGAAAAAATAGCCAACACCGTTGGGTACAAACCATTGTTAAGATCTTATGATTTTGATTCGTTTACCCAAGGTTACCCATACAGCTGGGAAAATGGTGGTCATGCTTTTGGTGCAAAAGACAATGGGCAAGTCGAAGGCGCGATATCATGGTATGAGGAGACCAAAGGTCAAGGTTTAGTAGCTTTTCGTTGGCATTGGCATTCTCCTACTGGAGGAGAACCTGGGAACAATAATTTTTATACAGAGAATACTGACTTTGATATCAGGGAAGCCGTTAAGGTTGGGACATCAGAAAATGAAGATGTAATAGAGGATATTGATGCAATTGCGATTCAGTTGTTGAGACTGCAGGTGGCTGGTGTGCCTGTTTTGTGGCGCCCCTTGCATGAAGCAGGCGGTGGTTGGTTTTGGTGGGGCGCAAAAGGTTCCGAAGCTTGTCTTGCACTGTATGATATAGTCTACGATCGACTGAAGAATCATCATCAAATTCATAATTTGATTTGGGTCTGGTCTACTCCAGAAGTCGATTGGTACCCCGGTAATGACAAAATTGACATAGTAGGCTATGATTCTTATCCAGGAGTCAAGAACTACACACCTCAAAAAGCATGGTTTGATGTCATGCACAACATTACCAATGGTGAGAAGGTTATTGCCATGACAGAAAATGGACCGATTCCAGATATGGATGAGACTTTTACGATTCAGGCACCTTGGGCATGGTTCATGTCTTGGGCTGAGTTGACATTTGAGCAAAATACGACTGACCATCTGATCGAAATATACGAGCACTGGAGAGTGTTGGTGTTTGATGATGAGTACAATTTGATATGGAGGGATGATGTTGAACCGACACCTCCAGAACCACCGGTTTTGAGTACGAAGACAACTATTTCGGATGTGAAAACAAGTTGGCTATATCCTAACCCGACTAATGGTCATGTGTCATGGGATATTGAGGATTTTAAAAAACTCGAAATACGCGATCTTAATGGTAAAATGTTAATGAGTATTTATCCTCCTGCCGATTCTATGGATGTTAGTCATTTGAAAGATGGGATGTATTTCATTGGACTGTATTATGGAAAGACAAAATCAAAAGAGCGTTTGTTTATCAAGCACTAGTATTATGAAGGAGGAAATAAAGGTTGCGTTTGATCAAAAATCGTGGAGTGATGAATTGGGTCGAGTCTTGTCATTTTGGATCGAAAACATGCCTGATAATCAATATGGAGGTTATTTAGGTAGGATCGATTTTGATAATAATATTGACGTTAAAGGAACGAAAGGTCTTGTTCTCAATAGCAGGATTCTATGGACTTTTTCTGCCGCAGCTATTGCAACATCGAAAGGCGCCTATCAAGAATGTGCAGACAGAGCTTATCGGTATTTGATGGGAAATTTTGTCGACTCTACCTATGGAGGAATGTATTGGATGTTGGATCATGAAGGCAAACCAAAGGATACTAAGAAACAAATTTACGCACAGGCTTTTGCGATTTATGGCTTGTCAGAATATTACAAGTTGACACAGGATCAGGAGGCGCTTGATATGGCTATGAATCTTTTTGATACTGTCGAATTATACAGTTTTGATGCCAATAGAAATGGTTATTTTGAAGCCTTTGATCAACAATGGCAAGTGATGGAAGATTTGAGGTTGAGTGACAAGGATAAGAATGAAGCCAAGACGATGAATACACATTTGCATATTCTAGAAGCTTATTCTAATCTCTACAAAGTGTCAAAGGATTACAAAGTCAAATCACAGCTCAATAATATAGTCGAGCTGTTTTTGAAAAATTTTTTAAATGAGAAGACGGCTCAGTATTTATTGTTTTTTGATGAAGACTGGAACTCTAAATCTGATGAGGTTTCTTATGGCCATGACATAGAGATAGCATGGTTGATTCAAGAGGCTGCTGAGACATTACAGGAGAAAGAGTTAATCGAAAGAACAAAGCTGTGGGCGGTGAATACTGCAACGGCTACTCTGCCGTTTTTTGATGCGGACGGTGCCTTGTACAATGCTGGAAATCAAATTGAGATTGTGGATCGAGATAAGCATTGGTGGCCACAAGCCGAGGCATTAGTGGGACTGGTCAATGCCTATCAAGTCTCTGGTGATGACAGTTTTATTGATCAAGCCAAAGCATGCTGGCAATTCATTAATCAAAAGATAATGGATCAGGAAAATGGTGAATGGATATGGGGTGTGCATGCCGATGGCGAGCCGATGAAGGAAGATAAAGCGGGCCCATGGAAGTGTCCTTATCATAATGGCCGTGCATTGATGGAGCTTATTCAGAGATTGGGTAATTAAGTCACTGTTTGTGTAAATTAGTGTCCGCTTGAAGTTTAATAGACAATAGGAGTTACAGCGTATTATGAGAAGGGGAATTGTATACTTGTTGATACTGGTGAGTCAGAACGTAATAGCTCAACCAAATAAGCTATTAACGAAAAATATCTATTTTGAACAATTAGAGCAGGAGCTGGGTCTTTCTCATCAGACTATCAATTGCGTATTGCAGGATTATGAAGGATACCTATGGATTGCCACTTGGTCTGGACTTATCAAATATGATGGGTATTCTACAAAGGTTTTTCGAGCAGATAACAAGTTAGAAGGGTATTTGCGTAGTAATAAAGTAGTGAACCTATTTGAAAGTAGTGATTCAACCCTATGGGTCTGCACCAGAACTGGCGGACTTTATCGTAAATCTAAAGGTCGAGATTATTTCAAACAATATACGCACGACCCCAATGATCCACATTCTATTAGTAATATTCATGTATGGAGTATGGCAGAGGATCTTAATGGAGGACTTTGGGTAGGTACTGAATTAGGGCTAAATCACTTTGATCCAAAAACGGAAAAATTCAAAAGCTGGGTTCAAGGTGATTCAGTGAATACATTGAGTCAAAGTTTTATTACTAGTTTGATCACAGATGATAAGGGCCAATTATGGGTAGGTACCGAGTTTGGTGTCAATTTATTGAGAGACGGAACAAGTGATGACCCAAAATTTGAAAGAATCTTTTATTACGAGGATTCAGAGTATATGGGTTTGCACAATTATATCTATGGTTTGACATATTTTGAAAACTCCGGTCAAAGTGCAGTTTACTGGGTGACAAAAATGGGGTTGAAAAAGTACAGTGATGGGGCTTTAGCAAGTTATGAGTGGAATAATAAGCCTTCTGGATTCAATTTGTTTAGGTGTTTAGTATTGGTGGAGAGTAATGATCCTATTATTTTGGTAGGTTCAGATAGGGGACTCAGCATGTTTAATATTAAAAAGAGTCAATTTGAGAATTTCACTGGTGATAGCGACAAGGTTGTCAACTTAAGTCAAAACACAATTACCAGCTTGCTATTTGATAGCAAAGGTATCTTATGGGCAGGTACCAAAAAAGGGCTGAACAAATATGATTCTTATGATAATAATATTGCGCTGATTAAAACCAACGATTTTGATTCCACTAATAGTATGATCACAGGAGCTAATCAATTAGTCAATGGGGATATTTGGATCAGTACATTAGGAGGAGGACTTTTTCGGTTTGACGACAATGATGGGAGAAAAGAGCTGAATAGGTACAAGATTAGAATTGAGGGTGAGGTGGATTTTTCGGACTTTATTCAAAAATTAAATATTGATCATGAGGGTAATGTATGGGTGGGAACGGCCGGTGCTGGGTTATATGTATTTGATCCTAAGTATGTTGATGATCAAACAAATGAGATAAGAGTTTATAAAAGCTACAATTCTGAAAGTGAGTCTGGAATTTTTGATAATTATATCATGTCATTGTCAGAGTCTAACAGTGGGGGAGGAATGTGGGTTGGTACTTGGAGTAAGGGGTTCTTTTTGATCAATCCGCTTGGAGAGGTAATAGCTTTTGATGATCCTAGAATTATGGATAAAGCAATCATGAGTATCCAAGAAGGAGAAAATGGGGTTCTATGGTTAGGTACAATGGGTAGTGGGATGATCAAGGTTAAGATTCAAAATTATGAAATTGTTGAATATGAAGAGTATAAGTTCCGAATGGAGTCCGCAGGTATTAGTAATAATTTTATTGGAGTAATTTTTGTTGATAGTAATCATAATCTCTGGGTGGGTACAGAAGATGGTTTGAACATGTATAACAAGAAAGAGAACAGGTTCGAATTGTTGAATGAAAAATATCCACTACTTCCTAAAGACGTAGTGTCTATTGTAGAGGACAGGTCAGGTTTGCTATGGTTGGCGACTTATGACGGTGTGACATTGATTGATCTTTCCAAAGAAGATCTATATGTCAATCATTTTGACACAAAAGATAGGATACAAGGAGGGATATTTATAAATGGTGTAGGAATATTGTTGCAAAATGATCAGGTATTGTTGGGTGGGTCTAATGGCCTGAATTTGATTGATCCTAAGGATATAACACAGAATTCAAATCATCCCAATGTGGTAATTGATAAGGTTTTAATAGAAAATAAAGAGTTAATGCCTGATGCTATTACGAATGGTCGGGTGATTATTGATAAGTCAATTAATCTAATAGATACAATTTATTTGGACCATTCGGAAGATAATATTTCTTTTGAATTTACTGCATTACATTTTGCCAACCCTGGTAAGGTTCAGTATTCTTATAAGTTGGATGGTTTTGATCAGGAGTGGAATTACACCAATGCAGAACGAAGGTTTGCCAGGTATACTAACATGGGTGATGGAGTTTATGTTTTTTATGTTAAGGCAACTAATGATGATGGTATCTGGTCTGAAAATTCCTGTCAATTGACTGTGGTTATAGCGCCTCCTTGGTGGAAAACCAACTGGGCGATTTTTGGCTATGTGTTTTTGGTACTACTTTTTTTGGCGCTATTTAGAAAGCTTATTTTTATCAGACTGAACTACGAACATGATTTGAAATTTGAGCGTTTAGAAAAAGAGAATAATGAAAAACTCAACAAGTCTAGGTTGCAATTTTTCACTAATATCTCCCATGAGTTTAGAACGCCATTGACGCTGATTACCGGTTTGGTGCAGCAAATAATGAGTCAAGGGAAAGTGGGCCCACATATACAGAAACAATTAAAAGGGGTTTCCTTAAATACCAATAGATTAGAAAGACTTATCAATCAATTATTAGATTTCAGGAAGGCTGAATATGGAAGTTTGAAACTGAGAGTGGCGCAAGGAAATTTCTATAAGTTTGTCAAGGAGGTCAAGTTGTCCTTTGATAATTTGGCAGAGCAGCGAAATATTTATCTTGAGTTTGAGACTTCATCCAATGTGATTCAAGCTTATTTTGACCGAGATCAATTTGAAAAAATAATATTTAACCTGCTGTCCAATGCCTTCAAACATTCGCCTGAAGGCGCAACAATAAAAGTACAGCTGAGTGAGCTTGAAGGTACTATTATACTATCCGTGATAGATGAAGGAGGAGGGATTGCACCTGATGTGATGAAACATATTTTTGATCGGTTTTATTCTGGAGATCAAGATACTGGCACTGGGAGCGGAATAGGCTTGGCACTTAGTAAAAGTCTAGTGACGCTGCATCATGGTGAGATAACAGCTGAAAACAATGATGGAAAAGGAGCGAAGTTCGAAGTGCGAATTCCGAAAGGGAAAGAGCATTTTGAGGAAGAGGAAATTATTATTGATTTTGAGGATAGTGACCAAGTAGGTTTGTATCAAGATGTACTGGTCATGAATAACGAGGGTGGCTTAGGAGAGGACTTAATGCCTCCTGCTCATAAGGATGTTTCGAATCTCAAACGAATTCTTCTGGTAGAAGACAATGTAGAGGTACGGCAATTAATCAAATCATTGTTTCAATACGATTATGCAGTGTTCGAAGCTGAAAATGGGAAAGAGGGCTTGGAGTTAGCAAAAGAAAATAACCCGGACTTGATCATTAGCGATGTGATGATGCCCGTCATGGATGGATTTTCCCTTTGTAAGGCAATCAAAAAAGATTTGGAGACTTCTCATATCCCTGTAATTTTACTGACTGCTCGTACTTCATACATCTATAATATTGAGGGTTTAGATAAGGGGGCCGATGACTACATTACCAAGCCGTTTCACATAGAGATATTAAAATTGAAGGTGAAAAACCTCATTGAGGCTAGAGATCAAGTGCATCTAATGATTGAAAAAAGTGGTCATCTAAAGTTGGAGCCCAAAATGATCACGGTTACGTCCGCTGATGAGTTGTTTGTTCAGAAGAGCATCGAAATAATAGAAGAGCATATGGGCAATTCTGAATATACGGTGGTTGGTTTTGGGAAAGAAATTGGTTTGAGCCGAATGCAATTGTATAGAAAGTTAAAGACCTTAACAGGTAAGTCTCCCAATGAATTTATAAGAATGATGAGGATCAAAAGGTCCGCTCAGTTATTGCGTACCGGAGGATTAAATGTGTCGGAAGTAGCCTATCAAGTAGGGTTTACTGACCCAGCGTATTTCCGAAAGTGCTTCAAGGAGCAGTTTGGCCAGACGCCAATTAGTTATGTGAAATTATCGAAAAAGTAGAGTGGTACTGCTTGCCAAATAATAAAGTATAGTAGTGATCAAACCTAAATGATAGGAATGATCACCATTCTCCTATCATTTAGGTTTATTATAGTTCCTATTCAATAGTATGTTTTGTAGATAGATACCTGATTTGGTGAGATCGGACTCTTGAGGCAGAGTGTTTGGGTCTGTCTTAGGGCCTAGTATAGACGCAGATTCCTTTTTTTCTGAGACGGCCCAATTGCACCAAGAGATCTGGTTTTGATCCATCCATTCCATCCAGTTTTTGGTTTCTTCATAATCTATTTTACCATCCCCAGTTGCATTCATGGTTCCAAATTCAGTAACGAATAGACATAGATCATTGTCAAGCGCTAACTCAGCCGTTTCGCGCAAAGATGCTTTGTGCGTACCTGCATAGAAATGTAACGCGTAGGCTATATTGGGGTCATTTATGGGTTTTTCAATTACTTCGTCTACACGTTGAGACCAAGTACGTGTCCCGCATACAATTAAATTGTCTTTATCATATTTTCTAATCGTGGAGATTACTTCTGTGGAATAAGGATAAAGCACTGTTTTCCAATCTTCATCCAAGGGCTCGTTGTAGATTTCATAAATGATGTTGGGGTATTTGCCATACTTTTTGGCGACAGACTCAAATAATGTATGAGCTAGTTCTGGATATTGGCTTGCCTTGTGTGAATGGAAATCAACGATTACATAGATGCCTTCAACGATGGCGGCATCTATTATTCTTTCTAGTTTTTTCATTTCTAGATCTGGGTTTTCTGCATAGCCTCCATGATCTATACCAATGGATGCCCTTACGATATTACATTTCCATTCGTTGGCTAGCCAGCGGACCATATTGGAATTATAATATTGCCCTTGCCATTGACTCCAAAAAAATGACATGCCTCTTAATTGAACTATCTCCTTGTTTTTATTGAGAAGCTTGTTGCCTGATACTTGGAGAGGGCCATTTATTTCTATAGGTGTCTGAGCCCAAGATTGAAGACTAATAGCCAATAAGAAAATAAAGAATACATTTTTCATGATCACAATTTTTGTTTCATTAAAAGTATTTGATCTATGGTAGACCGAGCCTAGGTGAATTTCCCAAAAAAGCAATGTGAATCGCAAGCTATAAAAATGTAACAATGATTTATGAGAAAATGAAATGCGAGAATAGCAGACATAATTGTGATTGAAAAAGAGTCCTCAAACGACACCTTGGCCGAAAACGAAATATTACCCCCTCTCTGACGATTTTGTGAAACGTCAATTTCAGTTACTCTGGCAACCTTTGAGCATGATTTTAACAATAAACTAGGTTACTATGAAAACTATTTTGAAAACAAGGTATATAACTATGATGATGCTTGTTGGGCTTTTAGCTTGGACAGGTTGTTCTGAAGATGATGGTGAAACAGTAGAGGGTGTAGCGCCAACTATTTCAATCGTATCTCCAGAGGATGCAATAAATGGAATTTTAACTAAAGAAGGTGAAACAGTATCAATCACGTTTGCTATTGGTGCAGAAGCAGGCTTAAGTTCATTGACAGTAGATGGTCAGTCTATTAAAGTATATACAGGTACAGAATTATCTGATGAGGTTACTTATGATTATTTAGCCTTGGAACAAGGGAGTATAGATTTAGAAGTAATTGTAGAAGATGTGTTAGCTAAAACAACGACTATTATTATTCCAGTTACGATAGAAGAAGGAATTAATTTAGGATATTTAATAATTGATTTTGCAGGTGAATCGACAGCAAATGAGGAGAAAACAATTTCCGATTGGGATGTAAGGCAATTGACTACTTTCGGAGTTTCTGGAAGTCACAGTACAAGTGCAACAGCAGAGGCGGTTAACAGTCAAGCGCAATTTTTATTTGCTCAAGATAATCCAGATACGGAAGATGATAGTAAAGCATTTATGTTTGACAAAACTATTCCAGAGGGATATGATAATTGGGGTGGCTGGGCTCATATTATGTTCAATTTGGGTTCCGTATTGCCCGAGGCTGATGTGAGAGCATTACCTACATGGGACAATGAAAACGTAGCTACTGTACCAGGAACTAAAGTTATCCAGGTGGAGGCATATTATGATGATACGATTGACGCTGAATTTGATTGGACTGCTTTAACTGCATTGACAGATATTTGGAATGCGGACCCTACTCAAGGATATAAATTAGATTTACAATTAGCGGCTTATGACCCAATGGGTATAACAGATGGTGGCCATGATGGAGGATTCTATATGGGATACGAAGGTTACATATCTGAGCCAAACAAATGGGTGACTGTAACATTCTCTATGGCAGATGCTGGTAGGACAGGTAGTTTCTTTGGTAATGCCGAAATTGCACCTGATGCAGATGCAATTGACTGTATTAAAATTATCCCAGCAGGTGGTTACACTGCGACAGACGCAAATGCAGTCTACTTTAAGAATTTGAGAATTGTAGATGTTGAATAATTAAGAAAGAAATTCTATAAATTGACTACTACTGTAAAACAGTAGTAGTCTTTTTTGTTATTGGTTAGAACGGTTAATTGCCTACGCAATAGCAGAAGGACTAATCTTTGATTCGAGAAAATGGAAAACCGTTATTTATTATTGACTCTGTGGCTATTCTCTTTTCAATTAGCCATTGCAGATGATCGTGTTCAGTTCACGACTATCAACCAATCCAATGGTTTAGTGAGTGGAGATGTTATGTGTTTTGAGCAGGATCACAATGGTGTGATGTGGATTGGGACAAAATTTGGTTTGGATATGTATGATGGATCATCTTTTGATATTTATCAACTCCCTGATTTAGTGCCATACATTAGTGATATTTCTTCTTTGTGTTCAATGGACTCAATCAAAATGTACGTTGGGACTTTGGGTGATGGCTTATACATTTTTGATTTTCGTACATCTAGTTTTACTAGAGTTGATCTAAGCTTTGGCTCAGATACAATTCAAAATATAAGACATTTGACTTCTTGGAACAATAGGGTTTGGGCAGCAACTGATCAAGGTCTATTTTCTATAGATCGATCTGGTAGAGTGAGAAATCACCCATTTAGTCAAAAGCCACCTCGTGTCATTACTTTGTTTGCCCATGGGCAAACATTAATAGTTGGAACTAAGTCCAATGGAATATATATCCTTGATAAGGAAGGAGGGATAGATTACCTGGGGCTAGAGCAAATGCAAATAAATACGATAGCCGCTGTTGAAGATTCTGTTTTGATAATAGGGACTCAATTTTCAGGTTTGTTGACTTTTGACTTGGATCTTTTAATGATCGTCAATCAGAACGATATTCTTTTTGAAGGGGAAAGCCCTATTGTAAATAAGGTTTTGCAAGACAGTCAAAATCGGTGGTGGGTAGCAACTGATGGTACCGGATTATTCGAGTTGACTTGGGGGAATAGATTAGATATTGTTAGGCATTTTGAAAATGATAATCGCAAGAAAAACACTTTAGTAAGTAATGCAGTATTTTCTCTTTATGAGGATGGTCAAGGGAATATTTGGATAGGTAGTATATGGAAAGGTCTTTGTGTACTCAACAACAGTCCTGCTCAAAGTGAGTTTTATTATAGTGATTTTTATGGAGAGAATGCTTATCCAGTTTTGTCAGTTTATGCTGATCAAAATGAATTGTGGTTCGGGACAGATGGCAATGGGTTGAGTATTTATAATAAGAAGACAGGAGCACTGTCTGAGATTAATTCAGAAAATACAATTGATTTTCAAGCTGATTATGTTCAGAAGATATGCAAGCTCTCTAATGGCAATTATATCTTAGGTGGTTTTTCAAGTGGTGTGACAGTTTTGGATAAAAATAAAAGAGTAATCGCTAATTACTCTCCTGAGGATACTCAAAACACAATCAGTAACAATAATGTCCGAGAGATCATTGAAGATGAATCTGGTAATGTCTGGGTTGCAACTTGGGGTGGAGGGATTCAACTTTTCAATCCTATTGCGAAGACCTTTCAGAATTTCAGTTTTGAAGAAAATGAAGAACTCAACTCACTAACAGATGATGTTACAGATATTAGTTTGGATGAAACAGGAAAGGGTGTCTGGGTAGCAACATATGGAGCCGGGGTGTTCTATTTTGATATACTGGAACAAAAATATAAACGAGTAAACTTAGGGTATAAAGGACAGTTGAATGTGTTGAGTTTATACCTGTTGAATGATGTGCTTTGGGTTGGGACTTGGGCGAATGGTTTGTTGAGTTATGATATCAAATCAAAAAAGGTATTATCTAATAATGATGCCTTGTTGACTTTGAAAAATAGTAGGGTGACCAGTATAGAGTCTGATGGACAGGATAAACTATGGATCAGTTCTAAGAAAGGAATTTATAGTTACACTATCTCAAGTGGGTCATTGTCCGTACATGGTGGCTTTGATTTGATTACCAACAATGAGTTTCATATCAACTCTTCATTTCATGATCCATCTGGGGAAATATATTTTGGAGGTATAGAAGGAGTACTCAAAGTCTACCCTGAGGTTACTGTGGAGGGTAAGTTAACGGATAAACCTGCTTTGACAGGGATATATGTTCATGGTGAAAAGCTAGCGAAACATGAGGTGACTGGAAATAATGTTTGGCAGGAAAGCACGCTGTTTTTGCCACATGATTTTAACAATCTTTCATTTACGTTTTCTTCTCCACAATACCCGCTGTCCTCTAATCAGTATTATGTAAAATTAGGTCCGACTCAAAAAGAGTGGGTTAAGATGTCTTCACAACAAGTAGATTATCCTAATCTCTTGCCTGGTGATTATTTGCTGCAAATTGTAGCCGTCAACCCCAACGGGGTATGGAGTGAGCCTATGGAGTTAGGTTTTCAAATTGACCCACCATATTGGAAGACATGGTATGCTTATACTTTTTACGTGTTAGTATTTGTGCTTATGTTGTATTGGTTTCAAAAGTATTCGAGAGACTGGGAATCTATGAAATCAAATCTGAGGTTAGAGACGGTTACAAGGGAAAAAGAACAGGAGCTACATGATTTGAAACAACGATTTTTCACAAATATTTCGCATGAGATTCGTACTCCTGTAACCTTGATTCTCAATGCTTCCAATAGGTTAGAGAAGAGCGGTTTGGGTAAAGAGATGGTCAATGCGATTGAGGTGGTTAGAAATAGTAGTAACCATTTATTGAACCTTGTGAATGAACTGTTAGATTTTAGAAGGTTAGAGACGGATGGGATTCAAATAAAAGCAGCGCAAGGCGATTTTGTAAAGTTTGCTAAGGAGATTTATTTGTCTTTTCAAACTCAAGGGGATCAGCAAAATTTAGATTATAGATTCTTGTCTCATGGTGATGAGGTAGATATGTGGTATGACAGGGATCAAATGGAAAAAGTGTTGTACAATTTGATCAACAATGCTTTTAAATACACCCCATCTGGAGGTGTGATTACTGTTGAGGTTGATAAAGATGATCAATTTGGATATCTGAAAGTGATTGATTCTGGAAAGGGAATTGAAGATGAACAATTAGAAGAAATATTTAAAAGATTTTATCAAAGCAGTAATGCTTCACAGATAAAAAAGGCTGGATTTGGGTTGGGACTCTCAATTGCAAAGGATATTGTGCATCTGCATAGCGGTGAGATCAATGCTTCAAATAACGAAGATGGTGGTGTCTGTATATCTGTAAAGTTGCCAATAGGAAGGAGTCATTTTACCTCTAGTGAGATGATAGAGGGTTTTGAAGGTAGTGATCATCTTGAGCATTATCAATCAGAAACCTCACCTGAATCCATCATCAATTTTGAGGAGTTTGGTGAGCTATCGATTTTGCTTGTGGAAGATAATGAGCATTTGAGAGGCTTTTTGAAAGACTTATTTTTTGGTATTCTGACCGTCTATGAAGCTGAGAATGGAGCTGTTGGACTCTCTATTGCCAAAGATAAAATACCTGACATCATCATTAGTGATGTGATGATGCCTGTCATGGATGGTGTGGCTATGACCAAACAGATTAAATCCAATGTGCTAACTAGTCATATACCAGTTATTTTATTGACAGCTCGTACCAACTTGATTTATAAAAAGGAAGGTTTTGATGTAGGTGCTGATGAATATGTGACGAAACCTTTTAACGAAACGTTACTGAAGTCCAGAGTTCAAAATATCCTCAAAGGAAGGCTCAAATTAAGGGAGCGTTTGTTGAAGGATTATATCACGAAACCTAAGGAAGAATTGAATATTGCGACACCTGATCAGCAATTCTTAGCTGACTTTACTTCTATCATAGAATCCAAGTTGGATGAAGATGAGTTTTCAGCTGAATTTCTAGCTAGAGAATTGGGTATGAGCCATTCTGTGGTCTATAAAAAGATCAAGGCTTTGACAGGGCTGACTATTGTAGAGTTTATAAGAGATTTTAAACTCAAAAGAGCCGCATTGCTATTGACCAAATATCAAATGACAGTTACGGAAGTTTGTTACAAAATAGGATTCTCTGATCGCCGATATTTTAGTCGATTATTCAAAGCTAAGTTTGAAATGACTCCTAGTGATTATATAAAAAAGCACAAAGGAGAATAATGATTGTTTGTTTTTATCGATTGAATCAAAATAAGCCTTGTTTCGATTAGTGTTGATTCTGACACACCTCTCCAACTAATTACTCCCCCCTCTCAGCGTACTATACAGCTACTTTTACTGAAATTAATTGAGAATGACTACTAAATATAGGGTTCCAATAATAGGGCTGTTATTAGTCCTGTTATTCATTTTTTTAATCACGATATAATCAGTACAAGTATGAAAGCAAAATTAAGTCTACTAATCGTCTTGCTCTGGTCCATTCAATCGATGGCTCAAACGACGGTGTATGGAGAGGTGACTTCCGATGATGGAGAGGTTTTACCAGGCGTTACTATTTTAGTAAAAAACACGGCCATCGGTACCGTTACAGATTTGGACGGGAATTATAGTTTGAAGGCTGAACCAACCAATGTTTTGGTGTTTAGTTTTATTGGCTACATATCACAAGAAATAACTGTTGGATCAGTAACACAATTGAATGTAGCATTGAAGGAAGATGTGCAAGCATTGGATGAAGTTGTGGTTGTGGGGTATGGTACACAAAAAAGAAGTGACCTTACAGGTTCTGTATCTTCTATACGAACGGAAGACTTTAACCCTGGGCCAGTAATTTCAGTAAGTAACTATTTGCAGAATACTGCACCAGGAGTTGTATTGACACAGACAAGTGCACAGCCAGGTGGAGGTTTTGACGTTAAGGTGAGAGGGACATCTTCTTTGTTGGGTAACAATGGTCCTTTATATGTTGTTGATGGTTTGCCCTTGACGAGTGATAGTGGAGAGCCTGGGTCTGTCTCAAGGTATCGTAGCTCTCCTCCTAAGAACCCTTTGAACGGAATTAGCCCTGATGATATTATTTCGATTGAAGTATTGAAAGATGCATCAGCTACAGCAGTATATGGTGCGAGAGGTGCCAATGGTGTGATCTTAATTACAACAAAAAGCGGTACTGCTGGTAAAATGAAAATTGACTACAGAGGCTCATATAGTTTGCAACAGTTGGCTAACGAATATGATATGCTCAATGGTTCCGAGTTTGCTCAGGTCTCAAATGAGTATTTCTTAGAGCAAAATCCAACTTCAGATCCAATCTATTCACCAGCGCAGATCAACTCTTTTGGTGAAGGAACACAATGGATGGATGAGATTATAAGATTGGGGGCTATTAATAAGCAAATGTTATCCTTGAGTGGGGGGACGAAAAAGTTCAAATATTACTTTTCTGGAAACTACCTCAACCACAAAGGTCTTGTTGAATCTTCAAATATGGACAGAGTGAGTAGTAGATTCAACGGGACCTACACACCCTCTACAAAATTAAAAGTGGGGATCAATGTAATTGGTACTTATATCAAGGATCAGCAAGTGCCATTTGGAGCTACTGATGGTGGAGGTGCTGAGTTCGCAGGTTTGTTTGACAACACACGTGTTTGGTCACCTCTCGTTCCTATTTATCAAACGGATGGTAGTTATACTAGACATCCAGAAGTGGATAATATCCCTAACCCAGTTTCATTATTAGAAATTGAAGATGAAATCAGGACAAAAAGAATTCTTGGGTCAACATACTTAGAGTATGAAGTTGTAAAAGGATTGAAAGCCAAAGTGAATGTTGGATATGATCGTTCGAGTGCCAGTAGAGAGTCTCTAGTACCTCTAAGTGTTGTGAGGGGTGAGCAAGCTAATGGAGAGGCTGAAATTGGTAATACAGATGTGCAAAACTTCTTGACAGAGTTAACTGCGAACTATCAAAAGAAAATCGGGGAAGGAAATTTTTCAATATTAGGTGGATTTACTTATCAGCAATTTGATTCTGAAGGAGACAACATTTTGATGACGAATTTTGCAGATCAAGCAAGTGCAATTGAAGACATTACAAGTGCTGACACAACGAGCTACACCGAGTGGAAAGAGCGTTCAAGATTGATCTCCTATTTAACTAGAATCAATTATAATATTGAGAATAAATATTTGTTGACTTTCAGTTTTCGAGCGGATGGTTCTACCAAGTTTGGTCCAAAGAATAAATGGGGCTATTTCCCGTCTGGTGCTATTGCATGGAAAGTTCATAATGAAGACTTCTTTAATTCCAATTTCATTGAGACGATGAAAGTAAGAGCCAGTTACGGTCAGGTCGGGAATCAAGAAATTGGTAATAAAAGGTCTAAATCTTTGTATAGTTATTCTAGAAGGTCTGCAATAGGTGGAATGCCTATATCAGGGTTGGCTCCTTTGAGACCACAAAATGATGACTTGAAATGGGAAACGTCTACACAGTTCAATGCAGGAGTGGACTTCTCGTTAGCAGCAGGTAGGATTCAGACGTCAGTTGACGTTTATCACAAAGTAACTTCGGATGTATTACTAGACTTTTTATTGCCTGGGACATCTGGTTATGAGACGATGACTTCTAATGCTGGTAAAATTGAAAATCGTGGTATAGAATTTAGTTTTAGCACAACGATAATTGATAAGGCGGTACAATGGACTACTTCATTCAACTTTGCTTATAATCAAAATACGTGGTTGGATAGATCGGGTTATTATCCAGTAAGTGAAGAAATTGAAGATGAGAATGCTGTTTTGAATGGTATTTATGGATATCAGGTAGAAGGGATTTTCCAAAACGAAAGTGAGATTGCAGCTAGTCAGCAACCAAATGCACAACTAGGTATGTTTAAGTTCAAAGATGCTAATGATGATGGGGTGATTACGCCTGCTGATAGAGTCTTATTAGGGAAGAATGACCCAGATTTCACCTTAGGTCTTAACAACAGTTTTGTCTATAAGAATTGGGATTTTAATTTCTTCTTTCAAGGCATGTTGGGCAGAGAAAAGCACAATTACACTTTAAGTGGCTTGGAAGATATACAAAGCATCTTAGCTGCTAATAACAAAGTATCAAGTATTCAGGATCGTTGGACAGTTAACAATGTTAATGGAAGTGTACATTCTGGTTTGGCACCTACTGACGGTGGCGATAATTCTCTAAATTCATTATATGTAGAGGACGCTTCTTTCTTGAGGTTAAGAAATGTGACCTTGGGTTACAATTTTGAGAATGTGAAATTCATTGACAAATTGAGAATCTATGCTGATGCGCAAAACTTGTTGACCATCAGCAACTACAAAGGTCTTGATCCAGAGACTGATGAATTTAGACAATATCCTAATGCAAAGACTTATACGATAGGTCTTAACGTAACTTTTTAATTAAAGAAATCATGAAAAATTATATCATATTACTTTTCGCATTATTCGGGTTCGCAGGATGTAGTGATCTACTCGAAGAAGAAGTTTTTATCGAATCTTCTACTAGTGAAGTTTTTTCATCGGACGAAGGAGCACGCAATGCAGTAGAGGCATTGTATGCGAAATTGAGAGCAGACGGGCCTGTCACAGCTAATAGTGGACAGCGTGAAAGCTGGGGTTTTTATGGCGTAGGTGAAGGTTCAGTTTTGAACCTGAATGAAGTGACGACAGATGAAATTTATGTTCATTGGGCATCTTTTGGTGGTTTTTTTCAATTCTTAGATCAATTCACATGGTTGCCGAATTCTGGAGGTCATTTTGATCAGTTATTCAAGGATTTATATGAAGGAATCGCAATCTCAAATAATATTATTACCAACATCAATAATCCTGGGATTAGTGAATCTGTGAGTGATAGAATTGAAGGGGAAGCATTGATGGCGAGAGCATTTTTACATGCTACTGCATTGAGCTATTATGGTAGTATTGTGATTATGACCGAAGATTCTGATCCTTTGGCTTTACCATCACAGGCGACCGCTGAACAAGTTGAAGAATTGATTGTTGCTGATTTAACAACTGCTGCATCGTTGTTGCCAACTTCAGTTTCAGATGATGAGATTGGACGGTTTACTGCTGGTGCTGCTTGGGCTACTTTGGCTCGTTTTCAGTTGAACCAAAAGAATTGGGAAGAGGCAAGGGATGCTGCACAACAAGTTGTGGATTTAGGGGTTTATGCTGTGAGTGATAGTTATTCAGACATCTTTGGAGTAGATAATGGTCAAAATTCTGAGATCATTATCTCGATACCATGTGTTGCTCAACCAGGAATAGGCAATACATTTATCGCACACACAGCTGAGTCAGATTATGTATCTGGCGGATGGGGAGGTCATTTGATTCGAAATGATTTTTATGCGACTTTCGACCCCTCTGATACAAGAAGAGATTATCTACTCAATAGTTATACAACAACATCTGGGGATGCTGGGTCTATTGGCAATGGTTATATGATTATGAAATATGCGGTTGATCCCGATAGAGTAGGTCCGTGGGCTGGGAATGATATTGTGTTACATCGTTACTCAGAGATAATTTTGACTTTAGCTGAGTCAATCAATGAGATCAATGGGCCAACTCAAGAATCAATAGATTTAATTAATGAGTTGAGAACAAGAGCTTTTGAAGGAGAGATCAGTCAATTAGTTCAATTAGGAGACTTTGCAAGTAAAGATGCTTTGAGAGAACACATTCTTGCTGAACGAGGGTGGGAATTATATGCTGAAGGGTATAGGAGAGATGATTTGATTCGCCATAATAAATTCATTGAATATGCGCAGGATAGAGGGGTGGCAGCTAGTGATGGACATGCTTTATTCCCGATTCCTCAAGTAGAGATCGATAGAAACCCCAATTGGATACAAAATGATTATTAAATCTATGATTAGGTACTATTTCATAATTACATGTTTACTAGTTCTCACATCAGGTCTGGCAACTGGGCAAGACTTCTATTTTGGAGCTGATTTGTCCTATGTCAATGAAATGGATGATTGTGGTGCTGTGTATTATGAAGATGGAGAGGCAAAGGACGCGTATGATATTTTCAATGATCATGGAGCTAACTTGATAAGGTTGAGGTTGTGGCAAAATCCAGATAGTACAAATGGTTATTCGTTTTTTGAGGATGCAAAACGGTCAATCAAAAGAGCCAAAGATAGAGGGCAATCAGTATTGCTTGATTTTCATTATTCTGACATTTGGGCTGACCCAGCGAGACAATGGCGTCCTTTGGCTTGGAATGATATTACCGACAATGAAGTCTTGGCAGATTCGATTTACCATTATACTTTTAATACGTTGGAGGCTTTACATGAAGAAGGCTTGTTGCCAGAGATGGTGCAAGTCGGTAATGAAACCAATGGTAATATCTGTATTACGGTTGATACAGATGACTTGAGGGAATCAAGTCCTGGTGTTTCTCCGATTGACTGGACAAGACAAGCTTTGTTGTTTAACCATGGATTTGAAGCTGTGAACGATTTTAATAGTCAATATTCTCAGACTGTAAAAAAGCTGGTGCATGTTGCACAGCCTGAGAATACTATAGGGTGGTTTAATTCGGCTGAAAATGCGGGTTTAATTGATTTTGATATCATAGGGATGAGTTATTATCCTAAATGGTCTGATCTGGATATTAGAGCTACAGCAGATGTAGTTGGGTCGTTAAAAACAACCTTTGGTAAGGATGTTATGATTGTTGAGACGGATTATGCTTGGTCAGGAACTGAAAGCTTACTTTCTACTCGACCTAAAAGTCATAGCAAGGCCGGTCAACGTGATTACATGATTGAGTTGACTTACCTCGTAAAGCAGGCAGGTGGTTCAGGTGTTATTTATTGGGAGCCAGCTTGGGTAGATACCAATTGCCAAACACTATGGGGTACCGGTTCATCTCATACAAGTAAACTTCATTTCAATTATGATAATGAATTGCATGAAGGGATAGAATGGATGCAATATGATTACTCACAAAAGCCAGCTGCTCTCGAAGAGCATGAAGCAGTTTTTAGGGTTGATATGACGGGGCAAGATATTTCTAATGGAGTGTATGTGTCAGGGACATTTACCGGTGATCCATGGGTATTCGAAGAGATGACTTTGGTGTCGGATGATATTTATGAATACAAAACTACGGTTGAGGGTAGGACAGAAGGAGAGTTTTTGTTTTATACAAATTCAGATTGGAGTTCCGAAAGTGCTGAAAAAGTTGACGAAAACTGTGCAGATGACTTTCGATATTATGTAGTGATGGATGAGAGAGTAGAATACGCGTATGCCTGGGGTCGGTGTGATCAAAATCCTGATGAGCCTTTGGCTGCAATAAGTGACAAACGTGTTATAAACGTTTACCCCAACCCAGTTCAGCTCACTTTGAATTTTGATTTGAATGAAATCGTGGAATTAAACATTTATTCAATTACGGGAGAATTGCTTTTAGAAAAAAAGATGTCGAATATTAACGCTATTGATGTGTCCAGTTTGAAAATGGGGGTTTATACAATCAAAGTGGGTCTTAGTGATGGTACTGTTTTAACTCAAAAAATATTTAAACAATGAAATTAGGTTATTGGTTGATGGTTAGCAGTTTACTGTTTGCCTGTGAAAATAAAGAAGAAGTAATTGAAGATAAGACACCTTCTTTTTATTTCGGAGCGGATCTTTCTTATATCAATGAAGTGGAAGATTGTGGTGCAGTTTTTAGAGAGAATGGTGAATTAGTAGAGCCATTTCAATTGTTTGCTGATAAAGGCATGAACCTAGTACGAGTAAGACTTTGGAACAATCCAGATTGGACCAAATATTCTGATTATGAAGATGTAAAAAAGACCATCGCACGAGCAAAAGCGAGTAATATGGAAGTGTTGTTAGATTTTCATTACTCGGACAATTGGGCTGATCCAGGTGATCAAGTTATTCCTAAAGCGTGGGCTGGTATTTCAGATACCGAAGTATTAGCTGATTCTGTGTATCAGTTTACCTATCAGACTTTGATGAGTTTGCATCAATCCGGTCTTTTGCCAGAGATGGTTCAAGTGGGTAATGAGACTAATTCTGAAATTCTTTTGGCTGAACATACAGAAAGCAGTGATATAAATTGGGAAAGGAATTTGACTTTGCTCAATCGAGGTTTGAAAGCAGTCAACGATGTAGCCATTGAGACAGGATTAGATATAGAAACGATGATTCATATTGCTCAGCCAGAGAACGCTTTGGTTTGGTTTGCTAATGCACATAGAGAAGGGATAGCAGCGTATGACTGGATGGGTTTGAGTTATTACCCTAAATGGTCTACCTATTCATTGCCTGAATTGAGTGGTGCATTAGATTCATTGAAAAGGACTTATCAGAAGAGATTGATGATCGTCGAGACTTCTTATCCATATACATTGGTCAATGTAGATAGTGCTAATAATGTCTTGGGCGCTGATGCTTTAATAGACGGATATCCTGCCTCCAAGGAAGGTCAGTTGAAATATATGGTTGATTTGACAAAACAAATTATAGCAGGAGGAGGAGAAGGATTGGCGTACTGGGAGCCAGCATGGGTGAGTTCTGATTGTTACACACTATGGGGCAAAGGGTCGCATTGGGAAAATGCCACTTTCTTTGATGCCGAAGATGGCAATGAAGTACTGCCTGTTTTTGGCTATTTGAAATACGACTACAACAACAACAACAACAAACAAAAATGAACATCAAAAGCACATTAAAATCGACATTACCTGTTCTGTTGACGTTCTTCATTCTGAATGCATGTCAACAATCTAGTGACTCTAAAGGAGTTGAAGTAGCTCCTTCATCAAAGGAGACCTTCAACCAAGGTTGGGGGTTCAAGAAGGAAGAAGATGCGAATTGGATTGAAGTGACTATTCCTCATACTCCTCAAATTGAGCCATTAGTGGTTAACGATCAATGGCAAGGTAAATCGGACTATAGGAAGATATTTGAATGGTCTCCTAAACAAGGAGAAAAAGTATTTGTTGAGTTTGAGGGCGTGATGAGTAATGCAACTGTAGCAATCAATGGAAATACACTGATTAATCATTTAGGTGGTTATTTACCATTCGTGGTTGATCTTTCTGATTACCTGGTTGAGGGTAAGAATGAGTTGACAGTAGAGGTGTTGAATGTGGATGACGCTAGTTATCCTCCTGGTAAGGCGATGGATGTGTTGGATTTTAATACTTACGGTGGCATTTATAGAGATGTACATTTGATTAGAAAGTCACCGATATATATAACACACCCTAATACTATTTCTGATACACAAGGAGGTGTATTGGTTCATTTTGATGAAGTTAATGAGCAAAATGCAACTGGTCAGATTCAAGTTGAGTTGAAGAATGAAAGTGTTGGGAAAGTTAGTTTGACAGCAATAGCTAAGTTGATAGATAAAAATGGTCAATCATTTTCCTTCAAATCTGAAGAATTAGAATTGCTTGAAGGTGAGAAGAAAATGGCCACTCTTGCTATAAATTTAGAAAAACCATTATTGTGGGATTTGAATACACCGAATCTGTACGAGTTAGAAATCCAAATGTTGCATGGTGATGAGGTCGTGGATGTTGATTCTCAAAAAGTAGGGGTGCGCTCGATTCTTTTGAATGAAGAGGGCTTTTTCTTGAATGGTCAAAAGCAATACCTGACTGGTACAAATAGGCACCAGGAGTATCCATATGTTGGTTATGCAATTTCTAATGAAGCGAACTGGCGAGATGCAGTTAAAATCAAAAATGCGGGGTTTGATTTTGTGCGTTTGTCACATTACCCGCAAGACAATAGTTTTCTTGATGCGTGTGATGCATTGGGGATTATTGTGATGGATGCAATCCCTGGATGGCAATTTTTTGCGGAAGGGGAATTTGCAGATGAAGCGATCCAAAATATAAGAGACATGGTTAGAAGAGATAGAAACCATGCTAGTGTATGTTTTTGGGAAGTGTCCTTGAACGAGTCCAATATGTCGGACGAATTCATGATCAAGGCTAATCAAGCTTTGGAAGAAGAATTGCCGTTCGAAGATACTTATAGTGCAGGGTGGATGGACCATGATTCTTATGAGTTATTCATACCAGCGCGTCAACATAGTAAGCCACCTTATTATTATAACCAATACAAAGAAGGTAAGAGAAATGTGCTCATTGCAGAATATGGTGATTGGGAATATTACGCCCATGATGCTGGGTTTAATCAATCAGCATTTGAAGGGTTAAAAGCTGATGAAAGAACCAGTAGACAACTTAGAGCTCATGGAGAGAGAAGGTTGTTACAGCAAGCATTGAATTTTCAAGAAGCTGCTAATTCCAATAAAAAAGGTGTGGCCACCATCGGTATGGCCAATTGGTTGATGTTTGATTACAATAGAGGTTATGCAGATGATATCGAATCATCAGGTATTAGTGATATATTTCGTATTCCTAAGTTTGCACATGCATTTTATCAAAGTCAACGAAACCCATATATCGAACCAAGTCATGAATTTGTGACTACAGGTCCTATGGTTGAGATTGCTAGCTATTGGTCTGAACATAGCTCAGAAAAAGTCACTGTATATAGTAATTGTGAAGAAGTTGCTTTGTATCTAAATGATGTTCTAGTGGAGAAAAAAAGAGCAGTTTCAGAAGGTTTTAGTAGTGAGTTAGATTTTCCTCCTTTTCATTTTTCAATTGAGCAATTTGAGGCAGGGGAATTGGT